>NZ_CP129963.1:0-624821 GCF_030503615.1 Sphingobacterium sp. BN32
ATGGAAAAAACGTGTACAAGTGTTTGGGAAAGTTGTCTTGCGGTCATAAAAGATAACATACCGACACAAAGTTTTAAAACATGGTTCGAACCCGTTAAAGCTGTACGTCTTGAAGGAAACGTTTTAACTATTCAAGTACCTAGTTTGTTTTTCTACGAGTGGTTGGAAGAACATTATGTAGGTATTCTCAGAAAAACGGTTAAAAAGTTTTTAGGAGAGCAAGGTCGTTTGGAGTACAATATCGTAGTAGAGAAGTCTTCGGCTAATACTCCCTATACAACAAACATTCCTTCAAATGGTAATGGTGCAGAAGGCAAGAGACAGTCAATTCCAGTTCCTGTAGCGCTTAATAAGAACATCAAGAATCCATTCGTGATTCCTGGCTTGAAGAAATTGCAAGTTGATCCGCAATTGAACCAGAACTACACTTTCGATAACTTCATTGAAGGGGAGTGTAATCGTCTGGCGCGTTCAGCGGGTTATGCAGTGGCAAACAAACCAGGAGGTACATCATTTAATCCCTTGATGGTTTATGGCGATGTAGGTTTAGGAAAGACGCACCTTGCGCAAGCTATCGGAAACGAGATCAAGCGTAATCTTCCGGACAAACTTGTTATTTACGTGTCATGTGAGAAGTTCTGTCAGCAATTTGTTGACTCCTTAAAGAACAACACAATCAATGACTTCGTAAATTTCTATCAGGCTATGGACGTTATTATTATGGACGACGTGCATAACTTTGCCGGCAAGGAGAAGACGCAGGATATCTTCTTCCATATCTTCAACCACCTGCATCAGACAGGAAAGCAGATTATTCTTACTTCTGACAAGGCGCCGAAGGATCTTTCAGGATTGGAGGAACGCTTATTGAGCCGCTTTAAGTGGGGTTTATCAGCGGATATCCAGGTTCCGGATTTGGAGACCCGTATGGCTATCTTAAAGAAGAAGATGTACTCTGATGGTATCGAACTACCAGAAAATGTGGTAGAGTATGTTGCAAATCAAATTGATAATTCAGTTCGCGAATTAGAGGGTGCTATGGTATCATTACTAGCCCAATCAACATTAAACAAGCGCGAGATTGATTTGAACCTTGCAAAATCTATGTTGAAAAACTTTGTGAAGAATACCCACAAAGAGATTTCAATGGAATACATTCAAAAACTAGTTTGTGAATATTTCGAAGTACCCGTAGAGATGGTAAAATCGAAAGTTCGGAAACGTGAAATCGTTCAGGCGAGACAGATTTCGATGTACTTGGCGAAGAACCACACAAAGTCATCACTTAAATCTATCGGTAGTTTCTTTGGAGGACGAGATCACTCAACGGTTATCTACGCATGTCAAACTGTAGAGGACTTGATCGAGACGGATAAGAAATTTAAAACATACGTGCAAGATATTCAAAAGAAGTTAAAAGCTTCTTAAACATATAGTAAAGCTAAAGATTTTAAAAAGGGCATCTGAAGAGGATGCCCTTTCTTTTTGTCTTACGTAGTACCTATTCTTTTCCATAAGTCATTTTTAATTTCGGCTATCGGTATTCATGGAAAACCTAAAGAATTGTTTCTGCACCTTGCTTGAGCCTTTGTAAAATATCCTTATGTAGGTTATATCTTTGGGATGGTATCTTTCTAAAAAGAGAAGAGGGGTTTGACATTTGTCAAACCCCTCTTTCATATGAAACATGAATAATTTCAGATTATTGTTGAGGTTGTGGTTGAGCCTCAGGTGCTTGTTTTTTCGCAGCACGTTCTTCCACGATTTTAGCATACAATGGTTTTTGTTCTTCAGTTAATAAACCAACCACTTTGCTATCTAAGTCAGCTGTAATTGCTGCTAATTGTTCAGCTTTTTTTGCTTCGTCTGTTTGTGCAGCATCAGATTTGATCGCAAGTTTAGCTTTTTTTGCTTCTAACACGATATCATAGATTTGTGTTTGTTGCTCCTGAGTCAAGTTCAATTGTGAAGTCCACTCGGTAACAGTTTGTTTCGCTTTTTCCTCAGGATTTACTTCCTGTGCAAAGGTTAGAGTTAATGAAAATAATACTGCGGATACTGCTAAAAATAACTTTTTCATGATGTGTTTTTTTTCGTTTAACATTTATTATTTACTCCGTTTCTGTACAATAATAACAGTCGAATTGCCTGATTTATTATTTGATTGTATCAGGTTTGTTACTTTTTAACATTTCTTAACAAGAATCTACCTTGTTTAATTCGATAAATAATGAGTGAAAACTAGCTTTAAACCTCGTTTAAGCGATATTTCTAATAGTATAAAGATAAATATACCTGAATTGGAAGGGATAAATACGTAATGCAGGAAGTTGCTTCGTAATATTAATGATTAAGCTTCTCTTCGAGTTGTTTTAGGAAGCTATCTTCCTCAATGATATGTGTTTCAATGGGGATATAATAGACCGGGATGTTATTTAATTGGGTGATGTCCAAGCGTTGTGAATCCTTTTCTGTGGTGAGGATAAGCTTTTTTTCGTTGCTTATCTCCTCATAAGTGGATACCATCTTTTTATAATCCTTCGCATGAAAATCGTGATGATCTGGATAAGAGATATGCTGAAATGAGATTCTGCTACTGTTCAAATACTCTTTTAAAGGTGCTGGATTAGCGATTCCTGTAATAAGCAGTACACTGTAGTCGGAAAGATTATCTACGCTTATAGTAGAAGATAGCGGCTTTATTGGCAGATAGCTTATTTCGGAATAATAGATGCTCGCTTTCGAATTGTGTCTCCTGATCTTCTGCGCTATACGATCCTTGTTTTTCTGTCGAACAATAGGAGGACATTTCGTGATTAAAATAATGTCCGCACGCTTTGTTTGGTCGAACGTATCTCTGAAATTGCCGGTAGGCAATAAGATAATTGGGTTGATAATGGAATTGTAGTCAAACAATAAGATGGAACAGGTTGGTTTAACTTTTCTGTGCTGAAAAGCATCGTCCAATAGAATAAGATCATGATCCTTTTGAAGGATTTCGATGCCCTCTGCCCTATTCTCATCGACAGCGACGGTAATCTCTGGATGGTTCTTTTTAAACTGCAGCGGCTCATCGCCTACGGATTCTACCGTATCAGAAAGCTCTACCATTCGAAAGCCTTTGGTTTTCCGACCATATCCTCTGCTGAGCGTCGCGAGCTTATATCGCTGCTGAAGTCTATTGACTAAAAGCTGTACCAATGGAGATTTTCCAGCGCCGCCAACTGCTAGATTACCAATGACAATCGTGTTTACAGGAAATGATTTAGATTGGAATATGCCCAGGTCATAGCACTGATTTCTAACCCATATAATGAGGGTATAGAGGATGGTAAAAGGGAGTAATAACCATCGTAAAATCAGCATAACCTTACTTTTTAACAAGCTTCAAACCCACATCATTGATTCCATGAAGTGGGTTCTCACGCATATTTTGTTCAATGGAGAATACGTATTTCCCGGTATCCGGGAATGTGAAGTTCTCTTTTACCAATATCGACTGCTCGTATAGATTTCCCGCCGACTTACCGGTCCAGCGCCCGTCTAGTTCTGCTAGCTTAACCTCATGGCGATAGGCGGTATCTTTGAGGCCTTTACCCTTTTCATGCAATAGAATGAAAATATTAGAAAAGGGATAATAAGCATTATGACGCAGATTAACATAGACATCAAACTTCGTTCTGGGTTCTGTAATATGTACATCGAAAGCTGGTTTGTTCTTATAGTCCCAACTTTGCTTTGGAATATCGGTATTCTTTTCAAAGAAGTAACCCTCCTGACATGAATTAAGCAAGAAGATAAACATGAGAAACAAACCGATGTATGCTTTCATTTTTTATGGTATTAGTTCTCGGGTTTCGACCCTCCGTCTTGCGGCCTGTTGTTGTTTCTATTCCTGTTATTGTTCGGACGTCTCTTCGGTCTTGGGTTCTGATTTCCATCTTTTCCTTCGGCCGACTGTACTCTCGGTTGCTGACCCTCCGTATTGTTGTTTGGATTAGGTCTTTGCCTTTGTCGTCTATTTGCTGGCTTCGCCTGCGGATTTGCCTCCTGCTTAGGTCTCGTCGCGTTATCCTGAGACTTATCGTGCGTATTCGAATTATTAGGAGTCTTCTTTTTCTTCTTTCTTTTCTTTCTATTACGATCGTCTAAGCGGGTCAAGCTATCCTGTCCAACTACGTTTTCATAGTCTGGTGCAATTACCTTATCATCCTCATCATCTTTTACAACGCCTAACTCAGCCGGTTTTTTACCATCTGCGTTCATTGCCGCAAATTCTTTCACCTTATCTGCCGATAATGGAATCCAGCTTTCAGCACGCGGATAAGAGAACCACATCGTCTTTTTGAAGATATCGATCTTCTGTAAATAAGCAACGCCTATTTCAGTTTCGATACGTTCGATATTTGATGGAATGTCTTTCAGGGCATCCATATAGCTATCCAGCTCGTAATTCAAACAGCACTTCAACTTACCGCATTGTCCGGCAAGTTTCAAGGTATTCAACGAAAGGTTCTGATACCTTGCTGCAGAGGTAGACACTGTTTTGAAATCGGTTAGCCAGGTAGAACAGCAAAGCTCGCGACCACAGCTACCAATACCGCCTAAGCGGCTAGCTTCCTGACGCATCCCGATCTGTCTCATTTCGATACGGATACGGAAAGCCTCCGCCATACGTTTAATTAACTCTCTAAAGTCAACACGGCCTTCTGCAGTATAGTAAAAAGTAGCTTTCGTCTTATCTCCTTGGTAATCTACGTCGGAGATTTTCATGGAAAGACCCAGCTCCAATGCTAAATTACGAGCGCGGTGCATGGTTTCCCACTCCAAATCCTTCGCCAATTGATATTTGGCAACATCATTTTCGTTGGCTTTTCGGTAAATTTTCTTGACTACATCTTCCGGTTTGGTATTGTTTTTCTTGAGTTGCAAACGAACTAACTCGCCTGTCAAAGAAACGTGGCCAATATCGTATCCCCCGGTATTAGGTTCTACGGCCACCATTTCGCCCATTTCTAAGTAGATGTTATCGGTATTGACAAAGAATTCCTTTCGAGAACCTTTAAATCTAACTTCAACAATATCAAACGGTTTATAATTTGAAGGCAAGTCCATATCAACTAGCCAATCGTATATATCTAATTTATTACATCCGCTGGTCATGCAGGTCCCGTTGTTATTACAACCGGCCGGAACAGTACCAAGTGTATTGCTTCCGCAACCACCCCCGGATGAGCAACTGCCACATCCCATATTTTCCTTTTTATATATATTGAGTCTCCTTAAGAGACGTCTTGTATTTGAATAATAAAACTAACTGCAAAGATAAATCTAAAAATAATATTTTAGGATTTGCATTTCTTTCAACAGAATAATGTGTTTTCTCGAGCAGGTCAATCGCCTCTGTAAGCTGTTCTAAGCTTGTTATTTCGGCAAACTTTTTTACGAAATCCAGCTCTTGTCCTTTCAAAAACAACATATCTGAGGCACCATTCTGCATCAAAACGATTTGACGGAGCACATTTATGCTGTAAATCAAGAAGATTTTTTGGTTCTCTCGGCCCAACTTGCTCAATTCTTCTTCACAAAGCTGTATGATATTAAGGCCCGAGTCCGTAACGATAAAGCGAAACCAGCGGATCAGCAGATCAAAATGTGCATTTGCCTCTTCAGCAAGCTGATCTATCGCTTCTTGTATATTTCCATCAGCAATAAAAGCAATTTCATTTGCCCGATCGCTGTTGATCTGTTTTTCTTCGATTAGATAAGATGTCAACTCATCATGACTCAGCTTATTGACTTTCACCAATTGTGTTCGAGAAATAATGGTATTTAATATCTTGTCTTGATTTTCTGCCACTAATAAGAAGAGCGTCTTAGCAGGCGGTTCTTCGATAAGCTTTAAGAGGGCATTTCCCTGCGTGTCCAGATATTCCGGCAGCCACATGATCAATACCTTATATTCTGCCTCAAAAGACTTCAAACTAAGTTTCTTGATGATATCGTGAGCTTCCGCGATGTTGATGTTTGCCTGTTTGTTTTCCGCTTCTAACTGACTTCGCCAATGCGTTAAACTTAAGTATGGATTGGCTAAAAATGCTGTTCTCCACTCTTCCATGTAGGTTGTCGCGGTTTCATCGGCTTTCTTAGCGAAAAAGGGATAGGAGAAATGTAAATCAGGGTGGATTAACTTTTCATATTTGATGCAGGAAGCACATTTGCCGCAGCTGTCATCGTTTTGTTTATCCTCGCAGTTGATATACTGAGCATAGGCTACAGCGAGTGCCAGACTCCCCGAACCTTCAGGTCCTAGAAAGAGCTGTGCATGGCTGACTCTATTTTCTTTAACGGTAGATACAAGCTGTTGTTTAAGTGCTTGATGCCCTATTATCCTTTTAAACTGCATACTTTATACGCAAAGTTACAAAAATATAGATAGCGCATTGCTTTTATTCCGCAGGAACTAACATTTGCTTTTGAAATATTTAGATTCTTTTCTGTATTATTGCATATAAAAACTATTTTTCCCAGGAAATGAGATTTATTGTATCCACCTCTATTTTATTAAAACAATTACAATCTATTAGCGGCGCATCAAGCTCTAGCACAGTGCTTCCAATTTTAGAGAACTTCTTGTTTGAAATCAAAGATAACTTGTTGACCATTTCAGCTACCGACTTGCAAACCAGTATGGTTACCAGCTTGCAGATCGAGGCGAAAGAAGAAGGTCGCGTGGCGATGCCATCAAAGATCTTAATCGAAACATTGAAAACATTGCCAGATCAACCAGTAGCATTTTCTGTTGATATGAGCACGTTAGCAATCGAGATCAGTGCAGGTGATGGTAAGTATAAATTAAGCGGTGAAAATGCCGATGATTTCCCTAAAATACCGGTTGTTGATAATATCTCTACAGTAAACTTGGCGGCGCCTGTTCTACTGGAGGCAATCAACAAAACAATCTTTGCAGTGAGCAATGATGAACTTCGCCCAGCAATGTCTGGTGTTTTAGTTCAATTGGCAGAACAATCGATCACCTTTGTAGCAACCGATGCGCACAAATTAGTTCGCTATCGTCGTACGGATATCGGTGCGGAAAAACCAACATCACTTATCCTACCTAAGAAAGCACTTTCTTTGTTGAAATCTTCTTTGCCTTCGGATGATGTCAATGTTTCTGTTGAATACAATAATACCAATGCATTCTTCCAATTTGGAAATATCAGTCTTATCTGTCGTCTAATCGACGAGCGCTATCCGGATTACGAAGCGGTAATACCTCGCTTAAATCCGAATAAGCTAACAGTCGATCGCTCTCTATTCTTAAACACGCTACGTCGTGTTGTTATCTTCGCTAATAAAACGACACATCAAGTGCGTTTAAAGATTTCAGGATCTGAACTACATATTTCCGCAGAGGATTTAGACTTCTCCAACGAAGCACACGAGCGCTTGAGCTGTCAGTTTGAAGGGGAAGACATGGAGATCGGTTTCAATGCTAAATTCTTAGTAGAGATGTTGAACAACTTAAACTGCGAAGAAGTCGTGTTGGAGATGAGCACACCTAATCGTGCGGGCCTATTGTTGCCAGCAATTAAAGAAGACGGTGTTGATGTCTTGATGTTAGTGATGCCTGTGATGTTGAACAATATTTAATTAGCGAAAAACTTTGGATTTTATCTACTCGATTATTGACTTTATTCTCCATATCGATGACCATCTAGTGGAAATCGTCAATAACTATCAGACCTGGACTTACCTGATCTTGTTTCTTATTATTTTCGCAGAAACTGGTCTTGTCGTAACGCCTTTTCTACCTGGCGATTCACTGTTATTTGCAGCAGGAGCCATTATCGCAAAACCTGAAACAGACTTAAATATCTTTGTAATGTGGATCCTATTGATGGTTGCCGGTATTCTGGGCGACTTAGTCAATTACCATATCGGGAAATATATTGGGCCTAAAGCATTCAGTGGAAAGTATAAATTCTTGAAAAAAGAATACCTGGAGAAAACAGAGAAATTCTACGAGAAGTATGGTGGTAAGACGATTATTTATGCTCGTTTTGTGCCAATTATCAGAACATTCGCTCCTTTCGTGGCGGGAGTAGGATCGATGTCCTACGCTAAATTTGCATCTTATAATGTAATCGGTGCAATCTTATGGGTTACATCCTTCCTATTCATTGGATATTTCTTTGGTGGTTTACCTATCATCAAAGACAACTTCACGATTGTAATTTTTGCCATTATCTTATTATCGATGCTACCTCCGATTATCGAAGTAGTAAAAGAAAAATACGGAAAAAAGAAGGAAGCCTAGAAAGCTTCCTTTTTTAATTATCTAACTATTCGATTGTTTTAGAATTTTTAAAATATCGTCATCTATTTTGTTATTTCCACCAAACTTTAAGACTTTTACAAAGTTTTAAATAAACAATGGAACTTATCAGTACCCTCATCGACTTCATTCTGCACATTGATGTGCATCTGGTCAATATAACCCAAGAATATCAAGCTTGGACCTACCTTATCCTCTTTCTGATCATCTTTGCTGAAACAGGACTTGTTGTTACACCTTTTTTACCCGGAGATTCTGTTTTATTCGCTGCTGGCGCGTTGATGGCTAAGCCCGAGACCAATCTCAATCTATTTGTGATGATGGGTTTACTGATTGCCGCTGCTATTATCGGCGACTTTGTAAATTATGAAATCGGGAAGCACTTTGGTGCGCGTGTATTCAAACCTGGATCTAGAATTTTTAAACCAGCCTACCTCGAGAAAACGCAAAGTTTCTACAGCAAATATGGATTGAAGACCATTATTTATGCGCGTTTCGTGCCTATCGTACGCACCTTCGCTCCTTTTGTCGCCGGTATTGTTAAGATGCCCTATAGCAAGTTCGGGCTCTATAATATTGTCGGTGGTATTTTATGGGTATCCCTGTTCCTGAGCGTTGGATATTTCTTTGGACAGATTCCTTTCATAAAAAATAATTTTTCCCTTGTGGTACTGGCGATTATAGGGATCTCGCTCCTGCCAGCCATAATAGAAGTCGTGAAAGCACGTTTTTCTAACAGTAAAAAATAACAAAGCTGTTTAAACGCTTTTCGTTGTTACTAGTCTGTAAAAAGAAAAACTATGCGCTATCTATTACTTGCTATTGCCCTATGGGTAAACCCCATTTTTGCACAAAAAAACATCAGAATTGATCGTTCAGAAGCGAAGGAAGCTTACGAGTATCTCAATAAAATTCGTAGCAATCCTGAGAAATATCGCAAGGCATTACAGATTTCCAATATCAAGCAGGTAAGCCGCAATAAGTTGGTCTGGAATAAGGATTTAGCGAAGGTAGCAGAGTATCGAGCCTATGACATGGCCAATAGAAATTATTTCGATCATACAAACCCCGAAGGCATAGGACCTAACTATTACATTCAAAAAGCGGGTTATGACCTGAACAAAGACTGGCTGAAACGCCGTTCCAATAATAATTTTGAATCTATTGCAGCAAATCATGAAAGTGGCGTAGATGCAATCGACGCGTTTATCATTGGTCACGGATCACCGGGGAAGATGCATCGCAAACATCTCCTAGGTATGGATGAGTGGAATGGCTCACTCAAGGATGTAGGGATAGGCTTTGCACGCGTTCCACGTGGCTCAACCTATAAAACCTATATCTGTGTGATTATCGCAAAACATGATTGGTAAATAGGCTTATTTCTTTTCTTGAAGTTTTATACCTTTGCATATGATAAAATCAATGACAGGTTATGGTATTGGTTCTGCCGATAATGGAACCGTTAAATATACCGTAGAGATCAAGTCTTTAAATTCTAAGTTTTTAGAACTCAACTTACGCCTACCAAAAGCAGTTTCTGATAAGGAACTATTCCTCCGCGGGGAATGCAGCAAGCTGATCGAGCGCGGAAAAGTCAATATCAATATTTCTACCGAATATGTCGACCAGACAGCAAAGGGTGCCTCTATCAATGCTGAGCTGTTGAAAGCTTACTACGTGCAGCTTCAGGAAATAGCGACGCAGTTGGGCGATTCCAAAGCCAATCTGTTCGAGCAGGCATTGAATATGCCCGAGGTAATCAGTCATGATGATGAAGTGGATGAAGAAGAAGGCAATGTCCTGACATCCGCTTTTTATGTCGCTGTAGAAAAGTTCAACACCTTCCGCAAGGACGAGGGCAATGTACTTAAACAAGACTTGCAACATCGCGTAGAATTGATTTTATCACATCTAACAGAGGTTGAATCGGTAGAGGGTAGCCGTATCCCATTGATTCGCGAGCGCATCAACCAATATATGGAAGAAGCCGTTGGCAAGGAAAATGTCGATATGAACCGTTTCGAACAAGAATTGGTATTCTATATCGAGAAATTGGATATTACCGAAGAGAAAGTTCGCCTGCGCAGCCACTGTAACTACTTCATCGATGCACTGAACGGTGTTGATTCTAATGGAAAGAAATTAGGTTTCATCTCGCAGGAAATGGGTCGTGAGATCAACACCTTAGGATCTAAAGCGAACAATGCGCAGATCCAGCAAATCGTGGTGAAAATGAAGGATGAACTAGAAAAAGTAAAAGAGCAATTGCTAAACGTACTATAGCATGAACGGTAAATTATTAATCTTTTCTGCTCCCTCCGGAGCGGGAAAAACAACCATAGTTAAAAGACTATTAGAGAAACACGGAGATAAGATTGCTTTTTCGATCTCTGCCAGTACACGTGAAGCTCGCGGAACCGAGCAAGACGGGGTAGACTACTATTTTATCTCTAAAGAAGATTTCCTCCACAAGGTAGCCAAACAAGAGTTTATTGAGTTTGAAGAGGTGTACAGCGGTACTTTCTACGGCACATTGCGCGCAGAGGTTGAACGCATTTGGAGCGAAGGCAAGCACGTCATCTTTGATATTGATGTCGTGGGCGGCTTGCGTTTAAAGTCTAAATTTCCAGACGAAGCTTTAGCGATATTTGTTAACCCTCCTTCATTAGAAGTACTGAAAGAACGTTTGACAGGCCGCGGCACAGACTCAGAGGAAAAACTGAAAGAACGCTTTGCGAAAGCAGAGCACGAGTTAAGTTTTGCTAACAAGTTTGATGTTGTGCTTCAGAACAACGATTTAGAAACCGCTTGTGCGGAGGCAGAAAAGCTAGTCTTAGATTTTATTAATTCATAAATGAGCAATACACAGGTAGGTTTGTTTTTCGGATCTTTTAATCCGGTGCATATCGGTCACCTGATTATTGCGAATTATATGGCAAATTATACCGTTTTGGATGAGGTTTGGTTTGTGGTCTCCCCACAAAACCCATTCAAGGAGAAGAAGAGTTTGGGCAATATGTACGATCGATTGGAGATGGTCAATCTGGCAATCGAGGGTGTCGACAAGCTAAAAGCGTCTGACATCGAGTTTAAATTGCCCCAACCCTCCTATACCATCGATACCCTGACCCATCTGAAGGAAAAATATCCTACAAAGGATTTTATCTTGATCATGGGCGAAGACAATCTACAGGGATTAATGAAATGGAAAAATGCGGATATCCTACTCCGGGATTATCGTATTGTGGTTTATCCTCGCCCCGGCTATGATGGCGGAGAGCTTAAGAACCATCCTTCCATCAGCATGACAGATACGCCAGTTATGGAATTATCCTCCACATTCTTGCGCCAGGCTGTCAAAGACGGCAAATCGATCAAATTCTATACGCCGGATAAAGTCATCGATTTTATCGATAAAAAAGGTTTATATTCTTAAACCACCCCCCACTCCATCATAAAAAATCAAAACAAATCCTGCAATCTCCTGTTGTAATTAGTAAAGTATTCACACAACAAAATAGGAGATCATAAAAATGGATAAGTTAGATTTAAAAGGAAAATGGAACGAAATGAAAGGTAAAATCAAGCAAGAATATGCTGATTGGACTGACGATGATTTGAAGTATGAAGAAGGGAAAGATGATGAGTTATTAGGAAGACTTCAACAAAAACTCGGACAAACTAGAGAAGACGTTATCACTTGGCTGAAGAGCTTAGGATAATTTTTTCTAGTAGTTACTATTTAGTAGTTAGTATTAAGACCTATGGTCGCTAACTAAAATGCTCACTACTAAACATTATTTCTGAAAAGGTAAGTGGAGGATATCAACTTCGATATATTACTCACTTTTCATTACCGTATATAACCCCAATCATAGCCCTTCTGGAGCGGCTTTGATTGGGGTTTGTATTGGGTTTGAATAGTATTTAGTATCTAGTAGTTAGTATTTAGACCTATTGTTAGATATTGGATTGTCTTGAACGAGGGGAGGAAAGATTTTAGGAAAGGAGAAGTTGTCTTGAACCAAGAAAAAAAGGATTTTAGGGGTTGTGTAACATGAACTGTGTCAATGGGGAATTAACCTAAACCTAAAAGCTCTTATCTAGCCTGATTCTATCACCAAATTTGATATAGAGTTGGGATATTGTCAATGCCCAGTTATGTGCGGGCATTGTCCATTTTTTGGAAATATCCCTGATGATCAAATACATTAGTTTTAAGAGCGCCTGTTCTGAGTTGAAAGCTCCCTTTGTCTTGGTTATCTTTCTGATCTGTCGATGCATCCCCTCAATGGGGTTAGTCGTATATATAATCTTCCGTATATGCTGGTCATATTCGAAGAAGGTGGAAAGATTTACCCAATTTTCCAGCCATGACTTAACTGCTAGTGGATATTTCTTCCCCCATTTTTCCTCGAACAGCAGCAGGTTCTCATAACCCATTTCTTCATTGACCGCTCGGTAGATTGGTTTCATGTCGGCTATTACTTCTCTTTTGTCCTTATCTGTCACATAGCGTATGCTCGAACGGATCTGATGAACAACACAGAGCTGGATCCTAGTCTTTGGAAATATGGCCTCTATAGCTTCAGGGAAGCCTTTAAGCCCGTCAATACAGGCAATCAGGATATCCTCAACACCGCGTTGCTTTAGGTCTGTAAGAACCGAAAGCCAAAATTTAGCGCCCTCATGTTCTGAACTATAAAGCCCGATCAGGTCTTTACGACCATCCATACCTATACCCAATATATTGTAGATGGCTCTTGATTCTACCGTTCCGTTCTGACGAACCTTATAGTGCATGCAGTCCAGGAATACAAAAGGATAAACAGCTTCTAAGGGGCGACTTCGCCATTCATTGACAGCAGGCATGACGCTTTCGGTAATCCGAGAAATCTCTGTCGCGGAAATCTCCATAGCATACATTTCACGGATGAAATCGCTGATACCACGCATGCTCATACCTTTGGCATACATACTCAAAACATGACCTTCTAACTGTTCTGTAATGATTAATTGGCGTTTGGGGACAATCTTAGGCTCGAACGTTCCAGATCGATCGCGGCTCGTTTCCAACTCGAAGGTGCCCGTATGCGGACCCCGGACCGTCTTTTTGGTCTTGCCGTTCCTACGATTACTATTGCCTGAGGCTTTTTCTTCTTCAAGATGGTTGTCCATCTCGCCCGAAAGCATCGATTCCAATAGATGTTTCATCAGGGGCGCCAGAACGCCGTCATTGGGAGATAGGCTCTTGCCTTCGGATAATCCTTGAAGCGCTTCTGCCTTGAAGCGTTCAAAGTCAAATGGGGTCTGTTCTTTCATGACCGTATCGTTTGAATAATTGAATATAATGAATTACATCTAATTATTCCCCTGACACAGTTCAGGTTACAGTCTCATTTTAGGATTTTCAGGATCGGGTATAGTGTAGGATATTGGTATGCAAATCGTCATCATACATTTCATAGACGTTTCACTAAACGTCTCCTATAAAAATACAATCCATCCCTTTATATGTCACAATACCCGATCCTGTCAATTCTTGCATCCTTTTTTTCCTGGTTCAAGACAAAATACCCTTCCTTAAATCCTTCCATCCTAAACCAAAAGCTTAATACAAGACGCCAATGTCATGTCCTAAAAAAAGTAGACACTTTTTTGTTATTGTTGTGCTGTTCAAATGTGTGTAAACTCCGTAGGAGTTTTCCATATTTGAATAGCCTTTTTTCTTTTTTGCTTCTTTTTTCTTTTACTTTCCACACCTCAATGTTAGTCCGTTTTAAGCGGCTTCGTGAACCTGCTGAGGTGTCTTAAGTTTCAGTGACCAATGTGGTCGCTTTGAATTGTATATTCTAATGCTCTGTTCGACAGATCTTCGGACTGACAATTCATCGGGCCATTCGCTGTCCAGCATAAACTCTTGCTTGAGGATCCCGTTCACTCGTTCCGCCAAAGAGTTCTCATAACAGTGATTTTCCTCTGTCATGCTTATGGAAACCTTCTTTTGCTTCAGCAGTCTCGTATATTCCTTGCTACAATATTGTATCCCCCTGTCCGAGTGATGGATGAGCACTTTGCTGTCCTTGGTGTTCCTCAAGGCCATTTTAAGTGCTTTTATTCCACCTTCAATCCCAAGGCTCCTAGACACGTTCCATCCCATTATTTTCCTGGAATAGGCATCCGTGAGCAGGAACAGATAAACGAACCCCTGCCGAGTCCGCAGGTATGTAATGTCCGATACGTACGCCTGCTCTGGTCTATTTATGACGCGATCCCTCAGTAAGTTGCCATAGGTATAGAACCGATGGTAGCTGTTAGTGGTACTGACGTATTTCCGTTTCCGCTTGATCAACAGATTATGATCGCGCAGTAGCCGGTGGAATCCATCCCTGCCCAGTTTAATGTCTGAAGTCCGCAGGAAGTCATTAAGCAGATAATACAGTTTTTTACTGCCGATAAAGGGCTGTTCCTGCCTGAACGTCCTTACTTTGGCGATCACCTCCTTATCAAAACGATCTCTGGACACCCGCACGGCGGAACCTTTGTAATAGCCCGACCTACTTATGCCAAAAGCAGAACACAACCTAGCTATGGCGTATCCTTCTTTTTGGAGGTTACGGATGACTTGGGACCGAAATTTCTTTTTAGATCTGACCCGTAATGATCGTCCGCAATCTGAATAACAGCCTGAAGAATATCCTTGGCCATTACACTATCCGCCAAAGCTAGTTTTAAGCGCTTTACCTCGGCCTCTAACTCCTTTATCCTGTCCTTTTCCTCTTTCATCTCAATACGTACGATTTTGTTTAACAAATGATTCTTCCCGAATTTCTCAAGCCATAGCTGAATCGTCTGGCCTCCCTTTATCCCATATCGCCGTCGAGCCTGGGAATAGCTCAGCCCTTCTTCTTCGATCTCCCGAACTACCTTCTGTTTAAAACCAAAACTGTACCGAATTGAAACGTGTCGTGAACTTGTCTTGTCTTTCATGTTTTTTAGTTGATTAATATGTCAACCTATGTCAGGACAAGACACAATACTCTAATATCTTATATCTAATGTCTCACATCTACGACCAGCCCTAGGTCTAAATACTAAGTACTAAGTACTAACTACTATCAAAATAACATAAGCTTGATTTTGCGTAATCCTACTTTTCATATCTTTTCTCTAACTTAGCGATATGTCGAAAAAGAAACCTACTATACTTGTCGTAAATGACGACGGAATCACTGCTCCGGGCATTAAGGTGCTATTGGAAGTTATGCAGGAAATCGGGGATGTTATTGTTGTGGCTCCTGATAGTCCACAATCGGGCATGGGACACGCGATTACGATCGGTAGACCTTTACGATTAGATAAGATTGATTTATATCCTGGAGTGGAGATGTACAAATGCTCCGGGACGCCTGTTGACTGTGTTAAATTGGCGGTTAACAAGATATTTAAAGGCAAGAAGCCTGATTTATGTGTTTCGGGTATCAATCATGGGTTGAACTATTCGATCAATGTGTTGTATTCCGGAACGATGTCGGCTGCGGTTGAGGGAGCTATTGAGGATATTCCTTCGATAGGATTTTCATTGGATGATTTCTCGCATAACGCTGATTTTTCGCATACGAGATCCTATGTAAAGACCATTGCGCAGCAGGTGCTGTTGAATGGTCTTCCTAAGAATACCTTGGTGAATGTTAATTTCCCGAATATTTCGAAGGAGATTCATGGTATTAAGGTTTGCCGTCAGGCGAATGCGAAGTGGTTTGAGGAGTTCGATGAGCGCTTAGACCCGTACAACAGAGAATACTTTTGGATGACGGGCAACTTCCTACTACAGGATCGCGGTGAGGATACGGATGTTTATGCCTTGGCGAATGGCTTTGTCTCTATTGTTCCGACGCAATTTGACATGACAGCGCATCATGCTATTCCGGAGTTGAATTCTTGGAGTTTTGACGATAAGTAAGAGATGAAGAATAGTCTTTTATTAGGTCTGATCTTGGGGATCATCAGTCCGGCATTAGCATATTATTTAACTGAATTTACGGAATTGCAACTGCAGCTATTCCCAACGAAGCCTGCGGGTTTCTATGTGCTTGCTGCGACGATAAATCTCGTCTCTGCATGGATTTCGCATAAGAAGGGCTTTGACAAGATCGCAACGGGATTGATCTTGGCGACTTTCTTGGGCATGCTGTGGCTAATTTTTACAAAGAATATTTCAATATAGGCCTTTGGGCTGCTTTTTAGATATGGAAAAATTGACATTGGGCTTCTCGCCCTGTCCGAATGATACATTTATTTTCGATGCGTTAATTCATGGAAAGATTGACACCGAGGGGCTTCAGTTCCACGTGGAATATCACGATGTGGAAACGCTGAATGAAAAGGCTTTTGCTAATGATTTGGATATCACCAAATTAAGCTATCATGCTTTTGCCTATGCTGTGGAGGACTACGAATTGTTGGATGCCGGGAGTGCTTTAGGCTTCGGCGTGGGGCCACTGCTGATCTGCAAGGATGAGGCTTTAGCCGCACAATTGGGAAGTTATGCCGGGGCTGAATTGCCCGAAGAGTTTGCGAATCTCAAGGTTGGTATTCCCGGTAAATATACCACCGCGAACTTTCTGTTAGGTTTAGCCTATCCAGGCTTGCAGAACAAACAAGAGATGGTATTCTCGGGTATCGAGGCATCTTTATTGGATGGCAGCATCGATGTGGGGCTGATTATCCATGAAAATAGGTTCACCTATATGGATAAGGGTCTGCATAAAATTGCTGACCTCGGCGATTTTTGGGAAAAAACGACAGGTTCGCCAATTCCATTGGGTGGGATTGTCATCAAGCGTTCATTGCCCCAGGAAGTCAAAGAAAAGGTCAATCGCTTGTTGAAGGAAAGTGTTCGATATGCCTTTGCGAATCCTAAATCCGGTATAGATTATATCCGTTCGCATGCGCAGGAAATGGAAGAAGAGGTGATGTATAAACACATCGAATTGTACGTGAATAGCTATTCGGAAGAGCTTGGAGAGGAAGGCCGGCGTGCGGTGAATCGGATGTTCGATAAGGCTCGGACATTGAATCTGATTCCGACGACCTCGAAAAATATATATTTAATAAAATAATTGTTAAAAAAGATTTGGGAAACTGTTAGTTATCATCTGTATTAACTAAATTTGCCCGATTAATGTCAAAATGTCTGCTACTAGGGTTTGGAGCCATTATTGTACATGCCAATACAGAAATAGAGAATTATGTTAAAATTTTTAAGCAAATTATTCGGCAGTAAGTCTGAAAGAGATATCAAAGGGGTACAACCGATTGTACAGAAGATTAAGGATGAGTACGAGAAGCTATCGGGCTTGAGCCATGATGAACTGCGTGGAAAAACCCTAGCATTTAAGAGCAGAATTGCTGAATATTTGCAAGAAATCGATAAAGAAATCAACGACTTGAAACTACATGCGGAGGCTACCGAAGACATGGAAGACAAGACTGCAACTTACGAGAAAGTTGATAAATTAACCAAAGACCGCGACAAGAAATTAGAAGAGGTATTAGCGGAAATCCTCCCGGAAGCCTTTGCGGTTGTCAAAGAAACAGCACGTCGTTTTACTGAAAATAAAGAAATCAAGGTTACAGCGAGCCAATTTGATAGAGATCTAGCGGTTCGTAAGCCAAACGTTACGATTGATGGCGAGTTTGCCATCTGGAAAAATAGCTGGACGGCAGCAGGTACAGATGTAACCTGGAACATGGTTCACTATGACGTACAGTTGATCGGTGGTATTGTATTGCACCAGGGAAAGATTGCTGAGATGTCTACGGGTGAGGGTAAAACATTAGTAGGTACATTGCCTACTTACTTAAATGCCCTATCTGGCCAAGGTATTCACATCGTAACGGTCAATGATTACTTAGCACGTCGTGACTCGGAGTGGAATGGTCCTATCTTCGAATTCCACGGTTTGAGCGTAGATTGTATCGACAAGCACCAGCCGAACTCACAACAACGTCGTCAGGCATATCAGGCAGATATCGTTTATGGAACAAATAATGAGTTTGGTTTCGACTATTTGCGTGATAATATGACGAATACCAAAGAGTCGATGGTTCAGCGTAAATTGCACTTTGCAATGATCGATGAGGTTGACTCGGTATTAATTGACGATGCACGTACGCCGTTGATTATTTCCGGTCCTATCCCATTGGGCGATCAGCATGAGTTTTACCAGTTAAAACCAAGAATCGAACGTTTAGTAAATGCGCAAAAAGCGTATATCAATACGGTATTGAACCAAGCGAAGAAAGCAATTGCGGAAGGCGATACAGACGTTGAAAAAGGAGGTTTAGCCCTATTCCGTGCTTACCGCGGTTTACCGAAGAATAAAGCTTTAATCAAGTTCTTAAGTGAGGGAAATCACCGTCAGATCTTACAGAAGGTTGAAAACTACTATATGCAGGAGCAGAACCGTCATATGCCGAAGGCAGATGCGGAATTGTTCTTTGTAATCGATGAGAAAAACAATCAAGTAGAGCTTACAGAGAAAGGTATTGAATTAATTACAGCGACTGGAGAAGATCCAAGCTTCTTTATCTTACCAGACGTAGGTACGGAGATTGCGGAAATCGAAAAAACAGATATCCCGGTTGAAGAGAAAGCGCAGCGTAAAGAAGAGTTGATGCGTGATTACTCGGTAAAAGCAGAGCGTATTCACTCAATCAACCAGTTGTTGAAAGCATACACTTTATTTGAGATCGATGATCAATACATCGTTGATGAAGGTAAAGTAAAGATTGTCGATGAGCAAACAGGTCGTATTATGGATGGTCGTCGTTATTCTGACGGTCTACACCAAGCGATCGAGGCGAAAGAAAATGTAAAAGTAGAGGACGCGACACAAACTTACGCGACGATTACCTTACAGAACTATTTCCGTATGTACCATAAGTTATCAGGGATGACGGGTACTGCCTCTACAGAAGCGGGTGAGCTTTGGGAAATCTACAAATTAGACGTGGTAGAGATTCCAACAAACAAAGGAATTCAACGTGATGACCGTCAGGATTTTATCTATCGTACGGCTCGCGAAAAATATAATGCAGTAGCACAAGAGATTCAGACCTTGACAGAGGCAGGCCGTCCGGTATTGGTTGGTACAACTTCAGTTGAGATTTCAGAATTATTAAGCCGTATGTTGAAGCTTCGTGGTGTTAAGCACAACGTATTGAACGCGAAGTTGCACCAGAAAGAGGCAGATATCGTAGCAGAAGCTGGTCGTCCGGGCCAAGTTACTATTGCGACGAACATGGCAGGTCGTGGTACGGATATTAAATTGACGGAAGAGGTTATCAATGCGGGTGGTTTAGCGATCATCGGTACGGAGCGCCACGAGTCTCGTCGTGTTGACCGTCAGTTAAGAGGTCGTGCGGGACGTCAGGGTGACCCAGGTTCGTCACAGTTCTTCGTTTCCTTAGAAGATCCGTTGATGCGTTTATTTGCGTCAGAGCGTATCTCTAACCTCATGGTTAAGATGGGTGTTGAAGATGGTGAAGTGATGCAACACAGTATGTTGACAAAATCTATCGAGCGTGCGCAACGTAAAGTAGAAGAGAACAACTTCGGTATACGTAAGCGTTTGTTAGAGTATGACGACGTGATGAACTCGCAACGTAATGTAATTTACACCAAACGTAAGAATGCATTGTTCGGAGAACGTTTAGACGTAGATTTGAACAATACCATCTATGATGTTGTAGAGGATATCGTATTAGAGGCGAAAGAAGACAATAACTTCGACGAGTTCCAAATTGAGGTAATCCGCGTATTTGCTATCAATCCGGAGATTTCTAAAGAGGAATTTGCATCGACTTCAGGAAATGATTTAGTAGAGAAATTGTTTACTCAGGTAATCAATTACTACCATAAGAAAGCGGAAAACATCGCAGCGATGACATTGCCAGTATTGACCAATGTGATGGCTGAGCGTGGCGGAATGATTGAAAATATCGTAATTCCTTTCACCGATGGTATTCGTGGCATTCAAGTTGCTTCAAATTTGAAGAAAGCAGTAGAAAGTAACGGTAAGGATGTGTTCAGATCATTTGAAAAAGGCATTGTATTAGCCTTGATCGATGAGGCTTGGAAAGAACACCTTCGTGAGATGGATGATTTGAAACAATCTGTTCAGAATGCTGTTTATGAACAAAAAGATCCTATTATTATCTATAAAATGGAGGCTTACAACTTGTTTAAAAGCATGTTAGCTTCTATGAATAAAGATATCGTTAGTTTCTTATTTAAAGGAGAGATTCCGGGACAACAACAGGAAGCAGAAAATATCCAAGCTGCTCGTCCGGAGGCTCCAAAGGTAAAAACAACGGAAACAAAAGAGGAACTTAGTTCACCAACAGGCGTTAGTGAAGAGGATTTGAATACACAGGAACCGCAGGTCACTCAACCGATTCGTAAAGAACAAGAGGTTGGAAGAAATGATGAGTGTCCTTGTGGATCAGGTCTTAAATACAAGAACTGTCACGGAAAACAAGGTTAAGAAATAAAATGATTAGAAAAGGATTTATTGTAGGTTGCTTCTTTTTAGTTTTGTGCCAATTTGCACAAGCACAAGAAGGAAAGGTATTAGTTGTTAAGGATTCATTGATTGGGCTTTTACAGGAATATCGCGCATACTATGCAATAAATCCTTCTACTTCTACCAAGACCCCTATTACCTTGGAGGAGAAGAAAATCGATAAGCGTTATGCTAAGCGGGTAAAGGTTCGCGGTTTCCGCGTTCAGATTTATTCCGGTAGCAACAGAACCGAGGCTACGAATGTTCAGAATAGCTTTCTGCGTCAAAACAGTGACATGGGAGCTTATTTAGACTATGTAGAGCCTAATTATCGGGTAAAAGTCGGTGATTTCACCAGCCGTTCAGCAGCAACGGAATATATGAGACGTCTTCGCGGGACATATAGAAATGTCTTTGTATTTGTCGAAGATGTTTGGGTATGGCAATAGCGGAGAATAGCATGTCTAATATCAAACAAAAGATTCAAGACCTCGCTGAAGTATATTATCAAGACACAATAGCCAACAGAAGACATTTGCACCAACACCCGGAGCTGTCTTTTGAAGAATACAATACCTCAGCCTTCATTCAACAAATTTTAAGAGATTTAAATATCCCCTTCAGCATTATGGCCAATACGGGCATTGTTGCAGAGATTAAGGGCGATATTCCTTCGGATAAGGTTTTGGCCTTGCGCGCAGATATGGATGCTTTGCCTATAACCGAGGTGGAAGGAAGGCCGTATGGTTCTCAGAACCCTGGTGTGATGCATGCCTGTGGGCATGACGTTCATACCTCCTCCTTAATTGGGGTGGCAAAGATCTTAAATGATCTGAAAGGCGAATTGCCGGGTACTATCCGTTTGATTTTCCAACCTGGGGAAGAAAGACTACCTGGTGGAGCTTCGCTCATGATTAAGGAAGGTGCTTTGAAGAATCCGGAGCCTATCGGTATTGTCGGGCAGCATGTGATGCCGTTTCTGGAGACAGGAACAGTAGGATTTCGTTCCGGCAAATACATGGCTTCCTGCGATGAATTGTTTATGACGATTCGCGGAAAAGGAGGACATGGCGCACATCCGCATCAGAATATTGATCCTATTGCTATCTCGGCACAGATTATAACAGCGCTACAGCAGATTGTTAGCCGCAGTGCAGACCCACGTATCCCAACGGTACTTTCCTGGGGAAAAATTATCGGCAATGGGGCTACCAATATTATTCCTGAAGAGGTTTATATGGAAGGCACCTTCCGTACGTTTGATGAGGTTTGGCGTGCTGAGGCGCATGAGAAGATGCTGAAGCTAGCTGTTGGAATTGCAGACAGCATGGGTGCTACCTGCGAGTTTGAAGTCAGAAAAGGCTATCCATTCTTAATTAACGAGACGGGAATTACCGAGGCGTCCAGAGCGTATGCCGAAGACTATTTGGGTAAAGAGAAGGTCGTTGAATTGGACTTGTGGCCGGCAGCGGAGGATTTCTCCTATTATTCGCAAGAGATTTCCGCTTGTTTCTACCGCTTAGGAACCGGAAATAAGGAGAAGGGCATTCAATCTGCCGTTCATACGCCGACATTCGATATTGACGAAGAAGCTTTGAAAATCAGTATCGGACTGATGAGTTATATTGCCTTTCGTTATTTATCTGCTTAATATGTCATCCCATCACATCGTACGTGAGAATCAGGAACCCGCTTTATTTGTCGTCGACCCACATAATATCGATTCGGAGTATTTAGGGCAACTGTTAGAGTGGAGCCCGACCATCATTACGCTGGCACAGCATTATGAGGTATTGGCGTCTTGGGGAATCAAAGTCGATGTATTGCTTGCGGATGGAAATATGGCAACAGATAAGGAAGAGCATTTGTTGGCAGTCCCCTACTCAAAAGACTACTATGCGGCATTATTTGCCTATCTGGAGAGCAAAAAGAATTACACCCTGAATATCGTTGTGGATCAGTTTGAAAAGGCTGATTTCCTAGCTTACCTACGTACTTTTACAATTAATTTTATCTCGAACGGTTTCAAATATGTGCTGCTACAACAGTATGAGAAATGGCTACCTGCGGGATTAATTTTGCATTTACCTGATGCATATCATTTGACGGACAAGTTTAGTAATGTAAATTTACTAGACGCGAATCGATTAGAAGTTCGCGAGGATGGTTTTGTGACCATGCAAAAGACAAATGATTACGTATTAATTGGTGAAGCCTTATGATCCAAATTGAAAGAGCAACAGCAGCAGACGCGGAAGTTATTCGCGATTTAGCATTAGCAACCTGGTATCCTACTTATAGCCCTGTTTTAGAGAAAGCGCAGATTGATTTTATGTTAGATCAGAGTTATTCTGTGGCAGCGCTGCAGGAGGGCATGCGCGAAGGAGCCGCCTTTTTTCTTTTTCTGGAAGATGGTATTGCGCAGGGTTTTATGAGCCTTTCTACGCATGCAGATAAAATCAGAATCGATAAACTCTATTTGTTGCCTGCCACACAGGGACGCGGCTTTGGGAAGATGATGATCGACTTTGCCGCAGAGGAAGCCTTGAAAAATGGTTTGTCGACTTTAGAATTAAATGTAAACCGATATAATAAAGCCTACCACTTCTACCTGAAACAGGGTTTTGAGGTAGTAGAGACGGTGGATATTCCCTACTACCAATTTGTTCTGAATGACTATGTCATGCAGAAAAATCTAATCTCTTAGTTTTTCTACGCGGCTTGGTGTCTGCGTGCCATTGATGATGCCGATAGCACCGGCAGCAATTGCTTCGATACTGGACTTGATATTGTTAATGTCTAGGGTGCTCACTTCATCTTTCACCGTATGGTAATACGCATCCTTATCAATCTGTGAGGTGGAGAAGGTATGTGCCGGCACGCCTAAAGCAGCCAATACAGCATTGTCGCTGCGGTAGAATAAGTTTTGCGTTTTATAAGGGTCGGGATGAAAGGTAAAAGAAGAACCTTTTAGATTCTCTTGCATCAATGCCCCTAAGTTGGATGCATCAAACCCCGTAACATATAAGCTGTTTGGACCGAATCGTGAGTCTTTGCCGATCATTTCTATATTGATCATTGCCGTCACTTTTTCCGGATCGATTTTGTTCGAGAAGTATTTCGACCCGAACATACCAATCTCCTCTGCTGTGAAAGCAACGAAGATTAAGGTGCGTTCATTGTTGTTCAATTTCTTGTAATAGCGAGCCAGTTCGATTAAAGCTGTTGTACCTGAGGCATCATCATCGGCGCCATTGGCGATGGAGTCCTGCCCTTCAGGCTTGATAATACCGATATGGTCATAATGCGATGAAAAGATAACAAATTCGTCCGCTTTAGATTTGCCAGGGATGATACCTGCTACATTAAACATAGGGAGCTCGTCTTCTTGGCGCTGTTGAACGATTTGGTATTTACCGGCCAATTGATCTGCAATGACAAAAACTTTGCTTACAGCGCTTGTATTCGCTTGATCTTTCGTTGTGATGTTCTCGCGTCCGGAATAAATCTTTTTGAAGCGAGCTAAAAAGGTTTCATGCTTCTTGTCGACCAATACGATTGCATTATCGGCCTCTTTCTGTACATATTCTCGGAACTTTACCGAGAAGTCATCTGCTGCCGTGATACGCAAGGTTTTCAAGCCGGAGCCCTCATTGAAGTTTTCCGCTACTCCCCCACCAACAATCAGAAACTTATCCTCGCCGAGCGGTTTACCATCCCAAAGAACGCTTTGACTAGCTACTTTAGATTTATTGACGATAAAGGATTGTCTATAGTTCTCTTCGGCATATGGCTGCAAGCCGATATGCTTAAATTCGGAAGCGATAAAATCTGCTGCTCTGGAGATGTCAGGAATAGATAAGGACGATCTTCCGCGCATTTCGTCGGAAGCGAGTGTATTTAGAATTCTACTGATATTTTCTGTTGAAGTGATCTGTAGTTTTTTTTGTTTTTGTGCGAAACCAAACTGTAAGGCTAGCCCCAAGAACAAAGAAAGTGCTAAGGATTTTTTCATGTTTCAAAATTTTTTTGAATTTAATAAATTTAATAAACTAATGACGGAGTGATAGGTTTAATTAATTATCTTTGGTAAAAGCGTATAAATACTATGAAAGAAATTAGCGTTCAGGAATTAAAGGATATGATGGATCATAATGTTGAATTTCAATTAATTGACGTTCGTGAGCCTTTTGAATATGAAGTATCCAATTTAAATGGGGTCAACATTCCATTATCAGGTGTGGTAATTGAATCGGAAAAGATTTCTAAAGATATTCCGGTTGTTATTCAGTGTCGTTCGGGAAAGCGTAGCGCTCAGGCTGTTATGTTATTGGAGCAAGAGGGATATACGAATCTTTCGAATTTACAGGGCGGTATTTTGGCATGGAAAGATGCTTTTGACCCAGAAATGGAAGTTTATTAGGAATTAATAGATAATAACATTATCAATAAAAAGTCCGAGCATCGCTTGGACTTTTTGTTTTTGTGCTTGTTTTTTGATTTTCTGCTAAAAAAGAAAATCTTTTGTTATCAATTGATTAAAAATATTGTTTTTCGGAGTAACCTTATTGGAAATATCATAAAACAATTACCTTTATACTAATTTATACCAAGTGTAAACAAATACAATAATCTATGTCCAGTCAAGACAACACAACGTACAGCTTTTTCCAAGGGGTTGCTCGCAACTTCGACAAAGCGGCCAAATTCACTCGTTTTTCCCCCGGAATTCTCGATCAAATCAAAACTTGTAACTCTATTCTTCGTGTGAAGTTCCCCGTGAAAATCGGAGAAGGGATTGAAGTAATTGAAGCTTACCGCGTTCAGCACTCGCATCATAAGTTGCCATGTAAAGGTGGTATCCGTTTTAGTATGGAGGTAGATCAGGATGAGGTCATGGCGCTGGCATCCTTAATGACTTACAAATGTGCCATCGTAAATGTTCCTTTCGGCGGTGCGAAAGGCGGTATTAAAATCGACGCTAAGAAGTATTCGGAATACGAATTAGAGAAGATCACCAGACGTTATACAACGGAATTGGTGAAGAAGAATTTTATCGGTCCAGGAACCGATGTACCGGCACCAGATTATGGCACCGGCGCGCGCGAAATGAGCTGGATCGTCGATACATACACGACATTGAATCCTAACGAGATCAATGCACAGGCTTGTGTTACGGGTAAGCCAATTTCTCAGGGAGGTGTTCGCGGACGTGCAGAAGCAACCGGATTGGGTGTTTTCTTCGGTGTTCGTGAAGCGGTTAAGAATGCGGAGGACATGGCTGCATTAGGCCTCTCGGTAGGAATCGAGGGCAAGCGCGTTATTGTTCAGGGATTAGGAAATGTGGGCTATCATGCTGCAAATTACTTCCAGGACGAAGGCGCTATTTTAGTGGGATTGATTGAATATGAGGGTGCAATTTATAATGCAGACGGACTTGATCTGAATGCGGTCGTTGCGCATAGAAAAGCAACAGGGTCGATTTTGAATTTCCCTGGTGCGGAGAACATCCTAGAATCAGCTAAAGGATTAGAATATCCATGTGATATCTTGATTCCAGCAGCATTGGAATCCGTAATCAATGGAGACAATGCGGATAGAATCCAAGCGCAAATTATAGGTGAGGCTGCGAATGGTCCGTTGACTCCAGAAGCGGATGAAATATTGAACGGTAAAGGCAAGGTGGTTATTCCAGACATCTATCTGAATGCAGGTGGTGTGACGGTTTCTTACTTCGAATGGTTGAAGAACTTAAGCCATGTTCGTTATGGACGCTTAGAGAAGCGCTTTAGCGAAAACATGTATGCGGAGATCTTGAATATCATTGAGTCGATGACCAATCAAAAGGTTTCTAAGTTAGAGCGCAAGATTATCTTACGTGGACCGGATGAGGTTGATTTAGTATATTCTGGATTGGAAGATACGATGATCGGTTCTTACCAAGAGATCCACGATATCTGGAAGAATACCGAGGGTGTTGAGGATTTGAGAACGGCAGCCTTTATTTGTGCAATCAATAAGGTTGGCGAGTCTTATAATGAATTAGGAATCTTCCCATAAGGGTAAAAAGATTTAGATATTCACTACCTTTGTTTCATGAACAAGGTAATTCAACAGACTAAACAGGCCTTTCTGTTTAGTCTGGCTTTTTATATCCTGGCTATACTTTTCCTCCTCTTTAAAGTTGGCTTTGCCCCTATCCTTTTGAGTATCGCGATGCTCGTTTCGTTGATATGGGTGGTACTTGTTCTACGAGAAATTATGCTTTCCACTTCCATTAGCAATACAGAAAGAATGATGATGGCCTTATTCATTATCCTATTGAACATTGTGGGGGGAATTGTTTATTTCTCTTTTCTCAGAAAAAGTGTAATTGGAAGCCCAATAATAAAAAAGAAATGACGAAGAAGTTTATCTTAAACGTAGTATTGAACCTAGGTATTGTATTCTTGATACTTAGCAGTGTTGCCGGTTATAACAGCGGAAATATGTTATACCTGGGTCTGTCGATTGCCCTATTGGTAGTTTTGGTTTATCTGAAAGTTGTTTTATTGAAACAGGTGAGCCGCGATGTGCAAGCGAAGAAGGCAGCGGCAGCACAGGAACAAGCAAGACAAAAAAAGAGGGCTAAAAAATAGCCCTCTCTTACTTATATTTTACAGCCTTATTTTACAAAAGGCGGCTTTTTAACGATTGCTTTGATCGGCTGATTACGGATAGAAATGAAGATTTCTGTTCCGTCTTTTGCGAAAGCAGTATCCACATAGCCTAAACCAACGGATTTCTTCAAGGTTGGCGACTGCGTTCCTGAAGTAACGCGTCCAATTTTATTTCCTTCAGCATCTACGATTTCGTAATCATGACGAGGGATACCTCTGTCGATCATTTCGAAGCCGACTAGCTTTTGTGTCAATCCTCTTTCTTTTTCAGCTTTTAGGTTTTCTGAGTTCACGAAGTCTTTGGTGAATTTAGTAACCCAACCAAGACCTGCTGCTAATGGAGATGTGGTATCGTCGATATCATTTCCATATAAACAGAAGCCCATTTCTAAACGTAAAGTATCACGAGCACCCAAACCGATTGGTTTAATACCATATTGTTTACCTGCTTCCATGATCGCATTCCATACTTGCTCAGCATGCTCATTATCTACGTAGATTTCAAAGCCACCAGCACCTGTATAGCCTGTTGCTGACACTAATACATTCTCAACACCGGCAAATACACCTTTTTGGAAAGAATAATACTCCATAGGGGCTAATTCGATGTCTGTTAAACCTTGTAATGCATCTGCAGCTTTCGGTCCTTGTACAGCGAATAAAGAAGTTTTATCTGAGATATCTTTCATCTCTACACTGAAAGTATTGTATTTGCTGATCCAGTTCCAGTCTTTTTCAATATTGGAAGCATTGACCACAAGAAGGTAAGTGTTGTCGTCAATTTTATAAGTCAAGAAATCATCTACAATTCCACCTTCTTCATTCGGGATATAAGCATATTGTACTTTACCGTCATAAAGCTTAGAAGCATCGTTAGAAGAGATTTTTTGAATCAGGTCAAGTGCTTTTTCACCTTTTAAGATGAACTCACCCATATGGCTTACGTCGAACATACCTACTCCGGTACGTACAGTCTCGTGCTCATCATTAATGCCGCTGTATTGAACAGGCATGTTAAAACCAGCGAAAGGAACCATCTTCGCGCCTAAAGCAATATGCAGGTTTGATAACGCAGTATTTTTCATGTTAAAATTAAATGTGTTTTAGTACTACAAAAATAGGCAATTAAACGACAAAAGAGACCTGATTTCCTAAATGTTAAGAAAATGGACAATCGATTACGTAAATCTGAGGGGATCGGAGATATTCAGTATGGTCAATGCTCTTTCGAATTCGGGTTGTAGCTTTGCGTTTATTTCCACATGCTCTCCGGTTCGCGGATGTTTGAAAGATAAATGCGAGGCATGCAGCAACATGCTGTCATGCGCAAAGGTCTCTTTCCAAAGTTTATTTTGCTTATTGCAGCCATGTGGCCGATCGCCGATGATGGGGTGCAATATATGTGCAAAATGCCGGCGGAGCTGATGCATTCTTCCGGTCTGGGGCATCGCCTTCACGAGCGAATAGCGTGAGGTCGGATGCTTACCGAAAGGAAGATCTATTTCGGTATGTTGAAGGGTTTCGTAATGAGTAATGGCATCTTGCAGGGTTCCGTTGTCTTTTTTCAAGGGATAGTCGATGCTGTCTTTGAGCGGTGAAAATCCGCGTAGAACGGCCAGATATTCTTTTTTAATCTGGTTGTTGGCAAAAGCCTGTTGAATCAGAGAGTCGGTTTCCTTGTTCAAGGAGAACAGGAGTATTCCACCAGTTTTGCGATCGAGACGATGAGCGGGATAGACGGTCTTGCCGATCTGATCTCTTAACAATTGCAGGGCAAATTCGGAAGTATCTGCAGCGATGGATGAGCGGTGAACTAACAGGCCGTGCGGTTTATTGATGGCAATTAGGTCCTGATCTTCGTAAAGTATCTCCAGCATTATTGTTTCTTTAATACGTCGATAAGCTCGTTTGCTTTCTCATCAAGTTTTGGACTGATCCACACCTTGCCGAATGCCCCTCCTCCTACTGTAACTTTTTCACCATTCCAGTTCACCTCACATAGAGAAAACAGATAATAGTTTTTGGTTTGCACATAGGTATTGACGAACTCCTCAACAATGCGATCTCCGAAAAGCATCATGCCGAATTCTACAGCGTCCTGATGCTCATATTGTAATTGTTTTTTTAAGATTTCCTTCGCTCGATCTCGCAGTTCGTCGTTTATTTTGTCTTTGGATGGGTTTGTCAAGATAGCAATAAGCATAATTGCGACGCCCAACAAAGCGAAAATTCTTGTTTTGCTCATAGTTGCAAAAGTAAAGAAAAGTTTAGAAGATGAGATTAAACAACCAGACGCTTAATGCATACATCGCATAAATTACAAGCGTAATGACGATAGCTAAGATGGAAACGATCAGGAAGATGATGTTCTTGCCACTTCCTTGATGTTTGTTTTCATAGTAGTGCTCGCGTAACAGCTTAATATTCTTGTCGTTGGCTTTGTTAAAGAAATCGAAGATATTACCCAAGAGAGGTATAGAACCTAGAATGGCATCCGAGGTCACGTTGAGTAGCATTTTGATCGCAATCTTCCCGCTTGCCCCATTTCGGTACATGACCGTAACGAGTATCAGTGAAATGATGAAGGTTGCGATTTGCCCGGCAAAGGGAATGAAATTAAGGATGGGGTCTAATCCGAAGCGAAAGTTGCCAATACGGAAGCGACTATCCATTAAAACAGATAGTCGCTCCACCCAAACAAAATCTTTATTTATGCGCTCTATTTTAGAGCTATATTGGTTTTCCATTGTTATTTTAATTCAAAGACTGCGTCGATATTGCAAGTCAGTTTGATTGGGCGGACATCAATATCAAGCCCATTCCCTCCTACTGCATCAGATTCAGCGTTTGCTGTTTTCGACATCGCCATATAAGCACGTGGCTGTGGCATCACATCATTCCAGCTGAAGCTGCTATTATCATTAATCATCAGCGATTTTCCAACAGTCTCTCCGTCGGCCGCTGCAAGTATTTCTGCATTGACGCGTGCGTCTTTAACCGCTGCGGTTTTTAATTCTTTCTCGATTGCTTTCTTTTGAGAATGATCATAACCGGCAATGTTCGTGTTTTGTAGACCTTGGGAGTCAACTTCATCCATCATCGCATTTAAGCTTTTCAGGTCGGTTACTTTGATGCGGTACTGACGAGATTGTAGCAACTCATTGTTCTTTTTCTTACGATCGGCCGTGTTATAGCTATAAATGTTTTGTATAGTAAAATTCTCTTTCTTAACACCATATTTCATAGCAGCATCATACAATTGCTTTTCCAAGGTTTCGATAGTTACCTTTTTCTTTGTATTGCCATCTTGATAGTATTCCTTCAATGAAATTGAAAGGTAAATGATGTCTGGAGTCACTTCTTTCTCGGCATAGCCGCGCGTTGCTACTCTTCTACTATTTTCCATAGATACATTTTGTGCTTGAGCTGTCACCACCAATGCGATAAGCGCTAATATTGATAATAATTTTTTCATAATAATCTTTTAATGCGTTTCTAATCTCAAAAATCTTTCCAAAAGATATACAGCATAGACAAGTGACTATTGAAAATGTTTAATCATATTATGCTAATATTTAGTTTTTATTTAGAAAATAATTGATACCTTTAAGAAATAATAAATTAATAACATGCAACAAGGAGTAGTAAAATTCTTTAATGAAGCCAAAGGTTTCGGTTTCATCATTCCAAATTCAGGCGAGAGCGAAATCTTCGTACACGTTTCTGGATTAATTGACAAAATTCGCGAGAAAGACGAAGTTTCTTACGAAGTTGAGCAAGGTCGTAAAGGCCTTAACGCGGTAAATGTAAAGCTTATCTAAGAGAATAGATTCAATATATATTTATTGTGTAAAAGCCCATCGATGATTTTCGATGGGCTTTTTTCATTAAATCTTAGCTGAAAATCTCTTCCAGAATATACAAGGAATTGAGCTCGCCAAAGTTTTCTGTATGAAGCCGATAATAGTCCACGAGCTTTTGTAGTAAATAGCTTCTATCCTCCTTTTTTAGCTTTACATTGTTACAATTGCTGAAAGAAGATTGGGCTAATTCTCTCAAATAAGAACTGTATGGTTCCTGCAGGGTATAAACGTGGGCCGGCAGGATGCTCACAAATCTACCTTCTAAAAGATCGAAATACGGAAGATTACCTAAGGAAGGTTTAAACCCGAGGTAATGTGATAGCTTAAGCAGGAAGATGAGGTGATAGTTTGCCAAACCTTCATCGGTTTCATCAAGCCAGATAATAGCGTTTTCCAAAAAATCGAAAAGTTGCTTATCTGGAGACTGATGCCTTAGCACTTTATAAAGCACCTCATTCAAGAATAGAGCAATCGAGCTTTTGACGATATCCAAAGGAATCTGTTTGAGCACAGGAAGATGTTGAGCTTCCTTAATCCGCTGTAGATTATTATTCTCCTTATTATAAACAACAAGCTCCAGCAAATGGAATGGCTGCAGCATGTTTACCGAAATCTTCGCTTTCGGTTTTCTTGCTCCATTAATCAGGTAAGATTGCAACCCAAATGCTTGCGTATAGATTTGTGCAACAACACTGCTCTCCGAATAATTGGTTACTTTGAGTGTAATTCCTTTGGTTTGGTGCAACATGTTCTATTTCTCTTGTTGCTCTTTTCGATCATCGATAAGAGTCTTTCGATCGATTTTTCTAAAGATGCGGTACATTAATGCTATGAATCCTATTCCAAAAAAAATAACACCCAATGTCATCAACAGCTTATACCAATTATTCTCATTCTCCATGAGCGTGTATCCTAAAAACACGCATATAATCCCCGCCGTTAAAAAGACGATTCCCCTTAAAAGATATTTGTTCATTGTGAATTGTTGAAAACTATTGTGATATTCGCTTCGCGATATTTAATGCAAAATACAGTATTTTTGCTGACTTCCGCAGCAGTCTTCGATTATTTTAAAAATAATTCCTGAAATAATATTGTATTTCCAAAAAGAAATATAGATATTTGCACACTCGTTTCTAAGGGAACGCATTTTTAACAAGAACAACAATAAAAATCGAATATCATGTCAAGAATTTGTGATTTAACAGGCAAGACGGCATTAAAAGGAAATAACGTATCACACTCGAACGTTAAAACTAAGCGTAAATTCTATCCTAATTTACAGACCAAGCGTTTTTACATTCCAGAAGAAGATCGTTGGATTACGTTGAAAGTTTCTACTTCAGCAATCAAAACGATTAACAAAAACGGTATTACAGCAGCAATCGATAAATTTATCAAACAAGGTCATATTTAATAGTTAGACCGCCTGTTGTATCAACATCAAATAGAATCATGAAATTCACCCGTGAGGGTATAAATAAAGTAAAACAATGGCAAAAAAGGGAAATAGAGTACAAGTTATCTTAGAATGTACTGAACACAAAGAAAGTGGTCTTCCGGGAATGTCTCGCTATATCACTACTAAGAACAAGAAAAACACAACTGAGCGTTTAGAATTGAAAAAATTCAACCCAGTATTGAGAAAAGTAACAGTTCACAAAGAAATTAAGTAAAAAACAAGGATTCCTCGGAGTCTATAAAAATATTATACCATGGCAAAGAAGGCAGTTGCATCATTACAAAAAGGTGGTGGTAAAGAATATACTAAAGTTGTTCTTACTACTAAATCTGCAAAAACAGGCGCATATACTTTCAAAGAGAGTATGGTTCACAACGACAAAGTAAAAGAAGTTGTTGCTGCGGCTACTAAATAAGCAGTAAGATATTCCTTTTTTTTAAAGTTTTTCTTTAAAAATCTTATAAACAGCCGTTTTGGTAGTACCAAAAGGGCTTTTTTAGTATTTCCGTTTTCAGTATCTTTGAACGAAAAGCAACGACATATTATACATTTACATCATGGGATTATTTGATTTTTTTAAAAAGAAGCAGGAAACTCCTGAGGCGCAGGAAGCACTGAACAAGGGCTTAGAGAAGACGAAAGAGGGATTCTTTGCGAAAATTACCAAAGCGGTTGTTGGAAAATCAACGATTGATGATGATGTATTGGATAATCTTGAAGAGGTCTTAGTAACCTCCGACGTGGGTGTTACAACGACGCTAAAGATTGTTGATCGTATTCAGAAGCGTGTCGCTCAAGACAAATACGTTACTACTGATGATCTAAACGGCTTATTAAAAGACGAAATCCAAGGTTTACTTGCCGAGAATAACAGCAATGACTTCGAGACCTTCGAATATGGCAATCAAAAGCCCTATGTTATTATGGTTGTTGGGGTGAATGGTGTTGGTAAAACTACGACGATCGGAAAGCTTGCACATCAATTGAAGGAAGCCGGCAATAAGGTTGTTTTAGGTGCAGCAGATACATTCCGCGCAGCGGCTGTCGATCAGATACAGCTGTGGGGAGATAGAGTAGGTGTTCGCGTTGTTGCACAGCCGATGGGTTCGGATCCAGCATCAGTTGCGTTTGATACCGTTAAATCTGCGGTTGCAAACGGCGATGATGTTGCGATTATTGATACGGCGGGTCGTCTGCACAATAAAGTTGGCTTGATGAACGAGCTGACGAAGATTAAAAATGTCATGCAGAAGGTCATTCCAGATGCTCCGCATGAGATATTATTAGTATTGGACGCTTCCACAGGTCAGAATGCTATTGAGCAGGCTACGCAGTTTACACAAGCAACCGATGTGAATGCATTAGCATTGACCAAGCTTGATGGAACAGCAAAAGGCGGTGTGGTAATCGGGATATCCGATCAATTCAAAATTCCTGTAAAGTACATTGGAGTAGGAGAGAAGATTGGTGATTTACAGTTATTTAACAAAAAAGACTTCGTAGACTCACTATTCCAGTAGTCTACACATTCATATGAGAACAAAAACAAGAAATGCAGTCCCGGTAGTAGCAAAGCCACGTGTGAATGTGGTTACTTTAGGCTGTTCTAAAAATATTCACGATAGCGAGGTTTTAATGGGACAATTGAAGGGCAACCAAATGGATGTCGTTCATGAGGCTAATAATATCCAAGCGAATGATATCGTGGTGATTAATACCTGTGGATTTATCGATAATGCCAAACAAGAATCTATTGATACCATCCTTCAATTTTCGGAGTTAAAAGACCAAGGTAAAGTCAATAAGGTGATTGTCACTGGCTGCTTGTCGGAGCGTTATAAGCCCGAGTTAGAAGCCGAGATTCCGAATGTAGATGCTTTCTTTGGCACGAACGACCTACCGGATCTTCTTTCCACAATTGGTGCAGATTATCGTCATGAGTTATTAGGCGAGCGTTTATTGACGACGCCATCGCATTTCTCCTATTTTAAGATTGCAGAAGGTTGTAACAGACCCTGCTCATTCTGTGCTATCCCTTTGATGCGTGGAAAGCACGTTTCCAAGTCTATTGACGACCTGGTTAAAGAAGCAAAGTTCCTAGCATCGAACGGGACAAAAGAATTGATTCTTATTGCGCAAGATCTAACCTATTACGGTTTGGATATCTATGGCAAGCGTAATCTTTCGGATTTACTACGTCATTTATCCGATGTTAATGGTATCGAGTGGATCCGTTTGCAATATGCGTATCCTTCAGGTTTCCCTATGGACATCCTCGATGCGATGAATGAACGCTCCAATATCTGTAATTACTTAGATATGCCTCTACAGCATATCAGCGACAATATGTTGACCTCTATGCGTAGAGGAACCAGCAAGCAAAAGCAAATTGATTTAGTAAACAAAATACGCGATAAAGTGCCTGATATCGCTTTGCGTACGACCTTGATCTGCGGATACCCTGGTGAAACTGAGGAAGACTTCAATGAGATGTTAGAATGGGTAGAAGAAACCCGTTTCGACAGATTGGGATGTTTTACTTATTCGCATGAGGAGAAAACACATGCACACTCTTTGGAAGACAATGTTCCTGAGGAGGTGAAGCAAGAACGTGTCGATCAAATCATGGAAGTTCAGCAAGGGATCTCTTATGATATTAACCAAACGAAAATCGGCAATACCTATAAGGTGTTGGTGGATCGTGTGGATGGCGATTATTTCATCGGAAGAACGGAATATGACTCCCCAGAGGTGGATAATGAAGTGGTGTTGGATGCTAAAACAAACTATGCGCGTATCGGAGATTTTGTACAGGTGAAAGTAGACCGTGCGGAAGACTTTGATTTATATGGAAGTATTGTCAAATAAAGGCAGAAATACCCCCTAATAAACATCCTTTTCTTACTTTTAGTGGATCGGTCGGTTAATTCCGACCATCAAGAACTTTCATTACTGTTGGGCAATCAGCGGAATCATGAAAGTTTTTTTGTAATTTGAATCCTTCTATCTTTTACATTTGAAGCAACATTACTCTAGCTAGATGAAAGCCACATATATAGACTACAGCGACACCGGAAGTTTTTCTAAAACCTTATTAGCATATCTGTCAAAACAACCAGATTTAGCCTCTTATTACGGTCATTTCCCAGATCTTGACGGTTTCAAGAAGCAGATTGAAGCCCAGAAGAAATTTCAACATCGTGAACTGTTAGTCGATCAATTAAAAGATCAGTATGGCGGGCTTTTGGCTAGTTCTCCAGAGGTTGCACAAAACCTGGAGCGATTAAAAAGCAATAATACATTTACCGTTACTACCGGTCATCAGTTGAATATATTCACCGGGCCCTTATACTTCATTTTTAAGATCGTGACGGCTATTAAGCTGGCGCAGGACTTAAAAGCTCGCTTCCCTGAACAGGACTTTGTGCCCGTTTATTGGATGGCGACAGAGGACCATGATTTTGCGGAAATCAATAACACTCGCGTCTACGGAAAGAAGATTGTATGGGAGGAGGAAGGGATTTCGGCAACCGGCCGAATGAAAACCGATAGCATGGCCGAGGTGGTGAAACAATATTGCAGTACCTTCGGATTATCGGATAATTCAACGAAACTAACCGAATTAGTGGAGGAAGCTTATCTTTCCGGGCTAAACCTTGCTGATGCCACGCGCAAATTCGTCAATTCGCTATTTAAAGCCTACGGACTTGTTATTATCGATGCCGATAGGGCAGCGCTGAAGAAGGTCTTTGCGCCCATTATTGAAAAAGATATCCTCGAAGAAAATAGCTGGAAGCATATTGAAGCAACTTCCAAATCGTTGGAAGAGGCGGGGTTCAATACCCAGGTTCATGCCCGCGAAATCAACTTCTTTTATCTGACCGATGAATTCAGAGAGCGCATTGTTCGACTGGAAGACGGTCGTTTTGAAGTGCTCCATCAGAATATCTACTTTACAGAGGAGGAGATAAAACAAGAAATCAAGAAGCATCCGGAACGTTTCAGCCCGAATGTGGTCATGCGCCCTCTTTATCAAGAACTGATACTTCCCAATCTTGCTTACATCGGCGGGGGAGCCGAAATAGTCTATTGGCTACAGCTAAAGGCTAATTTCGACTATTATAAAACGCAGTTTCCAATCCTTGTTCCACGTAATTCAGCACTTATTACCGATGATGCTGTCGCTGGAAAAATATTCCGTTTAGACTTTACTTTCAAAAGTATTTTTAAGCCTGTCAATACCCTTAAAAACGAATATGTCCGTCGGAAGACAAAACATCGCTTGAACCTTCAGGACGAATGGATGGAGCTTAATGCTATTTTCGGCAAGATTAAGCTTCGTGCGCATAAGATCGACCCGAGTTTAGGCCCAAGCACCGATGCGGTAAAAGCGCGTCTTAAAAAGGCTGTAAATAACCTAGAAAAGAAATTATTGAAAGCCGAGAAAAGGAACCATGAGGATGCGCTTATTCAAATAGAGCGCGTTAAAGATAAGTTGTTCCCGAATGGCGGCCTGCAAGAACGTACTGAGAATTTCGCGGTGCTATATATCAAATATGGCGACGAATTGTTCAACGATCTGTTGAAGAATTTCCAACCCTTAGCCTTTAAATTTAGCGTGCTTTACTAATGATAACGTCTGAAGAATTAATCAAGAGCAACTTCTACAACTATTACACAGCGAAAACGGGACTTACGCTGGCAGATTTCGAAAGCCTAAGCCCACTATTCGACTTTCGCGAAGTAGACCATAATCAGCTCATCATGCGGGCGGGCGAGGTTTGTAAGCATATTCTGTTCGTTGAAAAAGGATTGTTGCAGCTGTTCAGCCTGGACGAAAAAGGCGGCGAGCATATAATGCAGTTTGCTCCAGAGAATTGGTTGATGATGGATCGCTCAAGCATGTTCTTCAATGAACCATCAAATTACTACATCAAAGCATTGGAGCCTTCCACGGTTGTCTTCATTCAGCCCCAGTTTCTGGAAGAGGCAGGAAAGATCAATCATGAGTTCACCTGCTTTACAGAAACTTCCTTACAACGCAATATACACTTTCTACAACGTAGAATAAACTCCCTGTTAGCCATGTCTGCTAAGGAAAGATACTTAGAATTCGTTGCCATGTACCCTCAGTTGTTGCTGCGTGTTCCCCAATGGATGATCGCTTCGTATTTAGGCATCACACCAGAAAGCCTGAGTAGAGTGAGAAGAGAGATAGCGAAAGATTCTTTCTAATTTGTTTAAATTGTTTGCGAAAAGAGCTACCTTTGTTAATTATTGGTAATTAACAAATTATAAACTGTTATGATAAGACCGATCTATTTCCTTTTTATCGCTTTAATTAGTCTAGTTTCTTGTACTGACGAAAAGGTTGATCCCATTGAACTACATATGGATGTTGATTTACTTCAAGGGAAATGTGGGCTGATCAAATTGCAGATAGAGAAAGATCATATGATACAGGATTTCCGCGGAAATAAATGTGAGCCGAATATAACGAGCGAATATTCTACGCTATTTCCGGAAGAACGCTATGAAGAACTAATTGGTCTGATAGAAGAACTTGATCTGATGTCCTTACGCAGACGCGACTGTAATAGTTGCAGCGATGGTAAAGATATTGCCGTAAAAATCAACTATAAAGGCAAAACCAATCAATTCACGATAGGCATTGATCCTGAAGCAAATGATGGTAAATACAAAAAATTTGTCGAGTTTGTGTCGTCTTATACGATTATAAAGCCTGTACTCTTTTAGGTTTCGTAAAACACTTCAGCGATCATACTTCGCGCACTCCCTCCGCCAAACTTCTCAATATTATAGAGTGGCGCATGCAACAACATTCCATGTCTGCTCAATATGATTTTCTGGCTTGCCGTCAGGCTGTCGTACGCCCGCGTGCTCATGCAGATAAAAGGATGTCCATTCTTATTCTTTATCTCGACCATATTTCCTGCAAACTGATTCATTTGCTCCACACTAATACTGATTATTTCTTTGTTGGTCTTGATTAGCCGCTGTTCGATCTTGATTCTAGCGTCTATATCAGGAATGCAATCCCAACAAATAACACAGAAGTTAGTGCCTAATGACATCATCATATTGCTATGGAAGATGGGCTTCAATTGGGCGTCAAATTGATGGAACGATTGAAAGATAACCGGCTCATAGCCATGGTCGTTACAAAAGATGATCGCTATGTTTTCATGCGCACGATCGGATAGGGATATGTAGGCTATATGATGGACCCGATCTAAAATCAATGCGCCATTCCCTTCCAGAAAGAGCTCGCTTTCTTCATAAACGCTGTAATCGTTCAATTTTTCGAATTCAAAGCCTCTTATTTTAAGCTGGTCGAGGTAGTTCAGATTTCGCTCGCGCCGCCTATTATAGGCAAACATGGGGTATAGTGTGGCGCTTTTACCATGAAAAGAGACCACATGGTTGGGGAATATGCTATCCGGTGTTTGATGTATTCCATTATCCTGGATCACGATGGTATGAATGCCGGCATGTTGCAGTAGGGAGGCAAAATTATCGAATTCGGAAGTCGCAGTTTGATGAATCTTCCTTGGAGGGATTTCTTCGCTTTGAAAATAGTTGTTGATGGCGGTTTCTTCGTTTCTTCTAAATTGAAAGGGACGAACTAATAAAATGGTATCGGTGGTTTGCATGGTTTTTCTCTCTTGAATTTTCGTTAATTGACCCTAAGCTAAAATAGCAAAGAAATTATATTTAATTAATCCAATAAAAAATATTGTGATTAATTAATTTATAACCCCTGTTGGTTAGGAGAATTCACGCTTTATTTAACAATATGTATTGAAAAGAGAAAAATTGACGCGGTTGCTTAGCGTTTGATAATCGGTAAACGGCTGATGCCTAAGAAGTTCAAAGAACTGTAGGGTAGGAGCTTTCATTTTTTACAAAAGGATGTGAAAGGGTTGGATTTTCAGATATAATATCCTCACTTCGCTTACACTACTTTATTTGAAACAATACCCTGATCTTATTACCTAAATTTTAAAAAAATGTGCAATCGATTGATGTGTTAATAAATGTTTTTGGCGTTACGGGTAGGGCAAAAATTACCTATAAAAAGCGTATCTTTGCACATCTAATTTTTTTATAGCGAAACTATCCTAAAGAAATTGGATAACAGAACGTTAAACATTGTAAATTTTGCAATCCCATCGTAAAATGAGTAACATAAATTACCAAGAGAAATTCCAGGATCGCCATAACGGTCCTAGCGCTTCGCAAGTAGAGGAAATGTTGACTGTACTTGGCGTTAGCTCCTTAGACGAACTAATCGAGCAAACCGTACCTGCGCAAATCCGTAAAAAAGAACCTTTAAAGTTACCTGCAGCGTTAAGCGAGGTTGCTTACCTTGAAAAGGTTGCTCAAATCGCTGAAAAAAACAAAGTATTCAAATCTTATATCGGTCAGGGATATTTCGATGTAATCTTACCTGGCGTTATTCAACGTAACGTATTCGAGAATCCAGGATGGTACACACAGTACACGCCGTACCAAGCTGAAATCGCTCAGGGTCGCCTTCAAGCTTTATTGAACTTCCAAACGATGGTATCTGACTTAACAGGCTTAGAAGTAGCGAACGCATCACTTTTAGATGAAGCAACTGCTGCTGCTGAGGCCATGTTCATGTTATACAGCACGCGCAAAAATAAAGATGCACATACATTCCTGGTAACACCGAACATCTACCCGCAAACGCTTGATGTATTGCAGACTAGAGCGGTTCCATTTGGTGTGGAGATCCGTGTGGCAGATTTAACCGTAGATAACTTAGCAGACGATGTATTCGCAGCGTTTATCCAATATCCTGCTGCTGATGGTTCTGTAAATGATTATAAAGAGTTCACGGCTTACGCTCATGATAAAAACATCACAATCTGTGTGGCTACAGATTTAATGGCATTAGCGTTATTAACGCCTCCGGGAGAATGGGGAGCAGATGTTGTTGTAGGTAACTCACAACGTTTTGGCGTACCGATGGGCTTTGGTGGTCCTCATGCAGCATTCTTCGCAACAAAAGATGCCTATAAACGTAATATTCCAGGTCGTATCATCGGTGTAACTTCCGATTCGAATGGCGAATATGCATTGCGTATGGCGCTTCAAACTCGTGAGCAACACATCCGTAGAGATAAAGCTTCTTCTAATATTTGTACTGCGCAAGCATTACTAGCTATTATGGCTTCTTTCTACGCGGTTTACCACGGTCCAAAAGGAATCAAAAATATCGCATTACGTATCAATGATCTAACGAAACTTGCTGACAAAGCAATCCAAGCCTTAGGTTACAAACAGGTAAACGCGACTTACTTCGATACATTACGTTTTGAAGTAGATAAAGAACTTAGCCCATTGAAGTCTGAAGCTTTAAACCAAGAGCTTAACTTCTACTACGCTGATAATACCGTTGGAATCTCTATCGACGAGACTACGACGCTTGCAGATATCGAAACGATCGTGAAAGTATTCGCGAAGATTAAAGGTAAATCTGTAAATGATGTGGATCTATCAGGTTTCACTAATGAATTAGGAAACTCTATCCCTGAGGAATTAGAACGCGCTTCTGATTACTTAACACACCCTGTTTTCAATAGCTACCACTCTGAAAGTGAGATGTTGCGTTACATCAAATCTTTAGAAGCAAAAGATCTTTCTCTTTGTCATTCGATGATTCCTCTAGGATCATGTACGATGAAGTTGAACGCAACAACCGAGATGGTTCCTGTAACTTGGGCACGTTTCGGTGGGTTACATCCATTTGCTCCTGCAGACCAAACAACAGGTTACATGCAATTGATCAACGAATTGAACGATTGGTTGTGTGAAATCACCGGATTCGCGAAGATGTCCTTCCAACCAAACTCGGGTGCACAAGGTGAATACGCCGGACTAATGGTTATCCGTGCTTATCACCACAGCCGTGGCGACTTAAATAGAGATATCTGTTTAATTCCAGCATCGGCACACGGAACAAACCCTGCATCTGCATCTATGGCAGGCTTGAAAGTGGTTGTTGTGAAGTGTGACGAACGCGGAAACATCGATGTTGAAGACTTAAGAGCAAAAGCAACAGAACATTCGGCAAACCTAAACTCCCTAATGGTGACTTATCCATCTACGCACGGAGTATTCGAAGAGCCAATTGTTGAAATCTGTAATATCATCCACGAAAATGGTGGTCAAGTATATATGGATGGTGCGAACATGAACGCACAGGTAGGTTTAACAAGCCCAGGTTATATTGGTGCTGACGTTTGTCACTTAAACTTACACAAAACATTCTGTATCCCTCACGGTGGTGGTGGTCCTGGTATGGGTCCAATCGGCGTAGCAGCACACTTAGTACCTTTCTTGCCGAACCACGAAGTTGTAGAAATCTCTGGCGAAGAGGGTATCTCAGCAGTATCGGCAGCACCTTTCGGTTCTGCATCCATCTTAGTAATCTCGCATGCATACATCGCAATGATGGGTGGCGAAGGATTAACAGATGCTACGAAAACTGCCATCTTAAATGCTAACTACATCAAAGCACGTTTAGAATCGCACTACCCGGTATTATACGCAGGTGCAAACGGACGTTGTGCACACGAGATGATCTTAGATTGCCGCGGTTTCAAAAACGTAGGAATCGAAGTAGCAGACATCGCAAAACGTTTGATGGACTACGGTTTCCACGCTCCTACCGTATCATTCCCTGTTGCTGGTACCTTAATGGTAGAGCCTACAGAGTCGGAGTCTAAGGCAGAGTTAGATCGTTTCTGTGAAGCGTTGATCGCTATTCGTCAAGAAATCGCTGCAGTAGAAAATGGCGAGGTTGACCAAAAAGAAAACGTATTGAAACACGCGCCACACACGGCACGCGTAGTAACTGCAGACGAGTGGGATAGACCTTACTCACGTCAAAAAGCAGCTTACCCTGTTGAATACTTAAGAACAAATAAATTCTGGCCTTCCGTAGGTCGTGTAAACGACTCACAAGGCGATAGAACATTAATCTGTTCTTGTCCTCCAATCGAAGCTTACGCAGAAGCGTAATTAGAGATTAGATGTGAGACATTAGATATTAGACCTTGTGTCTGTTAAAAAGCTGCTCCAGTACGGGGCAGCTTTTTTGGTTTGAGGGTATGGCGTCATAGGTCTTTTTACTAAGTACTAACTACTATTTCTGAACCAGGAAAAAAAGGATGCAAGGATTGGCAGGATGCTCTTTCGTCTGAACCAAGGAAGGATACAAGGATTTTCAGGATCTGGTATATTGTTGGATGTTGGTATGCACATCGTAATCGTGCGTTTCACTAAACGTCTCCTATAAAAAATACAATTCATCCCTTTATTCTCACCAATGCCCGATCCTGCGAATCCCTAAATCCTTCCTTTCCTGGTTCAAGACAAATTTTCATTCTCGTTCAAGACAAACGTTCCTACTACAACCAACCGCTCAAACAATACCTTTTCAGAAAACGCTCTAATGTCTATCATCTAATTTCAGCCATAGGTCTTTATACTAACTACTAAGTACTAACTACTAAACTCCGTCGACTCAAACCCCTTGTAAACCCAATACAAACCCAATACAAACCCCAATCATAACCGCTCCATAAGGGCTATACATTGGGTCTACATGGGGTTTGATTAAGTTGTCAGTAATTCCTTATCTTAGGGATACTTAAAACCTACTGATATGAACAGACTAAACCTGCCGGCTGCAACGTTATTTCTGATGTTTATGGCTTTTTCCTTGGGAGTAAGCGCACAGAAAAAGCTTTTTACCTTTGGAGTGGAGAAAAGCTTTGATGAGTCCATCGTTAATCCAAAGATAAAGGGAAAGCCAATCCAGTGGATTGATGTGAATACTTCGGATACGACCTGGATTCCAAAGGGGAAGGTTTTGGTCAACAAAGGGAATCCGATCGGCGTAATCCGTTCGGAGAAAATGTACGAAAATTTTATCATCCATGTAGAATGGCGTCATTTGGAGAAGGGTGGCAATTCAGGTGTTTTTGTATGGTCAGATGCGGTTGCAGGGAAGAATGACCTGCCTATGGGTATGGAGGTGCAGATGTTGGAGCTGGATTGGGTCAATCAGAATACGCGCGACGGCGTTACACCACCGATTGCTTATGTGCATGGGGAATTGTTTGGTGCGGGGGGAATGACAGCATCTCCGGATAATCCTAGAGGTGAGCGCAGTAAGTCGGTAGAGAATCGCTGTTTAGGTGTAGGGCAATGGAATAAATATACCGTAGTTTGTATCGACGGCACTGTTAAATTGGCTATAAATGGTAAATTTGTCAATAGCATTCGCTTGGCTTCAAAGCGAAAAGGTTATGTTTGTCTGGAAGCTGAAGGCGCGCTGATGGAGTTTCGGAATTTTCAGCTAATTGAGCTGGAACCGGGCGTGGAGCGGCCTGAATTTGTTGTCGACGCACTTTAAGTGGCGTAGGCATAAGGTTAAATGAGATAGAGAAAATGATTAGAAACGTATTTATATATTTGGTTATTGCGGCATTGGCGACCTCCTGTGGAGGCGGTAAATATGCGGCAACGGAGAAAGTTTACAAGAAAAAGGCAAAGGAATTTTCAGAGATCTACAAGGAAGCTCCTGTAGAAGGTCAGTTAGCGAAGATTGGAGCAGATCAAAAGGAGTGGATTGGCTCAACGAACTTTGGAATGCGCAAGCCTAATTATGTGATGATCCATCATACGGCACAAGCATCGCTAGATCAGACGGTAAAGACCTTCCATAATCAAAAGGTTGGCGTAAGCTCGCATTATGTAATCGGTCGGGACGGAAAGATTGTGCAGATGGTGAACGATTATTTCAGAGCGCACCACGCCGGAGCCGGCAGGTGGGGGAATGATACAGACTTAAATTCATCTTCTATCGGGATCGAGCTTGACAATAACGGCACGACCGATCCATGGCCGGATGCTCAGATACAGGCTTTGGTGAAGTTGCTGCAACAGCTAAAGACCTCTTATAATATTCCGCAGGGCAATTTTATCGGACATATGGATTATGCGCCCACGCGTAAGAACGATCCATCGCGCTTCCCTTGGAAAACGCTTGCCGATCAAGGATTCGGATACTGGTATGAGCAACCGCTGGAACAAGTACCTGCAAACTTCGACGTGAAAATCGCATTACGAATCATCGGTTTCGACGTGAAGAACCTAGATGCCGCCATCAAAGGATTTAAATACCATTATATCCAGGAGAACCCCAATGTCGCAACATTAAATGATCATGAGATGCGGATCTTGTATGCGATATTTAAGAAATATTTGGGTTAGAGATTAGACATTAGATTTTAGATATTAGAGCAGGGCGCCGATTAGGCGCCTTTGTTTTTAGATGTATGATGTGTTTGAACCAAGAAAGGAAGGATAAAAGGATTGGCAGGATGCTTAGTCTTGAACCATGAAAGGAAGGATGTAAGGATGAACAGGATCGGGTATTATGATATATGAAGGGATGGATTGTATTTTTTATAGGAGACGTTTCACTAAACGTCTCCGAAAGTGTATGCTTCCCCTTCCATCATTCGCCGCTAAACATGATCCTGTCAATCCTAAAATCCTTCCTTTCTTGGTTCAAGACAAAACACCCTTCCTTTCCTTCAAAACAAACTAACCCCTTCTTTTTAAACTAAAGTATCAACACAGCTTATCACCAATAAAAATGGCGCCTAATCGGCGCCTTACTCTTATATCTTATATCTAATGTCTTACATCTAAACTACACTGTTTTAACAAACTTCTCGTCATAGTTTTCGATATCGATGATGTATTTGTTTTGCAATAGGAAGTCGAATAGCGGTTTTGCTTCTTCGGATACCGGCATATTCTTGGTGGTGACGATTTGTTCGTTCTTTTTGTCCAAATATGGGTAAGCGTAGAGTTTTACGTTTTTGCTGAACATACCGGATATATAGGATAACAATTCGTTTGTATAGTTTTCCTTGTTGTAGTTGTGTGTGTTGAAGATATTCTTCAGGTTGTACACGTTGGTTGCAATACCTACATGCTTTGGTTTGAAGCTTTGCACAAACTCGGCAAGGTGATTGTTGCGACGGAAGTTGGATACCAGGATGTTGTTTCCTGTGGAACATAGGTATTCCGCACGTTCTGCAAAGTAATTTAAGTCCTCGTCGGTGATGCTTGAGTTCTCATCTAATACATTACCCATCAAGACCTCGATAAGAACAACCGTGTCTTCTGGCGTGGCTCCGGTGTTTTTGCGGAATTCTTCCACGGCAAGATTGAAGAGGTCGAAGTTAGGATTTGACTTCTGACGATATTTCGTACGAAGGATAATGATATTCTTCTTGTATAGGTAATCTTTGATCTGTGCTGCTTTTGCGTCCGGTTTGAAGATTGCAGCCTTAGCAAATCCCTTAGCGATCAGATAAAGGTTCAAGAGGCGTTCATTTGCATTCTCGAAGATAGGCCCAGAAACTTTCACTAAGTCGATCTCTACCGAGCCAATCGCTAGGTTGTCTGCCAGCGACTCGATCATCGTTTGTGGATCCTGTGCGTAGTAATAAGCGGCGAATACCAGGTTTACACCTAAGATTCCCAATACTTTTGTTTGCAAGGTGTTATCGGAGTCCAATAGGCGAACGTGGATAACGATATCATTTGTAGGTCCGTCGACCTCATGTTGGAATCGGATCCCGATCCAGCCATGTGGTTCATTGGATTTTGTGAAATTTAATGTTGTTACGGTATCCGCGAAGGCGAAGAACTTCTTGCTATTGTACTTCTCGCCTTGCAGGCGTTGGGTTAGCAAGTCGAATTCATGGTCCAGCATTTTATTTAAGCGCGTACGGCTCACGTAGCGACCAGACTCCTCTACGCCATAAATAGCATCGGAGAAAGCCATATCATAGGCCGACATAGTTTTTGCGATGGTACCCGATGCGGCACCTGCTTCGAAGAAATTACGGGCAACCTCTTGTCCGGCTCCGATCTCTGCAAATGTTCCGTAAATATCAGGGTTTAGGTTTATTTTAAGCGCTTTTCGCTTTGTTTCATAAATTTCTCTAGCCATACGGCAAAGGTAACAAAATAGCGTTGAATATTGCGAAAAGGAGGGCTAAGAAAGAATTAAGTTAGGTCTACATTAAAGTAAACCTAACTTTTTAAAACTGTAGAATAGGGCAGAGGCATGAAGTGCCTGTCCGATTTTATTGTCGAATAAGAAAGCCTTCGCTTCCTCTATGCTCATTTCGACCACTTCGATATCCTCGGAAGCGTCGAGCTCCTGTTCTTGTATCTTTACGCCACCCTGAAGGATATAGGTGAACGTTGGATTTCCTGAAGTCGCCGGATTTGCATAGAGCTTACAAACGTATTCAATGGAATCGAATGCATAACCCGTCTCTTCCAATAGTTCTCGGCGTGCCGCTAATTCCGGGTCTTCGCCGTCCTCTACCACGCCTGCCGGAAGCTCTACCAGTACTTCGCCAGCGCCATGACGGTACTGTTTGACAAAGAGGATGGTATTTTCTTTGGTTATACCGATCATATTCACCCATTTCGGGTATTCTAGAACATAGTATTCTTCTTTGATATTGCCATTCGGCATTTCAAGTCTGTCGACCCTGAGCGTCGCCCAAGGGCGTTGAATAATGTATTTAGAATCTAATACCTTCCACTTTTCCATTAATCCTTGATTATATCGGCCATCATCACTTCCACCTTGTCATCTAAACGGTTGGATATCTGTCCATATTCGGAAGAAAAGGCTAATTTTTCTTTTACCGAGCAGTAGAACTTAATCTTAGGCTCCGTTCCGGAAGGGCGTGCAGAGATGACATCCCCATCGGCGGTGATAAATTGCAGAACATCCGATTTAGGAAGATCGATTGTCGATTTCTCGCCGGTTTTCATATTCGTTGCTTCGCTGTTTTCGTAGTCTCGAACCTCGACGACTTCAATTCCACCGAGCGTTTTAGGAAGCTCTGCACGAAGATCCGCCATCATCTGTTTGATTTCATCGGCGCCAGCTTTTCCTTTTTTCGTTAAGGAGATTAGTTTTTCTTTGTAGAAGCCGTATTCCAAACAAATCTGTATCAAAACATCGTATAGCGACTTTCCTTGGCTCTTGAAGTATGCGCACATTTCAGCAATAAAGGCGCAGGAGTTTACCGCATCTTTATCGCGAACTAGATCGCCAACTAAATAGCCGTAGCTTTCTTCACCACCAACCAAATAGTTTTCCTTGCCCAATAGCTTGGTCATTACTTCGCCAATGTATTTGAAACCCGTTAATGTTTCGTAGTATTTTACCTCATGTGCATCCGCTATTGCAGCGAATAGATTAGACGTTACAATGGTTTTTACGATATAGTCGTTTGGTTTCAGTTGGCCTAAAGCCTTTTTAGATGAAAGCACATAATAGGTCAACAAGCTTCCGATCTGGTTTCCATTGATTAATTGAAACGATCCGGATGGTGTTTTGATCGCCACGCCCACACGGTCTGCATCGGGATCTGTTGCCATCACGACATCCGCGTCCAGCTCTTGGCCCTTTTGTTTTGCTTTCGCCATAGCATCGTCTTCCTCCGGATTTGGATAGATCACGGTAGGAAAGTTACCATTCGGTTCGGCTTGCTCCTCTACGATCGTCACATTTTCAAATCCCCATGCTTTCAACATTTTCGGAACAACGGTAATCCCTGTTCCGTGGATTGGAGAATAAACGATTTTCAGATCTTTTTGAGCTTGGACCGCTTCCGGATGAATGCTTAATTTCTTGTTTTCAGCGATATAGATATCATCGAAATCCGCACCAACCAGGGTGATATTTTTTTCTACGCGGTTGAATTTGATGTCGTTGACAGACTGTATAGCATTCACTTCCGTGATTACATTCTTGTCGTGCGGTGCAACCAATTGTCCGCCATCGTTCCAATAGGCTTTGTAACCATTATATTCCTTCGGGTTATGCGATGCTGTTAGCATCACACCGCCCTGGCATTGGAAGTGACGAACGGCAAAGGATAATACCGGCGTTGGTCGTAATTCCTCGAATAAGTAAACATGGATGCCGTTTGCAGAAAACACATCGGCCACTAGGTTTCCGAATGCCTGCGAATTGTTGCGACTATCGTAAGAGAGGGCGACTTTGATGTCTTGATTAGGGAACTGCTTGAGGAGATAGTTTGCTAAGCCCTGCGTCGCTTTTCCGATCGTGTACTTATTCATTCGGTTGGATCCTACGCCCATAATACCGCGCAAACCGCCTGTTCCGAACTCCAATTCTTTGTAGAAGGAGTCTAACAATTCGGTTTCTTCATTATTGTCAACCAGTTTCTGTACCTGTGCTACGGTATCCTGGTCATATTCGTTCGTCAACCATTGGTTGATTCTCGCTTGTGTATCTTTATCTAAATTGCCCATGAGGTCTTGTTGATTTCTTAATAGTAATGTGTTTTTTATGCGTCGCAACCGCCATATGCGCGATCAAGTACTGTGACATACCAAGCCGTACCGAATTGCTTAACATGGAAGATCAAGCTTTCCTCCGGCTGTGCTAATATAACGCGGTAACTGCCGTTTTCCAACTCCTGTATGCGTTTTTTCTGTTGCTCGTTGTATTTAGAAGATTCAAACTCCTCTTCAAATTTTACAATGGTCTGCAGCAGTTGCGTTTTGCTGTAGGAAGTGGTGTCGCTGTAGAATCCAGTTTTATCCCATTTCATTGATCCGCAGTCGTAACTAGGTAATTTTTCAAAGGTCAATACCTGATCGTTCTGAAGCGGCGGGTAAGCGTAATATTCGGGGATCGGCTTTTTGAAATCAAAGGAGTCGATCAATGCGAATGTATCGGCTGCACCTGGACGATAAATGATCGCCATTCCAAGCTCCGGATGCACTAAAGCATTTAATTTTTCATTATCCTGACTGATATAGGCTCGGACAAAGCGCGTAATAACTTCTGATATCTGTTGTACCTCTTCCGGCTGATCGATAGGTTCGCGCACGACGCTGTCTTGTTTTTCTTCGGTTTTCTTGTTGCTATTATTACATGCTGTAAGCAACAACCCGCATACGAAAAAGTATGCTAAGTATTTTTTAATCATTACTTGTTGTTTTTTCTAATCGTCTGTTCAATTGCATCCCACATTTCCGGTTCTACAGCTTCCAATCCGCTCAATTGTCCTGCCCCTTGTAACCATTCGCCGCCATCAATCGTGATGACTTCGCCATTGATATAGGCCGCATAATCAGACACCAAAAAAGCTGCCAAATTAGCGAGTTCCTGATGATCGCCTACTCGTTTTAATGGTACACGGTTTTTGAAATCAAATTTTGCTGCTAAGTCTCCGGGCAATAATCTATCCCAAGCGCCTTTGGTTGGGAAAGGTCCTGGAGCGATTGCATTATGTCGTATTCCGTATTTCCCCCATTCTACCGCCAAGGAACGCGTAAGGGTCAGTACTCCGCCTTTCGCTACGGCGGAAGGCACAACATATCCCGAACCTGTAAAGGCATAGGTGGTAATGATGTTGAGTACGTTTGCCTGTTGTTTCTTTTCGATCCAGTTTTTTCCGAATTCTAGGGTACAGTTTACTGTTCCTTTTAATACAATATCGATAATGGTCGAAAAGGCATTCGGGGACAGGCGTTCGGTCGGCGATATAAAGTTACCCGCTGCGTTGTTTAATAGAACATCGACTTTGCCGAATGCTTTTTCCGCTTGAATACGTAGGTTTTCCACTTCCTCCGGATTGCGAATATCGCATGCGACCGGCAGGACAGCATTACCCGTTTTGCTTTTGATCTCCGCCGCTGCTTCTTCCAATATCGGGAGTTTTCTGCTGCTGATGACTAAATTAGCGCCAAGTTCGGAGAAATAGGTTGCCATTGCTTTGCCTAATCCTGTTCCACCACCCGTAACGACGATGGTTTTCCCTTTTAAGGCATCTTGTTGTAAAGCTCCTTGTACTGCCATTTTATTTCTTTGTCAAATTATCAATAATTGTTTTTAAGATCGAACGCGTCGATGGTGCCCACCATTGCTTCAGGACTTGTTCAATCGCTTCTTCTTTTGTTTGTGCAATGTTTTTCAAAAGGCCTTTGCGTATATTCATCTTGGTTGCACCCCATGCGTTTTTATCAAATTGCATATAGTGTTTTGCTTTTCTTCCTGCTGCGGTTTGGATGCGTTCGAAAGGGACAACCTCGTCGAGCAATCCAACTTCCAGTGCAGCCTGTGGAGATAACAGCTTCCCTTCTAAAAGGAATCGATGGGCATTGGCTTTGCCGATCCAAAAACTATAGAGTTCAAAGATGCTGGAAGGCACGATAATGCCAACAGGAACTTCGTTTAAACCGATAATGAATTCGCCTTCCGCCATAACGCGGTAATCACAACAAATAGCAAGCACGCAACCTCCGGCAGGACTGTGCCCAGTGATGGCAGCGATGCTAGGTTTTGAGAACGCTGCAAGCTGATGCAACAGGTCTATGAACTTTTCCCAGAATGTACGGATTTGTTGTTGATCGTATTGAAAAAGGGTTATTAAGTCGAGTCCAGAAGTGAAGAATCCTTCTTTCCCTTGTAGGACAATTGCTTCTATGCTAGGGTCATCTTGCTGTTGCTGAATCGTCGCAGAGAGTTCTTCAATCATTTCAAGATGCATAGCATTTGATCTGCCACGATCTAATTGGATATAACAGATATGGTCTGTTACTTGTGTCTTCAGGTATGAATGCATACGGACGTATTTATAACATTAATAAGGGTAATTTACAGAAAATATTATCATTTCACTTCAAAATCAACTTGCTTTCTGTATATCCTACCCATTAAATCTATGCCTTCCAACGTTATACGGTAAGTTCCCGGCTCGTCGGAAGTATAGAAGTCAAATTGTGCTTTACCGTTCTCATCAGTAACGAGGCTTGGAGCCCAATGTATGGTGGTCCTTAAGTCTCTTTGGAACCCCGAATCGGAGTCAGGCTCGTAGACCGGCTTGTAAAATTCCTTGATCATGGAAAGCCCTTTCGGTTGAGCGACAATCATGCCGATAGGTTTGGAGTTTCCTGCGAGCCCTCCACCACGCTTCGTGGTTATAATAAGGAGACCATTGGCACCATTGAAGCCATAGATGGAGGTGTAATTTACGTTTCGAAGTACTTCAACCGTTTCCACATCAAAAGGGTTGATCATGGAAAGCATATCAGCCTCCATATACATCCCATCGACGATAAGTTGCATCGGCTCGGTATTGCCTCTTGTCATATAAGCTTGTCCGTTTCGGAATACGACACCTAAAAGACGGCCACCTAGGCAACTTTCCAAATTTGGACAGGGACCTAATTCTTCCGCCGTGATCACCTGATCGGCATTTCCGGGGCCATTTAAATTACTGGAATGCTCTGATGCCTTTGGCCGGGTAGCACGTACCACGACTTCTTCAATCTGAATGGTTTTGTCCATCAATCCTTTATTCTCCAATTCGTTATAGAATGCCTTCGTTGCTAAGAGTTCGTCCTTAAAGACTGCATTGATATCGTTATTGATCAAAGGTTGGTTTTTAAGGGTATTGACAAGGGGCTCCGGGGTTTCAATCAAAGAAATATCCACATACTTTTTATCTTTTTGATTCCTTGCCGATAGGATAAACTTCACGCTATCGGGGAAGATAAGATCGTCGATTTCGAAATAGCCGTCTTCGTTTGCGGTCGTATCGATATAATCCATAAAGTTATGCGTGGATATAAGCTGCACCTTTGCATTGGGTACTGGCGCTTTCCTGCCCATGCGTTTAACATATCCGGATATGCGAATACCTTTCTCGGCTTGGAACTCGGGTTTTTTATTTAAGGAGTCTAATTTTGCCCAGTTAATTTTGCGCCAACCCTGGGTCAATAGGAGCATATCCAAATCTTCGAGTTTATAAGTTCCGTCGCTATTGAAATAATAGGCGGGGCGTTCGATGTAGCCTTTAACATCGCCTTGCAACAGTAAGCTGCTCAGAATACTGGTCTGATCTTCCAATTCGTCTCCAACCTTGAATAAATTAACAACAGACGCCGAAAGGGTTGCAACGCGCATACTGTCGTTTTCTGCACCTACAACAATTTCGCTGAGTACCTTATTTCTAATGCCGTAACTTTTGTTTTCCAGGTTTAGGTTTAGCATCGGAACTTCACTCGTACGCTGGTTAAAGTATGCTCTTTCCAAAATAGGCTGTAGATTATGATCTAATATACTGATCGTAATGACGCCAGTAGGCAGGTCTTTTTGCTCTTTGATGAAGTTGATGTTCTTTTTCTTAGCGGTTTGCTTAGCGATGTAATAGACCTGCCCAAGATGTTGAAAAACGATATAGAGATCTTTGTTGTTGATTTTGTCGTCGGAGAGGTTAACTTGTGTATAGATCTTGTTAAAATTGGTTCCTACGACCATTGCATATCCGCTTTTTTGTGGCTGTGGAAGTGCTATCGTTTTAGAAGTGCCATCACTGAACTTGACCTCTGCGCGATAATTGCTATTGTCCAATAAGAAAAAGCTGCCCGCGGCCAATCCAAGTTCATTGGTAATCAACTTCCCAACGGTGTCATTGGTATTTGTAAAAACGGTTATTGTGGCGGGAATCCCTTTTCCACGAGGATCTGTTGCTTTGAAAGCTATTTTATTAAGCTCGTTAGCCAGGTAGTATCCTCCTTCAGGAAATGCTTGCAGGGCATTTTCAGAAAAGAAAGATTGGCTATTGATATATTTTTTTACGGTTCGCCGGTCTGGTTTTCGAATACTCAGCATGATTCCTTTTCCTCGGTTTTTGTTGTCGACCTTGATCAGGATATTGCCTTCTTCGTTCAGTGTTGCCCGCCCTCGATCTATGCTTTCTGCTTTATCAAAAACCTCATAACGAACCGACGTTTTCGGAAGTAGGCTTCCATCAGCGTTTTCCACTTTGATCTGATAATACGGCGTACCATCTATTGTGACTAAACCCGCTTTGGAAAACAACTCATCGGTTCGAACATTCCCAATTTCAAGGACTTTCTCGAAGAAGTAATCGGAGCTGTCATTTCGCATCCAATTGGTATAGGCTCTCAAACGGTAAGATCCATCGACTAAGGTGTCTGTTAATTCGATTTCTCCTAAGCTGAGCCCGTTGATATTGAGGTGCATTCTAGAGGCTATGATTGTTCCTTTCGGGTCGATTAGATCGACATGGATAAGATTAGAGAGGGTAGAAAGCCTGTTTTCAATATCAATTACCGTATAGGTCTTATACCAAATGGTTTCCCCGGCGCTGTACAAGCTGCGGTCGGTATGCACATGAATCTTCTCCTGTGGATTTTCGGCGGCATATTCCTTTAATCGGCTTTGTAATAAATTGATGTCTTGTGCGAGGGTAGATCCTGTGTGTAAGGATAACAGAACCAGAGCTATAGCATAGAGGGTGTGCTTCATAATTCTAATTGGTAAAATCATTATAATGATACGAAAAAATATTCATGAATCCATTGCATGTCGGTCGAATATGGATCTTTGTACGAGCGGCGGATATGCCTGATGACAAGAAAAAGAAAGAAGAATTTATAAAAGATGCTGTGGATAGGGTAATATTTGCATTTGCTTCAATATCTTTGCGATATGAATATTCTTATTATCGGCTCTGGAGGTAGAGAGTCTGCCTTTGCCTATAAAATCTCTAAAAGTCCTAAACTATCTAAACTTTTCATTGCACCTGGGAATGCAGGTACTGGTCAATATGGCGAGAATGTTGCTTTGAAAGTCACTGATTTTAAAGGTATTGCTGATTTTGCTCTGGCGAATAATATTGAAATGATTGTTGTTGGTCCTGAGGAGCCGCTTGTAAAGGGTATTCATGATTACTTCCTGGCTGACGAGCAGCTGAAACATATTGCGGTGGTTGGCCCACAGGCTGAAGGTGCGCAGTTAGAGGGGTCGAAAGACTTTTCTAAAGAGTTCATGATTCGTCATAATGTACCGACGGCTGCTTTCCGCTCATTCGATAAGACTAACCTAGAAGAGGGATTAGCATATTTGGACACACAGAAGCTTCCTATCGTTTTGAAAGCTGATGGCTTGGCAGCAGGCAAGGGTGTGTTGATCTGTGAGTCGTATGAGGATGCTAAGGCGGAATTGAAGGCCATGATTAGCGATGCGAAGTTTGGCGAAGCGAGCAATGTGGTTGTTGTTGAGGAGTTCTTAAAAGGTATCGAGCTTTCTGTTTTTGTGCTTACAGACGGAAAAGATTATAAAGTATTGCCTTCTGCGAAGGATTATAAACGTATCGGCGAAGGCGATACAGGTTTAAATACCGGTGGTATGGGTTCTGTTTCACCTGTTCCTTTTGCTGATCAAGCGTTTTTAGATAAGGTAGAAGAGCGTATCATCAAACCTACAGTGGATGGTTTGAAGAAGGATAATATCCCTTACAAAGGTTTTATCTTCATCGGATTGATGAATGTTGATGGTGAGCCTTATGTCATTGAATACAATGTTCGTATGGGCGATCCTGAGACAGAATCTGTATTGGTTCGTATCGAGTCGGATTTAGTGGATCTGTTAGAAGGCGTGGCGCAAGGAAATCTTGCTGATCGTTCTTATACGGTATCTCCTAAAACGGCTGCTACGGTAGTGATTGTTTCTGGTGGTTACCCAGGAGATTATGAAGGTGGAAAGGTAATCAGCAATATGGAGAATGTGAAAGAGTCTATCGTATTCCATGCCGGAACGAAACAGGATGGCGTAGATGTAGTGACTGCCGGAGGTCGCGTTCTAGCGGTAACAGCCCTGGAAGAGGACCTGTTCTCGGCCCTGCAACAGGCTACAGCGGATGCCGGAAGGATCTTTTTCCAAGGAAAATACTTCAGAACAGACATCGGATTTGATTTGATCTAAAAAATAATATTTTCAAAGCCAATGAGTTAAGGGTTTGCTTTAAAAAATATTTTGGCTATATGGATAAAGAGCCTATATTTGCATCACCAAAGCAAAAAGGCCCGTTCGTCTAGGGGTTAGGACGCAAGATTTTCATTCTTGAAACAGGGGTTCGATTCCCCTACGGGCTACTAAACAGGACAAATGAAATTTACTTTCGTTTGTCCTGTTCTTTTTTTGGAGTAATCCGTTGGTTATCTGAAAGATATAGTTTGCGATTACATTCATTCGAGCGGTTCGATAAGTTTTTCCGTCAAACTCCAATTTTTCGGGGAATATCGAACCAATTATATCCCGTCTTGTTCTGATTTCGCCCTCGCTGTACATTTTAGGAATGCTTTCTATGTATTTCAAAGCCCTGTCCAAAGACTTTTCTACGTTGATTTTCTTGGTATCAGAACCGTCCTTGCTCAACTGTTCTTCCAAACTCTCAATCCGTTTCCTACACTCATCTTTGATTTCGAGATATTCCTCGTCATCAATAATTTCAGACAGCAGTTTGTTGCGTGCTACTGATAACCTTGCATTCAGTTTATCTATTTCCTGTGCAATCTGTTTCTTTTCGTCAAACGGATTTTTTGCGAATTTCTTGTAGTTGTCCAACAGAAGTCTTTTTACTATTTGAGAAGTACCGTTCAACGCAAACTGTCGCATACTCTTTTCAAAAATATCGTTGGCTAATTCGGCTTTTTGACGAAAGCCACAAGAGGAAACACAATGATAGTAGTAATAACGGCTTGTTCTTCCTTTGGAAGCACTTCCCGTTAGGTTGCGACCGCATTCGGGACATACCAAGAAACCACGTAGGGGCAAGTTCTCGTCTGAAAGTATTTTGGTATTGGGACGTTCTACCCTTTTGTTTCCGTCCAATATCAGTTGTACCCTATCAAAGAGGTCTTTGGATATAAGTGGTTCGTGCTGACCCTGCACCAAATGTGCTTCTTCGTCCTTGAATTTGGCAATGAATATCTTACCGTAGTACAGCGGATTGCGTACGGCAACGTGAAATGCACTTCGGCTTATAGTTGTCTTGTGCAACTTATTCATTTTTTGCCGTACTTGGTCACAGGCAAACACGCCTTTGGCTATTTCGTTGAAAGCCCACAGCATAGCTGTTGCTTCAGGTTCTTTCGGAGCAATGTATTTTCGTCCGTCCTCTTTGCTTCTATTGATATATCCAAAAGGTGCTCTACCCATCAAACGCCCCTCTTTCCTTGCCCTACGCATACCGTAGAACGTATTCAATGCTCTGCGGTCATTCTCTACTTCGGGAGCAGAAAGATATATGGCAAGCATCATCTTGTTTTCGGGAATGGAGAGGTCTAACGGCTGTTCTACCGCCTGTGGCTCTATACCAAGTTTGTTGAGTGTGCTAATCATTTGATAAGCATCGCCAGCATTACGGCTGAACCTGTCCCATTTGGTAAACAGGATAAGGTCAGTTTTTGAACTTCTCTTTTTAAGGCTGTTCAATAATCTTGTCCATTCGGGACGGTTAAAGGTCTTGGCGGAATGGTCTTCATAAATAACCTGCCCAACAGCAATCTTATTGGTTGCACAGTATCTTTTCAGGCGTTCCTCTTGGTCACGCTGTGAATATCCCTTGTCCGCTTGTTCATCGGTGGAAACACGTATGTATAAATCGGCTCTTTTCATAGCTAATCATTTTTAAGTGGGTATTGACTTTGTGTGGGATTAGCTAAATTACAAAATAAATCATTCGGTGTCAAAGCATTCACGGATAATTATCATTGTGAGGTTGTACAAAAACTCCATAATCAGTTCGGCTGTTTCCTGTTCCACGTCAATACCGACCTCACGGAGAAGCTCCATTGCTTCCTCGATAGGTATTTTTTCTATTTCTTTTCTCTCCTGCATCGCCTAACTCGTTTTGTACTGACTAAATTAATCAGGTAAACAAGTCGGGCTTCCAATGTTGCAGTGAGAGGTAGCATTTGGCGTTCAGTTGCCAAATATTATTATGAAAGAAGTTAAAATCATATTCAAAAAAGAATAAAAAGGTAGCAAAGATAAGGCGGACAGCCACCGCACCGCCCACCAAAAGACTACGGCATAATGGCTTCGCCACCCTTCGGGACTTATTCCGTTTCCTTTTGGTTTTTCCGCTTGTCCGCCTTGTTAAAATGGCTTTCTTTTTTTTCTGTTTTTTTCTTTTGGAAAATAATTTTAAGGGGGAGCAACGCATCGTCAAGATAACCCCCAACCCAAATAAAAGTGGCAGTCAGTGGCACTATTTGGCGTTCATTGTCGTGACTGTAAACAGCTGTTTTTCAAACAGTCTTGCCGAACTTTGCAAATGGAAGCGGTTGGTTTTTTCGGCTAACTCCAATCCGTTCCGCAGAACGGATTTTCTGAACCCCTGTTCAGAGCAAGTTATCTTTTGAGCTACTCGGAATAAATTCCGCATCTCAAAAGCACTTGCCCTTGCAGGTGGCTGAAAACCGCTCCGAAGTCGCAGTTTTGGTTTAACATTAAAATGATTTGATTATGGAAGAAGTGAACAGAAAACAGATTAAAAAGACAGGAAGAAAACCGAAGAACGACCCTGCGGTACATCGGTATTCCATCAGTCTGAACGCAGAGGAAAACGCCAAGTTCCTTGCCCTTTTCGACCAATCGGGAATGAACATAAAGGCACATTTCATTACGGCTTGTATCTTTCAAAAGACGGTAAAAACCGTAAAAATTGATATGAATGCGGTAGAATACCACGCAGGATTGACCAAGTTTTTCGGACAGTTCAGAGGAATAGCAACCAATTACAATCAGATTGTAAAGCTGTTGAACACACACTTTTCGGAGAAAAAGGCATTGGCATACCTCTACAAATTGGAAAAACAGACCGCAGCAATGAAAGAATTATTGCTCAAAGTTTTAATCCTTACCGCAGAATTTGAAAAGAAATACCTAAACAAAGAGTAAAGAAATGGTTGCAAAAATCGGAAAGGGAAGCAATATGTACGGAGCTATTTTGTACAATCAGCAGAAAGTGGAAACGGAAAACGGAGCGGTTCTGTTGCTGAATAAGATACCCGACACAATGGACGGTAGGTATTCCGTTGCGTACTTCAACAAGTGTTTTGAGCCGTATCTGTCTGCCAATATCCGAACGGAAAAGACGGTACGGCACATTTCATTGAACCCCGACCCGAAAGACACGGTAAGCGATGAACAGTTTACCGAAATGGCACAGGAATATATGGAGCGTATGGGTTACGGCAATCAGCCGTATATCGTATTCAAACATACGGACATTGACCGCACGCATATACACATCGTTTCGACCTGCGTGGGCATTGACGGCAGGAAAATCCCCGATGATTACGACCACCCTCGCTCAATGGCTATCTGTCGGGATTTGGAAACGAAATACAATCTGCACAAAGCTACCGAGCAGGAACAGAAACACGACAGCAGAAATTTCAAAAAGGTAGAACAGCAGAAAGGCGATATAAAAAGCCAAATAGCTTCGGTAGTGCGACACCTGCCGAAGTATTACCAATATACAAGCATTGGGACATACAACGCTTTGCTTTCGTTTTTGAATATTACGGCAGAGGAAATAAAAGGCGAACGCAACGGAGAGCCTGTACACGGATTGGTATATTTTGCTTTGAACGACAAGGGAGAAAAGGCAAGCAAACCGTTCAAAGCATCTTTGTTTGGCAAGCACGCAGGAGTAAACGGATTACAACGGCACTTTGAACAATCCAAAGAGAAGATGAAAACCAACCCTGCGAAGTCTGTTCTCAAAAATTCGGTGGAACTTGCCATTCACACCACAAACAGCGAAAAGGAATTTAAAAAGCAACTTGCCGAACAGGACATTCACACCGTTGTCCGCAGAAACGACAGCGGACGGATTTATGGTATTACTTTTATTGACAATGGTAGCCGTACTGTTTGGAATGGCTCGCAGTTGGACAGAAACCTGTCGGCAAATCTGTTTAACGATTGGTGGAACAACGGAAACAAACCCGCATTGAAAGCACAGGACAGCCCTGTTTCCGATACGAACACGATAGACCACCAACCGACCAAAGACCTTTTCGAGTTTATCACGCAGGAACATTCGCACAGTTCTGATTTGGGATTGTTCAGCCTGTTGCCCCAAGCACAGGGCGAAGATTACGAGGAACAGGATTTTGCCAATAGAATGAAGAAAAAGAAGAAAACAAGACAAAAAAAATAATAGAGATTGTCCTTATTTTCAAAACAAGTTTTAAAATTACTTACCTTTGTTGTATGAAAAAATCAGATTAGCATATTTTTAGGAACATATAATCTCTGTCAAGGCAATAGATGTTGCCCTGACATTCTATTGAATTATTTAATAATAAATGCTAAAAAGATGAATTTTTTCGATAGCCCATTTAAGGGCAAAATAATTAGAGACCATATTACCAACCCCAATATCACGGCTGGGAAATATTCCTACTATTCCGGTTATTATCATGGACATTCTTTTGATGACTGCGCTCGCTATTTATTTCCAGATAGAGATGACGTTGATAAATTGGTCATAGGTTCATTCTGTTCCATAGGTAGCGGTGCAAGTTTTATAATGGCGGGCAATCAAGGGCATCGACATAATTGGATATCCAGTTTTCCCTTTTTTTATATGCCGGAGATTGAAGCATTCAATAAAGCAATTAACGGATTTGAAAACGCGGGCGATACAGTTGTCGGTAATGATGTTTGGATAGGGAGCGAGGCAATGATTATGCCGGGAGTGAAGATCGGTGACGGGGCGGTAATCGGTAGTAGGTCATTAGTCACCAAAGATGTTGCCCCTTACACTATTGTCGGCGGAAACCCTGCAAAACCGATTAAAAAAAGGTTTTCGGACGAAGAGATTCAGATCCTGTTAGATATCAAGTGGTGGGATTGGGATGAAGACATATTGACCGAAGCGATACCTTTAATTTGTTCAGGCAACATACAGTCTCTTTTCGATTTTTACAACCAAGTTGTAAAAATCGAAAAGAGAGATTTCCCGTATTGTTTTTGACTTATATGTAACAACTGCGAAAAGCCTTTCAGTTTTATTGCTGAAAGGCTTTTTTTAATGTAGAATTTGAAAAGGAGTATTTGAATAAAGAAATCATTACAAAAATCAAAAAGAGAGAAGTACGAGCAAAATTTTTAAGATTATCTACCTATTAGTAGATAGAAATTTATATCTTTGCGTTATGGAAACAAAAGAAAAAATAGTAACCGAAGCCATAACATTTATCACGACAAGAGGGACAAATGCTTTTAGTTACAAGGATATATCTAAAGAAATTGGCATTAAAACTTCTTCCATCCATTATTATTTTCCGACGAAAAATGATTTGATTGTAGCTGTTTTAGAACATGTTATTGGTGGATTCAAGTTATAAATGCAACACCTATGTTTTCGTTTAATTTTTGAGCGAAAACTTCATTGGGCGTTTTAAATCCAAATCTTTTTCGTGGTCTGTTATTTAAAATACTTATTACTCTGTCAATTTGCTTCTGAGTGATGTTTGTAAAATTAGACTTTTTTGGGAAATATTGTCTTATCAATCCATTCAAATTTTCATTTGCTCCTCTTTCCCAGCTGTGGTAGGGCTTAGCGAAAAAGTAGTCTATATCGAGCTTTTCTGCTATCTGCTGATGATTAGCAAACTCTTTTCCATTATCTGAGGTAATGGTGTGTAACAACGGTTTCCAATCTTGTAAGAGTTCAATTGTTTTAGCTTCTATTTCGATTGATTCTTTGGTCTCTACCTTACCCATAAAGAGTAACCCAGTGGCGCGATCATTAATAGTTAGCAATGCCCCTTTATGATCTTTGCCAATTACTAGATCTATCTCTAAATCCCCAACCCGTTTCTTATCCTCGACAATCCTGGGGCGCTTATCTATATCTACCCGATTGGTTATCAATCCTCTGTCATCTTTGCCTAAACCTCTTTTTCGATATTTCTTCCCCTTAGTTCTTAGGTGTTTGTAGAGCTTGCCACCACCTCGTTTATCCTTCCAGATGTATTGATATATCCGCTCATGAGAAACCATTTCTTTACCTTCCAAGGCAGCTCTTCCGACTATCTGTTCAGGACTGAAATCCTGTTTCAAATAGTGTACTACATTGGCTTCAATATGTTCGTTAAATTTACATGGTTTACGTTTGTTCTGATGCCTTTTCATTGTTTTTCGCTGCGCTAAATCGGCTTTATATAAACCACTTCTAGCATCGGCGTTCCTCTTGATTTCTCTTGAAATCACAGATTTGTCCCGACCAACATAATTGGCTATTTCTGTAATTCCTTTTCCTAGACTTTTATAAGCCTCAATTTTGTATCTTTGTTCTAACGTTAAATGTCCCATAAATTTTGTAGTGTAGGAACCACAAAATTAAGGTGATTTTTTACGCCAACCAAGGGATGTCATCCCTTGGTTATTTTAAATGCTGTTGCATTTATTAGTTGAATCTAAGTATTATTATAGAAGCCCCCATGAATAAATCGCTCATCATTTTCGGCATCGTCAACATAACCTCGGACAGTTTCTCCGATGGAGGCCGGTATCTGGCGCCAGACGCAGCCATTGCGCAGGCGCGTAAGCTGATGGCCGAGGGGGCAGATGTGATCGACCTCGGTCCGGCATCCAGCAATCCCGACGCCGCGCCTGTTTCGTCCGACACAGAAATCGCGCGTATCGCGCCGGTGCTGGACGCGCTCAAGGCAGATGGCATTCCCGTCTCGCTCGACAGTTATCAACCCGCGACGCAAGCCTATGCCTTGTCGCGTGGTGTGGCCTATCTCAATGATATTCGCGGTTTTCCAGACGCTGCGTTCTATCCGCAATTGGCGAAATCATCTGCCAAACTCGTCGTTATGCATTCGGTGCAAGACGGGCAGGCAGATCGGCGCGAGGCACCCGCTGGCGACATCATGGATCACATTGCGGCGTTCTTTGACGCGCGCATCGCGGCGCTGACGGGTGCCGGTATCAAACGCAACCGCCTTGTCCTTGATCCCGGCATGGGGTTTTTTCTGGGGGCTGCTCCCGAAACCTCGCTCTCGGTGCTGGCGCGGTTCGATGAATTGCGGCTGCGCTTCGATTTGCCGGTGCTTCTGTCTGTTTCGCGCAAATCCTTTCTGCGCGCGCTCACAGGCCGTGGTCCGGGGGATGTCGGGGCCGCGACACTCGCTGCAGAGCTTGCCGCCGCCGCAGGTGGAGCTGACTTCATCCGCACACACGAGCCGCGCCCCTTGCGCGACGGGCTGGCGGTATTGGCGGCGCTGAAAGAAACCGCAAGAATTCGTTAACTTTTCGGTGGCCAGTAAGGAAATCGAGCGAGGCAAGGGTACACGTGGCCGGGGAGCCGAGGGAAAGCAGAACGTTGCGGTGATGGCCGAAAGCACCCCGTTGGAAGATATCGAAACGGGCAAAAAGGAGAAGCATGTGCGTTATTTCAAGGCCAGGGTACTGGATAGCCATCAAAGTGAAGGAATCAACGGCGTGGTCAGGGACTGCATGGAGGATGATGCCATCGTATTTTCGGACAAAAGCACTTCTTACGTTGACATCTCCGATCTGGTGGAATTGCACGTCACCGAGAAATCAGACGCCAAAACCACCAAGGAAACACTCAAATGGGTGCATATCGCAATCAGTAATGCAAAACGGACATTGCTGGGCAACTACCATAAAATCAAAAGGAAATACTTACAGTTGTATCTCAACGAGTTTATTTACAAATTAAACAGACGGTATTTTGGAGACAAACTCTTTGACAGACTAGTAATTGCGAATATAACAGGTGCATAAACGGATAATCAGAAAAATCTATATGAACATTATAATTTAAAACCATATGTCATAAGTTATATTGACACAATGTTATTTGCAGATAAACTTGGGATGCCTAAAAAAATAAAAGATTTAGCAGAGAGTTTGGACTTAGAAGTAACAAATCATCACGACCCAGAATTCGATGCAAAACTTTGTGCTTTAATATTTGGCGAATTGACTGACAAGTATCCAAGTTATCAAGAACTAATAAGAAAAATTGATGACCAGCCTAAAACAAATAATAATTATTTCAATCAACCAAGTGAAGATGTTTTAGAAGAAAATGAAGAGCATTTATCAAATTATCAAATAACTCAAAACGAACTTGAAAACATTGATTTAATAGGAAAAGGAATAGTTATTACGGGCAACTTTTCAATAGAAAGAGAAGAAATAAAAACTTTTCTAATGAAAATTGGTGGACAAATAAAATCAGGAATAACAGGTAAAGTAGATTTTGTTTTTGCAGGTGAAGATTGTGGTTGGTCAAAAATCCAAAAAATAAACGACTTAAACCAATCAAAAAAAGCAAACATTAGAATTTTAAACGAAGCTGACTTAAATTATCTTATCAAAAAATACGGCATATAACATCGCATTGGCAAAATGGCGGGTTAAGTGCCAAACTCAACTTTTGTGCATTTTATTCCGCCGAATGTGTTCCACATTCAGCTTTTTTTAATAATTTAGCTTCTGTGGAAACACATCGGCTACGTCACTGCTAAATTGAACTTTTTGTCCAATTTATCCGCCACTTCGCCAATGCGTTTCCCGTTAGTGGCAACAAAAACAAACGATAATTAGACAATAAATGAAAAATATTTTATTTGTAGTTTTTATTTCAATGATATTTTTATTTGTTTGCTGTAACACAACAACGAATAAAAACATAATTGAAACAGAAATTTCTGATTTTGACAAAATTTTAGATAGTTTTCAAGTAAATGGTTCAATTCTAATTTATGATAACGACAAGAATACTTTTTACTCAAATGACTTTGATTGGGCTAAAAACGGAAAATTACCTGCATCAACATTCAAAATTCCAAATTCTATAATTGCTGTTGAATTAGGCATTATTGAAAATGATACAACTATTTTAAAATGGAATGGCGAGCAGAGAAAAATGGATATTTGGGAAAAAGATTTATCATTTAAAGATGCTTTTAGAATTTCCTGTGTTCCTTGCTATCAGGAAATTGCAAGGAAAATCGGAACAATTAAAATGAAAGAATATTTAGAAAAATTTGAGTATAAAAATATGATTTTTGACAGTTTAACGATTGACAATTTTTGGCTTGAAGGAAATTCAAAAATATCTCAAAAACAACAAATCGACTTTTTAAGGAAATTCTATTTTTCAAAATTTCCAATTTCTGATAGGACAATAAAGATTGTCAAAAATATTATGGAAATTGAGCGAACTGAAAATTACATTTTAAGCGGTAAGACTGGATTAAGTTCGATAGAAGAAAAATATAATGGTTGGTTTGTTGGTTATGTTGAAACAAAATCTAATGTTTATTTTTTTGCAACAAATGTAATTCCGACAGACGGATTGAATGTTGATGATTTTATTTCATCGAGAATTAATGTAACAAAAAATGCGTTAAAGCAAATGAATATAATGAAATGATAAATGCCACTAACATATGGTAGCCGATAATTGCCGGCTTTCGTGCCAACTTGATACTTTGGTGCTTTTAACGAACCGAAGTGCTAAATTGATACGAAAGTGCTGTAAATCCGGCAACTACGGCTACCATTTTTCGTTAGCGGCTATATTACAACCGACCGTGCTAAACAGAAAGTTCATATATTTGCAGACACAAAAAATTAAGTAAAGACAGAATGTAAAAAATATTTACTTTCAGACATATCAGAACAACAACCGCAAAGCGGTTGCTGTATTGTTTCATCTTTAACGAAAGAAGTTATGTTGATTTTACAAAACATTTCATATACACACCCAAGCAAAGATTTACTGTTTAGCGACATCAATCTGACAGTAAACAATCACGAAAAGACAGCTTTAATAGGCAACAACGGAGTAGGGAAATCTACCTTGCTCAAAATTATTGCAAGCGAACTTCAACCTTCAAGCGGACAAATAAACATTGACGCAGAGCCGTATTATGTTCCGCAAATTTTCGGACAATTCAATCATTTGACAATAGCACAAGCGTTGCGAATTGAAGGCAAATTGAACGCTTTGAAAGACATCTTGAACGGAAACACAAGCGAGGAAAATTTCAATTTGCTGAATGACGATTGGACAATAGAAGACCGTTGCAAAGAGGCACTGAACTTTTGGCAATTGGACGGCTTAGACTTATCGCAAAAAATGGAAACGTTAAGCGGAGGACAAAAAACAAAAGTTTTTTTGGCGGGAATTTCCATTCATCAACCCGAATTGGTTTTGTTGGACGAGCCAAGCAATCATTTAGACGTTTCGGGCAGACAACTTTTGTATAGCTTCATTAAGTCCACAAAAAGCACATTGATTGTTGTAAGCCACGACAGAAAATTACTAAACTTGTTGGACACAATTTGCGAATTAAGTAAACACGGAGTTAAAGTTTATGGCGGTAATTACGACTTTTACAAAGAGCAAAAACAAATTGAAAACAACGCTTTAAGTCAAGACATTCAAAGCAAAGAAAAAGAACTGCGAAAAGCCAAAGAAAAAGAACGGGAAACATTGGAACGACAGCAAAAATTAGACAGTCGTGGAAGAGGCAAACAAGAAAAAGCGGGCGTTGCCCGAATAATGTTGAACACTTTGCGAAACAATGCAGAAAACAGCACATCAAAAATGAAAAGTGTTCACGCAGAAAAAATCGGGGGCATTTCGCAAGACTTACAAGAACTTCGTTCTTCGTTGCCTGACATTGACAAAATGAAGTTTGGTTTTGACAATTCAGCATTACACAAAGGAAAAGTTTTGTTTACGGCAACAAATATCAATTATGCTTACCACAAACAACCGCTTTGGAAAGACAATCTGAACTTTCAAATTACAAGTGGCGAACGAATCGCATTGAAAGGTACAAATGGTTCGGGAAAAACTACTTTGATAAAACTCATCTTGGGCGACATTAAACCGCAAGCAGGAACAATTTACCGAGCAGACAACAAAGCGGTTTACATTGACCAAGACTATTCTTTGCTTGACAACAAACTAAAAGTTTACGAACAAGCCGAACAATTCAATGTTTCTGCATTACAAGAACACGAAATCAAAATCCGATTAAATCGCTTTTTGTTTACCAAAGAAGATTGGGACAAACCTTGCAGTGCGTTGAGCGGTGGCGAAAGAATGCGTTTGCTACTTTGTTGTTTAACGATTAATAGCAAATCGCCTGACATCATCATTTTGGACGAACCGACCAACAACTTGGATATTCAGAATGTGGAAATCCTAACAGCAGCCATCAATGAATATCAGGGAACGCTGGTAGTCGTGTCGCACGATGAAACATTTTTGGAACAAATAAACATAGAACGAACAATTTCATTAACCCAATAAACAGAATGAATATGACAAATAAATTAACAGCAGGCACATTACCCAATCCACCAACAGGAGGAATACTATGGCAAATTCACCGCTATTTAAACGAAAGTGAAATGCCCGAATATCGTTACCGACAAATAGTTTATGCTTTGCAACAGGGCATAGAATATTTTAGAGAGATGAAAGAACTTCCCAAAAGTTTAAGAGAAAAATTGGAAACCCAATTTGGAGAAACGCCTTTACCGCTAAAGCCAACCATCATTCATTCGGCTGAACAAGTAGAGAAAGTACTTTTTGAAACCCAATCCGGAGCAAAAATAGAAACGGTTCTTTCCCGTTACCGTGCAGGTTGGACATCTATGTGTATATCGTCACAATCAGGTTGCGGTTTAGGTTGTACATTCTGTGCCACCTCAGCTATGGGATTGATGAAAAATCTTTCTGCCGATGAAATTTGTGCACAAGTATTCCATTCACATTGGAACAATCAGTTGCCCGACAGCATAGCATTTATGGGTATGGGCGAAGCACTTGCAAATCCAAATATTTTAACCGCTATAGAAGCGTTTACCACCAAAGGATATGGCGGACTTTCACAACGCAGGCTTACCGTTTCAACTGTTGGGTTTGCACCGAATTTAGAAAAATTGGTAAAAAGGTTTCCGCAAGTAAACATTACCTTATCAGTTCATTCCCCTTTTCCGGAACAAAGAGCAACATTAATACCGTTAGAAAAACGCTTTCCTTTAGACGATAATTTCAAAATACTTGACGAATATGTAAGAAAATACAAACGGAAAATTTACCTCGCTTACTTATTGATTGAAGGATTAAATGATACACAAGAACATTTGAACGCATTGGTTGATATGGTAAAGTCCAGAGTTCGTCCAGAGTTATATCACATCAGCGTTATAAGATACAACAATGCTTTTGGAGCAAATCCGTCTTATAAGCAACCAACAAAAGAGAAAGTAATTGAATTTGTTTCCCAGTTAAACCTAAATGGTGTTCACGCTACAAGAAGGACGCAATTCGGCTCAGAAATAGATGCGGCTTGTGGACAACTTCACGCAGAATATGTAAAAACTAAAAAAAGAAATAATGCTAAATAAAATGTACAGCAGCTAACATCGGTTTTGCAAAAGAGCGGGTTAAGTGCAAAATTCAACGGTAGTAATTCTATCACCGCATAAGCCATTTTTATTTCCTTTTTTTGTAATTTAGCAAATAGAAAATGGCTTATGCTACTGTTGTGCAAAATTGAAAGTCCGTGCTTCTATTTCCGCTCCTTCGCAAAGCCCCAAACCGTTAGCGGGCATTGTGAAAGATACCAGCATAACAGTTAAACATTGATAAATGAAAAAAAAACTACTTTGGATATTAATTTTAGGACTGATAATAATCAGTTGCAAACAAAGGAAAACAGAAATGAAAGAGAAAATAATTAAAACAAACGGCATTGAACTCTGTACGGAAAGTTTTGGAAATAAGAAAAATCCAGCAATCCTTTTGGTAGCAGGTGCAACCGTATCAATGCTGTATTGGGACACTGAATTTTGCCAACAATTATCTGAAAAAGGATTTTTTGTTATTCGTTACGACAACAGAGATGTAGGAAAATCCACTAATTATGAACCAGGTTCTACTCCATACGATATTGTTGACTTAACTAATGACGCTATTTCAATATTGGATGGCTACAAGATTGACAAAGCACATTTTGTGGGGATTTCTTTGGGCGGACTAATTTCTCAAATAGCATCAATAAAGTTTGCCGACAGAGTTAACTCCTTAACTCTTATGTCATCAGGCCCTTGGGGAGACTCAGACCCAACTATACCTGAAATGGACACGAGTATTTTAGATTTCCATAGTAAAGCAGGTACAGTCAATTGGACAAATGAAGACAGTGTGGTAAACTATTTAATTCAGGGTGCAGAATTAATGAGTGGCAAGAAACAATTTGACAAACAAAGAAGTGAAAAACTGATAAGAGCTGAGTTCAATAGAGCCAACAATTATATAAGTATGTTCAATCACGCTGCATTGCAAGGTGGTGAAGAATATTGGAACAGATTAAACGAAATCAAACAACCCACCTTAATTATCCACGGAACAGACGACAAAATTTGGCATTATAAGAATGCAGGTTTTTTACAAGAAAAAATAAAAGGTTCAAATCTAATCACCCTTGAAGGTACAGGACACGAATTACACGTTGATGATTGGAAATCAATTATTGATGGAATAGAAAAACACATAAATGACTGATAAACAAAAACAACGCCCCGCGTGGGCCTATACGCTGCCGGCAGCACTGCTGCTGATGGCTCCTTTCGACATCCTCGCTTCACTGGCGATGGATATTTATCTCCCTGTCGTTCCAGCGATGCCCGGCATCCTGAACACGACGCCCGCTATGATCCAACTCACGTTGAGCCTCTATATGGTGATGCTCGGCGTGGGCCAGGTGATTTTTGGTCCGCTCTCAGACAGAATCGGGCGACGGCCAATTCTACTTGCGGGCGCAACGGCTTTCGTCATTGCGTCTCTGGGAGCAGCTTGGTCTTCAACTGCACCGGCCTTTGTCGCTTTCCGTCTACTTCAAGCAGTGGGCGCGTCGGCCATGCTGGTGGCGACGTTCGCGACGGTTCGCGACGTTTATGCCAACCGTCCTGAGGGTGTCGTCATCTACGGCCTTTTCAGTTCGATGCTGGCGTTCGTGCCTGCGCTCGGCCCTATCGCCGGAGCATTGATCGGCGAGTTCTTGGGATGGCAGGCGATATTCATTACTTTGGCTATACTGGCGATGCTCGCACTCCTAAATGCGGGTTTCAGGTGGCACGAAACCCGCCCTCTGGATCAAGTCAAGACGCGCCGATCTGTCTTGCCGATCTTCGCGAGTCCGGCTTTTTGGGTTTACACTGTCGGCTTTAGCGCCGGTATGGGCACCTTCTTCGTCTTCTTCTCGACGGCTCCCCGTGTGCTCATAGGCCAAGCGGAATATTCCGAGATCGGATTCAGCTTTGCCTTCGCCACTGTCGGGCTTGTAATGATCGTGACAACCCGTTTCGCGAAGTCCTTTGTCGCCAGATGGGGCATCGCAGGATGCGTGGCGCGTGGGATGGCGTTGCTTGTTTGCGGAGCGGTCCTGTTGGGGATCGGCGAACTTTACGGCTCGCCGTCATTCCTCACCTTCATCCTACCGATGTGGGTTGTCGCGGTCGGTATTGTCTTCACGGTGTCCGTTACCGCGAACGGCGCTTTGGCAGAGTTCGACGACATCGCGGGATCAGCGGTCGCGTTCTACTTCTGCGTTCAAAGCCTGATAGTCAGCATTGTCGGGACATTGGCGGTGGCACTTTTAAACGGTGACACAGCGTGGCCCGTGATCTGTTACGCCACGGCGATGGCGGTACTGGTTTCGTTGGGGCTGGTGCTCCTTCGGCTCCGTGGGGCTGCCACCGAGAAGTCGCCAGTCGTCTAACCGACGACTGGTAGCAGGCCCGCTCCGATGCGGCGCACTAACCATCGAAACCTCGTGAATGTCGGTATCCTGTCTGGCAGGATACCGCTCATTTCCCTTGTTCAGTTCATCGCCGTCGCCGAGCATCTGAATTTTCGGCATGCGGCCAAGGCACTTGGTATCAGCCAGTCGAGCGTCAGCGCGCGTGTGAAAGCGCTGGAGGATAACCTTGGTGTCCTGCTATTTGAGCGCCATGCGCGGGGCGTTCGGCTAACAGACGCAGGCAGGCACTTCATGGAGCGTGTCACGGCGGGTGTCGATCAACTCGATCACGCAGTGAAGACCGCGGAGTGACGGGCACTGGCTGGCAATGTCTAGCAACGGCAGGCATTTCGGCTGAGGGTAAAAGAACTTTCCGCTAAGCGATAGACTGTATGTAAACACAGTATTGCAAGGACGCGGAACATGCCTCATGTGGCGGCCAGGACGGCCAGCCGGGATCGGGATACTGGTCGTTACCAGAGCCACCGACCCGAGCAAACCCTTCTCTATCAGATCGTTGACGAGTATTACCCGGCATTCGCTGCGCTTATGGCAGAGCAGGGAAAGGAATTGCCGGGCTATGTGCAACGGGAATTTGAAGAATTTCTCCAATGCGGGCGGCTGGAGCATGGCTTTCTACGGGTTCGCTGCGAGTCTTGCCACGCCGAGCACCTGGTCGCTTTCAGCTGTAAGCGTCGCGGTTTCTGCCCGAGCTGTGGGGCGCGGCGGATGGCCGAAAGTGCCGCCTTGCTGGTTGATGAAGTACTGCCTGAACAACCCATGCGTCAGTGGGTGTTGAGCTTCCCGTTTCAGCTGCGTTTCCTGTTTGCCAGCCGGCCCGAGATCATGGGGTGGGTGCTGGGCATCGTTTACCGCGTCATTGCCACGCACCTGGTCAAGAAAGCGGGCCATACCCACCAAGTGGCCAAGACGGGCGCGGTCACCCTGATCCAGCGTTTTGGATCGGCGCTCAATCTGAATGTTCACTTCCACATGCTGTTTCTCGACGGTGTGTATGTCGAGCAATCCCACGGCTCAGCGCGTTTCCGCTGGGTCAAGGCGCCGACCAGCCCAGAGCTCACCCAGCTGACGCACACCATCGCCCACCGGGTGGGTCGCTATCTGGAACGGCAAGGCCTGCTGGAACGGGATGTCGAAAACAGCTATCTGGCCTCGGATGCGGTGGATGACGACCCGATGACACCCCTGCTGGGGCACTCGATCACTTACCGTATCGCTGTCGGTTCACAGGCGGGGCGAAAGGTGTTCACTTTGCAAACTCTGCCGACCAGTGGTGATCCGTTCGGTGACGGGATTGGCAAGGTAGCCGGGTCCAGCCTGCACGCCGGCGTGGCGGCCAGGGCCGATGAACGCAAGAAGCTCGAACGGCTGTGCCGGTACATCAGCCGCCCGGCGGTATCCGAGAAGCGGCTGTCGTTAACACGAGGCGGCAACGTGCGCTACCAGCTCAAGACGCCGTACCGGGACGGCACCACGCACGTCATTTTCGAACCATTGGATTTCATTGCAAGGCTGGCCGCCCTGGTACCGAAGCCCAGAGTCAACCTAACCCGCTTCCACGGGGTGTTCGCACCCAACAGTCGGCACCGGGCGTTGGTCACGCCGGCAAAACGGGGCAGGGGCAACAAGGTCAGGGTGGCTGATGAACCGGCAACACCAGCACAACGGCGAGCGTCGATGACATGGGCGCAACGGCTCAAGCGTGTTTTCAATATCGACATCGAGACCTGCAGCGGCTGCGGCGGCGCCATGAAAGTCATCGCCTGCATTGAAGACCCTATAGTGATCAAGCAGATCCTTGATCACCTGAAGCACAAAGCCGAAACCAGCGGGACCAGGGCGTTACCCGAAAGCCGGGCGCCACCGGCTGAGCTGCTCCTGGGTCTGTTTGACTGACGAGCCTGAAGGCCAACGATACCAATCAAAATGCTGCGTTCACAGCGCCGCGGCAGGGATCCGCCGTGCTGGTTGTCGGAAAAGGAGCCGCTAGTGGGAAAGAGGAGGGTAAATTTTCAGCGTTGCTGGCTCCCCGTCAGCCGGATTGGGTTGCATCGCAGGGGTGTCGAAAGAGTCAACTGCGGTCCAAAGCTGTTGGACTTGGGTGAAAAGGGCGTTTATTCTTCCTATACGTTGTTCAGAATAACATTGTTCCGCCAACAATCAATTCGGTAGATATTGAACCTGAATATAGGGATATATTTAACTTGACGTTACACCAATCACAACAACGGCAAGTGAATTACGCAATGAGTAATACTTTTGGTTTTGGCGGACACATTGCCACAAGTATTTTTAAAAAATATGCTGAATAGAGAGTAGGTGCTAACTTCGGTTTGCTCGTGTTGGCGCTAAATCGAAAGTTCAAGTATCCCAACATGTTCCTTCGTATAGAAGTTAAAAGTTGGCAATTATCGTAGAACAACCTACAGACAACACCAATATGTAACCGATAAATAATTACAAAATATGACCGACAGAGTAAACATCATCAATAACTACATCGATGGATACAACCAATTTGATATCAAAAAAATGGTTGCAGACCTTGACGATAATATTGTTTTTGAAAACATTCAAAATAATGATATAAGTTTATCGCTGAAAGGGTTAACAGCGTTTAAACAACAGGCAGAAACAGCAAAAACATACTTTGCAAAGAGAACACAGACAGTTAAATCGTTTAGGCATTTTGACAACAGCACTGAAATAGAAATTGATTATACAGCAATTTTAGCAATTGACTTTCCGAACGGCTTAAAAAAAGGGCAAAAGCTAAAGTTATCAGGAAAATCCGTGTTTGAATTTAAAAAAAACAAAGTGATTAAATTGACAGACATTAGTTGACATTAAAACCAGCGAACAAGAATATGACTTTACTAAAACATAAAAAAATTACAATAATTGGTGCCGGGCCTGTTGGATTAACAATGGCGAGATTGTTACAGCAAAACGGCATAGACGTTTCAGTTTACGAAAGAGACAAAGACCAAGATGCAAGGATTTTTGGTGGGACACTTGATCTGCACAGGGATTCGGGACAGGAAGCAATGAAAAGAGCGGGATTGTTACAAACTTATTATGACTTAGCTTTACCAATGGGTGTAAATATTGTTGATGAAAAAGGCAATATTTTATCCACAAAAAATGTAAAGCCCGAAAATCGATTTGACAATCCTGAAATAAACAGAAATGACTTAAGGGCTATCTTGTTGAATAGTTTAGAAAACGACACGGTTATTTGGGATAGAAAACTTGTTATGCTTGAACCTGGTAAGAAGAAGTGGACACTAACTTTTGAGAATAAACCGAGTGAAACAGCAGATCTGGTTATTATTGCCAATGGTGGAATGTCTAAAGTAAGAAAATTTGTTACCGACACGGAAGTTGAAGAAACAGGTACTTTCAATATACAAGCGGATATTCATCAACCGGAGGTGAACTGTCCTGGATTTTTTCAGCTTTGCAATGGAAACCGGCTAATGGCTGCTCATCAAGGTAATTTATTATTTGCGAATCCTAATAATAATGGTGCATTGCATTTTGGAATAAGTTTTAAAACACCTGATGAATGGAAAAGCAAAACGCGGGTAGATTTTCAAGACAGAAATAGTGTCGTTGATTTTCTCCTGAAAAAATTTTCCGATTGGGACGAACGCTACAAAGAACTGATTCGTTTGACATCATCTTTTGTAGGGTTAGCGACACGAATATTTCCCTTAGATAAGTCTTGGAAAAGTAAGCGTCCATTACCCATAACGATGATTGGAGATGCTGCTCATTTGATGCCTCCTTTTGCAGGACAAGGCGTAAACAGTGGGTTGATGGATGCCTTGATATTGTCGGATAATCTGACCAATGGGAAATTTAACAGCATTGAAGAGGCTATTGAAAATTATGAACAGCAAATGTTTGCTTATGGAAGAGAAGCACAGGCAGAATCAATAATAAACGAAACGGAAATGTTCAGCCTCGACTTTTCTTTCCAAAAACTAATGAATCTATAAAACAGAAAGGCGAGGAAATGAAAGAGAAAATAGTTAAAAAAAACGGAATAAGACTTTTTACCGAAAGTTTTGGATGTGAAAAAGATCCGGCAATACTCTTGATTGCGGGAGCAACGGTATCCATGTTGTATTGGGATGCTGAATTTTGCCAGAAACTATCTGAAAAGGGATTTTTTGTTATTCGCTACGACAATAGGGACGTAGGAAAATCTACTAATTACGAACCGGGTTCAACCCCCTATGATATTGTTGACTTAACCCATGATGCTATTTCAATTTTGGACGGCTATAAAATAGTCAAAGCCAATTTTGTGGGAATTTCACTGGGCGGACTGATTTCTCAAATAGCATCAATAAAATATGCCGACAGGGTAAGTTCAATAACACTAATCTCATCAGGTCCTTGGGGCGACTCAGACCCCACAATTCCTGAAATGGATACGCGTATTTTAGATTTTCACGGAAAAGCTGAAACCGTAGATTGGACAAATGAAGACAGTGTGGCAAATTATTTAATTCAAGGTGCTGAATTGATGAGCGGCAGGAAACAATTTGACAAACAAAGAAGTGAAAAACTGATTAGAGCCGAATTTAAAAGAGCTAATAACTATATAAGTATGTTCAATCATGCGGCACTGCAAGGTGGTGAAGAATACTGGAACAGATTGAGCGAAATCAATCAACCAACCTTAATTGTACACGGAACGGACGATAAAATATGGCATTTTAAGAATTCAGCAGTTTTACTTGAAAAGATAAACGGCTCAAAACTAATAACGCTTGATGGAACCGGACACGAACTACATTTCGAAGATTGGAATAAAATTATTGATGGAATAACGCAACATACAACAAATAACAAAAGAATGAACAAATAGGGTATTATGTATTTCCAAATCAACGGTTTAGAGATTGAAGCTAATATCAATGTGTTCTTTGAATAACATCTTTTGGTGTTTTTTAATAATCATACTACGCAATTTTCTTTTATAAAAGGAAATATTGTAAACTAAATACGAAATGGTATCTTCATTAAATCATATCATCTCGGAGATACAGCGAAAAGAAAATGCTATTTCGCTGTCTGCATCTAATGAAATTGATGAAGCATATCAAACGACGATATACCTGCAAGAATACTTATGGTCAATAAGAGAGGATATTACCCAGCAGGGCTTTAAAAACCATTGGGAGGAAATCAATTTCTTTCGCAACATTAAGCCATACATTCTCTCCAAACTCATTTACCACAATAAAATATTTCGCATACAGACAGCTTGTCCTGTTGATGGAGGAAAGATGTACGCAAGTTATTTTTCAGAACAATTAAGGGAATTAAAACAGGAATACAGGGAGCATATCTACTATTCTGATTTTTACAGGTATTATCGTTCGGGAAGAACCGATCGTGATGAAACCTACTTTAGGTTAGGCAACATTAATTTCCACGATGGACTGAATAGCTTCGTCTTTGAAATTGACCCTCTGTTTTCAACCTACTATGATTACAAAGTGGCTCGGATAATAGCAAATGAGCTACTCTATACCTACATACTCCAAAAAATCAATAATGATGAAATAGCAGGCTCTCTTTCTGCAAGGGATATTTCATCCGATGGTATTCTTTGGACGGATAGCAAAAATGCCTTGATAGAACTGATTTATGCTCTGTATGCGAATGGCTCTCTTTCATACGGTAAAGTAGGAATACGAAAAATCAGTTTGGTTTTAGAAAAACTATTCCGGATTACTTTAGGAGATCTGCATAACTCTTTCCATCGAATGAAATACCGTGCCGGTTCCCGCACCTCGTTTTTAGACCAACTGAAATCTTCTTTGGAAGAATATATGGATAAACAGGACGGGAGGTAGGGTTTATTTAGTATTTAATTGGGTGTATTCAAGATTTATATTTTCAATGTCATAGACATTAGTTTCAATGCACTTGAATTTTTCAGGATAAAATATTGCAACGTTATAACCCTGCGAATATAATGAACTTCTAAATTCTATACCGTCAAATCCCATTGATTTTATCAGTTCTGAAAGATACTGTGTTGGCAGATAATCCAATTCGCTGTCATTCTTTCTTCTTGGCTTTGAAAGTTCTTCTTCTAATTTATCAATGAAAGAACCGTGTAACATAACTTCTTCTAAAGACTCTAATTCTGCAAGCCTGAATACATCGTATGTGGAGCGACTTAAATTAACTACTCTTATGTCTTCTTCAAGTTTAAATGTACCGACAGAAACGTAATCAAATAAACTTGCTCTTGCTTCATATAAAGTTGTTGTTATGTCATTAGCAATATAGAGATAAGAAATACCATTTGGATTGGCTCTTCCGCTTTTAGCTAATTCATTAGGAGGATTACCCATTTGTTCGAAAGGATACCCCTGTGGATTATTACTAATTCTTGCTCGATAAAATTTCTTTCCCTTTTTGTAATCTTTCTGAAAATGTTTGAATAAGGATTTTAATTTTTGTAAATCCAAAGCATTTACAAAATGAAATCTATTTACGGTTTTTATTTCTTCGGAAAACTTATCCCAAGAAAGGAAAAGCGGTTGAGTAACGTCTTCCTCTGCTCCTGTATTATGAAACCTTAATCTTACAGGGTTGTCTAAAACATTTTGATAATTGGCAATGTCATCTTTAATAATCTCAGCAATGAGCTGTTTTATATTATTTGTATCAATTAGTTTTTGGGTAAATACCTTTTTATGAAAATCCGTAATGATTTGACTTTCTAATGGTTTTCCATTGACGGTATCAACTTCATACAAGTCAATAATCCCAAGAAAGAAAGGGTTTAATTCGGAAGCCTCATAGACACTCACATTTTCGGACAGGCAATAATCACAATTATCTGTTATCTTGTTACCCAAAATGATAGCATTTATATAACTGCTCTCAAAACAATTTGTGCAACAATTCATACTAAATCAATTTCAATACTAAATCTATATGGTTCATTAAGGAAAGTTTCTTCAATGTCCCTAATCCTGGAAAGTGTCCGTTTTCGTGAAATCGTCTAAATTCAGATATAGCAATAGAGTCATAGCCTGTTTGGTCACACCAAGCAATAAGTTTATCTAACGCCTCAGCAAACTTTCCTGCAATATCTGATGTGTCATCATTTGAGTCAGAAACAAAATGTTTAACTTTTATTCTATTTGTCTGTGCTTCCGCATAAGATAAATGTATCGCAACAGCATAGGGAAGAAACCCTGTTTCCGAATATTCCTCTCCAATAGAAAGATAGTCCGAAAAACCTTCAAACCCTTCTTCTTTGTAATAGATATGTTCTTCTGAAAAATTGCTTTCATCTACTTGCAAATAATCCGCATTCTTTGTTTGAGCATTGAAATAATCATCAAGTTCAATTAAGGTATTTCTTTCAAAATTTCTAAAATATCTTCTACTTGTCGATGATAGATTGATTACATTATATCGAATGGCAAAATGTTCTTGATATGATTTAAGAACATCTGAAATGTTATCAAACACGGCATTATGAATAATACTTAGAGCAGGAATAACTTTTGCATATTGTTGTAAAATGCCAATAGCTTTTGAATGGTCTATCCTATTATGGAAAATAACACCTATCTGATAATTTGTATAATCTCCAACTGAACTGCTAATAGCATTAAAGATTGCATTGGTATCTTTGAATGTTCCTACTTGTGGATTAACAACAACTGTAAAGTTGATATCATTACTTGCTAATTCTTTTATCGTAGTCTTTAAAGTAGAAGAATCCTTGACAGGTTCAATAATAGGAGATACTTTTTCTTTATTTGGCAAAAGAACAGGTTTAGTTAATTCTCTTATTCCTATCAACTCAAACTGCTTTCCTCTTATATACGGTTGATACATACGCTTTTGGTTGCTAAAAAATTATACAATCTTTGATATTCCTGCTCATTAAAATCCAAAGAATTACAAATGTGCTTTAGTTCTCTTGGGGTTTTAGATGATTTCAGCAAGTCGGGGTTCAATAGTTTTCTCTCTTTTAGTTTATTTAATACCTGCTTTTGAAAATCAACTATATCAATTGTGGCAAGTAGTTCGTAACAAGCTCTAAAAATCTTTGTATTAGGAACATCAGGGACAGAACCAAAATTAACAGCAACTAAATCAAGATACTCTTGCTTTCTCAATATTTTAAAAATAGTTTCAAAGTCGAAGAAAGATTTATTTGCATCTGCCTCTTTTATTGTTTCCAATTTATTTTTGGCATTTAATGCGATAATACCAATGCTTGTATTTTCGTATTCAACTTGGAGCTTTTTAGCATATTTTTCATCTGTAACAATATGTACCTCATTGGCAAATTTTTGGTAGTCATTTATTTGTTTTGCCAATTTTTCTAATCCGTCAAGTTCCGTTTTAATCTCATAGACTCTTACAGCACCGTTCAACATAACCAAGTCAGCTTTTGAAGCACCAATTTTTAGTTCATTAAGTGTTAATGTTGATTTTAAGCTATGAGTTTTTATAATATCAATAATCAAATTATTCTTATAGATGTATTCACATCTATATTGCTTTTGTAAGGACTTATATAAAGACTTGATTATGTCTAAGTTGGTTTCGTATGAGGTAGTGTTGAAGTATTTATCTATTTGTTTTTGAAAAAGCACATAATCGTCTTCCCGTACTATCTTTTGGAACATAGGCGGGGAGAAAATTTGTGATAATACTCTCAACTTTTGTATAGTTTTCATACTACTTCTTTACATTACAAAGGTAACAAATTACGAAAAGATAACTATTATAATGCTTGATAATTCGGTTTCGTGGCTTAAATAGGTTATAAATTTAGTCAAAAAAATGTACCAACATATACTTTAACATTATAAAACAGTATCAACAAATATATTTTTTCATTAGGGTTCTACTTAATGCTTTTAGGCAGTAGCTTCGTGACTTAACGAGTTTAACCGTTCCAAATCTTCCAAAAAATGTTTCGAGATTTGTTCGGGTTCGGCTACGGAGAAATGCTCAGCGAAAGCTGAGCATTTTTTGTATGTGTCAATTTTTTGGATTGAATAGCAGCACAGAAAATTCACGCGATTCCGAGAAAAAGCAAGGTTAGAGCCATTAATGTCTTTTCTTTTCCTTACTTTTGTTATAACAGCATACCTCACAAGGTATTACCTTAATTCCAAGCAGATTCCTATTTCTTAACTGCCCCAATCTCACTTCCCTCATTTTATATTATTTCGGCTTATTTAATCCTAAATAATGATGAAAACCTTAGTTCTATTTTGGATATTAACGACCCTTTGCGGGTGTCATCCTGAACCGCGCAAAAAGCAATCAACAGCGGGAATAGCGCCATCTTGCGCGCCGACAAAAACCGACGATAGAGAATGGTACCGTTTAAATCAAAAAGCTCCGAGGCTTCCGGGGTTAGAGGGTGTACATTTCTCCATTACATCTAGCCATCCTGAGGCTCAAGCCTATTTTAACCAAGGCATGATGCTGACCTATGGGTTTAATCATGCTGAAGCGGCACGGTCCTTCTTTCAGGCTACCCGTTTGGACCCCAGCTGCGCGATGGCCTATTGGGGATTTTCCTACGCCTTAGGACCTAATTACAATGGCGGTATGGAAAACGACAATTACCAAAGAGCTTATCAGGCTATTTTAGCTGCCCAGCAACACGCACATCTGGCAAGCACAAAAGAACAGCTTTTAATTGCTGCCTTGGCAGAGCGATATACCGCCGAACCGCCAGAAGATCGTTCAGCCCTTGATTTGGACTATGCTAAGGCGATGAAAAAAGCGTACCAGCAGTTCCCTGAGGATGCCGATATCGGAGCCCTTTACGCTGAAGCCCTTATGATTCTTCATCCTTGGGATCTTTACCTCAAAGACTCCAAAAGACCGCAACCCTGGACTGCTGAAATCGTCAATCTCTTGGAAAAACTCCTTCAACAGCATCCAAAGCATGCGGGAGTCCATCATTTTTACATCCATGCCGTCGAAGCATCTGATCATCCTGAAAAAGCGTTAGCGAGTGCACGGTTATTAGATAGCTTGGTCATGGGAGCAGGTCACCTATTGCATATGCCCTCCCATATCTACATACATACGGGTGACTATCATTTGGGCACCCTGTCTAATCTAAGAGCTATCGCCGCCGATAGTATCTATACCACAGCCTGCCATGCCCAAGGCATGTATCCCTTAGCTTATTATCCGCATAACCATCACTTCCTTGCCGCAACAGCAACTTTGGAAGGAAATGCACCGCTCGCCTGGCAAGCGGCATTGGCTGTGCAGCAGCATACTGCCAAAGACTTGATGAATCAACCTGGCTGGGGAACCCTGCAGCATTATTACAGCATACCTTATTACGTGGGCATCAAATTCAAAATGTTCGACCGTATAATTCGCCTTCCTGCGCCCGCCCGAGAATTAATATATCCGCGTGCAATTTGGCATTATGCCCGCGGCATGGCTTTTCTAGGTAAAAACGAAAATAAAAAGGCCCAGCAGGAATTGAATAAATTAATAGATCTAGCAGCAGATAGCAGCCTGCAGCAGGTCACCATTTGGGATATCAATACAACTGCGGACCTGGTGCAGATTGCAAAAAAAGTGCTTCAGGCTAGTCTAGATGGCGAACAGCAGAAGCTGGAAAGCGCCCTAAGGCTATTGAAAGAAGCAGTTGCTATCGAAGATAATTTAAACTATAACGAACCGCCCGACTGGTTTTTCTCGGTTCGACATTACCTCGGCGATGCCTTACTGAACAATAAAAAATTCAACGAAGCAGAAGAGGGATTTAGGGAAGATCTGCGTATATGGGAAAACAACATTTGGGCTCTAGAGGGATTATATAAAGCGCTCTTGGCCCAACAGAAAACTCAAGAAGCAAAAGAGGTAAAATTGGCGAAGGATAAAGCCGGGCGATATGCGAATTTTAGTATTCAATAGCATATTCTAGTTTCTATTCAAAGGAAGATTTATACGGAAGATTATCTGAAAAAACATAAATAAAAACCCCCTACCCACTTACATATTTCCCAAAGGGGAGCTTTCTAAGGGCAAAAGTAATAGCAATGGACGCCATAATTGTAGCAATAGTCGCTAAAGGTATCACCCATGCGGTGCTCAGATATTTTGATATAAGCGGATGAAGGTAATTCAAAGGTATAATATGGCTAAGGTAAATGCCGAAACTATACTTATCGACAAGGGATACCCAGCGAGGAACTTCGCCTTGTTTTGTTGACTCTTTTATGAACAAGAACAATGCGCCAGCGGCAATAGCGGTCGTTACGAAGACATAGTTATAAAAGAACGTGTCAAGCTTCTTCGTATGTTGGTTGAGTATATTTGTACCGATTGCACCGATAACAACCATCAGTATAAATGCCGCAGCGAATATGAGTTGGTTTTTTTTGAACGCTGTTGCACAAACGCTCAGGTAGTAGCCGAATACAAGATATCCAACATATCCAGAGAAGAATGTGAGGTCAAACTTGGGCATTGCTGCGTACAAAGGCTTGCTCATAAAACACATGGACAACATCCATAGCGCTAGAAAGACTTCGATTTCTCTTTGCGTAGACTGTATGATAATTTTTCGAATGAAGGGTATGGCTAGATAGAGCCCGATAATCATGTAGAGATACCATAAATGGGCATTAGCCCCATGTAATATTTTATCCGCACTGATGGATAGAATTTTCTCGGTCGATAATAATTCGAACTTCGTGTACCGAAAGAAGTAGTAGACGAGATAAATTATGGTCCAAAAAGCAAAGGGATAGAGAAGTTTTGGGATTCGCTTCTTGTAAAAGAGCCAGGTGTTTTCATCCTTTGGGATGAGCAATGCGCCCGATATCATGACAAATATGGGCACAGAACAGCGTGTGGCAGCATTAATCCAATTGGCATAGTTCCAATCGAAGGCATTCGTGTCGATGTGGTACAAGAAGCCGGTAGATGCATGAATCAATACGACAAATATCGTAGCAATGACACGTGGATAAACGACATAGGAGTTTTTTTCTGCCATGATGTAAAAGTATGCATCGTCGCTAACTTTCTAGGTCTGTCAAGCAAATTTTATGAATTATCGTAGCGGTTTTCTTGAGATGTAGACGATGGCAGTATCCGTCGATGTTGGATAAATGCTTGTATTTCCTTCTCTCGTATATTCGAAACGAGTACCCTCTGCTCCAACATATAGTCGACCTTTCTGATCCTTTACAATGCAGTTAATACGAGCCTGTCTTGGAAGATACACTTTTTCCCGCCTTCCTTTCTCAATGCGATAAATCTGATCGGGCAGAGGAAGATTGCTAACAGGATCACTCCCCTCAGATTCAAATTCTAGCTTATAAGACACATCCGCTGAAACATCCACTTGTGTTCGATTGAGTTTGGGTTGCTGTTCCAAATAGAGATATTTAGATTGGTGCGACCAAGTTGTTCCTTCGTCTTGCGAATATAGAAAGGGACCCCCAGCGATATCGCTAAAACTGCTTAAGGCCACCAGCTGATCCTTATGTTTCACAATCCCCGAGATACCTATGCTGCCACTAAATACGCGACGCCAATCTTTCCCTTGGTTGGTTGTCAAATAGATATTTCCCTGTGTAGCAACCAAGAGAGAGTCTTCATAATTCCCATAGATTGCCGTTATACCGCGTTGTTGACCTGTGAGGATCAAATTAATCCAATCCGGGTGATTCATTTCACGATCCTCAGGAATGGTAGTAGTTGTTTTTTCTTTCTCGCATGCGCAAAGGAATGTCGTAATGAACAGGGCTAGCAAAAAGAACAGATTTCTAGTGAACATAAGGTTTAAATTCATAGTTTTAATTTTGAAGCCTATTTTGTTATCAAGAAAGCTTTGACAACAACACTTTAACGAAAATAATTAAAACAATTGAAAACAACAGCGTTTAGATAGCTTTTCTAATCGATTATTCCATAAGCCAGAAATTATTTATAACTTCCCCTTAGCTACTTTTGCCGCGTGGACTAACATAATCAACCTTTTGACCTTTACTCAGATGAAAAATTTACTATACGCTTTGGCTATTATAATTATTTGCCTGTTCAATTCTTGTCGCGCTCAATATCAAGTGCTGAACAAGGGTGTAGCAGGTAATAATTCATCCGATTTGTTGGCTCGTGTGGATAAAGACGTGGTAGCCAATAAACCAGATTTAGTGCTGTTAGTGGTCGGAACCAACGATATGATCAATTCCGGCAAGTTCAATAGCTTAGAGAAGTATTTTGAAAACCTTCGTAGCATCATCGAAAAGATAAGAACGGGGAATCCAAAAGTCCAGATCGTTGTTTCGAGCATTCTACCTGTGGAAGAGGCCTATCTATTTAAGCGGCACGACCCTAGCAAATTTCCAATAAAACCTAATGATAAAATCGATGCGCTGAATGCAGAGTTGAAAGATTTTGCCGCTGCCGAGCAGCTCGGATTCATCCCCTTAAATGAAGAGTTCAAAAAGTATGGCACTGACTACAGGACAAAACAATCTTTATTGGTGAACAGTAGGAATTATTCGGTAGACGATGGTGTTCATCCGACAGCTCAGGGTTATGAAATCATCGGAAAGTATTTTGCTCAGCAATTGAAGGAAAAGAGATTGTTGAAAAGGAAGATGCTTATTTTGTGTTTCGGAGATAGTATCACCTATGGTGCGTTTATAGAAGGAAAAGGGACTGCCGAGGGGAACACCTATCCTGCTGTTCTGCTGCGGAGTTTAAATGGGGGGAAGTACAGATAAATTTCTTTTAAGAAACTATCCCTTAGTTTTTAAGCAAAAACCACAATTACAATTGCTTATTATTGGTCATTTTTAGGGTTCAATACACTTAAAACAAATAATCTCAGTATTTTAGACCCCTAATAGTCAAGCGATAAAAGTATTGATATGGATTACGAGTCTTTATTACTCAAAACACGGGATCATATAGGCAAATTAACCAGCGAGCAAGGCGGTAAATATTGTTTTCATAATGCCCTTCACACGAACGATGTTGTAGAAGCTACCGAGGAAATGGCAGCACATTATCAACTCAATAATCAGGATCGTTTTATTGTTACTTGCGCGGCTTACTTTCATGATATCGGTTATCTTTTTGGAGGTGCACAGGATCATGAAGCCCGAGGTGCAGCATGTGCCGAGGAATTCTTGAAGTCCGAGGAAGTTGACGAAAATGTTATCGCGAAAGTGAAGGGATGTATCGTTGCGACGAAGATGCCACAGTCACCCAGAACACTTTTGGAGCAGATCCTTTGCGATGCGGATCTCTTCCACTTGGGAAGCGCGGCGTTTGATGAACGCAATAAACTGATGCATCAGGAAGCCGAACAATTCAATCAGGCGAAAATTGATAAAAACGACTGGCGTAAGAAGACCATTAAATTGATGCAGCAGCATCAATATCATACGGAATATGCACAGCAAAAATTAAACGAAGGCAAACGCATCAACGTAGATGCTCAGCTGAAAAAGCAGAAGAAAAATGAATCGAAAGCTGAGGTAGAGAGCGACAAGCTTAAGAAACCAGAGCGTGGAATCGAAACCATGTTTCGAATTACCTCCGCGAATAGCCAACGTCTAAGCGATATGGCAGATAACAAATCGAATATACTGTTAACTGTAAATTCAATTATTCTTTCGATTATCGTTGCTGTGTTGTTGAAAGCATTAGACAGTAACCCACATTTGATTGTGCCGACCGTTTCTTTAATGGCCTGCTCGGTGACAACAATGGTCCTTGCCATCTTAGCGACCATTCCTAAAATTCCAAATGGACATTTTACACAGCAAGATGTGTCAAATAAAACCGTCAACTTGTTATTCTTTGGCAATTTCTATAAAACACGATTCGACGAGTACCAAGGTGCGATGAACAAAGCAATGGACGATAAAGACTTCCTTTACGGAATGTTGACTAAGGATGTCTATTCCCAAGGGGTTGTTTTAGGGCGGAAATATAAATTATTACGATATGCTTACGGTGTGTTTATGCTAGGGCTTATCGTCTCATTTGCTGCTTTTTGTGTGGCAATTTTAATTGCGAAATAGTATGAAATTAGAGTTAGTCTTCAGCATGATGCTATTCTCGGGACTGGCCTCATGTCAGTCTCCCACAAAGAATAATACGCAGCAGGCGACAGAAAAACAGGAAGTCGCCGGCCTCAAAGCCGACAAAACCTATGTGCTTCCAAAGAAGTTAAATGAGATATCGGGCATTACTTTTTTGCCAGCCGACAGCCAAATACTTTATGCTATTCAGGATGAAAGTGGGATCGTGTATTCATACAATCTCACGGATGAGAAGATCACGTCAGAATATGTATTTGCAGACGCTGGCGATTATGAAGAAATTACCACCGATGGACGATTCTTTTTTGTACTTCGCAGCGATGGAGCAATCTACAGCTTTCCGGTCGACCTACAGGCGGCAAAGACCGAAGTGCAAATTTTTGAAGGACAGCTAGGGAAAGGCGAATACGAATCAATGTCTTATGATTCAGAAAGTAAGGCACTATATGTCTTGTGCAAAACATGTAGCCTCGATAAAGGAAATCCAGCTGTTTCCGGATATATTGTGAATGTGGATGCTTCAGGAAAACTGAGCCTGAAAGAAAACTTCCAGATTAATCTGGATGCGGTTGCTGCTTTAGACGGTAAATCTGTCAAATCGTTAAAACCATCCTCGATCAGCAAAAGAAGCAGTAGCAATGAATGGTACGTGCTATCATCCATTGATAAACTCTTATTGATTACCGATGATACGTTTCAGCCGAAAAAAGTGATCAGGTTTGAAAAGAAACAATTTGAACAGCCTGAAGGAATCACATTCGACAAGGAAAATCGCATGTTTATCAGCAGCGAAAAAAATAAGGCCAAGAATGCTTTGCTATTTCAATACAATAAGCAACCCTAATGCGTAGGATACTATTTTTATTTTTCATTTTTATCAGTTTTTACAGCTTTGCGCAAGAGCTGGAACACCGACTTATTGTTTTTGGTGATGCCGGAGAGATTAACAATAAGCAAACTTTTTTGATCGAAAAATCGCATGCATTAAAGGTAGCTGATAAGACGACGGCTTTCTTTGTAGGAGATAATATCTATGAGTTTGGGATGGCTTTGTCTGCACCGGAGAACATTGAAACCGCAAAGATCCTGCAATCTCAATACGAGGGGTTTAGGAAAATCGATGTACCGGTTTATTTTCTGGCGGGAAATCACGATTGGGATAAATCAAAAAAAGACGGGCTAGCGAAACTGAAAGCGCAGGAGCAATTTATTTTAGACCAAAAGGATCCTGGATTAAAGTTTATTCCTAAGGCTGGTACAATTGGCCCGGAGGCTATCCATGTCAGCGAGCGACTAACGATAATTACCTATGATAGCGAGTACTGGCTATTTCCACATCATGGACGTAGCATAGAGCAAGACAAAGATGATTTCATCGCTGCGCTAGGCAGCTTGCTTGAGGAACATAAGGACAAACGCGTTATTCTTATATCGCATCACCCTATGCTTACCTTTGGCGAGCATGCCTTAAAGTACACTTGGCGCGACCACCTCTTTCCATTGACACGTCTTTGGAAGGGTGCTTATTTGCCCTTGCCCGGTTTAGGATCATTGTATCCTCTTTTTCGCTCAACAGCCCTAGCCTCCCCGGAAGATATCAAACATCCCTTATATGCCGACCTTATTGAACGAGTTACCGAGGTTGGAAAGGTTCATCCAAACTTAATATTTGTCTCTGGACATGATCATGGATTGCAATACATTGATAAGGAAGGTATGCATCAGGTCGTGAGCGGATCGGGCGCTAAAACTTCAGAAATACGCAAGGATAAAGCCTTAAAATTCAGATATAACAAACAGGGATTTAGTGTGATAGACTGTCTAGATAACGGCGATTTGCGGATACAGTTTTATATTGACGAACCGCAAGACTCCTTGACAAAAGCGTTTGAGGCCGAAGTACCATTTCAATTAACACATTAAAAGCACCACGATAAAGCAATATGTTAATCAAAACTAGGCGCATTGATAGCAATGTGCTTCCAGCAGAAGGACTAGAGGAATCGCTGTCACTGTGGCCATTCCTTAATCACTTGCAAAAAACACTGGCCGAGCAAGAGGAAGGGATGCTGGTGCCTAAGATTGCGAGTGAACTTCTTTTGGAAAAGATAAAACAATCAGGGGATATTACGGAAGATAACCTTGCTTCCTATAAGGAACTCCTGGAAAGCTTATACCACCTCGCAAAAGGTGTTTCTAAGAAAAAGAATCAGCAATGGGCATTGGGTTTTCCTGTGCCCGATAAAGTGTTTTTCGGCACCCAAGACTTTTACGATTTAATCGATGAGGATTTTCAACGCGTTGAATCAACGAATAGCAATAGCTTCTTGGATGTGGAATTTGTCAATAAACAGCTTTATCTATTAATATTAGAACGCTTTTACGATATTCCCGCGATACATAGTAAATTACGTTTTGTAAAAAGAAACGGTCAATTTAACCGATATTACGAGTTGGAAATAGACTATTCCTATGTCGATATCCAACCGAAGGCGGAACTCCCTAAGCTCAACTTGAGGTCTATAAAGAATAAAGATTCGCTGACATTTAAGGATATTCAACCTATACTCAAAGCATTTGATATTTCTCAGTTTTCTTTCACAGGTTTCACAATATGCTCTTTTGTAGATTGCCATGAAGCCTTCGTTGCTGAGCAGCTACAATCCCTTATAAACAATATCAGTATTTATACAGGGGCGGATGGGCTCAACCTGCTGAACAATATATTGGCAAACATCGTCAATTTCGAAGGCGTCAAGTCGTCCTTTTATCCGATCCTGAAACTCAATGGAATCCCCGTGCTTTCTTCGGATATGGCTAAGGATAGTATGCTATTGGGCGATTCCGTATTTTACGACAAAGAAATTATGCAAGGTGGACTAATGAAATACTTAGACGAACCTTACATCCTGTCGTTTGGTGTGGAAGAAGGTGTCGAATCGCGGTCTTCCGAGCTGAAACGAAGTTTGCAAAGAACCGGATTAACCTCTTATATCTGCTTCCCTTTAATTCACAATAATGGTCTGGTGGGAATTTTCGAGCTCTACACTAGAGATGAAACTCGTTTAAATCGCAATATGCTCATTCAGGTACGTTCGTTTTACGCGCTTTTAGCACAATTAGCATACGATATTGTGTTATCCTTTAAAAGTGAGCTCAACAATGTTATTCTTCATAAATATACGTCACTTCAGCCTGCTGTAGAATGGAAATTCAATCAGGTTGCTGCAGAATATTTAGGCGAGGTTATTCACCAAAGCTTGGAACCGGAACTTGAAAAGATCGTATTCAACAGAGTGTATCCATTCTATGCTGCGGTCGATGTGAAAGACTCCAGTATTTTGCGCAATAAATCCTATAGAGAAGACATTCTGCAGCGCGTCAATTTTGTAGCCAGTCTGATCGACCGGATGAAAGATAGAGGCGTATTGTCTGTTGATAAAACATTCGTCGAGCGGTTTGATGAGGTCAATGATTGGGCGAATGGTTCCAATTTGGAGCACTATCTATTGGATATTCTGTCTTTCTTTCAAGAAGATGTTCCGAACTTTTTAGACAAACTCGAAAAAGCAGAGCCGTCAATTAAAGCTTCTCTGGCTCAATGCCGCAGTAAATTGCAGTATAGCTATGAAGACATGAATTCGAGCAACGAGTCTTTTGAGCGTTCGCTGCAAAAGATAAATCAGGTAGTTAAAGCGGAAATGAACATTTTCAACGCACAGGTTCAGGAAATATTCCCGTCTTATTTTGAGACGTTCCGTACGGACGGTGTGGAGTATGACCTATACGTTGGGCAATCTATTTCTCCCAGGAGTATTTTCAAAATGAGTATGTTAAATCAGATCCGTAAGGAGCAGATTATTAGCATTGCAAAGATTGGCCAGAAAACCCATCGGTTAAAAACATCACTCAGCATTCCCTTAGAGACCACCCAATTGATCTTTATCCATCCGAATCCTATTGATATTAGCTTTCGAGAGGATGAGCGTAGGTTTGACGTGGAAGGATCTTATAACATCAGGTATCAGATTATTAAGAAACGCATAGACAAAGCCTTGATTCTAAATACAACGGAGCGTTTAGTACAGCCAGGCCATATTGCTGTAGTCTACAGCAGAAGTCAAATCGCACGCGAACTTCGTGTTTGTTTGCAGGAAGTTGCTCATATGGGATTGATTGAACCACATATTGAGGAGGTGCAATTAGAGAACCTTCAGGGCGTAAGCGATCTGAAAGCGATGCGCGTGAAAATAGTATTAAAGTAAATTTATAAGACTACAGGATAATGGCAGCACTCAGGCTTGTATCTATCAAAAATTTAATGGTTATATGTCTCCTGTTGGGCGTATTGAAAAGTAATGCGCAACAGGCTGATAGCATAACGACAGTTATCGCGTCGGAATATGATCAAGTAGGCGCGGTGCATCGCTTTTGGTTAGGCGATAGCTATCGTAAGCTTTATAATACGCCAGTAAAAATGCGCATCATGGATCTGTCGAAAGAAAGAGGCGGCCTAAAAATAGTGAAACTCGGCGGGGGGATGCAAACACAATCCTTGCGCTTGGCTGATCCTAACGGTGTGGAGTGGGTGCTACGCTCTATACAAAAATATCCAGAGCGCAGCTTGCCGGAAAGCCTTCGAAAAACCATCGCCAAAGACATCGTGCAAGACCAGATCGCCATTGCGCATCCTTTCGGAGCACTTACGGTTCCAACATTTAATCGAGCACTTGAGATTCCACATTCAGCACCGGAATTAGTGTATGTAGCGGACGATCCAGGATTAGGTGAATATCAACCAATCTTTAAAAATAGACCTTACATGTTCGAGGCGAGAATGCCTTTTGAAAATGAAAAAACAGACAATACGGCGAAAGTTATTGAAAAACTGTTGGAAGATAATGATACGAAAGTAGATCAGAAGCTAACGGCCAGAGCGCGGCTCTTAGACTTTGTGTTGGGCGATTGGGATCGACATGAGGACAACTGGCGCTGGGATCCCGAGAAAGAGAAAGGTAAGAAAACCTACAGTCCGGTTCCTCGAGATCGTGATAAGGTTTACTATAAAACGTCAGGTGTTTTCCCGATCCTACTTTCATATCAGTGGCTAAAGGCTAATGTACAGCCCTTTAGTCCACATATCCGCAACGTCGCACATTGGAATTTTAATGCGCGCCACTTCGACCGTTTCTTCATTAATCATTTAGATCGCGAGGGATGGCAGGAGCAAGTGAAGCAGATTCAACAGGTGATGACGGACTCTTTGATTCATCAAGCCATGCTGCAGATGCCGGATACGATTGTGAAGTTAAGTGCTGCAGAGTTAGAGACTAATATCCGCTCGCGTCGCGATCACCTGGCTAGCACCGTCGATGAATATTACATGTCCCTAGCCAAGGTTGTGGACATCCCGTTATCTGCGAAACGCGAGTTTATCGATGTCGACTACAACAAGGACGGCAGTATCACTGTAGATGTGCATAACAAGAAGAAAGATGGGACGGAGGGAGCCAGAATCATGAAACGACGCTTCTTACCTTCGGAAACCAAAGAGATAAGAATTTACGGTATTGCCGGTGAAGATGAATATAAGGTTCATGGTAGTGGGAAATCGCCTATTAAAATGCGCTTAATCGGTGGAAAGTCACACGATATCTTCGCTGCTGGCGATAGTTTTGGCAAAGGTAACCAGCTTTATATCTATGATAATAAAGCTGACACAGCGAATAACTTTGACAATATGCGCATGGCGAAGTTTCGTTTGAAAAAGGATACAACTGTAAATGCTTATCAGTACGACAATTTTGTTTATGACCGCCAGGGAGTTTTAGTCAATCTCAATTATGGTGTGGATAGAGGGCTTATTTTCGGTCTTGGATACCTCATCGAAAATCAAGGATTTCGTAAAAGCCCTTACGCCTATCGACATGAGTTTTTGGCGAATTACCTAACAGGACGTCAATCTTTTATATTGGAATATAAGGGTGATGTTAAAAAACTTGTAGGGGAACAGGACTTGCAGATTCATCTGCGTGCTTTAGGCCCCTTCAATCAAAGTAACTTCTTCGGATATGGTAATAACACCGTCTATCTAAAAGATGAAAAGCATGAGATTTCTTTTTACAGGAACCGATATGATTACGTTAATGCAGATATATTCCTAGGATACGAACTGGTAAAAAATGCGCGCATATTCTATGGGTCCACGTCTGAATTGTACCACAGTAAGGCCGATAAGAATGAAGAACATTTCTTTAATGAGTTTAATCAGACCAATCCAGAGGAAGCTATTTTTGGAACAAAATTCTTTACCGGGCTAGCGGCTGGCTTTGATTTTGACACACGCGATAATAAGGTGAATGCGAAGAAGGGTTTGCGTCTATTCACACGGTTTGATTGGAAAGCAGAGCTAGGAGGTCAAGAAAGGAATTTTACAGCTTTAGAGAGCTCCCTAAGCCTTTATAAAACAGTTTTCAACGACTATCTGACGCTTGCAAACCGCACTGGGATGCAAACTGTATTTGGCGATCCATACTTCTATCAACATGCGCAGATCGGAGGAGAAATGAGTCTGCGCGGATTCAACTCCCAACGCTTTACCGGAAAAACTGCTTTATACAATAATCTGGATGCGCGTTTGAAGTTGGCGAACTTTAGTTCTTACTTACTCCCGGGAACAGTCGGCTTGATTGGTTTCTATGATATTGGTCGAGTTTGGATGCCCAACGAGCAGTCCGACAGCTGGCATATGGGTGCCGGAGGCGGGGTCTATTTTATGCCTGGCGACCTGATGACTATTCAAGCAACGGTAGGAGCTAGTAAAGAAGCCGTGTTGCCTTATATCCGCATTGGGCTTTCTTTCTAAAACTAGAAAGCTAGGACTTTAAAAAGATTGGAGAGAAACAGCTTTATGATCTATTTTAAAGCGCGGTAGCCAAATTGCTCAGCGAGCGACAAGCATGCCTGTACTTCTAATACTCCATCAGAACAGGTCACATGTGTCAGACTAGCTGCCGCCGCACATACACCGAGCTTAAGACTGTCTTCCATTGGCCACGCTTCATGGATTCCATAAAGGATGGCTGCGGCCAAGGCATCACCTGCACCATTACTTCCGACGATTTGTTCTGGCTTTAGCTTAACGCTAGGCTGGAATAATCGAGCCCCCTCTCGATGTGCTGCATATACACCTGCGGGGTAATGAATAATGATCCATTGATTGATACCAAGCTCAAACAGATAATTACAAACCTCCATACATTGAGCTCGCATTTGCTGCGGCTCTTCAATATTCATTAAGTTGATTCCGGAAAGCTTGCTCGCTTCAAATTCATTCAGAAAGAGGTAATCCACATAAGGTAGCGAGCTTGGAACGACAGATTGGAAGCGGTCGGAATCTTCACTTACCAAATCTATAGAGGTATTAAAACCGGCATTTTTCGCCTTCTCTAATAGGTGGGAAGCATCTGTGCGGCCATCTTCTCTTATTTCATCTAGTTTATCCAACAAGAGCAAATAACCCAGATGAAAGATTCGCGCATTGGACTTCTTAAAATCGAAATGTTTTGGAGAAAGTTGTGCACTTGCACCTCGATGATGAAAGAAAGTGCGTTTGCCCGTTGGTTTTACAGATACGACGGTGGTATAGGAGGTGGACACATTGGGTATCATGGCAATTTGTTGGGTATCTATGCCGATCTGTTTACAATGGTCGACAATGCGGATACCGTGGAAGTCATTGCCTACGAGTCCCAGTCCTTCCAAGGGAAAGTTTGCTCCGAGTTGTCTCAAGTCCGTCAGGATATTGTAGGCCGAACCACCATTGCTGATGTACTCATCCAGGATGTTGACGAGCGATTGTTCTTCCGGAAACTTATCGATTACTTTTACCTCGTCCAGAATCCAACTTCCGGCAGCAAGTATACCCGATCTTGTTTTTTTATCCATCATATCTGTTTTCATTGCGCAGACTTAGTTTACTGCGACTTCCTGAGCTAATAGAACTGTTTTATTGTTTGTATGTGATTCCAAGGCTGCTGCGAAGACCTCATGACTTTCAATGGCTTCCTCTAGGGTTACACAGCCAAATCTCCCGGCCAATTCTCCTTCGCGTTCCGCGAAGTATGCCGCAAGCATTTGTTGAAAAACATCAGGAAATCCAGGTTCAAAGATTCCGCCCGTAACGGTTGGAAATGGCACCTCAAACCCAAGATCAACGCGTTGCCAGGATTGCTCTTTACCTCCGTTCCAATTATAGGTCCAAAGTGCTTTTACATCTTTTGTGCTATAGCGAATACCACCTTCCGTTCCTAGCACTTCAATAAACCAGGTATTGGTTTCTCCTGGCGCAAGGCGTTTCATTTCTAAGGACATTGGAATAGTTTCTCCGTTTTCCATCTGCACGCGTGTGCTCAGCGTTGCATTGTTCCAGGTGTCTGCATTTGCCATCCCGCCTTTGCCATCGGGTCTTTCGGTGATAATTTTCTGTAAATGGGCATACAGTGATTGTGGTTTCCAACCCAATCTGAGGGGAATATGGAGCGCATGTATGCCCAGGTCGCCCATTACACCAATTTCACCACAATAAGCAGATTGTCGCTTCCAGTTGATGGGTTTGTTAGGGTTCATGTCGCTGGCATGGAGAAAACCAGCTTTAATCTCTATAATTCTTCCTAATCGTCCCGATTTTACTTCGGCGACGACGCGTTGAGGTCCAGGAAAAAACGGCATTTCAGAGCTGCATCGCGCAAACCGACCTTGTTGGTTGGCGACTTCCGCAATTCTTCTCGCTGCGGCAAGATCAATCCCGAAAGGCTTTTCGCCTAATAGATCTTTTCCCGCCTGCAGGATGTCGATGTACAGCGATTCGTGCATATGATGGGGTACAGCGATGTAAACCACGTCGACCAGGTCGCTATGGATAAGCTCCTTGTAGTCCGTCGTTAAGAGCGAGACGCTACTTATCTGCTTGTACCAGCTTAAAGCCTGTTGATCAATATCACATACTGCGGTCAATTGAACCTGAACAGGAAAATCTTTCAAAGCAAACCATCTTCCAAATGCACTGGCGGCCTCTTTGCCCATTAAGCCTCCGCCGATAATACCGACATTTACCGTTTTCATATTCCGTCTTTTAATAAGCTAATAACATCTTCTGGTTTTGCGCCATGGTGTACTATTTCCATTAACGCGCGAGTCATCCCTGCGGGATTAGCATGCTGTATCACATTTCTTCCGTAGACAATTCCACAGACGCCTTGTTGCATCAGTTGATACGTACGTTCTAAAATTTCCTGATCGCTAGCTTTTCCACCGCCGCGCACAAGAACCGGAATATCACCCGCTACTTCGACCACCTTGTGATAGACTGATACATCGTCCGTAGGGTCGGCTTTGATAATATCAGCACCTAGTTCTACGCCCTGACGCACTAATGGGATTATTTTTTCCGGATCGCCATTGACCATATAACCGCCAGCCTCGCTATTCGGACGAAATACCAAAGGCTCTACCATTAACGGCATCCCGTAGCGCTCGGCTTCGGGTTTAATCTTCAATATATTTTGTATACACTGGTCGGTCACTTCGGGTTCATCGGGGATGCTAAATAAGTTGACCACTACACAGGTCGCATCTAAGCGAAGGGCTTGTTCGACCGGGTTTTCGATCATCCTGCTAAATAGGCTGCGCGGAAGTTGTTTTCCATAAACATTGGCCACATCCGTTCTCAACACTAAGGATGGTTTATGCCGACCCGGAATTCTTTGTAAGTAGTTTGCCTGACCCACAGTAAGCTGTATTGCGTCGGGCGCAGCATCCACTAGTACTTCAACGGCTTTTTCTACATCTTCAATTCCATTGAGGAAAGCATATTCATTAAAAAAGCCATGATCTATAGCGACGTCAAAGCAGTTGCCCGACTCGTTGTTAAATAGTCGATTTAAGCGATATAATTTCATGTGTCTAGGTTAGTATTTTATCCAATTTGTTTTTTAACGCTCATGGACTAAGTCACCGAGCTCCTCTTTTAAGATGTTGTTCTGCGGATAGGCATGGCCCAAATGCTGTCTAAATCCCTCACCATAACTTGCGTTTATTTCTTTTCCTCGTTTTTCCCCGAAGCTCCTCATCGCGATAATGTATTCATCCATTCCATGATGATCACGAAGCCAGTTTCTTTGGGAGGCATGGCAAGCCAGCATAGCTTCTTTAAGTTGAATCTTGGACGAGATATCCACGATCATACCGGGCTCAACGGGTTTTCCAAAGCGGTCTTTTCCTTCCATCGCATCTACATAGTAGAGATGCGGAGTGTAGAAATAGGGTTCTAGGCCTTCCGTTTCAATATTCATGATGCCAGCACTAAAGCAGGCTGTCTGAATAATCTTACTGGTCATTTCATGGTCAACCATGTAGCAGGATGGACTCATGGTAATAACCACACTCGGCTTGGTTTTACGAATCAAAGCTATGGCTTTGACGATAGTTTCTCTGTCGTACATGACAAATACATCGTCGCATTCCAAGCAATGATAGTCTGCATCCAGCATGGCAGCGGCATCTGCTGCTTCTTGCTTTCGAATCTTGCTTATTTCTGCTCTTGAATGTACTGTCGTACCACAGTCTCCCGGTGTCATAGTCGCCATCACAACATTCCAACCCTTGTCTTTCAAGAGCGCTAAAGTCCCTGCGCAACTGATTTCTGCGTCATCAGGATGTGATACAATGGCTAATACTGTTTTATTTGTGTTCGTCATAATCAGCTTAGTGCATTTCGGTCGTTACGGATTTAATTGCCGGACGGTAGTAATGAAATTCTACGTTCGGGTGATCGGCTAAAAGCGACATTGGAACCGCGGTATCTACAATTCCTTTGGATATCATAAAAGGTGTCAGACGCATGCCGAAAGCATTGTCATGATTTCCGGCCTGCCAAATGGATACACGCTCGGCTTTCCAAGTTTCAACAGGTCCAACCGTCGTAGCCTGCTGCGGTACACCAACGACATAGCCGCCTCCGGAAGTTCTTGCATTCTGCATCAAGGTAATAGGATGGAGGTCGACGATTCTTGCACTTAGGTTTCTATATTCTTCTACCGTCGGCGGGTTATCTGCATATTTGCCGCTCCGTTGTAATGGATCATTGAATGCCCAGTGTTTGGCATCGCCTTGCCCACCTTGCATCGTCACACAGCGAAACTCATCAAAGCTTTGGGTATATTCTGCTAAGTTGGATGCCAGCGGATAATGTATATTTTCATCCGGCATGCGCAACTCTGGTTTGATATGGTTGAATAGCATATCGTTATTTGCTTTCACGAAGGATAAGGGATGTGTAGCAGGAACTTCTGCTCCGTTTTCATACCATTCATCCATTCCCCAGAAGTGACAGTTTTTTAGGGATATATTCAAGCTGTTTACCAGCTGAGCAACTAATGGTAGCTGTTCGGTCGGCCCAATAGGACCGCAAATGCCCGCAGGAGCGGAAGCGGTGGCTTGTTGCCAGGCTTCTATATATTGCAAGGCCTCCGCCAGGTAAAAAGACTCCAGTGTATCATGAAAAATGACTTTAAACCCCGGTCTGGAAAGCTGTAAAATATCTTCTGCCGTCAATTGTGCTGCATCGCGCATAATCTGTTCATCGATGGTCGTATAATCCCACCAGCCCTCGGCCAACATGCTCTTTTTTCTCATTTCTCTTCTTTTGATTTAGGAAATTATGTTTGATTGAACTTGCATTCTCATTGTTATAGGCGAACAACCTGCCCAGTCTTCACCGATTCATCAGCCGCAAAAGCTATTCTTAAGCTATTTACGGCATCTTCCATATGATCGCTCAGGTCGATGTCTTCTTGTATCGCTTTTAAGAAATAGGCCTGCTCGCGATCGCATAAGCCTTGATGATCCGGCTCATCGGTCAGGTCGAGCCACTCGTCTTCCTTAGCGAACTTTTCGTTCTCATCCAGCGCCGAATGATGGCGTAAGATGGATTCCGTCTTGGTATGTGCTTCGATGGATCCTGACTTGCCTGTACCGCCCGCTTCTTTAGCAACGATAGATACCGAACCTTTCGGACCAACCACGTCTTTTACGAAGAAAGCTGTTTCGGATACCATCGGTCCCCATCCTGCCTCGTACCAACCTACCGAACCATCTTCGAATCGAATCTGAAGGTTGCCATAGTTATAATTATCTGCCGGGATTTCATCTGTCAGTCTGGCCCCGATAGCATACACTTGCGTCGGTTTAGACCGAGTCATCTGACACATGACGTCGATATAATGTACGCCGCAGTCTACAATAGGACTTAAGCTTGCCATCAGGTTTCGGTGCAAGGTCCACATCGCTGTATCGCTTTGTTGGTTCAGGTTCATGCGCATCACTAAGGGCTTGCCAAGGTCTCCTGACATCTCGACAAACTTGATCCAGGAAGGATGATGTCTTAGAATATAGCCCACCACCAGTTTCTTTCCGGTCTTTAGGGCTACTTCCTGAACATGTTCTGCGCCTTTTACAGAACTTGCAATTGGCTTTTCTACAAAGACATGTGCTCCAGCCTCCATAGATTTTACCGCATATTCCTCATGCGTATCCGGATAAGTAGATATACAGACCGCATCGGGTTTGGTTGCCGCTAATGCTGTTTCAAAGTCATCAAATAATGGATAGACATTGCCCATTTTCTCGTTCAGGACCTCTTTGCTTTTCCCTCGGGATACAATGCCGCATATTTCAAATCCATCCATTTTATGGTATGCCCAAGCATGTGAGGCGCCCATGTTGCCACATCCTACGACCAGCACACGTACTTTATTGTTTTCCTTTTCCATAGCTTGATTCGCCTTTTATAGTTCTTTAATACAGATGTCTCTCCATCTCACTTTAATGCCACCACCGTCGTGGATTTGAAGCGCAATAAAGCCTTTGGCCTGGCCGATCTTCTCATCGTCTAATTGCACCATTTGCTTGCCATTCAACCAGGTCGTTATCATATTTCCCTTGGCTAAAATTTTCATGGTATTCCAACCGTCCGGGCTTAATGCTTTTTGAGCCTCGTCTGTAGGCTTGATTAACCATCCTCGACCGTAGGATTCATAGATACCACCGGTATGTAATCCTGGCGGCGCTACTTCCACTTGCCAACCTTTTATTTTTACGCCCTCGATGTCCGAGCGGATAAATACACCCGAATTTCCATTGGCTTCCAGTTTGAACTGAACGGATAGTTCAAAGTCTTTGTATGGACTATTTGTTGATAAATAACCATAACCTTTATCTGGCCCGCTTTCACAAACAAGCTCTTTATTTTCCACATACCATTTCTCGGTACCATGAATCGTCCAACCGCTAAGGTCTTTGCCATTAAAGAGTTGCTTACATTGTGCCATCGATTGGTTGCTTAAGAGCAAAAAGGCCAGGCTGAGCACGGAAAGTATTGTTTTCATATCATTGTTTTTTTAGGTTTATTTCTTGGCCGCTTTCAATGGAATCATATCGAGTCTGCGAACAAACATTTCTGCGCCTTCCGACTGTACTTGAATCTTTCCTTTTGAAGGTCTCACGTTGATTGCTTGGTTTACGAGTTTTCCATTCACGTAGATATCAATTTTATCGCCTTCAACTACACATTCCAATTTGTTCCATTCACCTACAGGTTTGTCCACGTCCTTCGCGCCACGGAAGCCTAAAACATCTTTCCAGTTCGGGTCTCTTCCCCACCAGTTGATGCGCCCTTTGTTGACTGTCACGAGTTCCCCGCCCTTTTGATAAACAGGTGTCGTACCGTGACGTTCTTTGGCAACAGGACTGGTAATCGAGAAGGCATCCGTACCATCTCCCACAACAATAAAGTCGCCGACACCGCCTTCAATAATATTACATTCAATAGAACGCATCCAGATACCGGAATAACCGCCATCTTCACCCACGGAGTGAAATAGCAGCCCATTATCCCGTGCAGCATTTTTACGGCTACCAAAGGTCATATCTCCCCATTTGAACTCCATAATGAGTTTGTAATTCTCGTATTCTTCATCGGTGGTAATACAGCCCCATTCTTCTCCGGAGATACGTAAAATCCCATCATTGATGGTGAATACTCCTTTGGGGTCTTGATTTCTGCCGCGATCCTGGATAAAGATATACCAGCCATCAAGATTCTTCTTGTTGAACAATTGAATGGTTTTCGGTTTGGGCTTTTCGCCATCGGTATCTTTCTTAGGATCTGTGTGGGCTAATGCCGTCGAACTGAGCATTATAAATAGACAGGCTATTCCGAATAATTTTCTCATAATTTAGCTCCTTATGTATGATTAGTATTTCAGTTTAAGTGATACATCCTGGAGCATTTTAACGCTCCAAGATGTAAAAAAAGGTTATTTTACTTTTAAGTTTTAGGTTGATATATACAAATATATAAATTCTAGTTGTATATACAAGTTAAATTGAAAAAATTACTTAGAGTCTCCCTTTTTAAGGTATTCAATAAGATTTGCCATGTCTTCTTTCGACATTGTTTTTTCCAAACCATCAGGCATCAGCGACAATCCTGAATTGGTCAAGGTTTCAATATTACTGCGCAATACAGCTTCGTCAGCACCAGTTGCCGTTCGCAGGGTAAGTCCATTGTCTGTTTCAGAAACTACCCAGCCCGACTTGGTACTGCCGTCTTTCGTTTTAACGATGACTGATTGATATTGCGGATAAACCTCATAATTTGGCACCAGAATATGTAACAATAAGGCGTCCGCCGGCTGATTCTTGATTCCGGAAAGATCCGGCCCAACTTGCCCGCCTTTGCCGCCATAGGTATGACATACAACACACTGGGTCTGAAAGATTGCCGCCCCTGCTTTAGCAACTGGTTTGGCATTTTTCAATACGTTTTTATATTCTTCATATACCGCCATCCGATCTCCGCCTTCAAGCTCTTTAAATAATCCCGTTGCTCGATCTGCAATCGCTTTGTCCTTACTTTTCATCAGACGCGTTCTATCGATGGAGGATATTTCTGCAGCGGCAATCTGACCGCTTTCAATGGCTTTAAATAGTAGAGGCAGAAAGTTCGTATTGGAGATTAGCGCAGAGATTACAGTAGGTTTTACTTTCGGCGAGTATGCTTTCCATTTCGCTTTGTCGGTCAATAATTCGGCTCCTTTAGGATCCTGCAATCTCGCGATGGAATTGATGGCTTGAATCTGCACCTGTGGCGAATAATGAGCATCCAACAACTGACGCAAGGCATCGTTAGACTGCTCGTAACTCGTATACCCCAATAGTGAGATTGCGCGACTTTGTTTCTCCGCTGTATCTTTGAGTGCGATTTCTTTTAATTTGCCGACGAAGCCGTCTAGACTTTCATTTGATGAGCTATTGATGGCATAAAGTAGTCCTTTATTATTGGGTTTAAGTTCTTGCTTTCTGCCGTTTAAAGCTTCTGATAGCCCTAGTAGGGCGGATATCTTCCATTCATCAACAGCATCCGGAGTAACTAGGCGATGGAAGAAGTCGGAGGCTTCAGCAATAGTTCCGCCATGCCCGAGCAGCCTTCCTAAGTCCTGCATCACTGCGGCATAAGCTTTTGGTTCGGCCGATTTCATACTTGCAAAAGCGGTAATAAATTCTTGAGAACGACCCGACAGCCCGCTTAATACAGCTGCACGAGTCCACTTATTGGAGCCGTCTTTTGCCGCAATTTTAGCTAAAGCTTGAACAGCTTCATTCGTGTTGATATTCCCTAAAGCGATTGCTGCATAATATCTTACACGTGCCGACGGATCTTCTGCCAGTTTGTTCAATGTAGATTTCGCCTGGTCATATTTTGTATGGCTAGCAAGGATTTGCACAGCTTGTTCACGAATGGAAGGTTCATCGCTTGCTAAGGCCTGATTAAGGCTTTCCAAGCTAAGCATGCCTAGATTATGAGCTAACCAAAGCGCTCTGGATTTCCCTTCATTGTTCGAACCCTTAGCAATCGTTTCTTTCAATAAGTCATTGATATCTCCTGGCTTAGACTCCAAAAGTAAGCGAAAGGCTGTCGCTCTTTTCCACTCGTCGGCAGAACTCAAGGCATCGACCAAGTCTTTGTTAGTCGCTCCTGTCGCCACTTTTCCGGTTTTGTCTTCATCCCCATCGTCGAAGTCTTTGCGTACGACCCTATAGATTCTTCCGTCGGTTTTGCCGGCCTCAAAATCCAGCTGCCCGCGCATCTCCTCTGGAACATAGGCTGGATGGTCAATCACCTTGCGATGCATGTCAACAATATACAAGGCACCTTCCGGACCATGCTGCGCATAGACCGGGCGGAACCATTCATCCGTTGATGCTAAGAACTCTTTGCCCTCATTCGCAATTGCGGAAGTAAAGCTTGCTCCATCTTCTTTCACAATCTGTCTCTGAACCAAGTTCTGAGCCGATTCACAGATAAAAATATTGCCTTTATGCTCTGGTTTTAATGCCGTTCCATTGTAAACGACTAAACCGCTAGCGGCAGTAAAAGTGCCGGTATGCGATTTCCCCATGAGGTCCGGGATGTACTCCGCAGTAGTTACTGCATTACTGATGGGATAAACTACGGCATTGGCTTCAACTGGCGATACATTCTGTACCATCTCATTAAAGGTTAAATGCGGATTGCGCGAGAGGTTCCAGGGCTCCATCACGATCTGCATGACCGGATGTCGATTTGATGTGCCGAAGCGATGTCCATAGGGATCGATAGTGAGGCCAAATTGACTTTTCCCGCCCGTGACCTGGAATTCATAGGTCTCGGGATTGAAACGGCCATCTGCAGCCGTGTAAACTACTGCCGGGCGATCAGGATGCTCTGGCGAAGTAATACTACCGCCGTTTAAACCTCCTGTAACATAGATCCAACCGTCTAAGCCCAAGGTCGGATGGCTCATGCGAATTTGCGAGGTCTTCGTGTCATTGAATCCCGTCAGTACGGTTTTTTTAATGTCAGCAATCCCGTCGCCATCAGAATCTTTGTAATAGTAAATATGTGGTGCACAGGTTATAAAGACCCCTCCTTTCCATGGCAGGATGCCATTGGGATAAGTGAGTCCTGTCGCGAATTCGTTTCTTTTGTCATAAGTGCCATCGCCGTCGGTGTCTTCCAATAAAACGATTCTACCGAGCGTTGTTGGCTCACCTTCCTCTGCCGGATCGGGATATCCACGATCCTCGACAACATACATTCTTCGATTTTCATCAAAAGCGAAGGCTACAGGATCGATGACCATAGGCTCATAGGCAACTGGTTCAATTCGAAGTCCCTCCTCCAGCTGAAAGGCATCTAAGGCCTGTTGGATTCGTTCATTCTCATGTTTCTTTTTACAGCCGACGAGCAATACGAGTAAGGATGCGGCTAGAATTGGATATCTCATTGGGTTGATAGTTGATTATAGACTTTTGTTGTAATGGAATTATTTACCCGCTTTATGATCATTTAACAGGCGGAGCAATACAGCAAGTATCTTGTCTGCTGCAGTTTCTTCTAAGTAGCTTGAACGCGCACGCCAAGTTTCATAGCCGCCTAATTTGTGATGTTTTGCAGTCGGTAGATAACCATTGTAGCCGTTCGCCAGCTCGATGTTGAAGGTCGGTTTGAATGGACTTTTCGCTTTTAGTTCCAGCCCAATCTCTACGAATACTTCCGCAGGAATGGCCGTGATGGCTAAATCACCAATTTTGAACACTTGAAGAATCAAGTCGACCTGATCAGGGTAATCTTTTAACAACAAAGTTTCACGTGCATAGATTTCTTCAAGAGACTGCATGCTGGGGCCGGCCGCTTTAGCGACGATGCCTTCCGCACGCTTAATATCCTGTGCATTTGGTTTTCTTACGCCCAATCGAATTTCTTCTTGCTTGGCCGCTAGTTTGATGGTTTTTTGTGGAGGGGCACTCTTAATAGCCGAGTAGGAGGCGCTAGCCACCTTATCCGCGACAGAGCGTATTTTCTCATACTGAGGTAATGCTTCTGTTTTCTTTCCAGGCCAATTGATGTTGTTGATATCGCCACTGGTTCCATTGCTCATGATGCCCACAAATGGAGGGTCATTTAATGTATTCTCGCTTAGCACAAGGTCTCCAATTCGATCGGCAAAGGCGCCGTAATAGTCTGCAGAGATCTCACCTGGTCCGGTGCCACCGACATAGTGCAACGAATAATTAGCAAGTACTGCAATAGGTTTACCATCTACCGTTTTTAAGAAAATGCTGGGCACCTCCGGATCGGTAGGGCCAGCAGGTTTATCCATATTTGGGTTTTCAACACCCGGATTCATCTTCACCTGATCCTGCCCGCCAAAGGGGTTCGGCATTGCAGTTCCCGGCTTCATATACCAGCGGCGGTTAAACACTTCCGTCGCTTCCTTGCCAACACCCCAAGAGATAACTGCAGGCGCACGATTCTCATAAGCACGAATAAGTGCGTCTGCAGTTCTTTCGACGATAAAGTCTAGGTAGTCTGGATCGGGATCACTTTGAAACACGCCGCAGGCAGTACCTGCAGAATGCGTATGTGTCGCCGACATCATCATATTTTGTACCGGGATTCCGGTAAACTCGGAAGCGCGCTGTTTTGCTTTGTCCAGCGTTTCTCTGGATACCATACATAGATCCAAAACCACAAAACCCAACTTCGTCTGTCCATCATCCAAGACTAGTGCTCTGGCATGGATATCATCATGCACATGCCTCACCGTCACGTCCTGCATATTCCCATTGATAGAAGACCCTATTTTTGGAGTAATGGTACTTTTTGCGGCGCCCGCCTGAAACACTTTGCTGGCGGAATTGCTCTGCGCCAGGGCGCTGCCTGCGAGAAAGAGCATGGATAATAGAAAGGTACAGACTGAAGATTTCATAGCGTTTTGGGTTTTGATTAGTATGCTGTTCTTGTTTAATTCATCTGAGAAAATAGGTTGTTAATCGTGCTGAAAATTTTTCTAGAAGCATTTACCTCTACACGATTCGTTCCTAGCCAAGTCTCGTATCCACCGAGTTTATGCTGCTCTGGCGTTGGCAAGTAGCCATAAGAACCATTGGCGAAAGAAATCGTAAATGTTTTATTCTTTGGATATTGCGACTTGAGGGCTAAACCCGACTCGGCGAATGTTTCGAAAGGTATGGCTGCGATTTGCAAATCCCCGATGCGAAAAGTTTGTAATACTACGGATATCTCATTCGGCCATTCATTCTGTAATTGCGTAATACGCTCGGCATAGGTTCTTTCCAACGGATGGTTGATAGGTTTGCTACCTTCTGGCATGGAAAAGATTTGCTTCGCTAGGGACAGTTGCTTGTCCGTCGGTTTACGGACGATGAGCGTTTGTTCCGCGTGCTTTGCCTGTAGTTTAAGCCAAGGTTGGTACTTCACGTTTTGTAATGCGCTGTATACTTTTTGAGCAATGTCATTTGCTACAAATTTCATCTTTTCGTAGGGAGCATCTTTTGGCGGAGCGCCTTGCACATTGATATTATTGATGTCTCCTGAAGTGCCGTTAGTCATAATTCCTACAAAAGGGGCTTCCGGGTTATTCTGCGTGAGCAACTCTTGCATTCGATTGGCGAAGACGGCAAAGTAATCGGCAGAAATATCGTGCATAGGAACTCCTCCGATATAGTGTAAGGAGTAATTTGCCAGGAGCGCGATTGCTCGACCATCGATTGCCTGAACTGATAGAAAGGATACTTCCGGATCCGTTGGTCCCGCCGGTTTTACAATATCCGGATTGCCAATGCCGGGGTTAAATCTTACCGGTTCTTTTTCTCCAAAAGGATTTACGACAAGATCTTTCATATGCCATCTTCTATTGAAGACATGTTCAGGAATGTTTACTGAGCCCCAGCCGATCTTTGCGGGTTCCATTCGGTAAATAGCCATTTCGACCGCATCCGCAATTCGTAGTGCTAACATATCCTGATATTGATCAAGGCCTTCCTGCGGGTTCCAGCCGCGGCGCTTAGGGCCTTCCCCTTCGGCACTCGTTGCAGAATGGGTATGTGTACCGGCGATTAAAATATTGGATGTGGGAATACCGGTACGTTCATTAATTTCTTTTTTTGCAACATCGCACACCTTGCGCGCAAGTCCGATATTATCACAGATGATAAAAGCAAGTTTGTTGTCGCCATCGTCAAGAACGATACTCCGCGCATGAAGTTCGTCGTGAATGTTCTTAGCCTCAGGAGGTATTCCAAAATTCCCAACAATTCCACCACCAAGGTAGGGGGTAATGACCGTCGTGGCAGCACCTGCCATAAAGCTGCGCTGTTGCCCAAAACTTAGCATTGCTGATAAGATGAATAACGTAGAAAGTAAGAAACTTCTCACTGTCTGCTTATTGATTTTTCTTTCCATAATTATAAGGTTAGTTTAAAGCCTTACAGATATGATGTGAAATTTGTTCAGGTATGATGTTTATTGCGGAGTCATCTTTAGGTTTAATCGTTCTCAACAGACTCGTCTTGTAAATATACAGCTTGTGTAGACAAGAACAAATAGTTTACATCTTTTATCTTGTTAAAAATTTGTTTTTTATTTATGTTCAGGCGGTACATTGCCATATCCCCAGGCTTGTTTAAATGCTGGGGGAGGAGGAGGACTCGGTATTTTTCCCGGCGTCATCTGATTGGCGAGCTCAATACCTGTATTCGCGATTTGTCGACCAGCGGATACTTCCAAATTGGAATAGGAGGTCAATCGAGTCTCGTATCCTCCGCCATTTGGTCCCATAGCTTCCTCTGTCGGTACATAGCCCACACAACCATTTGCGAGTTCGACTATAAAAGTGAACGGAAAGTGACTCGCTTTTTTAATGTCCAAACCAAATTGAACGAAGTATTCTGCAGGATTCGAAACGAAGGCGACCGGCCCCACTTGAATGGCCTGCACTTCTACCTCCGCTTTCGGCCTTTTCTTAATCATCGCGTCTAAAAGCAGGATTTCCTTGGCGAATGTCCATTCCACACTTCCCGCTTTCTCGGGTCCCTGCTTTACCAGTTCCAACGATTTCTTGACTTTTTCTTTTGTCGGAATTCGACGGTTTACCGTCCATACTTTCTGTCTGGAATCCAATGGTATGTCCGAACCTGCTCCTCTTTTTGCGAGCAACATGGTTTTGTAAGCCTCAGCACCGACACGACCTCCAACGAGTTCCCACCATTCTTCCGCCGAGGGGTTTGCATGTTTTGCCATATTGTCTACCTGCGTAATGTCGCCACAGGCTCCCTGCATGAATACGACAGGTAGGGCGGCATTACCCGTTACGCCACGTAGTGTTCTTTCCATGGCACCAATCCAGTTCGCAGATATCCCATCGGGGTTGGTGGTCGCATGACAGGCGAAATTGACGACCATACCTAATAGATTGTCTTTTAGATCCCAAACACCAATAGTTCCTACATCCGGATCGATTGGACCTGCATAATCAATGATATCCGGATTGCCTACACCCGGATGGGTGTAGGTCAAGCCATTTTTCATGCGCATGCGACGGTTGAAAGCAACTTTGTCTTCTTTCCCAACCCCCACGGCAAGTTTTGCATCTTGAAGACTGGCATTTGCGTCGACCACAGCTGCGACAATTTGATGTTGCAAGTACTGTATAAAACCCGGATCCGAAACGATAGACATATTAGTGGCAAGATCTTTTACTAAAGGATCTGCATCATCAAAATCTCCGGGTTCTGACATCGCGATGGGACCAGAGGAATGGGAATGTGAAGCTCCTATCATGATGTCCTTGCCGGAAATACCGCAGGCAGATTCTATTTCTGCGCGAGTAATTTCCACGACACGGCGCGTTATGAAGATAAGATCGACTCCTACGAGTGCAACTTTCTTCCTTCCATCATCAAAAACGACGGCGCGGACTTTACACTGGTCGTGAAATTTCTTATGATAGCTTTTGCCATAGTTTCCAGGTTGCTCCATACCAATGTCGGGAGTAATATCCTTTTCCGAAAAGCCAGCTCTAAAAGTCGGAGCAGTACCGTTAAAAGGACTAGCATGTAAATGAGCAATGAAAAAAACTGCAAATATGGATGTTATAAAGTATTTCATGGTTTTTTGATTTATAGAAGCTTATTGCCAACCTGGATTCTGTGTTAAGCTCGGATTGAGTGTAATTTCTTGTGTTGGGATTGGATAGAGATAAAGTTTGTTATCCCATTTCCTCGCTGTGAATCCCGGGTAAACGACACGTAAATTACCATCTGCAGGATTCCTAGCACCAAGGATAGTCTTTGGGTTTTCCAATAGCTTCCCTGCTTTCCAACGCACCAGGTCGTCCCATCGGTCTCCCTCTGCAGAAGTTTCTATTCTGCGTTCTCGACGTATTTCGTTTAAAAGCGGGGAAATTGGCACCTCCCATTTCGGCCAATTAGGATCTGTAAATCCTACAGCGACCGTCAAGTGTGGCATCCCTACGCGATCGCGTAAAAGATTGATCGTTCGATCTAAGACGGCCTGTGTGCATTCGCCTAATTCCGCTTTTGCCTCTGCATAATCCAAAAGCACTTTACCATAACGATAGATGAAATCGTCAATAATAGAAGTACTCGGTAAGCGATCCTTTTCGAAAGGACTGTATCCTTTGATGATGAAGTAGCTTGTTGGACAGTTAGAGTTCAGGAACTCGGGCATTTCTTTGTAATTCACCGTTCCATTGTCGAAAATACGATAGGGTCGATCTTCGTGATAGATCGATTGTCGCATTCTTGGATCTCGATTTACAAATTCATCTGCGAAGTTAGCATCGCCCTTATATAGCGGGCTTAACGCAATCGGTAAACCATCCGCACACAAATAAGACTCAACAAAATCCTTGCTATAGCCTGTTTGCGGTTCCCCGAGTTGTCGAACGTTGTTGTGCATCCTTTTGTCGGTAATGAATCGCTGTACCAAAATGCCTTCCGGGTTACCTTTAAGCTCGTATTGCACAAACAAATCGAAGAAATCTTGCTCTGCTTTTCCAGTTTTATAAACAGCGAATAGGTTGGAATTAATGATTTGTTCAGCCGAAGTTGCGGCAAGTCTCAACAGTTCGTCATGTCCAGTCCCCACTTGATGATATTTGCGAAAAGTACCTTCATAAAGACTAACCTCTGTTTTAAGTGCTAGAGCTGCATACTTCGTCAGTCGGTCGGCGGCGGAGCTTTCAGGAAGATTGGCAATGGCGAAATCCAGGTCTGCTAGAATATTTTTCGTCACGGTTTCTCTACTGTCTCTTGCTGCGGTTAGTTCGGGTGACTCAGGCGTTAAACTCGAGTTCAACCAAGGCACTTCTCCGAATTTTTTAAGCTTCTCAAAGTAGTGAAAGGATTTAAAAAAGCGTATTTCTCCCTCCGCTCTTTTCAGCGCAGGGTCGCTGATCGTCATGGTAGCAATGCGATCAAGCGCATAATTACAGCGACGTATTTGTAACCAATCTCCTTTTCCCCAACCGCCATCGGTTGCCGGTACATTGTATTCATTCCAGGTGTAAATATTTCTACTGCTTGGTATTTGGTTGTCACTTGCGTTATCTACGCTGAACCAAGCCAATCTGGCGTCAAAAAGTGTAGCATAGAACTGGTTAGCATACATCTCCACATCCGATGCTGTTTTCCAAAATGTTGCGTCGCTGATTTCGTCTAAGGGATATTTTTCAAGGTAATCGTCGTTGCAGGAAGTCGCTAAGAATATAGCCAACAAACCTATTTTGTATATCTTGTTCATTATAGTTTCTTTAGGTAATGAATGTTGATTAAAAACTGAAGTTTGCTCCAAACGAGAACGAGCGGAACATAGGATAAGCGCTAGGTCCGGCGAGTTCAGGGTCAGAAATCTTAATCATTTTGGTTAATGTCCATAAATTGCTTCCCGTGAAGAATACGCGAATTCTATCCGAACTAATCTTCTGTGTCAACTCTTGTGGAAGTGTATATCCCAAGGTTAATTGCTTCAGGCGTAGGTAGGCAGCGTTTTGCAAATAGCGCGTTTGTACGGTTGTAATATCGGCTGCCCCAGCAATTATGGGTCTAGGAAAGAAAGCGTCGGGGTTTTCTGGAGACCAATAATCCATAGCAACTTTCGGGATACCAACCCACTCATTCGAATATTGAGTCAAATAATATAAGTTGGAGATTACCAGGTCACGTTTTCCAACGCCTTGGAAAAAAATATCCATATCGAACCCTTTCCAAGCTAGATTCGTTCTCAAACCGAAACTATAACGAGGCGTATTGTTCCCGATGATGCTCATATCGCCAGGGTTGCTTAGTGTTTGTGCGCCCCTTGTGATCTTGCCATCACCGTTGATATCCACCATCCATAAATCGCCGGCTTGTCTTTTTCTGCCGTTGATATTACTCTGGTCGAGTGCAAGAGCCTCTGCGTCAGTTTGGAAGAGTCCTCCGGTTGTTAATCCCCAGATATTTCCCATGTCAGCACCTTTATAATAATCAGAAATTAATCCGCTAGGGTTACTAAATCTGGTAATCTTGGCAAGATAGTCGGATAGAATTCCTGTAAATCCATAACTGAAATCGCCTACCTGATCGTTCCAGTTGAGGGTCAAGTCAAATCCTGTCGTTCTCAAGTCTGCAGCGTTCGCCTGCGGTTCTGTGACGGCTAATACTGCAGGAAGCGTTTGCGACTTTGTCAACATGTTCTTTGTATCGCGGGTATAGAAATCGAAAGAGCCGTTCAGTCGGTTATCTAAGAAACCGAAGTCTACGCCGAAGTTTTTCTGGGTCACCGTTTCCCAAGTCAAGGTCGAACTCACTAAGCCCGGTGCATACACCGACATCGGACGGTCACCATTGATTAGGTAGTTTACTTCGGCTGCGGTCATGGTCGCGATATAAGGGTAGTACAGGTCAATATTTTGATTTCCTAGGTTACCGTAGGAAGCGCGGAATTTCAGTTGATTTATGGTTTTCTTAATCGGTTCAAAGAACGGCTCATTATCCACACGCCATCCGACTGAAACCGAAGGGAAGAATGCAAACCTGTCGCGTTGAGCAAATTTGGAGGTGCCATCGTAGCGGCCATTGAATTCGACCAAATAACGGTCAGCATAGCTATAATTTATACGAGAAAATGCGCCCCGGATAGCATATTCGTTGATCCCATCGTAGGCAAATCGGTCCCCAGAAGCTAAATTGATATAAGGAACCTCGTTAATGATCAGATTTCGACGTTCGGCACTTACGGAATTATATTGTGCATGCTCTTGGTTAAATCCTAGCATCGCCTTGAAATAGTGTTTCTCGGCAAAAGTTTTGGTATAATCTGCGTATGCATTGAACACATAATAGCGATCGTCATAATTCGTACGGGTTACTCGATTTGGGTTACTTCCGCCGTAATAACCCATTACCTCACCAGCGACATTATAGAATGGCTGTTTTGCAAGATAGGACATCTCTTTAGTAGCTTTATTGTTGAACGAGTAGTCTACATTGATGCTCACCTCTTTTACAGGTGTTAGCTTGACCAAACCGGTCATCCACATATCGTTTACATGACGGGTTTGATAACCGCCTTCGCTTAACATTTGCGCCGGATTGAAGATAGAGCCCTCATGACCCCAATTGCCGTTTGGATCCCTTACAGGCTGTGTGGAATAGACGTTGGTTTGATAAATGGTGCCGTCTTCCGGAAAGGAGTTTCTGAATTGCGGATCGTTGGGTGGAAAATGTTTATTCCCGTTGTTGATACTTACTTTCGTCCCAACGGTTATCCATTCTTTGATATGATAATTTAAGTTGGTCATAAAGTTATAGCGCTTGTAGTACTCATCAAACAAATCCTTGTTTGCAAGACCGTCCTGCTTTATGAAAGAGAACGAAGAGTAATAGTCGAACTTCTCTGAACCACCCGTGATGCTTGCGGTGTGCTGTTGCATTGGGTAGCTTTTATTCATCAGTACATCTTCCCAGTTGGTATTCGCTACTCCTCTCCACTCATCTTTCGAGCTTGGATGCACAAAAGAATTGGGTTTTGACGGATCATTATAATGGGCCATCATGGCTTCCATCGTCAAATCATCAAAATAGTTTCTCCCATTGACCCGCATTGACGCCTCATTCATGTAAGCGATGCGATCTTTGGTGTCGATAAAGTCGATCTTGCTTGTTGGGCTATTGGAAGAGAATAAGGTAGAAAAGCTGATTACTGGTTTATCTTTTTTACCGGATTTAGTGGTGATTAGGATAACCCCATAGGCAGCGCGAGCTCCGTAGATTGCTGCCGAGGCTGCATCTTTTAAAATCGTCACGCTCTCGATATCCGAAGGACTGATCAGGTTCGGATCCATCGGCACGCCGTTAACTAGAATTAATGGACCTCCGCCATTGATGGATGTATTACCACGTACATTAAAGGTGGAACCCTTTCCTGGGGCACCGCTGCCTTGCGTAACGTTTAGGTTAGGGGCTGTTCCCTGTAATCCCTGCCCCAGCGTGGTAATCGGACGGCTTTCGAGTACCTCGGAAGTAACCGTAGATACCGCACCAGTAAGATTTTCCTTCTTCTGCGTACCATATCCGATCACCACCACATCGCCAATGGAAGTCACATCCGATTGTAGCGTCACGTCCGTAACTCCACTACCTCCGATAGCAATTTCCTGTGTGATATAGCCTACGGTGCTGAAAACAAGCGTGTTTGCTTCATTATTGGCTTGTAGACTGTACTGACCGTCTGCATTGGTCGATGTCGCTGCGGTTGAACCCTTCACTTTCACACTCACCCCTTCGAGTGGAACACCGTCGGCATTTCGCACCGTCCCTGATAATGTTCGTTGTTGATTGATGTTGCTGTGCGCAACATTTGTTCTTTTGAGCGACTTGCCCTTGATCAAGGACAAGTTAGAATCGCGGTCGCTCTCGGAATAGGCCGATAGGCTCCCGGTACACATAATCAGCCCTGCGCTGATAAAGAATACTCGTAGGATTCGCGATAGTTGCTCTTGGCTGCTAATCTGTTCCATATACATTGATTGAATTAAACTTGACTCTGACCCCATTGCCCGAATCGCCAGGCATCGGGGTATAGCGAATATTTGTACACAAGAATTCCAGGGCCCTATTTTTCGCTATTATTTTAGGGCAGGTACTAGGTAATCGTTTAAGTCGTTGTTCAATGAATCCAAATGTATCGAACGCACGGTTTAGGGATCTTTCAAGCTAAACATTTGGATGCATCATCTAAGTTTCAGCATGTATGGAGAAGGATTTTTACAATAGTCATTGCTATTGTCTTCTCATAATTTTCGGTATTAAGTTTATCCGTTGATATAATTAGTTGAACAAATATATAAAAATACTTGTATATACAAGAAATAAAATATAAAAAGTTTAATAAAGTTGTTCGATTGACTGTAAATTGCTGTTTATCTATTGTTTAAGGCGCGATTTATTTTTTTTAACAAATTTTATATGTCTATACAAGTAATTAAATTGGTTGATAGCATATGGCATTCACAACTTTTTGAGCAGATAGTCAACCAATTGCGAATTTTGACCTGTATATACAAGAAAAGGCTTGAAAAATACTCATTGTTGAGTATATTTGTCTTTACTAAATATAGAGCTTATGCAAAGATCGTCGGGAACCCCTCTCTACAAGAAAGTATTCGAAGAGTTAAAAAGCCAGATCGATTCTGGGCTATACAAAATGGGTGATTTATTGCCATCGGAGAACGAGCTTTGTAAACTTTATTTTACCACGCGCCCTACCGTACGCCAAGCGCTCAACGACCTTAGTAACCTAGGTTATATTGTCAGACAGCATGGGAAGGGCAGCATCGTCTCTGAACCGAAGAATGGTCTAGGGATTTTATCGCTTAAAGGGTCTACAGCCGGCGTTGGAAAGCATAACCTAAAAACAGCCATCATTACGAAACCTATTAAGCAGACCTGGCCTGATTCCTTTGAATTTGAACTAACCCCAGAGGAGAAAGAAGCGGGTTCCATTTACCTTTCGCGCCTGCGTTATGTTGATGGCTTGCCAACCCTATTCGAAGAGACTTATATCTCAAACATAGATTTACCCCGTTTTACGCTCCATAATTTGGAAAAAAACTCGCTCTTTGAGACATTAAAGAATTATCATGATGTGGAGGTAAAGGAGGGCGAACAAAAAATATGGGCGATTGAGGCATCGAAAGATTTGGCGGAAATGTTCAATATCAAAACGAAAAAACCCGTTTTGCATATGAAACGTCGATTAAAAACCAATAAGAAAAACCTGTTCATCTATTCTTTTCTTTATTGTAATACACAGGATTTCTTTATTCAGGATTATTTTTAGGTAGTTGCTGAATACAGCTCTTCTTTCTGAAATTAACTAATTTCAATAAATCTCATCTTTTTTCGGGACAAACTTTCCGGCTGCTCGTCTTATTAATAAATCGCTTATGAGGAGAGTCTTTTCATTATTGTTGTTATTGATGGCTGCACTATGTTCAGTGTATGCGCAGGACTATGTAGATGAAGAGGCCTTATTCATGAAGATTGTACGTCAGGTACGCGCAAAGGATTTTGATTTGAAATCTTTAGACGGATTTAACCGGACGGCATTTATCAACCGAGAAAATAAGCTGGTAAGTATCAAGACGAAACCCGCCGAAACCAAGACCTTGACGCGTTCTGAACTATTTAAGAAAAATAAACCCCATGTATATCGTTTTATCCGAGTTTTCCGCAATGCGGAAAGCGGTGCTTTAATGATAGAGAATGTTGCAACGGCATTTCGCAGCCTTCAGTTTTCCGATCCATAGCCCTTCTTCTATAAGCTGTTATTTCCTCAAAAATCAACTGTCAGGACAGTTCAGGATGGTTTAATAATGAATATGAAAGATGATTTAAAAAAATAGTAACAACATGTTAAAAATCAATGTTTTAAATATTGATATAGAAAGATAAGTAAGTTTTGTAATTATAAAACCCTGCAAATTGTGGTTATTATTTCGCGCTGTTCTTCAGGTATATTTGAATAGAGAAGACCACTTTTATTCACTAACCAAAATCTATTAACTATGGAAAGAAGATTACGTTTCATTTTGATGCTGGTTATCCCGTTATTAACTATGGCGTTCGCACAGGCGCAGCAGCGGACATACTCCGGTGTAGTTAGGGATACAGAAGGAAAGCCAATCGTTGGCGCCAGTATCGTTGTGGTGGGGACCGCTGTCGGGACCTCATCTTCGGAAACTGGACAGTACAGTATCCAGGCGAATCAGGGAAGTAGGATCAGCTACTCACTTGTTGGCAAGGAGTCCGCGACAATAACCACGACCAGTAATACAACAATCAATGTGACCCTGAATGATGCAAATCAGGAAATTGAAGACGTCGTTGTAATTGCTTATGGTACGGCAAAGAAGAAGGATTTGACGGGAGCAATCAGCACTGTTGATTCAAAGGTGCTTGGTGCGCAGGCGAACTCAACGCTGACCAAAGCCTTGGAAGGCGCTGTTCCGGGTATTCAAGTCTCCTCTGTCGATGGGCAGCCGGGGGTCGATATGGGCGTTCGTGTTCGTGGTATTGGATCCTCCAGTCAGAACAACTCGAATGCGCTTATCGTTATCGATGGTGTTCCTGTGACGGCGGGTTTCAATCCCCTATCGACGATGAATCCTAAGGATATCGAATCCGTGACGATTCTGAAGGATGCTGCATCAACGGCGCTATGGGGCTCCAGAGGAGCAAATGGTGTCATCATGGTTACTTCAAAAAAAGGCGCTCGAGGCGGAACAAAGATAGACTTCGACACTAAATTAGGAGCAAACATGATTGCTAACAACCAACCAAAACTTATTCGCGGTGTCGAAGACAACTATGAAATGATGTGGGAAAGCATCTATAACTCGGTACGGTACGGTAGCACGGAGAAATACAAAACCAACTTCAGCAATCCGAACATGTCGCATGAAGAAGCAGCCTTGTTTGCAAGTCAGCATTTATTCAACTATACCGGAAGCAAGACTAATTTCGCAGGCCCTAATGGCTTGTCGAACTGGATGTATTACCGTGTTCCCGGAGCAAGGTATGTTTCTACCGGTACAGGAGACACCCGATCGGCGACCATGCTGGACAACTACTTGATTGATCCGGCAACAGGAAAGATCAATAAAGATGCTGTAAAGCTGTATGATGTGGATGATTGGAGAGATATCGCATACAGAGATCGCTTTCGCCAAGAGTATACCGTATCGGCGAGCGGAGGAACAGAGAAGACGGATTATTTTATCTCTACCGGTTTCTTATCCGATCCTTCCTATATCGCTAACTCTAACTTCAAGCGTTATAACGTGCGTTCGAATGTAAACTCTCAGATTACCGAATGGTTGAAAGCAGGTATAAATGCGACCTACTCGAACCGTTCTACTCGTTTACAGAATGGTCGTTTCAGTTCGCGTAATCCGGGCGCTGCCGTTCAGAACGTTTTCCGTTGGACAGATGGGTATCGTCCATTAGCGTCCATTTATGAGCGCGATGAAAATGGGAATATGGTCTATGACGCAAGCGGCAACCCACAGGTAGTTCGCTTGGTAGGCCAGCAGTATTCGCCACTAGGGGTTGTAACCCCAAAGGCGGGAGGATCTACATCAATGGGCTACGACTTAGAATATCAGATGGAGAACTCCCAATCTGAATATGTATCCAACGATATTTCTACCATCGGTTATTTACAGGCAAAGTTCTGGAATGACTTCACATTCAATGTGCAGATGGCGGTAAACCAATCTTACCATATGCGTTATGTTTCCTTGCCGAAAGCGTGGGGAGAGTCTTCTAACGCTGAGCAGGGGATGATCGGTCGCTACCATACACAATACTTAGATCTCAACTCACAACAAACATTGAATTGGGGACATGATTATGGCAAGCACCATGTGGATGCCATGATTGGCCATGAGTTCACTTGGATGAAAACAGAGAACATGAACTACAAAGCGTCGCTATCGCTTATCGACAATTTCACAGGTTCAGGAAACTACTTGTTCTTAAACAACGGAGGAACTTTCTCTGGTGTTGGCTTCGGCACAAATAAGGAGGCCATGGAAGGTTACTTTGCTCGTGCAAATTATATATACGATAATAAATATATTGCTACAGGTTCCGTTCGTCGTGATGGCTCATCGAAGTTCCGCTATGATGAAGATCGTTGGGGCATATTCTGGAGCTTAGGCGGTGCATGGCGTATTTCCTCAGAGGCCTTTATGGAGCCGACGAAAGGATGGTTAAACGACTTAAAGCTTCGCGCAAGCTACGGTGTCATCGGTAACCAAAATGGTATTGGACGCTACGCAGGGTACCAAACCTGGAATTATGGTGCTTTGGGTTACACGACGCCGGGTTCTTATGCCCCGAGCGGATATACCCTGACCATGGGGGCGGCAGTAAACAGTTCCTTGACCTGGGAGAAAAAGAATACCATTGATGCAGGTCTCGACCTTAGCCTATTTAACCGTGTCAATGCAACCATAGACTGGTATAAAACCAATACAACGGATTTATTATTGGATGTTCCTGTTTCCTATGCCATGGCCGGACAATCCACCTTACTACAAAATGAAGGCGAGTTGGAGTCCAAAGGTTTGGAAGTCGATGTCAATGTTGATCTAATCAAACGCGATGACTTCAATTGGTCGGTCAACGTCAATACCGGACATTATAAAGTAAAGGTAGTAAAGATGCCAGAGACGATGATCAACCAGCAGGATGCACTGCACGATCACAAGTGGTGGTATGCTACGGCAGATGCCTGGGGAGCTGTAGGTAACACAGGTTCGGGTTCAGGAGCTGCATACAGACGTTGGATCGGTGGAGATTACTATAATGTAATCTTCGCGAAATATATGGGCGTGGATAAGGGTACAGGTCTACCGCTTTACGGAGCGCTAGTAACCGAAGGAAACCAAGGTAAATTCCCGAATGCGAAAGTTGGAGATGTTGTCTCGACGACAGATTATTCCGAAGCTTATATGTTTGACTATGGAGATGCTACGCCGGATTTAATAGGTGGTTTCGGAACTTCCGTACGCTGGAAGAACTTTGATTTGGCAGCAAACTTCGCTTACCAATTAGGCGGCCTTTTCTTTAGTAATTTATACGGGAACTTTATCTACAACACTTCCGACATCGGAAACCAAATGTTATCAGAAGATCTGCTGAACAATACATTTAATGAGTCCAATCAGGATGCCAAATTCCCGATGCTTATGGTGAACTCCCCGAATGCAAGTACAATTTATAGCAATGGTACGCGGGTTTCATCGGGAAATACCTATACGGATCTTTCGGTGTTCGATGCTTCTTACCTAAACATCAAGAATATCACGGTGGGCTATACGCTACCCGAGAAATGGGCAAGCAAAGCGAAGATGGCAAGCGTACGTGCCTATGTATCGTTAGACAATATGTGGGTATTTGCTAAAAGTGGTATAGATCCGCGCAATTCCATCGTCGGAGGATTAGATGTAGGCGCATATACTTATCCGATGATACGTTCAAGTTCATTTGGTATAAAAGTAACCTTTTAATGATGAAAACTATGAGATACTTAATAGCACTTGTGATGATGGCGATGTTAGCCACATCGTGTAATAAGAAATTAGATATTGCCCCACCTGATAACATCATTGATGAGCAAGTGCGGGAGCTGTTGAGAACAGCCGATGAGGAAACAGTAAAAAGTTTATTGAAAAGTATTGCCGATGGACTTCCACCACATATGCGTGGGGGTGGCTATAATTTCCGCTTCTCTAACATGCTCGACAATACATGGAGCGGGCAGTTGTCGGCACGTATGATGTTAGGTAATGATGTTGTTGTCGGCAACTGGGCTATCCCGGCGGATAACGATTATTATTCAGGCCAGGACATAACCTCTGAGAATAATGCATCCAACCCGAGCTGGTGGCATCGCGCATTCAGTATGACCGTGGCAGCCAATAAAGTCGCCAATATTATTACGCCGGATTTGCTGAAAGAAAACGCCAGCATCACCTTACGCGACTATTCTGGACGTGCCTATTTGATACGCGCTTTTGGCTATCTATACGCACAGCAAAACTTCGGAACGAATAAGTTGGGGATGTCTATCTATACGAAGTTCGACGTGGGACAGCCCCTGCAAGAGCGCTCTTCCGCATTAGCGACGCTTGATTCCATTATCAATTGGGCGACCACCGCAGATGAACTTTTTGCACAGGCCAATATTGGATTCAAAGCAACAAGCACATCGGACCTGACGCGCGGACTTACTAATTACGTCATCGCCAAAGCAGCGCTTTTGGCAGTTGAAGCCGAAGGTGCTAGCCCGGCAAAATACTACAGTATTGCTTCCGCAGCATGCGATCGCGTCATCAACAGCGGCGCACTCTCTTTAATGAAGGAAGACCAGTATGTGCAAAAACAATCCGGAACGGTGGTCGTGAATGGACTGACTTTGCCGATCTTTCTTGCCGAGACATCCGGATTCTTAAATTTTGCTAAAAACCCAGAAGCAGCATTCGGTTTCGGCTGGCAGTTTGGCGGCAATGGCCCGGCAATAGAGAGCAACCCATGGGGTGGTTCTTATCGTATCGATGACCGATTATTTAATAAAATAGACGATCGTGACTACCGCAAGAAGAACTTCCATAAAAATAGACCAACCGATTTCCCAACGATTTATTATCCTGGCCCTTCCAACTTTATGAACGGCGGACAGAGTGAGGTTCCTACCTATTGGGTTTCCAAATTTGCCAATAACGTCGGATTGGGAAGCGTAGTGGGTGCTCAAAATGTTTCCAACCGCAATCGTGCTGACTATGCGATGGTGCGCCTATCGGAGTTCTATTTGATGAAAGCAGAAGCGCAGGCGCGTTCCGGAGCGGAAGGCAATGCGAAAACGACTTTAAACACCCTTCTGGCGGCACGTACGGCTGCAGGAAGCAGCACGCTGACCGTGGACAATTATGCCAGCATGAGTGGATTGACCGTATTGCAAATGATTCAATTGCAGTCGCGTATCGAGCTTTGGGGCGAAGGAAGCCAAGAATGGGATAATAACAGACGCTGGAACATCCCGGTAGATCGTAAAGGATCAACTGTTCATTGGAACCCTTCATTGGTTTATCCGGTGTCTTTGATGACGATGAAAATTCCGTCAGAGGAGATATCGACCAATCCAAAAAGTCAGCAAAACCCTTAAGATAGAATCGAAAAGAGATAAATAATTTGTAGGCTTCGATAGCCTCGAGATAATCAACAAAAAACCAAAAACAACTAGAGTAAGCTGCCAATCGGCAGCTTACTTTTTTATGTAAAGGTCTGTTATCAAAGGACCCAAGAGCTCTCATTCCTGTGGCTGTTTCAATGGCATATGAAAGGTTTTATATCACCCTTCTCTTCTCTATTTAGAGAAAATAAGCTTTCAAAAGACGAATCGACTTCAGGATATCAAAGAACAGTTTCTGCCGAACCCTCACGGAGCGGAATAAAATATCTGGTTGATTCAAACAATCAATCCAGTATATCTTACCCCACAAAACTATAGCAAGAGCCATTCAAAGTATGTTAATTAAGCTTTATCGTTTTATGAACCTGTATTAGCAGGCATCGTTTACCCCTTTATTTTTAAATATGGTATTTCAATTGTATCGCTATTCCTTGGAAGGAGTAAGGGTTGCCTCACTTATCAATGCACATGCGTAAAGCCACAACAAAAGGCGCCTCCTTTCGAAAGCGCCCTTAACCAAGTTAAAATATAACAAACAGTGTTATGAATAAAGATCTTTTCCTCGTTTAATGAACATGCTGCTCAATCCCTTTATTCGGCTGATCAGAATAGATGATATAACTATTCATATCTACCCAATACCCAGGCTTTTCTTCCGTCTGCACGAGCTTTACTTTATGCTTTCCTTTTGGAAGATCATACACCCAAAAGATCTCATCTTTTCTCCTCAAATAGTTTGTCGGATGTATAAATGATGCATGTTTCTTACCATCAATATAGATATCCAGCGGGATATCAAAATCAGGCATGCTCTTCTCATTTTTCTTAGCAGCACCTACCAGTACAAAACCTGTACCCTCGATCTCAAACTCATAGCTACCTTTCAACTGCTTGTTCACCCCCACTTTACGAACTGGGTAAACCCCATCAAAAGCCTTCTCGAATCGTACGGCAACAGGTTGCTGAACCTTAATCTCCACGTCGTTCTTACTCACTTTTCCGCCATTACGTTTAATCATCTCTAGCGCATGGTTGAAGCTCATTTTATATACACGGTTCAACGATGTTTTAGTGTATTTGAAATCGATGTCTTCCGCTTCAGCCAATCCCATTTTCCAATATTTAGGGATCTTGCTGTAGCCATACATCGTGCCCAGGATACCTGCGGCACTTGCCGGATTACAGTCTGAATCCTGACCAGCACGTGTAGAAATCTCTAAGGTTTGTGTGAAATCACCCGCGCCATATAAAAGGCCAAGCACAACATAAGCCGCATTCACTTTCGCGTCGATGTTGTAAGGCATGTGCACGCCTTCAGGACAGCCAACTTCTTCAGCCCATTTTTGCTGAATTTCAAACCAGTTGCGCTTCCAGTTGTCCGGATGTTCTTTATGCCACTGAATCACATCAGCAATACATTGATAGAATTCGCTTTCTGCCGGAATAGTCTTCAATGCTTCCGTAACGATGTAATTGATGTCGTGAGAAACAAAGGCTAAGGTGTACATGGCGCCAATATAAACACCACCATACCAGCCGTCGCCATAGTTCATGATGTGACCGATCTTATCACTGATATCCGACGCGGTATTTGGCATACCAGGACTCATTAAGCCCGCGAAGTCAGCCTCGATTTGATAGTCAATATCATCCGCATGCGGATTGTTCTTCCAGTGGCCCGATTCCGGAGCCTTTATGCCTGTCAAAATATTATAGCGTGCAGCTTGATTCGCGTGCCATAGCGAGTAGCTTGCATTCGCAAATGCATTCGCGAAAGAGTCTACTGGTGCATCCATACCCACACGATCATAAACCTCAACGAAGGTCAGATCCATATAGATATCATCATATAAATGCGGATTATGAACCATCGTACTTTTGATATAGCCATCGTACCAGGCGAGGTTCTCATAGTCTTGAATGAACGTGCCACGGTATCGGAATTCTGTTGGACCACCAAAGGTTACACCAATGGTCTGCCCCGCCCATCCGCCTTTAATCTTATCTTGTAATTCCGCCTTTGTCAGCTTGACTTTCGCAGGCTGTTGGGCAACGACTACATTGCCAGCACAGATTAAACCAACTCCTAATAAAAGGGTACTCCAAAGCGATCTTTTCATGTTTTTCTTTTTATTATAGGTTTGTATTTATTTTCTTTTTGAATGTTACAACTAGCTCCCTGACCAAATAATAAGGCCCAACCCGGCGATAAAGCACAGAAACATCGCCAGCAACAGGGAATTTACCTTACTGTCGGCTCCTTTGAATTCTTTCCATACCAGTACGCCCCATAGAGCAGCGACCAGAGTCGCCCCCTGTCCCAAGCCATAGGAAATAGCTGGGCCCGCTTTACCGGCTGCAATCAGATTTAGAATGTTGCCCAAGCCCCAAATACTTCCACCCAGGATACCAATTAAGTGATAGCGGAATGAACCCGCAAAATACTCGCTATAGGTTAGCGGTTTGCCCTCCAACGGTTTTTTCATCAGTACACTGTTGAAAACGATGTTGCTCAGGAAAATTCCTGCAGCAAATACCACAAAAGCGCTATAAGGCGTCATTTTACCAGCCGCCGGCTGTTGGAAATTTTCTAAATCCATACCTGATGCCAGGAAAGGATAGAACGAGGACATCAAGAAACCAGCGATAACCGATATGATGATCCACTTTCCGATGCCTGCTTTTTCGCTTCCGCCTTTATGCTTTTTGAAGGCAACAGCGTTCAGGATGATTGCCAAAGTGACCAAGCCAACACCCAAAAACAAAAGGGTAGGGTCGCCTTTCTGCTGAATCATATAGTTAAAAAACACGCCCGCAACCAAGGCAATACCGATGCCAATGGGGAAGGCAACAGACATCCCTGCTGCCGCAATGGCTGCCGTTAAAAGGATATTAGCCAGGTTGAAGAGCACGCCGCTCAATAAGGCATTTAAAATATTGCTTGAACTCGTCTGGGCTATATCTTCTAGAAAAGGTCTCCCTTGTTCGCCCATGCTGCCCAGAGTAAAGGCGCTCAGTAGGGAAAAAATGAGGATACCGATTACATAATCCCAATAAAAAAGCTCAAAACGCCAGCCCTTTTGACTGATCTTTTGTGTGTTTGCCCAAGACCCCCAACAGATCATGGTGATAAAGCAAAACAGCACTGCCACATTATAATCAGATACAATAAACATAATTCTTCGGTTTAAAGGTTATCCATCCCTAATGACTTAGTCAAAGTAGGTCAGGAGAATTTCATTTCTATATGGAATAGAAGACTGAGCTCCCATTTTTGTCACAGCAATAGCAGCCGCGCGGCAGGCAAAAGTAACCGCATTTTTCAGGCTCTTGCCTTCTGATAATGCAACGGCAAACGCTCCGTTAAATACATCGCCTGCGGCGGTACTGTCTACTGCTTCTACTTTTGGCGCTTCAATATGCTGCACATCGTCTTCCGTTAGCAAAATAGCACCTTCTTCGCCCAAAGTGATAATGACCGTTTTGACCCCCAGCGCTTGAATTTTCTTCGCCGCAGCAATGGCGCTATCCACATCGCTGATGGGATGCTTGGATAAGGCTTCCGCTTCGTGCGCATTCGGTGTAATGATATCTATCTTATCCAACAATTTGGATACTGCCGCATTCATGGGTGCGGGATTTAAAATCACGGTAATCTGCTTCGAGCGCGCATACCTGATGGCCGCCTCGACCGTTTCCATCGGAATTTCCAACTGCACCAGCAATACGCCAGCCTGAGGATACTTGTCGAAAGCATCCTGTACGTTCGCCTCGTTCAAGAAAGCGTTCGCCCCAGGAGCAACAACAATGCTATTTTCGCCCTTATCATCCACCGTGATCAAGGCAATGCCCGAAGGGCTGTTCATCTCTGCATAGATCCCGCCGATATCGACACCTTCATCGTCGAAAATCTTTGATGACTGCTTCCCGAAGATGTCATTGCCTATCTTGCTGATGAACGTTACATCGCCACCGAGACGAGCCACAGCAACGGCCTGGTTGGCGCCTTTGCCGCCGGGGTTCATAAAAAAAGTACCCCCCAAAACGGTCTCCCCTGGTTTAGGAATATGACCTGTTTTGACGACCATGTCCATATTTGTGCTGCCGACTACGACTATTTTATTTTTCATGTTTGCTTAGGTTTATTTGAAAAGATTCCTAAAATTAAATGCAAACCCATAAATAAAAAGACAAAAAGTTTAGTTATCATATATTCCTAATTGCAATAAATGCTATTAAGTAAGGTTGCATTTTATTAATAATTAGTATATTAGTGTTTGTAAAACCTACAATTTTCGATAAACCTATGTCCTACCAAGATCTTGAAAAACTGATATATTCCCTGTCCTCATCGGAGAAAAAGCAATTCCAGCTCTATACGAACCAATCGAAGAATGAAAAATACTATGCATTGCTCTTCCAAATCATTCTGGAACATAGAAACAAGCAGGGTTCCCAATGGCAGCAGGATTTTCGACATCGATATCCCGGCGTATCCTTAGAAAGCACGGCAAATTACCTCTTTAAAGTACTTACCGATGTGCTGTTGCAAATCCGGATCGAACAAGACTCCTGGTTTCAACAGTATTATGGTCTGATGAAGGCGCGTTTATGTTTCGAACGCTCTATTCCAGACAAGGGTCTGAAAGAGATACAGGCGGTATATAAAAAAGCGAATCAAACGGAAAACTTCATTAATAAATACAGCGCGTTGCGCATGGAATTGGACGTGCTTCACAGTTCAAAATTCTCGAATTATAATGAGCAGGAAATCGTCGACAAGCAAATGGAGGCGAAATTGGCGCTTCAATCCATTCGCGAAGTGCAGGAGCATTACAGTCTTTACGAGCAATTAAATATCCGTTTGGCCCATAACCCTACATTGGATCAATATACAGATGATTTGATCCTTGGCGAGTTGAGTTTATCTTTTCGGGGCAATAAGAGCCGCTTCGAAACACAGAAGCTACATTTGCTTTTTCAGGCTTTTTATTTCATTCATAAAGGCGAGTACCGCTCGGCATTGCAGATTTTTAAGGAGCTCTCGAAGTTATTTGAAGCGAATCTTTCCATGTGGAACTTCCCACCCTATGATTACCTATCAACATTAGATGGTATCTTGAACAGTCTTGGAAATATGAGGCAATACACGGAAATGCAGGGTTACATTGATAAGCTGGCTGAGTTGCAGCGAGGCAATTATACCGAACATTTTCACAACCTGGCAAAGCTTACTATCGCTTGCTATGAATTGCAGAAGCTGCTTGGCGAGCGGAAGATTAGCGAAGCGGCAGAATTTATCCAAAATGCCAAAGAAAGTCACCTGCAGATCCATATCGGGGATGTGGAGAAGACCATGGAATGGTATTTCTTACTGGCTTCCACCAGTTTCTATTCCGGTAATTATGCAGCATGCAAAAAGATATTGAATGAAATGTTTGATCATTGTGTCCATGGCACGCGCTACAGCATTTATCGAGCGGCCAAATTACTCTATCTAAAAACAATATACGAGCTGCACGATTGCGATTACATGGAATCGGAAGTGCGCGCACATAAAAGGCAGTTGCAGAAACTCGGCAAGCGGTATAACACGGAAAACATGGTATTTCGATTAATTGCGACCGAACCAAAGCGGCGTGGCAACGAATGGAAAAGGAAAACGCTCGGCAGCTATCAAAGTCAATTGATGGAACTGCAAGCCAACCAAAAGGGCGAGCCACTATTGCGTTATTTCGACTATGAGAGCTGGGTGAACCGATTACTGAAAACCTAACAGCATGCTAGGAGCGTTTTTTTGCGCGCTGAATCAGTTTTAATAAATAGTCTCTGTTTTTTGAAGAGCTGACACCTTTTGGAAGGCGGCTACCTATGCTGCGGTTCATATACAATATTCCCGAGCGTCGGCGGTGCTGATCTTTGATATGTCGTTCGATAACCTCCAAGTGTTGTTCATTATATGCCCATAGCAGTCCATGCACCGTGTCCATTTGATACCAAACGCTGAAACCAAAGAAGGGATCGATTGGCACATTCATATGGAGAACGCGACCGTATACAGCTTTCCCACGGCTGTTCTGGTAGAAGAGAACTTTCGGTGTATTCGCCAGCCGTATCGCATATCCGCAAGAAGAACACGAAAACCGAACCCGCTCTTCGATTTCATCTCTCGACGCATTCGCCATCGCCCCAATAACCAATGCTTTCTTCTGACATTTTGGACATAGCACATCAATGCGCTCTATAAAATCGCTATTTTGAACCGAATAGGCGTTAACTGACTCCATTTGTTAATTCGTAGATCGTTTTTATTGTAGGGTAGATGGTCATATCTTATCGCAAAGATAGAGCTTGATAAGCGCAGCACTAATACCTAGTATCAGGTATTTTTTAATGTTTGGTTATTCATTGTACGAGAATCTGACGGCTCTTGTTTTGGTTAGTCCCCTTTCAAAGCCCTTTCAAACCCAATGTATAACCCTTTCATAACCGCTCGGAAAGGGCTAAGCATTGGGTGTGGAAGGAGAGAGGATGGGGATTTAGACCTTTGATATTAGAACGTGTCTTGAACCAGGATAGGAAGGATTTAAGGGTTGGCAGTATCGGGCGTGTTGTCTTCCGTTCCTGATATTCAAAACAGACAGGGGTCTAAAATCTAACGTCTAAAATCTCATATCTAATATCTAATTATGGAATCTTCTTTGTTTTTTTGATTACTTTTTCCCTATAATCGTGGGGGCTGCATTTCTTTTCGATCTTGAAATGCCTGTAGAAGGAAGCTCGTGAATTGAAACCACATTGAAAGGCCAGTTCGTCGATAGCGATATTCAGCACCTCTTTTTCCAATTCCAGACAAGCCGCGTCGATTCGTAGAATATTGATGGCTTGTATAAATCCGAATCCAAATAAGCTTTTGAATAATAGATTAATCTGTTGCTGCGTTAATTTGAGATCTTTTTTTATTTTCTCGACGTTGAAGGCAGCGGCTAGATAGGGGTGAGTTGCGAGATATTGCAAGATTTTCTCTTGGTCGTTGCTGTGGGGGAGGTTTGTTTTAATCCCGATGGAGGGAATCGCTTGCTGAATATGATTAATCCTGCTGATCAAGCTGCTGTCGGAACTGAGATGACGATTCAGGAGGTTGAAGAAATAGTTGTGTATGATTATCATGACGATCAACATGATCAGGTAGACGAAGTTGCTGGATGCGCCATAGGTTTTAGACAGCGAAGATCCGTTGTAGGACAGGGCATAGGGTATTTCGAAGGAAGCCAACAGCAGCATCATCATGGTAAAGAAGAAGTACTTTTTTTGATTCGGATTATTCTCTCTCACCTTCGAGGTTGCTTTAAACAAAAGGACGGTGGGATAGAGAAGCCAACTGATGCCAAAGGAGATGTATAAGATTTTTAGATAAGCTATGCCGTATAGGTTTCTGAATTCTTCGGAAACAAGAAAGATAATATAGACGCTTAGAAATAAGAAAAAGGGCAGAAGATTGTAGAAAAGGGTCTGTTTCGAGAATTTGTCGTGATCCATAGAAACAAATAACTGGAAAAGTAAAGGGCCGTAAATCAGGCCGACCGGCGCGCCCAGATCGACATACCTTAATTGGGGTATAATTTCTCTGAAGATGCCCCCATAAAGCGCATGAAGTCCAACAAGGCAGTTGAAAATAAGAATGACTTCGTCGAATTTTGTTTTTAAGGGGAGTCGTTTGTAGTAGCGTAAATTAATACAGCTAAAAACGACGATAACCGTAAATAAGATTAAACTGAACATGGCAGTCGATTTAAGGCAGATGTAAATTTCCTCTCGTCCTCCCGAACCTATCGCCAAAGTTAATCATCGATAGGCATGTGTGATAAACAATTTCTTAAAATCTGTATCAATTTTCTCGATTTGAAGAGAATCGGCAAGATGTTGCGAAAAAATTGAAGCCGAAGAAGGACGAGCTGTGAATACCTGCATACAGATTGTTCGGCGCTCTGCGTATATATTTTACCGCTTTCCTCATAAAAATATTCTATTCTCATAACAAAATGGTTACAATGACGTTAAAAGTATAGCCGTTCGTTCTGCTGTGTAATAAATTAGGATGCTTTTTCCTTATTGCTTAAACGTTTTACCTAAACCGTCCATAGCCGTTATACGTAGAGTGATTTATGATTACGATTCTTTTAACATTTTATTTAAACATATGATGCAAAACCTCTATTATTCACTCTTCATGATCTGTGCGCTGATATTTTATGGGCAGCGTAGTGAGGCAAAAAATCTAAATAGCCTCCATCGGAATCACTTAAATTCGACTAAGCTGAAGTCCATTGCTAAGTTAGACTCTATCAAAATTACAGGAAAAGTAACTGACGCCAATGGCACTGCCTTGGAAGGGGTGGTGATTACGGAGAAGAACACGACGAACTCCAGTATTTCCGATAAAGATGGTGCTTATGAGCTCTCCGCGGGAGCTAGCGGCACCTTGGTGTTTCTAAAGTCAGGCTTCCAAACAAAAGAAGTGCCCGTAAATAATCAAAAAGAAATTATTGTGAGCTTATTGGCTGGTGAAGACAAGCCGGAGGCTGCGGCTGAGCAGGACACTTTGAAAAAAGAAGTGCCTGATACGGTTGCGAAGCAAGTTCCCAAATCTAATGTACAGGCTCCGACAACGCAAGCTCAGGGTACCGTTAGTGGTACAGTTTCTGGCCCGTCGGGTCCTTTAGCTGGCGTTACGGTACAGGTGCGGGGCACGAGTGTGAGCAGCAGTACCGATCAAGACGGGAAGTTTGAAATTGCGGCGTCGCCAGGGCAGACCTTAACCTTCAATTCGGTGGGCTATGCCCCTAGTAGTCGGACAGTGGGCGATAGCAAGACGCTTCAGGTTACTCTCGAAACGGAGACCAATACCATTGAATCAGTACAGGTCGTTGCTGTTGGTTATGGTACGATGAAACGTGCAACCTTGCCTACGGCGGTATCCAGTATTGGCGCCTCGGAAATTGAAAATGAAGTGTTGCCAAGTATTACACAAGCTATCCAAGGGAAAGCCGGCGGTGTGCAGGTGACGCAGAAATCGGGTTCTCCAGGTTCAGGAATTAATATCCGCGTGCGTGGTACGACCTCTATTAATGCGAGTTCAGATCCCTTATATGTGGTTGACGGTATTCCAGTGAACAGCACGACAAACTTTACCGGGGGTTCGAGCTTTGAGCTTGGAGGTGGAACGCAGGGTATCAATGTGTTGGCATCGATCAACCCTTCGGATGTGCAATCCATTGAGATATTGAAGGATGCGGCTTCGTCATCCATTTACGGATCCCGCGCGGCTAATGGCGTGGTGCTGATAACGACAAAAAAAGGAGTTGCAGGCAAAAGTGAGTTTAATTTCAATATGTATGAAGGCTTTTCGAATGTTCCGCGCGAGCGCTATCATAAAATGATGAATACCACGCAGTATCAGGATTACATGACTGATATGTATAAATATGTGAAGGAGAATAATCCCAATGCGACGATCTCTGATCAGATTTTTGCAAATCCGGATGTGAATACGGACTGGCAGGATGCGATCTTCCGCACCGCTCCAACGAGAAGCTATGAGCTATCGGCGAGCGGCGGCAGTGAGAAAACGCAGTATTACACTTCAGTTGGCTATATGCGACAGGGGGGGGGTATTGTTGAATTCTGATTTCAACAGGCTGAGTGGCCGTTTAAACCTGAATCATCAGCATAATGAGAAGTTGCGCTTTGCTGCTTCGATTAACCTGACACGTGCTATCAATCAGCGGGTTCAGGAGGAAAACTCCAAAGAGGGTCCGACGAAGAACGGGATTTTCTCGCCACCTAATATCGGAATCTATGATGCGCAGGGGAATTATGCTTATGATATGGTCACGAGAACCCGTGAGAACCCTGTAGCGATGTTAGAATTGCCGACCAACGAAGCGAATACTTTCCGTGCATTAGCGAATGCAAGTGCTGAGTATAGCTTTATTCCTGAATTAACGTTGAAGACGAGCTTTGGAACCGATATCAGTTTTATCGACGAGACCTTCTTTATGCCACCAATCGGGCTTCGCTCCTGGGCGAGTCGTGGAGGTGTAGGCGCAAGAAGAAATACCAGAGACCAGTTATGGATCAATGAGACGACTTTGACCTACGATAAAACGGTAGGCGATCACTACTTCAATGCCTTAGCAGGGTTCTCGGTGCAAGAGTCTCGATTGGAATTTGTACATGGGCAGCGTTCGAATTTTCCGAGCAACGATATCAATCAGCTCGTTGCGGGCGGTATAGTCGATAATGCGAACGCCTTTCCTGAGGAATGGGCGATTGCGTCGGCGTTTGCCAGGGTGAATTATAATTACCTGGAAAAATATATCTTAAATCTAAACTTGAGAGCTGATGGCTCCTCGCGATTTGGTGCGGATAATCGTTGGGCATATTTCCCATCGGTTGCTGCTGCCTGGAGAATTAATCAGGAGGATTTCTTAAAAGACAATAAAACCTTCAGTGATTTGAAGCTTCGTGCAAGCTGGGGTATTACCGGGAATCAGAACATTGGTAACTATGCTAGCCGTTCTCTGTATTCTGCGGGGAATAATTACATGGGCGTACCGGGATTTGTTCCGAATGTCTTGGGAGATCAAGGCTTGAAATGGGAAACGACCATGCAGTGGAATGTGGGTACCGATGTTGGTCTTTTCAATAACCGAATCTCTTTATTGGCAGATTATTACCATAAGAAAACGACTGACCTGCTATTGGGCATGCCGATTCTGCTGAGTTCAGGATTCGGGACTTATTTTACGAATGCTGGTAATATCGAGAATAAGGGTTTTGAGTTCGAGTTAAGTTCAAAGAATTTAGTCGGTGAGTTTAAATGGTCAACTTCCTTGAACATGACTTTCAATAGGAATAAGATTTTGAAGCTTGCGGATGGTGTTGACGAAATGTTCGGTGGTATCGAAGGGGTGAACCGTGCGCGGATAGGCGAGCCGCTGGGTGTTTTTTACGGATATAAAGCGGTAGGTGTGAATCCGCAGACGGGTATGATCGATTACCAAGCTCATGACGGCTCTGTTGGTCCGCCGAAGGATAATAATTTCTATAAGATTGGCGATCCGAATCCCCAGTTCTTCGGAGGTATCAGCAATAACTTCAGCTATAAAAACTTTGATTTAAGTATCCTGGGGCAATTTACCTATGGCAATGATATCTTGAACTATGGTTTAGCAAATGGTTTGGAAGGCTATAATGTGAGCTCGAATGCATTCGTAGACTGGGAGCGGAGATGGAGACAGCCGGGCGATATAACCGATGTACCTAGACCGACGCCGAGCAACTCCGACAATGGTAAAGTATCTACTCGATTTATTCAGGATGGTTCTTTTTTCAGGATTCGTAACGTGACGTTTGGCTATACCTTGCCAGAGTCTATTTCGGAAAAAATCAGAATGAAAAAGCTTCGCTGGTATTTCACCGTACAGAACGCTTATGTCTTTACGAACTACAGAGGTTTTGACCCCGAAGTAAGCTCGAGCCATGGCGGCGCGAATGCAGGTCTTATCTATGGATATGACTATGGAAGTTATCCGCAGCCAAGAATGTTTACTACCGGCTTTAACATCACGTTCTAACTATAATTGCAAAACACATGAAAAAGAATATAATCAGATTATTAATATGTTGCGGATTAGGGCTATCGGTTGCTTCCTGTGACAAGTTTTTAGACCGCGAGCCATTGGGACAGATCGGTGCGAGCGAATATTTTAAGACGGAAACGAATGCGAATTCTGCAGTCATGGGAATGTACCGGACGATGATGAATTCCTTTTCTTTCGGTCAATCCTTTATCACGGTTCCGGAGTTCTCGGCGGTTCATATTGAGCATTCCGCGAAATTTCAGGAGTACGAGTTGATGGCGATTCATAAGATCAATACGGTGAATCCATGGATGAAGAATATATGGCAGGCGGCCTATACAACCATTAACGCGGCAAACAATATTATTGCGGAGGTTCCTAATATGGCTGAGGGATCGATTTCGAATGAAAAGAGAGATCAGTTTGTTGGGGAAGCGAAGTTTGTGCGCGCGTTGAACTTTTTCTTCTTGGTTCGTGCGTTTGGTAATATACCAGTGCCATTAACGGCGACGAAGGAGGGGACAGCTCATGATTTGGATCAGTCGGCACCTGCCGAAGTGTACAAGCAGATTGTTCAGGATTTGACAGATGCGAGCAGCTTACTGCCTGTGAATAATCCGAATACGGGTGATGCCGTTCGTGGAAGAGCTTCGCATTGGGCAGCAAAGGCGCTGTTGTCGAAGGTTTACTTATATCAAGGTTCATTGACGAATGATTACTCAAAGGCAGCAAGTTTAGCGGAGGAGGTTATCAAATCTGGCAAATATTCGTTGGCTAGTGATTTCAGCTCGATATGGATAACAGAGAATAGTGCGGAAGCGATTTTTGAGCTTCAGTTTGATGGTCAAGCAACTAATCCCTTGGCCTCTGTCGCAAATAACAATGCGAGTGTTTTGTTCTTTGCAAAAGAGCCTTTCATTGATGGCTTGTTTGAGGCGACAGATAAGCGGAAGGCTTTTTCCTATAAAAAAGAGGCTTTGAAGACTGACCCAAAGACTACGAGAGCGTTTATGGGGAAATTTCCAAACTTCTCTCCGGCCAGTCAGAACTTTCCAGCAATCCGATTGGCGGAGCTGTATTTAATTCATGCGGAAGCGAAAGCCAGAGTTGACAACAGTGTCAGCGCGGCATCTTACGCTTCTTTGAAAATGGTTCAAGATCGCGCAGGTATCAGCAAGCCGATCAGCACCTACACAAGCTTGGCGGATTATATTACAGCCATACAGGATGAAAAAGAGCGAGAGCTAGTTTTTGAGGGGGAAACTTGGTTTGATCAATGCCGTACGAAATACGCTTTGAAAAAGCACAGTACGTTGACCAGTGAGAACTTTTTCCTATATCCAATCCCTGTGGATGAGATTAATCAAAGTAGTAAATTAAAGCAGAATCCGGGATATTAATAGGATTCGATAGGTATAGCGCTCAATAGCATTGGGCGCTATATTTTTTTCTAGATAGTCGGGTTTTAAGTGTCGTGAAGAAGTGTGTTACGGCTCGATGGATCGAAGAAATTGCTCCAGGTCGCTTTCTTTCGGTAGTTCGAATTTCTGTTTTAAGCGGTATTTGAACATTCTTACACTTTGAGCTTCAATATGCAGCACCTGCGCTATTTGTTTCGTGCTCATCTGAAGGTAGATATATGCGCAATATCGTAAATCAAGGGCGGTAAGTTTATTATTGGATTTCTCCATGAGGCGTTGGAAGAAGTTGGGATGGAGTTGAGAAATCTGCCAGCGAATGTCTTCGAAGTCCGCATTTAGCAGCGCTTCTTCTTTTAAAAGTTTGTTGATGTCTTGTGCATCTCCTGCTTGCAATTTCAGTTTAATCTGCTTGAGCATGTCATTCTTATGCTCAATTAATAAGCTATTAGCTAAAGCTTCTTTTTGTAGTTGCTGATGTTTCAATTCGAGTAGGTCTTGTTCGGCTTTTAGTCTAGCCTGCTCTTCTTTTTCTAGCCGTACCTGCATCTTTGCTGTTTGTTCAGCATCCTCCTTTTCCTTAGCGAGTTTCTTTTCCCGCTCGATGGAGTAGCGTAATTTATAATGATACGACCGGAACATAAATCCTAATCCCAACAAAGCCAATAGCGCCACGCCTCCATAGAGGTAGTTCATGGTTTGCCGTAGATTCGCGGTTTCCGTCAAGAGTTTGAGCTGCTGATCCTTCTTTTCTGTCTCGTATTGCATTTCAAGCTTCTGCGCATTGAATATCTGAAGCTGATCAAAGTTCTTTTTTAACACTTCTTCAGCTTTTTCTTGACAGGCTATCGCTGTTGGGTAGTCTTTCTTTTTTTTACTGATGTCGACCAGGCCTTTATATAGCGTATGCTCTAACCAAAGCATGCTATTGTCGTTTTGCTGCTCAAATTGTTTAACCTTCTAAGAGGTAATTTTCAGCGGTTTCCAGATCGCCCTCCGGCATAGCAAATTCGCTCTTTATTCCGTATATATTCACCCAGCGTTTGAACGGCGCTCGCTTTTCCTCTAAGGTAGTCTCCGCTATTTTAAGATATTTGTAGGCCTCGACTTTTCGGGTAGTCAGGGACTCCGAGGAATGTTCTAGGAGATAATTTGCGAAATTGATCATCATGATGACCAGCGTGCTGCCGCTCACTTCTGTGGGATGGCTTTGATATGTTTTATATGCTTTTTGTAGGTAAAATTGATTACTATCCAAGTCGGATACTTTGTTGTTTTCTCGGAAGCGAAAGAGGTAGATGGCAGATAGACCTAGATCTACATTGGCTTTGTAATTAGGATTTCCACTTTGCTGCGCATACTTATCACATTCTTTGATATACTGCATCATCTTATCTTCGTCCTTCCATCCGCTATAGGTAGCATATAAGAGGTAGTTTAGATGATACTTGAGGTCTAGGTGTCCTTCTTGGTTTTCTATAAGTTGGAGCCCTGTTATAGCGTCTTTTACCACCTCGTCCGGCAAATTGAAAAAGCTATTTAGCAGACTTTTGAATCGAAAAGCTACCGCTTTGGAAACCGGGCTCTTCGCATTCGGTAGAAATTCAAGGCTTTTTTCAATAGCTTCTCTCGCCAATTTCACACTGTCAATATTGATATAAAGCCCGCCTAAATATCCATAAAGCTGTGTGAGATCATCCTCCGTATTCTTTGGATTAGCAATCGCGTTCTCTATAGTTTTGATACCCTCATCAAACTTATTCTTCTGCGAGAGTTGCTCCACCTTACTTATGCACTTTTCAGTAGATTGGCGTAGCACTTGCGCATGGGTAGAGAATGATAGCAGTGATAAAATGGTGAGAATAATTCGCATAGGTGATTGACTATTAGTATATACAATCTATAAATTATTTTCTAAATAGCCCTGATGGGATCAGTTTGAAGCGAGTGCGTTTATTGGACTAAAAGTCCGTGGAGCACTTTCAGGTACATTTTGGTAGATAAAATGTATATACGAATGTATGTAGTCTGTATTGGAGTATAACAAGCGATTAGCCCCAAATGTAGCAGATATGGTCACATTCGTTAAATCAAGTTCTCATGCATAATTGGTATTCAATAAGTACATAAAAAAGCCGTCTTTATGGACGGCTCTAAATGTCTTTATTTTTTGAAAGCTTATATAACGCGCTGCGTTCTAGTACGCAGCTCTTGCTTAATTTCTCTTAATTTTAATAATCCTGGAAGCGTACTTAAAATAGATGCAATCACTAACACAGGCAATACAATATCCTGTTGTTGATTCAAATAGATCGTTGCGAAGCTCAACATGATGATATTTAACATCAAAGAAGCTAATACGAAATTATAACTATTCCTGCGTTGAATATTTAGTTGTCTATTGCTTAACTCAGAGACATTATAATTCTTCATGATCTATTTCTAAATTTTAACCTAGCATCAGTACACATTTTAGTAATGTACCAATGGAAAGTTTAAACTTAGGAAATAGTAGGAGTAAGTGCAATAGTTTTTTTTACTTTTATTCAAAGCTTTTTAAAAGATTAAAGAAAAGCTGTAGAAAATAAGCCACATGCGCTATCGATTTTCAGTCATTACATAACATTTGTAATGTATCATGTAACAACCGCCATTACACGTTTCTGCCGGACGCGTAATGGCTTATTGGGGATAACCTTAAACAATCAATGTTAAAATCATCAAAAAAAACAGTGTTGTTTAAGCCAATTGGTTGTCTACATGTTTGCATGTTTTAATTTCCTGCTGTTCTAACGCATCGCACGTTTTTAAACGGAGTTTGAAGGATGTTGAAACTTCCTATGATATTGATGTTTAGCAATTCAGTTTCCATTCTATTGAAGAAGGCGTTTGAGAGGTAAAGCTCTGGAACCTGCATTAATCAACGGAGGTAAAGCTATTATCTCATTGGAAGTCCACACGTTAGCAGAGTTTCCGAAGCTATTTCCAAAGTCTAAGCTTAGTAGCTCAAATATACTGATTGCATTACCCTGTCCATTGTAGTTGAAACGGAGTTTATTGCTCGGGTAAGGAGCTGCTGTTCCGCTAGCGGGGTATTCATAATAGCCCAATCCACCGACATTTCCCCTACTTCCCGAATGGGATAACAGATTGTCGTAGTCTGCTTCCGTAGCAATGCGCCATACGCCTTCCGGATACACTAAGCTGCATGGGTCTACATCTTGATCTCGAACGGCCCAGTTTTCAGGAAGGTGCGCTTTGAAAGCGAAGTAACTATTACGACTGCTATTGTGGTTGTAGGTGTGGTTAAAACGGTAAGGGTTGTGCCCCGCTTCATAATAGATATTCTGTCTTGCCCATTTTACGGTTCCCACGGTTAACGCGGATTCGATCATATCTACACTAACTGTACGACTTACTCCTAAAGACGAATTAGCTAAATTGACCGACGAAAGCACAACTGGCGTCGTAAAACTGCGTATACTGCCGTCATCGATATGGATGCTGAGTTTATTTAAGATAACCTGAAAATTGTTGATTGTATTCGGATTAGCGGTATAAAAGTAAGCAACGTTGCGGTCGCCATAAGCATATCCCGGCACTTGTTGAAAGTTAGAAGATACCGGCGTTGCGGAATAATTTCCCTCGTTGCTGACTGCGCCAGTAAATAGATTTAATGTCACTTTCCCAAAATAATTACCACCAAACGTAATCTCCGCGGCGCTCAGGTCTGCAAACATTCCCATGGTGTTTAGCTCGACGGCAACTCTGGATAACTTATGTTTAAAAACAATACCTAATGGCGTGTTTCCCGTATTGGCCACTTCTATGGTGTCTGTAGCATAGAGTAAGTCATAGTCTCGCCTGTAGGTATGTTTGGAGAAAGGGGGTCGGAGACATTCGGCAATGGGATGCTATTATCTCTATTGTAGGAGTATGCGATCCATCGATAGCTAGCACCTTTTACAACATCAATCTTTAGCTCCGTGCCGGCGGTCGCTTCGACATTCGCATGCAAACTGCCATCCATATTGCAAAGCAGCATCCTGAAGAGGATTCCTGAGGCTACAGACTCTGCTCTGATACCTCCAGACGACTGCTTATTCTTACTTGATGATATCAGCCTGATCTTATCGTTTGTCTTATATTCATCGCGTTTAACATCGATGACATAATCGAGCGCCCCCTCGGTTTGGATGGTCGGGCGAGTAAGTATGGAACTTCTCACGTTGCTTGATGCCTTTTGGCCGTTTGGATTATCTTCAGTCGCGATAGTCTCAGTTCCGAGAATGGAAACCGTCAATCCTGCGAGTTTAGATGGGTCGATCTCGTTAGAAACTTCCCTAGAGCAAGATGTTAAAATGAAGATGTAGAGGATCAAAAGCCCTATTATTTGAAACCTCTTATATATAATACGTTTTTTCATGTGAAAATCTATGTCGATTGTAGAAATAATTAAGGTTAAAGTTCTCCTCTTACGGTATCTGTCGATTGTTCCGCGCCCCAAGGGTCAACGGCTGGCGTATATTCATTGGAGGAGTTCTCACCTCCGGATACTGTTGCCGACGATTGAGCAATACCCGACTCCAGTTCGACAAACGTCGAGCTTATTTGAGCGCTTTTGTATTTTTGTTTCTGTTGTTCCATGTTTTTCAAATTAAGTTGTATGTGTTCTGTTGTTGCTCGGTATAATCAACAAGTCATACAGCGTCATCAGAGATACCATATCCGATATCGAGATCTATATCTCCGGTCCTAATACGGGGCACAGCAAATAGATTCGATCCAGTTGACTTGTTCGATGACTTTTAAAATGAAAAACAGTAAAAAATGCTTGCTACTTTACACGAAACGGATGCCGTGTCCGGCTCCTTGTGCTCGATCGCTTTATAATGTTTAGCAGGCAGAGAAAGATTTTAGAAACGATTCGAAAATCTTAATAATATCTTAATATTTAAAATTTATCCTTTTCAAATATTTTTTTAAAATAATGCAAATATAATAACAACATGATTATGTTGGTATCTGGTAATAATGATTTTTGAATAAAAAGACCTTTCAACCTACTCTTTTGGAGGATTTACGGCTATTTATTTTGTGATTTTTAGCAATTCATCTTCTCTTTTTTATGTCTCGAAATAGTGAGGTGTAGACGGATTGTATATGGCCGTTATAAGCGCTGTAGATGGTTTATCTATGCTAAATCTAAGGTTATCAAAGAAATAACATTCAACTTAGGGTCGTACTAAAAATCGAATTATTATGAACGGAAAAACACATTCAATACTAAGCTATTTAGGGATTTTATGGCTGGTTGCATTTTTTGCAGGGAAAGACACGAGAGATGATCTAAGCAGGTTCCATCTTAAACAGGGTTTCGGACTTTTTATTATTGGAATTATCTTCAACGTAGTTGTTATGATCATTGCGATGGTAGCTCCATCTATCGGGCTTATTTTAAGCTATTTCGGAATCGCATTCGTCGTTTTGATGATTATTGGAATCATCCATGCTGTTAACGAAGTTAAAAAGCCACTACCTATTATTGGAAATGTGTTCGTCGACAAGTTCGACTTTGTCTAGCGGTCGTTAAAGTTGCCCCTTATTGTACTAATGCGTTTGAAAGTACAATAGGGGGAACTTAAAACTTCAATCAAAATTTAAATTAGTGACGGAAAGAGGTAGCAACTTGAGAGAAGTTACATTTTATAGCTTAATTAATGACAAACCTCAACCATCTTTCAAGAAATGTTGAGTTACTTTTAGTTTTATTTAATATTATTTTAATATTGTAGAAAAATTTATACATTTACCCTGAGCATTTAAATTATGAAAAGCAATTCTTCTCGGGACTTGCATCATACACTAATAACGAAACAAAGGGTAAATCATAATGGTAGTCGCGGATAAGGTATTATTCACAAAATACTATAAACTGCTGTGTTTCTTTGCATGGAAGATGGTAAAGGATCAAGCGCAAGCCGAAGATCTGGCTCAGGATGCCTTTGTTTCTTATTTTCAAAATAAATCACGCGTATCTACCGACGAAGCTGCTATCAAGTCTTTCCTATATTCCGCAGTCCGTTTTGCTGTATTCAACCAAAATAGAAAAAGTCTTTCTGAGAAAAAATATTGGGAAAGAAGTCCGTTTTCAGAAGCAGATTCTATCGACTACGAGCACCAAATTATTCAAGCAGAATTCACGTTCGAAATACATGCTGCCCTTCAAAAACTTCCAGAGGCATGCCAGAAAGTATTTACCCTCAGCTACCTTGAAGGGATGACTACGGAAGAAATTGCTAACGAGCTTGGGGTAAGTATCAACACCATTAAAACCCATAAAAAGAGGGGTTTAAAAGCGCTAAGGGATATGTTGCGCCCTGAATTCTTCTCCTTATTTTTACTCTTCTTAAAATAATTTCACTTTTTTTTATTTTCCTGTCACCCCAAAATCCTCTTTGCGTTTCTTAGTCTTAGATCACATGATTATAACCGCAATCAGAATAGCTAAATTATTGGTCAAAAAGTATCGTAACGAACTTACGGACCAAGATCGAATGGAATTAGAGAGATGGTATTCAGCCCATCCTACGAATAAGCCGTTCGAAGATACACTTATGTCCAACGATGTCGACCAAAAGGAGCTTGCATGGTTGGATTCTATAGATAGTGAAGCTGCTTGGAAGAAAGCCGAGAAACGGCACCCTAGAAGAAAGAAAATTATCTATTGGGGTACCGCAGCGGCAATTCTTGCTATTACTAGTTTTGGCTATTTGGCATTAAAAGAAAGATCTACTCTCGAAACGATGCAACAAGATGTCATTGCTTCGGTGATCGAAGAAGATATTAATCCAGCGTTGCTTGGCGCGAAGATCATTCTTGCGAATGGAGAACAAAAGCAGGTTGCTGAGAAATTAAGCTTATCGGAGAGTAGTAATCTTTTTACTACGGAGAGCCAATCTCAGAATTTATCAGCGCGTTCCGTTGTTACCATGTTGAATACGTTGGTCGTTCCTATGGCGAATCATTTTCAACTAACTCTTTCCGATGGAACGTCCATTTGGGTTAATGCTAATAGCGAGTTAAAATTTCCTACAAAATTCAGCGAGAGTGAAAGAAAGGTCTACTTGAAAGGAGAGGCTTATTTCGAGGTTGCCAAAGATGCAAAAAAACCGTTCTATGTAGTGACAGAAAATGGGACAGTGAAAGTTCTGGGAACACACTTTAATGTCTCAGCCTATGGAAATACTTCCAAAACAACCCTTTCCGAAGGTTTGGTAGAGGTTTCTAAATCAGGAAATAGAGAGATCATCAAGCCCGGTGAGAAGGCCGAAATAAGAGGGGATGAGATACAAGTTAAGAAAGCTAATCTTCAAAAAGATCTAGCTTGGAAAAACAATGAATTTTATTTCAACAAAGATAACATCGTAGATATTGCAACCCAGTTAAAGATGTGGTATGATTTAGATGTGTCCTTAGGATCTGATGTATCACTTACAGAAACTTATTCAGGAGAGATCAAGAGAGATTCTAAGTTATCGGAGGTAATAAATATGTTGGAATTCGTCAGCGACTTAAAATTTGCACTGAACAAAAATAAATTATTGATAACCAAAAAATAGATTATGGAAATAAAAATTTACACAAACCAATAGCAATAAAAAAACAGGAGTGTTGCAGCACTCCTGTAAGTTTTATCAAGTTAAAAAACAAATAGTAACCTAATTCATTAACTCAATTATCAAATGTATGAATAACATTTCATTTGGCAAAAGGGCTCGAAACCTCTATGGTTCCCCTTTTGGCATAATTATCCGAATTATGAAAATTACAACATTTCTCTTGTTGGTTTTTATGTCTTGTGCTTATGCCGATGGAATTGCACAAAACGTTTCCTTGCGTCTTAAAGATGCAAAACTAGAGGATGCTTTTCTTTCTATATCAAAGCAAACGAAATATAAGTTTCTATATAGCGACGATGTTTTAAGGCATGCACCTAATGTAAATCTTAATGTTAATAACGCTCCATTAAGGGACGTATTGGCGCAACTATTGAATGATGATAGCTTTTCATTTAAGATTATTGCAAATACCATCTCTGTAAATTACAAGCCATCAACAAAAGTACTCGCGACTACTGTAAACGCTGTTCAACATCAAGTAAGTGGAACGGTGAAAGGATCAGATGGAAAGGCGCTTTCAAATGCTTCTGTTCAAGTAAAAGGCGGTGCTGCAGGAACGTCGACCAGCGACAATGGATCGTATAGTCTTAACGCACCAGCGAACGCTACGTTAGTCGTTCGTTATGTGGGGTATAAGACTAGAGAAATTGCAGTGGATGGTCGCTCGACGATTCACATCGTGTTAGAATCCTCAGAACAAGCTATTGACGAAGTAAACGTTGTTGCAACAGGATACCAAAACTTAGATCGTAAGCTATTTACCGGTGCTACAACTCGTGTTAATGCAAAAGATGCTGAAAGAAACGGGGTGCCAGATATCTCTAGAATGCTAGAAGGTCAAGTGGCAGGTGTTGCCGTTCAAAACGTGTCAGGTACTTTTGGAGCTGCTCCGAAAATCCGTGTGCGTGGTGCGACCTCCCTGTCTGGAGAAAATAAACCTCTTTGGGTAGTAGACGGTATTATCTTAGAAGATCTTGTGAATATCTCAAATGAAGCCTTATCAACAGGGGATGCTAATACCTTAATCGGTTCATCGGTGGCAGGATTAAACCCTGATGATATCGAATCTTTTACCATCCTAAAAGATGCTGCTGCAACAGCGATGTACGGTGCAAGAGCCATGAATGGAGTTATCGTCGTGACGACTAAAAAGGGTAGAAATACAGATGGTAAACCAAATGTAAACTATTCCGGTAACTTTACAACTTACTTGAAACCAAATTACGACCAATTCGACATTATGAATTCTGCTGAACAGATGTCGATTCTGTTAGAGCTAGATAATAAAGGATATTTCAATCACTCTAGTGTTTCACGAAGTTCAAGTGGTGGTATTTTCGCTAAGATGTACAACAAAATGTACGAGTATGATGAGTCGAACGGAACGTTTGGTTTAGAGAATACTACAGAAGCAAAGCTCGGTTTCCTTGAGCGTTATGCGAAGGCGAATACTGACTGGTTCGACGTACTTTTCAAAAACTCGTTATTGCAAGACCACTCCGTAAGTATAACTTCAGGATCTGCAAAATCGCAAACATACTTATCAACAAGTTTTGTACATGACTCTGGACAAACCCTAGGTGATAATGTTAAGCGATATACAGCGAACTTCAGAAACAATATGCGTTTCAGCGAGAAATTCAGCGCTGAAATCTTGGTTAATGGATCCATCCGTGATCAACGTGCTCCAGGAACGCTGACGAGGACTTCAGACCCTGTTTATGGAAAGTATTCGAGAGATTTTGATATCAACCCATATTCATATGCATTAAACACAAGCCGTTTAATTACGCCTTATGATGAATTTGGAAACCTTGAATACAACACCATTAACTACGCTCCATTTAATATCTTAAGTGAGCTTGACAACAACTATTTAAATCTGAACAATATGGATTTAAAAGTTCAAGGGGGCTTGCGTTATAAAATTATTCCGCAATTAACAGCTTCTGTTGATGCAGCTTATCGCTATGCAACAACAGAAAGACAACACTATATCAAGGAAGAATCAAATATGGCAAACGCGTTCAGAGCCGCTGGCGATGCTACAATTGCTGACGGTAACAAATATCTGTACAACGATCCTGATTTACCAAATTCACTTCCTCAGGTTATTCTTCCTGAAGGTGGTTTCTTCAATTCTAACATGAATAACCTGAAAAACTTTTATTTCAGATCGAACTTAGAATTTGATGAGACATTCAAGCAACATCACCGTCTGAATCTATTTGGATCATTCGAGATCAGACATACAGATCGCCAGAATTCCGAATATGAAGGTGTAGGATACCAATATGCTAACGGAGGACTAGTGAATCCAAACTATAGGTTCTTCAAAAAGATGATCGAAGCAGGTGATCCATATTTTGGTATGGGTTATGAGTACGACCGTTTCGTTGCAGGTATGTTCCGCGCAGCATACGCTTATAAAGATAAATACAGTATCAATGCCACCACACGTATTGACGGATCGAATAAACTAGGCGAATCTAAAGTTGCTCGTTGGTTGCCTACCTGGAATGTTTCAGGTAAATGGAATATTGACCAAGAAGATTTCTTCAACGAAGATAATGGTATCTTATCAGCTGTCGGAGTTCGTGCGACTTATGGTTTAGTTGCAAGTCTGGGGAGTGCCACAAACTCTGCTCCTGTATTCTATAACCGTATCTCTTACCGTCCTTACGAAGATGAGAAAGAAGCAATTACATTCATTAGCGGTCTGGAGAACTCAGAACTTACATGGGAGAAATTATACGAGTTAAATATCGGAGCCGACTTACAGTTATTCAATAAAATCGATGTAACTGCTGATTGGTATAAACGTGATATTTTCGACTTAATCGGTACGATCAGAACATCCGGTATCGGTGGACAGTATAACAAGCAAGCCAACTATGCGGATATGAAAGCTTCTGGTTTTGAATTAACGTTAGCGGGATTTCCTATTCGAAGAGAAAGCGGATTTACTTGGAGAACTCAATTCAACTTTGGTATCAACAAAAATGAAGTAACGAAGTTAGATGTTAACCAAAACATTTGGACGCTTGTACGTGCCGAAGGTGCCGCGGTATTAAACCACGCGCAGAGAGGCCTGTTTTCAGCAAAATTCGATGGCCTAGACCCGAATTATGGTTTCCCTACTTTTATCGGAACAGAAGGAATTAAAGATACTTATATCAACCCTCAAAGTGAAGACATCGATTATTTAACGTACCATGGCCCGGTTGACCCAACATTTACAGGAGGTTTCTATAATAACTTCAGATATAAGAACTTTGGTTTAACGGCTTTATTCACATTCTCTACAGGGAACTACATTCGTTTACAACCAACTTATGAAGCGTCTTATAACGATCTAACAGCAATTAGTAAAGACATGGTAAATCGTTGGTTAATACCTGGTGACGAGCAGCTTACTAATATACCGTCTTTGTTGGATGCACATTCAATGAATTATAACGTGTTACGTCCGAATGGATCAGCTGTATCAGCGGTGTACCCTTATAACATGTACAACTATTCTGACCAACGTGTTGCGAAAGGTGATTTTATTAGATTGAAACAAGTACAATTGTCTTATACCCTTCCTCAGAGCATCGCGAACAGATTAAGAATGACAACAGCGCAAGTTTCGTTGGTAGGAAACAACATCGCCTTGCTTTATTCTGATAAGAAGCTTAATGGAGCAGATCCAGAATTCTTTAATAACGGTGGTGTAGCAATGCCAGTTCCAAGACAATACACGCTTTCACTAAAAGTTGGATTTTAATACCTGATAACAATGAAAATTTATAAATATATTCTATTAAGTTTCCTCGGGGTTGGTTCACTAACTTCTTGTGAAAAATATTTAGATCATGCCCCTGATATGCGAACTAAGATCGATAATGTCGAAAAAGTAGCGCAGTTGGTAGGCTCTGCATATCCGAGATATAACTATCTAGCGATGGCAGAATCATATTCTGATAATGTCATCGACAAGGGGGCAGCGATTGGTCATATTGATGATCCTTATGTTTCCTTTTACATGTGGGAAGATGTCGAGGGCAGTGGAAACAATACCCCAACACAATATTGGAATGGCGTATATGAAGGGATAGCAGCTGCAAACCAAGCTTTGGAGGCAATTGCAGACAATAATTTCGGAGCGGAAGCAAACGCGTACAAAGGCGAAGCCTTAGTGGCGAGAGCTTATGGGCATTTTATGCTTTCAATTTTCTTCGCGCAACCTTATAATATTGCAGGTGATAATTCTTCCCCGGGTATTCCGTATGTCGATGCGCCCGAAAAAGTCGCTTTAAAATCCTATGATAGAGAAACGGTAAAGGATACCTACGACAAAATCAGAAAAGATCTTGAAGAAGGTCTTCCATTATTGCAAGGCGGTAAATGGAAAGTTCCAAAATACCATTTTACATCTGCTGCAGCCAACGCTTTCGCAGCCCGCTTTTATATGTTTACGGGCGAATGGGATAAGGCAATTGCTGCTGCAAATAATGTGTTCCCTGGCGGAGACTATGCTGGAAAAATTAGACCGATCACAACGACAATTCAGAATTATAGCCTAGCGCAGCAATTGATTGAGTTGACCAAAGCAGATAAAGATTATAATCTCTTATTGCGGGAGACTTACTCAGTTTATCAAAGAACTAACTCGTCTATTTATTCGAGATTCGGTTATGGGCAGCGAAAATATAATGAGATGTTCAACACACCTGTATTTACAGGAACAACTATGCATTCGAGAGGGATTAGTTATAACTCTGGGCAGCATTACTCGGTGTATATGTACAATGAATATTTCTACTACACGAACGTACAAGCTGGAATCGGCTATCCTTATATTATGCAACCCTTGCTTACTGCAGATGAAGCATTAATCAATCGCGCGGAAGCGTATGTGCAAAAAGGCGATTTTGGAAAAGCATTAGCAGACATTAACCAATTTTTAAGCACAAGAGTTCAAAACTTTGCTATCGGTACGCATGGATTGACCGTGGAGAAAGCTACCAGTTTTTATGGAATAGACGATCCGAAAAAAGCAATAACTGAGGCGATTTTGAGAATCAAGCAAAGAGCATTTATGTCAGAAGGTGTTCGTTGGATGGATATCGTTAGACATAAACTTCCGGTAACTCATGTAGTAATTGCTCCTGATGACACCGAATCTGAAATTGTTCTTGAACCAAATGATTTAAGAAGAGTATTCCAAATTCCTAGTGAAGCACAATTAGCTGGTGTTGAACTTAACCCAAGGTAAAAAAGTTATGAAAAGATTATTCAACTGCATATTAGCACTAACCTTAGGGTTAGGAATATCATCTTGTAGTAAGGATGAAAACTTAGATGTCGATTTAACTAAATATAACTATGACACATTTGAGAAACTTCCAATAGATGATTATATAAATACCAACTTAACGGTTCCTTATAACATTGAAGTGGTATACCGTTTTGACAGAAGTCAAACTGATATCAATAAAAACATATCGCCTCCGAAAATCGAACAAGTTCAACCGGCTGTTGATATGGTGATAAACGGCTTCTTAAAAGTATTTGAAAAGGTCGCAGGCCCAACGTTTATTAAAACTTACACGCCTAAACAATTTGTATTGTTTGGTTCGCACGCTTATAACTCCAATGGGTCGGTGACATTAGGAACCGCAGATGGTGGACGCAGAGTTGTACTTTATGATATCAATAATGTCAATCCTAACAGTCCGACTGATATTAAGCGTCGCTTAAGAACGATTCATCATGAATTTACGCACATCGTCAATCAAATCGTTGCAATTCCTCCTTCTTTTAGAGAGGTTACGACAGACCATGTTGCGGACTGGACCGCCGCTGCAAATACGGACGCGGAGGCTTTGCGCCTAGGATTTATTTCTCAATATTCGAGAAGTAATTTTGGTGAAGATTTCGCAGAAACCGTAGCCCATCTTTTAATCGAAGGTCAAGCGTACTATAATCAACGTATTGCAGCCTCTTCTGAGGATGGTGCAAAGAAGCTAAGAGCAAAGCAAACCATCGTTGAAGACTACTACAAACAGTTCTTTGATATTGATTTTAAAGAATTACAGTACGAAGTTTACTTGATGTTAAACCAGACTTATGGTGACCAAAGTCAGGCGTTTTTGACGAACTTGAAGAACAACCGTGTTGCTTCAATTAACTTCAACTTGGATTCAGGAACTGAATACACCTTGTACGGTAAATCGGTAGCATTTGACGCCGTTTGGAAAGAAGTTAAAGCGAAATTACCTACGATTTCAAACAACGCAGGTCGTCAGGCGGTATCTTTCAACTTAGTTTTCTTAAATGAAAACAAAGTTCAATTGCAGGCTGGGTATAAAAATGCTGCAGGATCTAATCTTGCGGCATGGTATGATTTCACGATGACATACAATACTGATGGCACAATCAAACTCAAATATGTAGATGAAGGGCTGACTGATACAGGATATGGAAATGGCCGAATTGTAATCGAAGGTTGGAGGGCGTTAATTACGTATTTAGAAACAAATACGTTCAGACCTGATTGGGTGTCTCCAACGATTGTAGGTTATAATAACTCCATGAAATTCGCTGGATTCTATGTTGCTGGCGATGAAACAAATTATTTATATGGTCCAGTTACCTTAAAATAAGAAAAAATGAAAAAGATATTAATATATATAGTTGGCCTTTTCTTATTAGCTGGTTGTGAAGAAGAAAAGGTAGATCTTACGTTCGGCGAAAAGCCCGAAGAACGCATGAGCGAGCGCTTGAATGAGCTTCGTGGAATGTTAACCTCAGCGGAAAATGGATGGAAAGCACATCTAACAACAGGTGCTAAAGGGGGGTATGGATTCTATTTTGATTTTGAAGATGCGAAAAATGTAAAAATGCTTAGCGATCTTACCGCTGCAACTTCTACATCTGCGAATACATCAACATATCGTGTAATTTGGGCAATGAATGCATCTTTAGTTTTTGATACGTTCAATTATTTAACGATGCTTCAGGAACCTTCTGGAAATTACGGAGGAACAGCACCGAACGGATATCAAAGTGATATTGAATTTGAATACGTGAAAAACTCTGGCGATTCTATCTACATGCGCGGGAAGAGGTATAAGCAACCCCTGATATTAACTAAAGCAACCGCGGCGGAAAAGGTTGCTTACAACGATGGATCTTATAAGACATCTATAGATAAAACAACTGCTGTTTACCAATCTTATAGCAACCCTTATATCGAAGTGGATCTTGCCGGCGTTAAAACAAGAATTGCATTGACTTTGTCAAACACATCAAAGACAATTGATTTCGGATCTGTTGATGCTAGTAATAAAGCGATCATTAATACGTCTAAATTTGCATTCAATCTAACAGGCTTCGATATTTTAAGTGGCGGATTGCATAGAGATGTATTATTTACTAGAGGAGAAGTTGAGGGCAATAATCTCTCTGTTTATGACTCCAACGGTACGAAATATCCTGTAATGAGCACTAATATGCCAATCTTGCCGATTGATGTTATGTTCAATTATTCAGGTGCTTTCAACGGAATGGCAATCAATGGTTTAACTTTGCCTCCGGGAATCAATTCTAGCTTTAATGCTACTTGGACAGCGCTTACAAATTTCCATGCTTCGAATAATATGAGAACCGTGTCGCTTACATTTAAATTGACCAGTGCCCGCGTTGCAACTTTGGATGTTCGTTTCACAAATGGCTCAACGGTTTATTCTGCGGCTGCAGACTATAACTATACTTTGGTGGATGGAACACTAACCCTAACCAGCCCAATCTCTACAAATGGAAACTGGAATAATGGATGGGTATCATTGGCAGTGAGAAATTATTTTGACAAAGGAGTCTTTAAATTGACTTATTTGACTAGCTCGGATCCTAACGCAGGAACTATCGGCGGATTAATCAAGTCTAATGACGAGACAGCGATCTTCTACGGAAAGTTAGGAAGATACTAAAAACAAAGTAATCGAATTAACATTCCCTAATCATTCATAAAAAAAGAAAGGCTGCCTATTGGCAGCCTTTCCTATTATCATTCCTCCCGACCTCAACCCTTCTTTAACTTAAAACCCTTTCACTCCCCTTTCACTCCCAATGTATAGCCCAATCACAACCGCTCGCAAAGGGCTTTGATATGGGTCTGAAAAGCTTATAATAAACGACATCCTCGAATCATTCCTCAAAAAGATTCGCTATCTTCAAGTAATAGCCAATCCGAAACCATGAAAGATTATAAACTACTGCTCGCTTATGGCTCCTTTCTGCTCAATGTCGCATATTTTGGCTCTTGGGTATATTGCTCATCCATGCATGAAACCATGGTCGATGCGGTGGTAGCCTTCGAAAAAGTGCCAATCTTTGCACATTTTTATTGGGATGTTATTTTCTTTATCGCAACGATCCTCGCTATCATTGTTTTCGCTAGGCGAAAGGGTATCCTCAGTAAGGCCGCTCTGATCCTGCAGATTCTCTTTGCAAGCGGATACCTGTGGACACATATGTAAACAGCAGGAGATAAGCGTTCTTCGTGGAATCAATCCCTTAAAATACTTTAGCAGTAGATGTGCAAATTTGCTATATTAGCACACAATCTTTATGAATAGAATCGCTGTAAAAACATCACCTCTATCCGTGAAAGATTGTGCTAGTATAAGATAGACGCTGTTATGGCAAAGATTGATATTATCCAATTGGCAAAAGTGCTGAACTTGTCGAAGTCCACGGTTTCTCGTGCGTTTCGGGACAGTAGTGATATCAATCCGAAGACGAAGGAGCGTATCTTGAAGGTTGCGAAGGAACTCAATTACCAACCGAATCATTATGCGAGCAATCTGCGCGAACAAAAGAGCAAGACCATTGCCATTGTTCTGCCAGAACTAGCCAACAACTACTTTACTCAGATTATTCAGGGCGCCGAGAAGGAAGCTAAAAAACACGGATATCATATCTTGATCTTTGTTACCGATGATGATATCGCAAAAGAACGCGATTTCATCCGTAGTCTTGCGAGTGGGCGTGTGGATGGCGTCATTATGTCGGCATCGGGCGAGTCGACGGATCACAGTTATTTGGAGAGCATCAATTACGAGCATCTTCCGATTGTGTTATTCGACCGTATCTATGATGATATAGATTTGCCAAAAATTGTTACAGACGATTACCATAGTAGCTTTATGGCAACGGAGCATCTTATCCAGAATGGCTGTCAGCGTATTGCTTATCTGGTTATCAATAAGGAATTATCGATTGGTAAGACCCGTATGCAGGGCTATGAAGATGCGCTGAAGAAATATAAGATTCCATTACGGAAGCGCTTGATTATTGACTGTTCAAATTCTTATGAGGAAAACAGTGAGATTATTGAGACAGCTATTCGCAAGCAAGCACCAGACGGGATCCTTGCTTCGGTAGAGCGTTTAGCATTTTCAACCTACTATGTGTGTCGACGCATGGGCATACAAATTCCGCAAGACCTCAAGGTCGTATCCTTTTCTAGCCTGGAAATAGCAGGGCTGTTGCATCCTCCGCTATCTGTTGTGCGCCAACCGGCAGTGCTAATCGGGGAGAAGGCTGCCGCAACCTTATTGAAGCAGCTTTCAGGAGAATCATTAGCCGAAGAGGAAAAGTTTGTAATGATGCGTTCGGATTTAGTTGTCCGAAATTCTTCACAAGCTTAAACTAGTCTGCCTTGACGGTCATCGTCGAGGCTGCCGCAAGAAGCATAAAAACTCCCGCCATCGTTAAACAATACACCGCCTGATGTTGAAATACATGCTTCACCAATACCGTACCGAGTACTCCATTGACCAATTGAGGCAAGGTGATAAAGAAATTGAATAAACCCATATACAAGCCCATCTTCTTTGCGGGCACAACGCCCGATAGGATGGAATATGGCGTAGCCAAAATACTTGCCCAGGCAATGCCGACCGCAATCATTGGGATATACAATAAGTTGGGGTCTTGTATAAATAGAATCGATATAAGGCCAATACCTGAAACGCCTAAAGCCAGCATATGCGTTTTCTTTTTCCCTATAGCCTGATAGAGTTTGGGTAGGATAAGGGCGAATATCGTCGCCACCAAATTGTACACCCCGAACAGCACCCCGGTTAAATTTCCAGCATCGGCATACGCTGCGGACGAGGTGTCCGACGTCGGCAGATGGTAAATATGTTGTGCAATGGCGGGCGTCGTGAATACCCACATGGAAAACAAGGCAAACCAAGAGAAGAACTGCACTAAGCCTAGTTGCTTCATCGCTGTTGGCATATTCTTAAAGTCTTTAAAAATAGAGCCGAAGCTATGTGCATGCTGTTCCTCGTCATCAGCATGCTCGTCAAAGGAACGCAGTTCTTCTGCAGAGTATTCTTTCGTCGTGATGACTGTCCACAACAGGGAGAGTACCAATACGATGGCTCCGGCATAGAATGACCAGATAACATTGTCGGGCACATGTCCCTGTTCTGCGATTTTTGATACGCCGAGATATTCGGAAAGCACATAAGGCAAAAAAGACCCTATAATGGCACCGGCTCCGATTAAGAAGGTCTGCACCGCATAGCCATAGCCATGTTGTTCTTTGGGCAGGTTGTCAGCAACTAAAGCGCGGAACGGCTCCATCGAAACGTTAAAAGCAACATCCATGATCATTAGCATTCCGGCGCCGATAAGTAAGGGCGGGATCAGTAGGGTCAGGACGGAAGCATTGGGCATCAGGGCAAGGGCTGCCGCTGCCACCAGCGCTCCGCCTAGAAAAAAAGGTCTGCGTCTTCCCAATCTGGTCCAGGTCTTATCCGAGAAATAACCTATAATCGGCTGAATGAGCATTCCTGAAAGGGGGGCAACTAACCAAAAAAGCGATAAATGTTCCACATCGGCACCGAAGGTTTGTAGTATGCGGGAGGCGTTTCCTGTCTGCAGGGCAAAGCCAAATTGTATACCGAAAAACCCAAAGCTCATGTTGAAAATTTGAGCACGGGTAAGCCTAGGCTTTGATCGTTTTGAAGTCTGTTGCATGTGTAGTTTCGTTTATTGATTGGTTTCTAGAAACGTAAATTAAAAAATAATATCGTTTTCATAATATTATTTTTCCAATAGTCCCAGCTATGCCCACCTTCAAACTCTTCATAATCGTGGGGAATATTGGCTTCTAATAGCTTAGAGTGAAGTTTTTGGTTGTATGCAAGGAGTAGATCATCTTTTCCACAATCGAATCTGAAGTAAGGCAATCGTTCTTTGTTAGCTATTAAACTATCTATCAAGGATAGTTCTGTATCCATTTGGTAACTGTCGAGATTTTCTTCTACGAGATGTGCAAACTCAGCAATGCTGGTAATGGACGAAAGGCCTGCGAACGAAGTGAAAACATCCGGATGTCGAGCGCCAATTCTCATGGCGCCATAGCCGCCCATAGAAAGCCCTGCAATAAAGAATTTGGAAGCCTGACTGATCTGATCTGGGGCTAGCTGTCGGGCAACTGCGATGACATCCTCCACAATCCACTTTTCAAAATCCTGCTTCTGATGTTTTACATAGCCGGAACCGTCACCCCAAAGCCCGTCAGAGGGCATCACAAGAATCAGTGGCTTGATTATGCCCTCTTTTATTGCTTGATCGACCTGCTCATGAACGCCCGACGATAGCGGCCAGCTCCAGGCACTTCCATAAACACCATGCAACAAAATCACTACCGGGACATCCATAGGGCAATTTTCTGGTATATAGATGCAAATATCGCCACGTGACCCCAACTGTGGCGACTTAATGGTTACAAAGTGTAAATTCCGGATACCGTAATTGGGATTAGATTGCTCTATGGATCTGAATGTTTCTTTCATAAATGATTATTTAAATAGGATAACGCCCTTCGCATTTTTGCCCTTCAGCATATCATCAAAGGCTAAAGGCAAATTCTCTAAGTTATAACGTGCGGAAATCATTTCATCCAATAGCAATTCGCCATGCTGATAATGTTGGATGATACGATCGAAGTCCCTATGCGGGTTGCATTTGCCATACAGCGGATTCAGGTATAGTTTGTCCCATTCGAATAGGTTCATATCGAAAGGTATTTCCTGCTCGATTCCACTGACTTGTATGGCAGTTCCTGCATTTCTGATCATCGCAAGCGGTGCTGCACCGAGTTCGGGGCGAGCGGTACATTCAAAAGCATAATCTGCGCCCCTGCCACCGCACAATTGCTTCACCTGTTGAGCCATCTGTAATAAGCCTTGATCCTGAGCGTCGGCCAGTAGACAGTGGGTGGCCCCAAATTGCTTCGCCATTTCCAATCGTTTTGGATTGACGTCAATTCCAATGATCATTCCTGCCTTAGCAATTTTGGCAACTTGGATAACGCTCAAACCTACGCCGCCGGTCCCCAAAACAACGACAGAACATCCCGCTTGGACTTTCGCAGCATTGACTACCGAGCCATAGCCTGTCATAACCCCACAACCTATAATTGCAGCACATTCATAGGGAAGTGTTGCGGTCTTTATTTTCGTCACGGCTGCGGCTTTGACTAGCGTATATTCCGAAAGCGTTCCTAAGTGAAAGGATCGCGCTATAGATTCGCCCTTCCACAGGCAGCCAGCTGCATGTGCATGTCCTAAATTACTGGCATGCCCTTGCCCGGTGACAGGTGAATTCTGTTCGCAGATATGATAGTTCTCCAACTTACACTGAAAACAGGTCATGCAGGGGATTGCCCAGTTTAGCAAAACCGGATCATCGGCTTTCACGTGGCTAACATGGGAACCGACTTGATAAACGATGCCAGCACCTTCATGGCCTAATACTAAGGGTTGGTTCCAATTGAGCGAGTCATAATCCGTATGACAGACCCCCGCAGCCTTGATTTTAACGAGTACCTCATCTGGGGCGGGTTCAGCCACCTGAATGTTGTCAATAAAGTATTGGCCTTTTCCGTCGGTGATCGCTGCTCTGCACGTTATTTTCATTTTTTTGGAAATAGGAATTTATAGGGTATGTGTAATCTTTTTGACCAAGCAATTTCATTGTGCGGGTCGTCCGGGAACTCTTCATACCGCAGATTGATATGTTTGTCTTTCGTTAAAATGTCTCTCACTATTTGGTTGCTCGGGAGGAAATCATAGTCGAGGTCTTTGCCTCCGCAATCCAAGTAGATTTTGCTATGTTGGAACGGAGCTAGATCCTTTCTGATCTGCTCCATGATATTCCCGTCGTCGAAATAAAACCCGCTGGATAAGCAAGCGGCTTTGGAGAAGATCTGTGGATATTTGTAGAGGGCATAAAAGGAGATTAAACCACCCATAGAAGAACCAATAATCGCTGTATGCTCTCTGTCGGTCTTTGTTCTGTAGGTTTTGTCGATAAAGGGTTTCAGTTCGGTACTGATAAACCGAAGGTAATTATCGCCTTCGGGCGTTCCGTTATATTCAATCCAGCGATCTTTAGTGTTCGCCATGCCGACGATGATGAACTCCTCAATTTCTCCCTTACGCATCAGACTATCGGCTACTTCGTCCATACGCCATTCGCTTCCGCTCAAATTGGTATGATCGAAAAGGTTCTGTCCATCATGGGCGTATAGAACGGGGTATCGCCTATTTGAGTCTTTCGCATAGCTCGGAGGAAGCCATACGACAATATTGCGGGTGTTGCGAAGATAGCTGCTCGAGTAATTATGATGATAGCGCACGCTGCCCACGATACTTCGCTGATAGATATCGTTCCAATTGCTTGGACTGAGGGTGATTGTTGTATCCTTCGTCAACGTGAATTTTACAGGTTGCGCGCTATGTCCGTTTCCGTTGTAAAGCGCTTCTTTATAGTAAGATCCTCGCGTAATCTTAAACTCAATAGGGCTGTTTACAGGTATACTGTAGGTATCCTCCCATACATTGTTTCCTTTAGGTTTTAGCGCTTTGCTCTTCGGATAGATCCAAAATCCCCAAATGCCTTGATTACCGATTGGCAGAATAGAATCCTGAGCGGGTGTGGTCGCAGGGGCGATCACACGAATCGTTAATTTGGCGTCCTGCGCAAAAAGCGAAAAAGCGAAGACAGTCAAGAGGGTCAGTGTGACAAATTTCTTCATTGCTGTTTATAATGGTTATACTAAGTTGTTAGTTTTCAATAAGTACTCGTCGTACAATTTTAATCGAAATATGGCTTATTTTGGAAATTTCACTTAACTTGATGGATAGAAAGTCCAATATATGCAAAAAGCAAAGCCCGAGATATTACAGAACGGTCTGCAGGAGTCATTCTTGATTCGGACCTTTGGCCACGAGGCATTTTTGGCTCCCTATCATTATCATCCGGAGTACGAGCTTACTTATATTATCCGTGGCAAAGGTAAGCGCTATGTCGGCAACCGTCTGGACGATTTCGGCGATGGCGACTTCGTATTGATTGGTCCTAATCAGCCTCATTGCTGGAAATTGGATCAACCCGATACGAAAGCCTCTGCGGTCGTCATCCAGTTTACGCATGACTTCCTAGGTGCTGAATTCTTCGAAAAACCAGAATTTTCCCCAATTAATGCACTGTTGAAAGAGAGCCAGGCGGTGCTTAGCTTTCCCCAACCCAAGGAAATGACCAAATATATCCTTCGCCTTCGTAAGTCGGAAGGGGTAGAAAGGATCCTTCATTTGCTGGAATTACTGAAATTGCTTACCGAACAAAATTATAAAGCTATCGATATCGGAGCGTTGGAAAACAACAGTGATAGTAATGCGGATAGCAATCGGATCAATGTGATCATGGCCTATATTGTCGAGAACTTTAAGAACGATATTAGCTTAGACGATGTGGCTAATGTGGCGAATCTGACACCGAACGCCTTCTGTAAATATTTCAAGAAGCTGACGCGAAAGACCTTTGTGGAGATGTTGGTGCAATATCGGATGAACTATGCTGTTCAACAGCTATTGCATACCGACGATCCAATCAGTGCGATCGCTTTAGCATCCGGTTTTAATGATATGTCTTATTTCTACAAAACTTTCCGATCGAAGATGGGTATGAGCCCTCTTGCCTATCGGAAAGAATTTATGGAATAAGAAGGCTTAATTGATAGACCATACCTGCGTACTATAGCCGGCAATACTAATCGCCTGCTGCTTGTTTTTCCACTCGCCTGTATTTTCACCATAGACTATTTTCGGCACCCCCTCTGCTATGGGGATCTCAAGATTTACGGCATCTGCTGAAAGATTGATCAAGACCATTGCTTTTTTTGGCCCTTTCGTTCTGTAGAAGCTGACGACGCTTTTGCTATCATTTGGGATGGATTGGTATCCCCCCTGAATGAGTAGGGGTTCTTGTTTTCGAAGCTTAATCAAGGCTTTATAAGTGTTGAGAAGTGAATTAGGATCGCTCGCTTGCTCTTCTACCGAAATGCCATCATTGCTTTTTACCGTGCTGGTTTCCCACCAAGGGCCAGAGTCTCTATACCAATAGGCCATTCCCGGACTATCTTTATCCTTTGTCCATTCGAAGGCTTCCCGATAGGGTATTTCATTCGCATCAGTAATGCCGCCATATTTACCGAAGAAGCTGTCGCCTAGCATTCCGATCTCTTGTCCGTAATAAATGGACGGTACTCCTGCCATCAATAAGTTTAGCGCAGCGCCGACTTTTTCCTTGCCTTTGTCTTGCTTTACCGCGGTCGAGAAGCGCGGGATATCATGGTTTTCGATGAAGATAATTTGGTTATTTCCTTCCGGAGTATCGCGAAAGGTCGTGTCCGCATAAGCCATGATCTTGTCCTTGTCCATTGTGCGTATGGCTTGCTGAATGCGGAAGGCAAAGACCCAGTCTACTTTAGCTTTCGTCAGGTAATCGATTCCATAGGATCCCCAATCGGCTTGTTCGGCCATAATATGAATCTTCGGGTTGATGCTTTTCAGTGTATCAATCAGTGGAACCCAAAAGTCTTTGAATAGATTCGTCAATCGACCTTTGTTATCTAGGTCGTCCATCATATGATCGAGCCGGAATCCATCAACCCCATCGTCGAAGTTTCCATCTTGATTAGGGTCGAGCCAATAAGCAAAAAGATCTTTGTTGTACTGTATCACATTTTTGTTGAGCAGATTTACGGTAGTAATCTTTCTGCGCTGCCCATCATATCCTCTTAAGTCGTATAGATCGAATACAATAGTGGATGGCTTGCGCTGTTCTTTATCGTCGTAAAGAATATAGTCGGAATAGGGCGAACTTGGATTTCCATAAGAGTCTGTATACCAGGGATGATCCTCCGTAGCGTATTGGGTTTCCATGTCCATGTATAGCTTCATGCCGCGTTTGTGCATTTCTTTCACTAAAGAAAGGTATTCCTCCTTAGTTCCGTAGGTCGAGTCGATTTTCTCGAAAGCGCTGGAATAGTAGTTATGGTAATATACCGACTCATACAACGGGGTCATTAAAATGGATGTAACTCCGAGATCCTGAAGATAATCAAGCTTCTGTTGGATGCCGGGTAAATCGCCATGCTGATCACCATTGCTATCAAAGAAACTCCGCTGGAAGACATGATAGATAATCTCGTCTTTAACCGAGTCCGTATCTGTTTGCTTCTTCTGACAACTCGTGAGCATTCCAGCAGCCCAGCATAGTGTCAAAAGGAGAATGTGCTGTAGTCCTTTCATTTACTTTTCTCCTTCAGCTTTTACAATAATAGCGGATTAATTTCGGAGTCTGCTAAGCTTCCTGCTTCCTTACCCATTAGCCATTGCTGTCGGTCATTCTCCTGCCATTTATGCTTCGGTTGGGTTACTTTAGCGCCATCCGCATAGTAGATGATCGTCATAACGGCGCGCATCTTGTCAGATGAGTTGCCCGGTGCATTGTGAATCGTATAGCCATAATGGAATGTGGCATCACCCGCGTTCATGTAGTCGGGATGTACGACAGGGAAGTTGTTTTCTTTGACATATTCGGAGAATGTTTTTTCCGATTCATCCGAAATAATAACATCCGATACGTTGTTTTGCTTGTGAGAACCTGTGGCAAAGGTCAGCATACCCATCTCTGGATTGGGAATATCGACAAGTGGCATCCACATGGTGATCGTATTTTTTGTATCCAATGGCCAATAGTTTTGATCTTGATGCCACGGCGTCGGGCCGCCGCCAGCTTCTTTAAATAAGGCCTGATCATGGTAGAGCCTCACATTTTCAACACCCAATAGGTCAGCGGCGATCTTCGCGAAACGCTTCGCCATCACGAACTGCTTCACTTCCTCATCGACGCGCCAAAGGTTCATGATCTGTAAAAAGGCTTTGCCATAGGTGTCACGATCTTCCAGCTTTCTTTTTTCTTCGTTATGCTTGTCGGCCGCTTGACTGATTACCTCACGGAAGTGCTCCGCAGTTTTTCTATCTAGTATATCACGAATGAGAATATGTCCATTATCTTGAAACTCGGCAGTCTCTGCTGCGGATACAGGTTTTACCTGATCAAGAATTTGATTCGTTTTTGTGCTCATGATTTATAAAGTTGGTTTATACTCAAAGTTACGGACGAAGCAGAGCAGACTCTCGGGGGGATTTAATCTGTTATATGGTTTATTTTATCCTAATTGCCTTACATGTCATCAATTTTGATAAAATAGACTGTGTTGTTTCGCGGTATTATTTGGGGAGCTTTTTTCTGTAAATAGTAGATTTTAAGAAGAAAATGCTGTTTTGATTCGGGAACGTTCTCGAATATTCCCGGGGGTTTTTATTGTTTTTGAGTCGATTTTTGTTTTGTAATTATAATGAAATCAAAAGGTTACAATAATAAAATGCATATTTTTGTATAAAAATAAAAAAATCAGAAAACTCTTTTTTTTATAAATTTTCTACAATAATTTAGTAGTCAACCAAAAGGGAGACAATGTACGTCTGCCGATTATAAACAAAAAATAAAATTATGGTTAGGGATTTTTACAATTGGCACTTTCGGCTAATAGTTATCTTCATCTTCAGTTTTCAATTTGTTTCGGCTCAACAGAATTTACAGCTTTCGGGGAAAGTGGTAGATGATGCGGGTAAGGAGCTTGCTGGAGCGACGGTAAGTATTAAAGGAACAAACATGCAAGTTTCAACGGATGAGTCCGGGAACTATGTATTGCAAGGAATAAATGCGGGGGCTATGATCGTACAGGCGTCCTATGTTGGCCACGCCAGCTCGGAACAAAGCATAAACCTGACGGCTTCGCAAAGTTTAAACTTCACTTTATCTTCTAATGCCGCTGAAATCGGTGAGGTTGTGGTGATTGGTTATGGCACGGTCGAGCGTAAGCATGTGACCGGTGCGGTTTCCAATGTGCAATCGAAGGACTTTCAAAAGGGAGCAATCACTTCTCCGGATCAATTGATTCAAGGTAAGGTATCGGGTGTTTCTATTACCTCCAATGGGGGTGCGCCGGGTGCAGGAAGTACGATCCGCGTGCGCGGGGGAGCTTCATTGTCCGCAAGTAACAACCCGTTGATCGTTGTTGATGGAAACCCACTAAGTGGTGAGAATGTATCAGGAGCCGCAAACCCACTTTCGCTTATCAATCCGAATGATATCGAATCGATGACCATCTTAAAAGATGCGAATGCGACAGCTATCTACGGTTCTAGAGCATCTAACGGTGTCATCTTGATTACAACTAAAAAGGGCAAGATGGGCAGACCGAAGCTGAATCTCTCAACAGTGAACTCTCTATCGACTATCGCAAATCAAGTGGATGTCCTAACGGCTGATGAGGTGCGGTCTTATGTGAATGAATATGGAACTGCAACGCAGAAAGGCTTAGTAGGATCGGCAAATACAGATTGGCAAGACTTGATTTATCACAATGCATTTACCACAGATAACAACATCTCGCTGTCGGGCGGTGTAAAAAATATGCCTTATCGTGTTTCCATCGGATATTTGGAGCAAGCAGGGATCTTAAAGACGGATATGCTTAGAAGAGGAACCGCAGGGGTAAATATTTCTCCTCGTTTCTTTGACAATCACTTGAAATTGGATATCAACTTTAAAGGTACATTGACGAATCAAGAGTTTGCAAATACAGGAGCGATTGGTTCTGCCATTGTATTCGACCCTACTCAAAATGTATATGATCCGAACAGTCCGTATGGTGGGTTCTTCGAATGGCAAGAGGGCGCAGTTCCGAATTCCTTGTCCCCAAGAAACCCAGTGTCCTTGTTAGAGAACTATGGTAATAGAGCGGCTGCGGGTAGAAGTATCGGTAATGCGCAATTGGATTATTCTTTCCACTTCCTTCCGGAGTTACACGCGAATATTAATGTGGGTTATGATATCGCTTCAGGTAAAGGTGCAACCAGCATTCCTGATTTTGCAGCATCAAACTTTGCAAACAAAGGCTTCTTTCAACGCTATAGAGGCAGACAGAACAATACCTTTATCGAGGGATATCTGAACTACGTTAAAGACATTGAAAGTATCAATAGCAATATCAACGTAACAGCAGGATATGGCTATTACGATAATAAAGAGACAAACTACAACTTCAATTCTTATAACGCGCATGGCGATATAATCACTACACCAGTGCATGTGGACAATGTTCCACAGAATAGATTGCTTTCTTATTATGGAAGATTGATCTACTCTTTTGCTGACCGATATATCCTATCCGGTACCATTCGTGCGGATGGGTCTTCGAAATTTAATCCGGACGGACGTTGGGGTATTTTTCCTTCAGCAGCATTTACATGGCGTATTAAAGGAGAGAACTTCCTAAAGGATAACAACAGTGTATCTGACTTAAAGCTTCGTTTAAGCTATGGCGAGACTGGAAATAAAGATGGTATTACGAACTATGGTTATATCCCGGTTTACTACTACAGTACGAATGAAGCGCAATATCAAATCGGCGATCAATTCTACCATGTGTATTCGCCAATTGCATATGATAAAACTCTCCGTTGGGAATCTACTGCGACAACTAACATCGGTTTAGACTATGGATTCTGGGGAGGACGCATCTATGGTGCAATCGATGCTTATCATAAGAAAACAAAAGATTTGTTGGCAACGACGGAAATCTCTGTAGGAACGAACTACAGTAACCAATTATTGACTAACGTTGGTAACATGGAGAATCGCGGTATCGAGGGTAGCATCAATATTCAGGCGGTGAAGTCAGAAAACTTCAATTGGGACTTAGGTTTCAATATGACGGTTAATGAAAGCAAGGTGACTAATCTAACCTTGAATGATAACCCAGGATATCAGTTGGCAGCAGGTTGGATTACCGGTGGTACAGGTAATGTGATCCAATACCATACAGTAGGTCTGGCACCATTCCAATACTATGTTTACAAGCAAGTTTATGATCAGCAAGGGAATCCGTTAGAAGGCGTATATGAAGATCTGAATGGCGACGGCGCTGTAACACCTGCCGACCGTTATTATTATCAAAAACCGGCACCAGATTACTTTATGGGTTTTACAACATCCATCAATTACAAACGCCTAACGTTGAACACGGTATTGAGAGCAAGCTTCGGAAACTATGTTTATGATAATATCTCTTCCAACTTCGGCGTGGCTCGTAATATTTTAAATCCTTCGGGCTTCATCAATAACGCAACAACGGATATCTACAACACGAATTTTAATAATAACCAATACTCAAGCGATTACTACATCAACAATGCATCCTTCCTACGTATGGACAACCTAGGTTTAGTTTACAACGTCGGAAACTTAGATAAAGAAGGAACGGTGACAATGATGATCAATGCGAATGTTCAGAACGTATTCACAGTCTCTAAGTACAAAGGAATTGATCCGGAATTGTTCAATGGTATTGACTATACGCTATATCCAAGACCAAGAGTTTATTCATTAGGGTTGAACTTCGGGTTTTAACATTAAATAAGAAATTCATGAAAAGATTAATAAAAAATACGATTTGGGGCAGCATGCTGATCTTGTCTGTTTCTTCATGTAGTGAAGACTTATTGAACTTAAGCCCAAAGAATGATATTACTGCAGATCAGGTTTATGGATCTGAGCTAGGTTATAAAGAAGCTTTCCTAAAAGTGTATGGCAGTCTTTCGATGACTTCTGGCGGAGGCGAAGGAGCAAGTGATCTAGCAGGTATTGATGCCGGCCAATCTGATTTCTTGCGTCTGTATTGGAATATTCAGCAATTAACATCAGATGAAACCTTATGTGGCTGGAATGACCCTGGCGTTCCTGACATGGTTTATGGTACTCCCGACGCAGATGATATCATGGTCAAAGGATTATACACCCGCTGTATCTACACCATCACCGTGGCAAACGAGTTCCTTCGTGAAAGCACGCCAGACAAGCTGTCTGCCAGAGGAATAACTAATACTGCGGAGATTGACGCTTATCGGGCAGAGGCGAGATTCGTCAGAGCTTACCAATATTGGGTATTGCTAGATTTATTCGGTAATCCTCCTTTTGTAACCGAGGAAAATCTGATAGGTAAAGTCTCTCCTAACCAAATCAAGCGTCCCGACCTGTTCAATTATGTGGAGAAGGAATTGTTGGAGATCGAACCATTGATGAAAGCACCCAAGCAGAACGAATACGGGCGTGCAGATCAGGGAGCGGTTTGGACCTTGTTAACAAGATTATACTTGAATGCGCAGGTGTACACAGGAACTGCTAAATACACCGAAGCAATTACTTATGCGAATAAGATTATCAACGGAGGATACGCTTTAGCGAGCAATTATGCGAACTTATTCTTAGAAGATAACTATGTGACGAGCAAAGATGAAATCATCTTTACCATCAATTATGATGGCGTAAAAACCAGAAACTACGGCGGTACGACTTTCTTGATCAACTCACTGATCAACGGTGAGATGGGACCTGCTTCATATGGAGTTCCTACTGGTGGCTGGGGTGGTAATCGCGCTACGAAAGCACTTCCTACCGCTTTCCCGGATTATAGCGGCAACACCGATAAACGAGCGATGTTCTTTGGCGACAAGCTGGAGAATGATGAGCTAGGAGAGTTTAAAGATGGTCTTCGCGTAACGAAGTTTAAAAATGTGAAATCAAACGGTACGCCTGGTGCTTCGCAAGGAGGAACATTCAGCTCCTTAGACTTCCCGCTATTCCGATTGGCAGATGTTTACTTGATGTATGCGGAGGCGGTACTACGTGGCGGATCCGGAGGTTCTACTGCACAAGCATTAGGATACTTCAACCAAGTGAGAGCTAGAGCGTATGGTAATGCTAGTGGCAATGCATCGGCAATTACGCTGGATGATATCTTAAATGAGCGCGCGAGAGAGCTATACTTTGAAGGATATCGCAGAACAGACTTAATTCGTTTTGGGAAATTCACAGGTGGCAATTACATATGGCCATGGAAAGGTGGAGTTAAAGACGGAAGATCTATCGCTGATTTCAGAGCGCTCCTTCCGTTACCATCATCTGATGTTATTGCCAATACCAACTTAACGCAAAACCAAGGCTATTAACATTAACACTAGAAATTATGAACCTTATTAATAGACTTCTGATATTATTCTGCCTGAGTAGCCTGATGTTCACTTCATGCGAAAAGGATGAAGTAAAAACAATAGCAAAAGACGGGCAATCAGGTAACCTGACGAGCTCAGCAACATCTGTTGCACTCTCGAAAGCAACCTTGAACGACAAGGTCATTGAGTTTAACCATACGCTTTCTGATTTCGGCTATAATGCCGGAATCACTTATTCTCTTCAATTTGGATTGAAAGGAACCAACTTTACGCCAGCAAGAGAGGTCGTACTAGAAAACGGAGTGACTACGAAATCCTATACCGGGCTTGAGCTAAATAATCTTTTGTCGGCTATGAACCTATCATTTGATGAAAACTCAGATGTAGAAGTTCGTCTGAAGTCGGCAATATCAAATAGCGTTGCGGTTTACAGTAATGTGGTCAATATCAGTACTAAACCTATTCCATTGACTTCATGGATCTATCTACCGGGAGCTTATCAGGGATGGAACCCTGCAACGGCAGATAGTTTGATCTCACCTACAGGCAACGGTATTTATACCGGCATCCTACGCTTCCCGGCCAAAGATTCGGAGTTCAAAATTACGCCTGCGAAGAACTGGAATGTGAACTACGGAGATGGTGGCAACGGAACTATTAGCCCAACAGGAGGCAACTTTAAGTCTATTGCCGAGGGCACCGTGTTGATCACTATGGATATGAACAGCAATACCTGGATGATGGAGACGGCAGCGACATGGGGCATGATAGGAGATGCGGTTCCAAATTCGAACTGGTCGGTTGATGCAGACATGAAATTCGTAAATGATGGCGCTGGAAACTGGGTACTTCAGACTGTTCTTAATCCAGGTAAATTCAAGTTCCGTAGAAACCACGATTGGGGAACCAACCTAGGTGGCAGTGGAGGCACATTAACATTGGGCGGTGCTGATATCGCGATTACGGAAACTGGAAACTACACCGTGACCATGAACCCGACTGCTTTAACTTATACAATCGTAAAAAACTAAACAACAAACGAATATGAGGATCGTTATTGCCATTATCTTTATTTTCATACATCTAGCCTCCTTTGCGCAGGTAGATCGTATTGAACCGTTGAACTGGTGGGTTGGAATGAATAATCCCAATGTTCAATTATTGATCTATGGCAATAACATCTCTAAAAAAACAGTCCGTATCGACTACCCCGGTGTTGAGCTAATCAGACAACAGCAGGTAGAAAACCCGAACTATTTATTCTTGGACCTCAAGATACATCCAGATGCAAAAGCTGGAAAGGTTTCTTTGGTATTCCAAGAAAAAGGAAAGAAAGATTATGTGAAAGCGTATGAGCTAAAAGCGCGAGATGCCGCTAAGCGCGCCCTCCAAGGCGTTGATGCGTCAGACTTCGTCTATCTCATTATGCCGGACCGCTTTGCCAATGGCGACCCTTCCAATGATCGTATTAAAGGGATGGCCGATCAATCCCTAAATAGGGATAGCATGTACTATCGTCATGGCGGCGATTTACAAGGAATCATCAATAATCTCGATTATCTGGAAGAGCTTGGCGTCACAGCTTTATGGCTAAATCCAGTATTGACCAATGATCAGCCGTTGACCTCCTACCATGGTTATGCAAATACCGAAAGCTATTATGTTGATCCTCGGTTTGGTGGTAATGAGGCTTATCGTAAGTTGATTGAGGAATGCCACAAGCGAAGCATCAAAATGATTCAGGACCTAGTGCATAATCATTTCGGAACGGAGCATTTTACGGTAAAGGATATGCCGATGAAAGACTGGGTACATCAATGGGACAGCTTTACTAAAACTAATTACCGCGAGCAAGTGCATATGGATCCTTATGCGGCGGAGGCGGATAAGGACATCATGTTGAATGGTTGGTTTGATAGGCATATGCCGGATATGAATCAACATAATCCATATGTTAAAAATTATATCACTCAAAGTCATATTTGGTGGATCGAGGAGATGGGGATCGATGGGTTCCGATTAGATACCTACGCATACAACGATTTAGGCTTTATGGCAGAATGGGGAAAAGCAATCGATGCGGAATATCCTAAGATGACCTATTTCGGTGAAACTTGGGTACATGGAATTCCTAATCAGGCTTACTTTACCAAAGCCGACAAGATCAGCCAGGGTATTGATACCAAGTTGCAGGGGGTGACGGATTTCCAAGCCTATTGGGCAATCAATGAAGCCCTGAATGGGAAGTTCGGATGGATGGACGGCGTAGTCCGTCTTTACAATACATTTGCCAGCGACTTTATGTACGAAGACCCTTATCGTAATGTCGTATTCTTAGACAACCATGATTTAAGCCGTTTCTTATCTGTCGTAGGTGAGGATTTCAATAAGTATAAATCAGGTATTGCGTGGTTATTGACCACGCGCGGCATCCCGCAACTGTATTACGGAACAGAGATTCTGATGAAAAACTTTGCCAGTCCCGACGGTCTTGTACGTGAAGACTTTCCAGGCGGATGGAAGAACGATAAAGCCAATAAGTTTACCGCTGCCGGACGAACTGAAAAAGAGAATGAAGCATTTAACTATGTTAAAACACTAGCGAATTATCGCAAGAACAATCCGGTTCTTCAAGACGGGAAGATGCTGCAATTTATACCCGAAGACGGTATCTATGTTTATTTCCGCTACAATGATGATAAACGCGTAATGGTGATCATGAATAGCAAGCAGGAAAGTGTAAAGCTCCAAACCAAGCGCTATCAAGAGGGCATAGGTCAATATACGCAAGCAACCAATGTCGTGACTGGGGCCAATATTGAAAACTTACAAGAGTTGGATATCCCAGCGGTTAGCACACAGGTATTCGAGTTAAAATAAAAGTTAAAGATGGGATTGCAAGCAGTTTTATTTGATCTTGACGGTGTGTTGGTCGACACCGCTAAATACCATTACTTAGCCTGGAAGCAATTAGCAAACTCGTTAGGGTTTGACTTTACGGAGCTTCAAAATGAAGAGCTTAAGGGCATCAGCCGCGTGGAGAGTTTAAAGAAAATACTCACATGGGGCGGTCTGGATTTCCCCCAAGAACGACAGGATGAGCTTGCCAGTTTAAAGAACGGCTGGTATGTGGAAATGATCTCCGAAATGAAGGCAGATGAAGTACTGCCCGGCTCATTTGAGCTGTTGGAAGAACTCCGGACAAATCAGATTAAGATCGCATTAGGCTCCGCAAGCAAAAACGCGCAGCTAATATTGGATAACACAGGGCTAACGCCTTATTTTGATGCCATTGTAGATGGCAATGTGGTCAGTAAATCGAAACCCGCCCCGGAAGTTTTCTTAAAAGGAGCCGAGATGTTGCATATTTCACCGAGCGGCTGTGTGGTCTTCGAAGATGCAAGCGCTGGCGTCGAAGCAGCATTGCGCGCGACCATGAAAGCCATTGGAATAGGCTCGCCCAAGGAGCTCAGAAAGGCGCACCTTGTTGTTGAAGATTTGACAAAAATACAATTGAAGGCTATTCAAAATCTGTTTTAGCACATACATAATTATCTATTTATGAAAAACTACATCCAAGCCGATCCCTGGAATATTATTGAAGAGGGCTTTGATCCTCACCTAAATAAAATATCCGAAAGTTTATTTAGTATCGGTAATGGTAAAATGGGGCAAAGAGCAAACTTCGAGGAAGCCTATTCCGGTGAAAGTCTGCAAGGCTCTTATGTGGCGGGAATCTATTTCCCAGATAAAACCAGAGTGGGCTGGTGGAAAAACGGATATCCGCCAACATTCGATAAAGTTATCAATTCGACGAATTGGATAGGCATCGATATCTACATCAACAACGTATTATTGGATTTAGCCCAATGTCAAGTAACCCAGTTTAAACGGGTGTTGAATATGCAGGAGGGTTATCTGCAGCGCACTTTTAGAGCAACGATAAATGAGGGACAAGAGATTGAGGTGAATAGTATCCGCTTCTGCAGTATTGCTGATGATGAAATCGGTGCGATACAATACAGCTTAACGGCATTAAATTTTGATGCCGCGATTAAAGTCGTGTCGAAGTTGGATGGTGATATCGTCAATGAGGATAGTAATTACGACTTTAAGTTTTGGGAACCCGTAGCGGATCAGCAATCCGAAAATGGGGTATTCTTACAGACCAAGACTTTGAAGACGGGGTTCGAATTATGTGTTGGCGCGAAGACGCAGATATATGCGGATGGGCACTTAGTGAAACTAAATCAACAGGGCGTATTACAACAGAATAAATGGATAGCAGAAGAGTTTCACTTGGATATTACTTCAGGCAATATGATTAACATCGTTAAGCTCGCCTGTGTGCAGTCATCGCTCAATCATCCTGCGGAAGCTTTATTGGCAACCTGCGAGGAAAAACTTGCAATCGCGAATACCGTGGGATTTGAGAAACTGAAAGAAACGCAGAAGGTAGCTTGGGCGAACAAATGGTTGCAAAGCGACATTCAGATCGAAGGCGATGTGAAAGCGCAGCAAGCAATTCGTTTCAACATCTTCCAACTGTTCCAAACCTATACCGGTACGGACTCCAGACTAAACATTGGCCCTAAAGGTTTTACGGGCGAGAAATATGCGGGTGCTACCTATTGGGATACCGAAGCCTATTGCATCCCGTTCTACTTGTCCACGGCACCACAGGAAGTTGGTCGCAACTTATTGGTCTATCGGTATAACCATTTAGAAAAGGCGATTGAGAACGCCGAGATGTTGGGCTTCAAAAATGGCGCAGCCCTATATCCTATGGTTACCATGGATGGTACAGAAAGTCATAACGAATGGGAAATTACATTCGAAGAGATCCATAGAAATGGCGCAATCGCCTATGCGATTTACAATTACATCAACTATACGCAAGATTGGGACTACCTTGCACAATATGGCTTAGAGGTGTTGGTTGCCATTGCGCGCTTTTGGGCACAACGCGTAAACTGGAGCGAGGAACGCGAGAAATACGTAATGCTTGGCGTGACGGGTCCTAATGAATATGAAAACAACGTCAACAACAACTGGTATACCAACTACTTAGCTGTATGGTGCTTGAACTATACGCGTGAAGCGCTGGATTACGTAAAACAACAGGACGTTGCGCGCTTCGAAGCGATCTTGGATAAGATAAGTTTCGATCTAGAGGAACTCGAACTATGGCAAGAGGTTGCGAATAACATGTACTATCCTTATCATGAGAAGCTAAAAATCTATCTTCAACAGGACGGCTACTTGGATAAAGAGCAATGGTTGGTGAAAGATCTTCCGGCTTCTGAAAGACCTTTAAATCAAAAGTGGAGCTGGGACCGAATTCTCCGTTCTTGTTTTATCAAGCAGGCGGATGTTTTGCAGGGCATGTATTTCTTCGAGGATCAGTTTGACTTAGACGATATACGTCGGAATTTTGATTTCTATGAACCTCGTACGGTGCATGAAAGCTCGCTGTCGCCCTGCATACACAGTATTTTAGCTGCTAAGCTCAATGACGAGGCAAGGGCATACGAATTCTATTTACGAACTGCTCGATTAGATTTAGACGATTATAACAATGACACCGAAGACGGGCTGCACATCACATCCATGGCAGGAACTTGGATGAGCATTGTACAGGGCTTCGCTGGAATGCGTATCAAGAATAATCAATTGTATTTTCAGCCCTTCCTTCCTGAACAGTGGGAATCCTTTACTTTTAATATTGGGTTTAGAGGTAAAATTTTATCCATCCGTATCAGCAAAGGAGAAATGGAAATCGAAAACACGTCCAGCGAGGTGCTAGACATGCAAGTAGGAGATGCGAATTATTCCATTCCAGGAAATTCTTCGCAGATTATTAATATCTAAGGATTTATATTGAAAAATCGGTTATAGTGTTGATGAAGCTGTCCGAAAGGACAGCTTCTTTTTTTTTTAACGCCTCTTTACTTCTTCGGCTGATACATCATCAGCTCATCGATTACTTCTTCCAACTTCTCATATGGATACTTGTGGAAAATAAAGCGATGCAACCCCTTTTCGTCGGGAATCCAGGTATTCGAACCATCTTCTTCAACCTTAAACGTTCCATTGCCACTTAAATAGAAATAGTCTGCAGGGTTTCTCGCTGCCAACAAAACCGCCGTTTGGTCCCATGAACTCCTTGCCTTTTCAGGTTTATCCAAATAATGTGGCAGATTGAGTTGATAGCCCGTTGAAACAGGACTGCTTTGATCATTCTTTGCCGCAATCATAGCACCGGTTTTGATTTTGTTTCCCAGCTCAACCCCTGTAAAGAGGATAGGTCTTGGAAAATGATTGAAGAAATAGAATGAAGAAGAAGCATCTTTAAAAACGTTGAACTCTCGTCCTTGCGGAAAACCGCCGGCCATACTGACCCAATTCTTCACCTTCTTTTTAACTAAGTCCATGCCGCTTAATTTGGAATACTGATCCGCCGGAGACTTAAGCAGTTCTGCCAGACTAGTCATAAAACCTACCGTAATAATCGTTACGGAGTTATCAGGTTGCTTGGCCAATACTTCGCGGTACACCTCGGCAGCAGGTTTATAGGTCTTATTTTTGACCTCAGGAGCAAATTTCTGAATTAATGCATCATTCCAATTTGTCTTTGCTGTAAAGTTTGGTGCAAGCTGCTTATTTGCTTGTCCAATGGGAATCTGAGGTTTATTGAAATACCTGTTGAAAACTTCGATAGTCGGTGCGATATCCGGATGTGCATCACTTGCTACAGTTGCCAGAATATCGAGCTCTCCACGATCGGCAAGCGCATGCAAAACGGCAATTTCGCCAACATCATCATAGTCTGGCCCCATATCGGTATCAAATATCACCTTCACAGGTTTTGACACAGTTTTCTGTGCAAAACAATGAGGTGAGAAAGACATTACTAGAACGACGCCTACGAAGTAGCTAATCAAAGTTTTCTTCATAATACTATCCTCCCAATCCTAATATCTTCTTGTTGAAAGCTTCATCCATACCTGTTGCAACGAAATCATCGAAAGCCTTATCGGTCACCTTGATAATATGATTTTTAATGAATTCAGCACCTTCAATAGCACCATCCACACTGTTCTTCAACGCACATTCCCATTCCAACACTGCCCAACCTTCGTAATCATAAGCCGCTAACTTGCTGAAAATGCTCTTGAAGTCCACCTGCCCGTCACCAAGCGAACGGAATCTTCCCGCACGTTCAACCCAGCCGCTGTATCCACCATAAACTCCCTGCTTTCCATTCGGGTTGAACTCTGCATCTTTCACATGGAACATCTTGATGCGATCATGATAATGATCGATATAGCTTAAATAATCCATGCCCTGAAGCAATAGGTGCGATGGGTCATACAATAAACAAGCACGTTCATGCATATTCGTCGCTTCTAGGAATCGCTCATAGCTAACCCCATCATGCAAATCCTCGCCGGGATGTATCTCATAGCATAGATCCACGCCATGTTTGTCGAATTCATTTAAGATCGGTAACCAGCGCTTGGCAAGTTCCTGGAAACCGGTCTCTACAACACCGGCAGGGCGTTGCGGCCAAGGGTAAACCATATGCCATAACAAAGCCCCAGAGAACGTCGCATGTGCATTCAAGCCTAAGTTTGCCGAAGCCTTTGCTGCGTATTTTAATTGCTCAGTAGCCCATTCTGTACGCGCTTTTGGATTCTTTCTTACCGCTGCCGGCGCGAAACCATCAAAAAGCTCATCGTAGGCCGGATTTACAGCAATCAACTGCCCTTGTAGGTGTGTAGAGAGTTCAGTAATTTCCAAGCCTATTTCCTGCAATTTGCCTTTAATCTCCTCTGCATAGGTTTTGCTTTCTGCGGCTTGCTGCAAATCGAAGAACGCGGGGTCATTGGTAGGAATTTGCACGCCTTTATATCCTAAGGACTGCACCCATTTCCCGATGTTTTCTAATGTATTATATGGGGCTTCTTCCGCGATAAATTGTGCTAGGAAGATACCAGGGCCTTTTAATGTCTTCATGTTGATTTAAGTTTCGCTAAAGATAATGAAATTAAATCTTCTCTTTTTGTAAGAAAAACAAAAGCATACAACTCGAAAAGGACAGCAAATGCATACAAAAATATAAAGGCGGCCACTGTTATAGCCGCCAAAAATAAACTGTAGAAAAATAATTCTGAAGACTAGAAAACTTTATTTTAACCGCTTTTAAGTAGAATTATTCTAGCTGAAAGGAAATGTAACAAACGTTAAAAAATAAAGGTGAACATTAATTGGCATAATGATTGGAACTGTCCATTCGAATTGTACAATATTTAACTAGAGGAATAAGACTATGAAAAAGGTATTGATGCTATTATTTGTTGCAATTGGCTTGGCTTCTTGTAGCAAGGATACGCTAGATAGTATCGAGCGTGATACTACGGTAAATATTATCAGAGCAAATAAATGGTTTGATGTAGTAAAAACAGTGAGTGTAGAAGGACAAGAAAGCGTTAGAACGGTTATAGTTGGGGATGAAGTTTCTAAAAACTTAGAATTTAAATCAAATAACAATGCATACATCATGAAAGCGGATGAAACGATGTCTGCACCTATTCCTTATAAGCTTGAGGGAGAAAAAGTGATGTGGTTCGATGGTGTCAAATATGAGATTCAAGAAAATATTATTTCAACAATCACACACTTCACACTTAAAAATGTTGAAGGACTTACAACTACTACAATAAGATTCGAAAGACGTTAAATATAAACTTGAGATGAGAATTGAGGCTGTCCGATTAGGGTAGCCTCTTTTTTTACCCTTTATTCTTGGCTTCAATCCAGAGCGACATATACTTTGTTGCGCTAAATTGATTGCTCCATAGGATCTGCCCCATGATGTTTTGCCGCCTATGCACATCTAAATTCGCTTGGAGCTTTTCGATTGTTGACATAAATTCCGAGAATAACGCTTCTGAATTTAATGCTTTAAGCAGTTGCTCTCCCTTTTCCGACGCTTGTTGCCAATCGCTTTCATGGGAAGCTAGTTGTACAGCATTCGACACAAAGTCTTTTTCCACATCTGTGATATAGCCATTCCACAGCTCATTATTCGAGAATCCTTCGGCTCCAATTGTCGTTGTTATTGAAGGCGTCCCGGCTCGTAATGCATCAATGAACTTCCCCTTCAAGCCGGCGCCGAAAGGAATAGGCGCTAGCAGTACACGATATTGTGCCAGCGTTTCGATTGCATTTTCCGCACGCCCTTTAATGATAAATCCATCTTTAGGCTTATTCAGTTCCCAAACTTTTTGACTCGGATAGGCTCCATAAATATGAAGTTCCGAAGCAGGCAATTGTTTCCGTATTGAAGGCCATATTTTCTTCAATGCAAGTACGGTTTGCCAATTAGGCTCATGAATGAAATTTCCTATAAAAGCGAAGTTTGCGCGGTCTGGGAAACCGGGGTTTTCGCGTTGTTCAGCAGTAATATGGAAAGGCAAGAATTGCAAAAGCTCAGGGGCTACTCGAAATACCCGGTCTAGCACCTCCATCTCATAGGATGAAATAATCAAAGATAAGTCGCAGCGCAGTATTGCTGCAATTTCGCGCAGGCTATGAGCATTAGCATAGGAATCTTCTGATAAGTCCTTATTGTTTTTATGGGATTGCTGCCTAGCCAAACGAATACTATGTAGATCTTCCGTATCTAAGATCAGCAGGGCGTTAGGACATGCCGATTTCACCCGCCAGCTATATTGTTCCTCGACCATAAAACGATCGAATAGCACAATGTCCGGATGGAGTTCAGTAATAAAGCGATCGAAGGAACTGTCGTTCAATAGGATGTTATGTTCGCTGACCTGTAAATCAGTTAATGGGAAGGAATATTCCGATTTTCCGGCAGCACAGGCAAAATGGACGTCGTAGCCATATGCTAGGAAGCATTTTACTAATTCCAACATCCGCCAACCGGCCGCCGAGGAGTTCGGCTCCGGCCATACTAACCCCATTATTAAAACGCGCTTTCCCATGATGCAAATTAACATAATTAGGGCGATTCCACCGGATGAATTTTGTTTTCGTACCTTTGCGCTATAATATGAGCAGCTATGTTAGGATTAAAATTATTGACAGATCCCCGTTGGGCAAATATTGCGGAGTCGAACTTAGAAGAGATATTGACAGACCACGCTTGGTGCGAGCAAAAGGCCGCATCGAACGCGATTTCCTTGATCACACAGAACTCAGAGCATGAGGACTTGGTGCATGAATTGACGGCAATTGCCATCGAAGAGATGGAACACTTTAAAATGGTGATCGATATTATCCAGCAGCGCGGCTATATCTTAGGGAGAGAGCGCAAGGATGATTACGTAGGCCAATTAATGAAATTTGCAAAGAAAGACGGTTCTCGCAATATGGCATTTATCGATCGCTTGCTATTTGCGGCAATGATTGAAGCGCGAAGCTGCGAACGCTTTCGCGTATTGTCTAAGAATATTGCCGACCAAGAATTAGCGAAGTTCTACCATGAACTGATGGTATCGGAAGCAAACCATTATACAACGTTCTTGAACTTTGCAAGAAAATATACGATAGACGTCGATGTGGATAAGCGTTGGAAAGAATGGCTTGATTTTGAGGGCGAGCTGATCCAATCTTATGGAAAAAAAGAACATATCCACGGGTAGAAGATCTTTCTTAACATATATCAATGTATAGCCTGTTCATTCAGGCTATTTTTGTTTAACATTTAAGGAGAAATATCATGGAATTAGGAATAGGCATGTTTGGTGATTTACAAATAAATCCACAAACAGGTGAAATACAGAATACACAAGTTCGCTTAGGCGAAATCATAGAAGAGATCAAATTGATGGATGAAGTCGGCGTAGACTTCTTCGGTATGGGCGAGCACCACCGTGCAGACTATGCTGTTGCTTCCCCAGAGATAATCTTAGCCGCCGCCGCAACAGTGACGAAGAACATCAAACTAGGAAGCGCAGTTTCCGTATTGAGCTCCGCAGATCCCGTAAAATTATATCAGGATTTCGCTACGGTCGACTTGTTGTCCAATGGTCGTGCGGAAATTATGGCGGGACGCGGTTCGTTCATTGAATCTTTCCCACTATTTGGTTTTGATTTAAAAGACTACAGCTCGCTATTCGAAGAGAAATTGAATCTTTTAACACGCTTAAATAACGCTGAGACTATCACTTGGACGGGCAAGCATCGCCCAAGCCTGATCAATCAATCGATCTATCCAAGACCAACCAACGGTAAAATGCCGATCTGGGTTGCGGTAGGTGGTACAACAGAATCGGTTATCCGTGCCGGAAAATTAGGATTGCCCGTGATGTTCGCGATTATTGGCGGTTCGCCGATAAACTTCAAACCTTTGTTTGAGGTTTATGAACAAGCTTTTGTAGACTCCGGACATAACCGTGAGGATATGCAAGTCGGCGTGCATATGCATTCTTTCTTCGGGGAAGATTCGCAAGAAATAGCAAACTGGTACTACCCTTTCTACGCTGCACAAATGGATAGAATCGGGGCTTCCCGCGGCTGGCCTTCTTACCAACGCACGCAATACGATTACGGCCGCTCAAGACATGGACACTTAATTGTTGGCGATGTCAACGAGTCGGTAGACAAAATCCTCCAAATGCAAGAAACTTTCGGTCTGACCCGTTTCTCAGCGCACATGGACGTAGGTAGCCCGGACCATAGCAAAATGATGAAAGCTATCGAACTGTATGGTAATAAGATTATTCCACAGGTGAAGAAAGGACTTGTTTAGACATTAGATTTTAGATATGAGATATTAGAGCGAAGTCGGCTAAGTATAATTAGGCAGACTGCGTTGTAAGATAAGTCTACATAAACTAAATCACACCCAATACTAACCCCTATCAAAGCCCTTTCGAAGCGGCTATGATAGGGGGTTGTATTGGGTTTACATTGGGTTTGAAAGGGAATTAAGCAGTATTTGGTAGGGTGTGTTGTTTTGAACCAGGCAAGGAAGGATGCAAGGATTGTCAGGATCGGGTGGAAATGAAAGATGAAAGGATTGGCAGGATGTCTGGTCTTTGAACCAGGAAAGGAAGGATGCAAGAATTGGCTGGATCAAGGTCATCCTTTTATCCTTCCTTTCCTGGTTCAGACAAAATAGAAATTTAAGGATTTAAGGATTGGTAGGATCCTGTTCATCCTAAAATCCTTTCTTTCCTGGTTCAAAACAAATTTTCCTTACAGATTCAAAACAAACGAATACAATTTTCCTTTTTCGTTCAAAACGAACAAAACGAACAAAACGAACAAAATACCCCCGCTTTTCGCTAAAAGATAGCGACCATATCTAGCCGTCATATGTCCATCCCTGAAATAGGTTGACCACAAAATGGAGGTACTAAATGCAAACAAATTTGCGGTTAATCAGGAAATCACGGGTTTATTCTGATGATTTTAAGCGGGAAATAGTTTCCCTATTTGAGAGAGGGAAGTTGAGTGTTCTACAGTTAGAGCGGCTTTATGGAATAAGTAATCCCACGATCTATAATTGGATCTTAAATTTTCTAACTTTAATGAGAAAGGACAACGTATAATGGAGATGAAATCAAGTAGCACCCACAAAGTAAAAGCCATGGAACAGCGTATCCGTGAACTGGAGCGGATGATCGGCCAGAAGCAGATCAAGATCGATTTCTTGGAGAAGATGATCGACATCGCTGGAGAGGATCTTAAGGTCGATATCAGAAAAAATTTCAACACCCCACCATCGGATGGTTCCGGGAACACGCAGGAAAAATAGATTATTCCCTCAATCAGCTTTATAGAACCGTTGGTATGAGCAAACAGGCGGTGCATCAGCGCGCTGTTCGCCATTCCCGTTATCAGGTTCAATTCGCTGAGCTGATCGAAAAAGCGGATAAAGTGCGTAAGGAACATCCCGGTTGTGGGGTGGAAAAACTGTATTATATGCTCCGTCCGGATTTTGTGGGGAGAGATCGTTTCATAGAGACCATGATGTCTTTAGGATATCGATTGAAGGTCAAGAAGAACTATCGCAGGACGACTCGCGGGCTTTCCACAGCCTACCCTAATCTGATCAATGGCATGGTTGTAGGGACTCCCAATCAGGTTTGGCAATCGGACATCACCTACTTCTACGTGGGCGATAGGTTCTACTATGGAGTGTTCATTATCGACATTTACACCAAAAAGATCGTTGGATATCAAGTATCCAATCATATGCAGTCAACAGCTAATCTTAAGGCACTACGCATGGCCCTTAAGAATAACGGGGCACCCCAATATCATCATTCAGACCGAGGTTCCCAATATCATGCGACAGCTTATCTGCAGCTGTTGAAAGAGAATAATTGCAGGGTGAGCATGGGCAAGAGTGCCCAGGACAATGCATACGCTGAGCGGATCAATGGAACCATCAAGAATGAGTATCTGGATTATTGGAAGCCCAAGACGTTCGAAAGCTTAAAAAAAATGGTCAATAGAGCTGTCAAACAGTACAATAAACGAAGACTGCACACCTCATTACATAGGATGTCGCCAGAGAGTTTCGAAGAAAAGTGGTTTAGGGAGATATTGTCTCCTAAACCACTAATAACTATATTTGATCATGTTGATAAATTGTAAAAACGGTCAACACTATTCAGGGACAGACAATACTCTAATGTCTAAAATCTAATGTCTAATATCTAAAAGATACTTTATGGAAAACCACTCTTTTCTGCATCCTCCTAAAAACATAGCTATGAAAAGAGTCTATTTGTTAATGCTAAGTGCATTATTGTTGCTTGGTTCTTGCAACCAAGCGCATAAGAGAGAAAATGCAGCGGTCGCTGAAGTTGCATTAGAGGACAATATGAGTGCGGCGGATTATGCGGATGCGGCGGCTACAGGAAAGATTGCGGCAGAGATGTCTTCTCCAGAACAGGTTTCCACCGTCGATCCGGTCAAGCCTGTTGCGGAGAAAAAGATTATCCGTAGCGGGACGCTGTCCATCGAAGCGAAGGACGTAAAGGAGAGCAAGGCCGGTTTAGACAATACCCTAAAGAAATTTCAGGGCTATTATGAAAATGAGTCGGCAACAAATGCAGATACTTACACCTCTTATGACTTGGTTGTGCGTATACCGTCTGCCAATTTAGATAAGTTTTTATCGGAGTTGGAGCGTGGGAAGGATAAGATAACGGAGAAGAGCTTGAAGGCGGAGGACGTTTCTACGCAATATTACGATGTGGAATCGCGCTTAAAGAGCAAGCGTGCTTATTTAGAGCGCTATCAGCAGATGGTTTCTTCGGCAAAGTCGGTTAAAGACTTGTTGGAGATTCAGGAGCAGATCAGGATGCTGCAGGAGGAAATCGATGCGAGCGAGAGTGTGTTACGAAGCATGAGCGGTCAGGTGAATTACAGCACATTGACGATTCGTCTTTTTGAGGAAAAAGCCAACCTTCCGATGGGGTCTAATTCTTTTATGACAAGGGTGAAAGAGGCATTTGCATTCGGGTGGAATCTGATTGAAAACTTGGCTTTGGGCGTGATTGGATTATGGCCGGTAGTGCTATTAGTAGCTGCTGTGGTTTATGTTTTGCGGACGATTCGGAAGAGAAAAAGAGCGAAGCGAACAGGCACAGGTATCGAATAGTGTGACTGATGATTTCTAGCAATAGCATCAAAATTACGTTCCACTGATAAAAAATAACTTATCTTTGCACTGTGGAAAAAGCAACAAAATTGGTAGATATCAGAAGTTTGAGCCTCGATCAGATTAAGGCTGCTCTTGTGGAAATGGGGGAGCAGGGATTCCGTGCGAAGCAGATTTATGAATGGTTATGGCAGAAATCTGCTACTGATTTTGATCAGATGAGTAATTTGAGCAAGTCTTTGCGAGAAAACTTGAAGTCGCGTTTTTCTATTAATGCTGTTAAAGTTCGTCAGTCGCAGATTTCCTCCGATAAGACCATCAAAAGCAGTTTTACGCTTTACGATGGGAATGTTATTGAGGGCGTTTTGATACCTGCAGATGATCGGATGACGGCTTGCGTGAGTTCGCAGGTTGGTTGTAGTCTGACCTGTAAATTCTGTGCTACGGGCTATATGGATCGCAAGCGTAATCTGAATGCCGATGAAATCTATGATCAGGTTGTTTTAATCAGCAAGCAAGCCGAGGAGCAGTATGGGCACCCATTGACCAATATCGTGTATATGGGTATGGGTGAACCTTTATTGAACTATAGCAATATGCTGAAGTCGGTTGATCGTATCACCTCACCGGATGGTCTGAACATGGCTGCAAAGCGTATTACCGTTTCTACAGCGGGTATTGCAAAGATGATCAAGAAGCTCGGCGACGATCAGGTACGATTTAATTTAGCGTTATCCTTACACGCTGCTAACGACACGAAGCGTAATGAAATCATGCCTATCAACGAGCAGAACTCGCTGAAAGCGCTTGCGGAAGCTTTGAAATATTTCTACGCTAAAACCAAGAACCCTATTACCTTCGAATACATTGTATTCCATAATTTCAATAATGAGCTTGAAGACGCAAAAGAATTAGCACGATTCTGTAAGCATGTTCCTTGTAAAGTGAATATCATTGAGTATAACCCTATCTCACTGGCTGATTTTGTCAATGCCGAAGCCGATAAGATTGATCAGTTTGCTAATTACCTCCGCAGTCAAGGCGTTACGACCAATGTGCGCAGAAGCCGGGGTAAAGATATCGATGCCGCTTGTGGGCAATTAGCAATCAAAGAGAAAGAGTCTGAAAGCGTAGAAATATAGATTTAACTATAAAGCAAATATTATTTGATATAAGTTGCTTAGTTTTCGGCATGAAAATGCTTAAAGCTTATAAGAGCGCTGTATTAGACTTGTTTTTCCCAAAAGTGTGCATGGCATGTTCTAAGATATTGTTATATCAAGAATATACGATTTGTACCCCCTGTCTGTTTCATCTGCCCTATACAGACGATCATCTCAATCCTTATAATGAAAGTTTTATCCTCATGCAGGGTAAATTAAAAGTTGAACGTGCCGTCGCCATGCTTCGCTTTCGTCCATCTTCACGGGTGGAGCATCTTATCTATCAGATGAAATATGCGAATAAGCCACAGCTTGGACGCTTTTTAGGGTTAATGTATGGTACGCTTTTAACCGAGATGGAGTATTTCCATGATGTGGATGCCATTATTCCTATTCCGCTGCATCCTAGGCGGTTCGCGAAACGAGGATATAATCAAAGTGCGTATTTTGGGATGGGGATTGCAGAGCGCTTAGCCAAGCCCCTGTTGGAAAAGGCTTTATATCGCGTCGTGCATAACGCTAGCCAAACCAAGAAAGATCTGGTTTCTAGAGCAGAAGGGGTGGATAAGATCTTTCGCTGTTCTGAAGAATTAGACCTTAATCACAAGCATGTTTTGTTGCTCGATGATGTGTTGACTACGGGTGCCACCCTGGCATCAGCCGGAAATACATTGCTAGATAAATTTCCAGGCTGTCGTATTTCTATCGCTACGATTGCAAAAGCTTAGCGGCGTACTTTTCCGTTGTGAACGGATGGGCAGTCGTAATTGTTAGAGATGGAGCATGAGCTTACCGTGAAGCTGATCAATGCGGCAGCAAAGGCTATTTTAAAAAATCTTTTCATTATTGATACTGTGCTCTAGGGCTATAAAATAATAGGAAACTGAATAAGGCCATTCCTATTCCGACCATATCTGCAAATACATCCCACCAATCGGCTTGACGCGTGCTGGTGAAATACATCTGACCGAGTTCAGTAATGGCAACAAAGAGTATCGCGATGAAGAAAACGATGGACATGGTTTTTATTTTCACAGCTCTACGTTTTGTCTGTATCGCACTACCGAATAACATTAATGTGGTGAGGAGATAGAAGCTTCCGCAATGCACCATTTTGTCGGATCCGCAGAAGTAGTTTCCTGAAGGCAGTTCTGTAGCGGGCATAAACATAAGGACACACATTAAGATCGCCCAGATAATTGCCCACGCATAATTTAATATCCAATTCATTATCGTTAAAATTCGCTTTTTTAATTGAGATTAAAAAGAATTCAACCTCTTTTTATGTTTATCACGGAATTGATAATTTGCTAATAAAAATTATTGCATTGTAAATCAATGTGTTATGTGTATATTTTGCTTTTTTATAGTACTATGTATTGCAAAGTACCATCCAAAGGATATATCTTTGTATTGTTATGATAGCAGAAAACACACAAACCCAAATGAGGAAAGGAATACTAGAGTACTGTATTCTGTCTATAATTTCTCGGGGAGAGATATACGCCTCAGACATCATCGGCGAGTTGAAGAAGGCCGAGTTGTTAGTGGTTGAAGGTACGCTGTATCCCTTGCTTACTCGGCTTAAGAACAATGGGTTGTTGAGTTATAGCTGGCAAGAGTCGACGTCTGGACCGCCACGTAAGTACTATCAGATTACTGCCGAGGGCACTGAGGTGCTGCAGAAGCTCGATGTGACCTGGAAAGAATTGGTCTACGCAGTACAAACTGCAATTGGAGACCGCGAGATTAACTAAGACAATTAACTAAATATAGCCATGAACAGAACGATAATTATTAATATAAATAGCATAGTCTTCCACATTGAGGAGGATGCATACGAAATACTCCGGTCATACATGATCGAAATTAAGCGACACTTTGGAAAAACTGCCGACAGCAAAGAGATTCTTGAGGATATCGAGAATCGTATTGCCGAAATGTTTGCAGAGAAAATTCAAAGCGGTCGTAAAGAGGTAATCAATGTACAGGATGTCAACGAAGTCATTGGTCAAATGGGTCGTGTGAGCGACTTTGACGTGGACTTTCAAGAGGATGTTCGCGAGGAGCACGAGCCGCAATTTGCTGCTGCAACCGACGCGGAGCCTAGCCATGTTTTTGAAGAACCTGTTGAGGAGCCAAAACAAGAGGAGGAACCCTATAGCGAACCTGCATTTACATACCCTGCATCGAAGAAGTTAATGCGCGATATGGATGATCGCATTTTCGGAGGGGTGTGTTCAGGATTAGGTCATTATTTTAACCTAGAGTCCAAATGGATCCGTATCATCTTTGTCTTGTTCTTCCTATTTGGTGGTTCTGGGGTGCTATTGTATGTTGTTTTATGGGCAGTGATGCCTAAAGCATTAACGCGAGCTGATAAAATGGCCATGCGTGGAGAGGCAGCCAACCTGCAGAACTTTAAGAAGTCCTTCGATGAAGAAATGAAAGGGCTCGGAGAAAATTTTTCGGGCGCCGGCGAACATTTTAACAGAGGGGTTCGTACGGTAGGTGATCTATTGGGTCGCATTCTCACGATGTTTGGGAAGTTTGTGGCGATCATCTTGCTGATTACCTGTGGATTTGCAATTATTGGCTTGTTTATCACTTTTGTGTTCGGCACGTTGAACCTAATGGGTATCAAGAATGATATCATGCTTCCGCCACTCGAAGTGATGACCCCAGTTTCTGGATTCTTCGCCCTGCTAGCTGGATTCATGGCTATCGGTATTCCTACTTTTGCTCTGTTCTACATTATGCTGCGCATCGTGTTCAAGGTGCAACGCATGAACAACTACTTGAGCATGACCTTGTTCGCTACTTGGATTATTTCAATTGTCATGATCTTGTACTTCGTTGTTATCACACAGCAAGAGTTCAAGGAAGTGAGTACGATCAGTGTTGAAAAACCACTGGATAAAAGCGCTTCTTATGTATTTACAGAGAACGATGTTCGTGTGATCAAAGCTTCAGACGAGGAATTCAACAATAAGAAATTCAATATCAATGTTAAGGGCGAAAACTTGGCGGATTATTTAAGACGCGATATTTCTATCCGTTTTGAAGCGATAGATTCATTAAAAGCACCATATATACAATACAATTATAGAGCGAAAGGAAATACCTATAAAGAAGCTTCTGACCGTGCATCGCGCATTTCTTACAAGGTCAAACAAGATAAGAATGTCGTTTCATTCGACAGCCACTTTGCGATGAGTAAGCAAGATAAGTTCAGGGATCAGCATGTAGGTATGGTTGTTTATCTTCCGGTAGGTACGAAAGTATCGTTGAATGAATCTCTCGATTATAAGGTACATGATATCTCTACATGGGAGTGCTCTCAATATGATGCGGAAGCGAAATCTACCGAATGGATTATGACTGCAAACGGACTTCGTTGTATCCGAAAGATGGAAGAAGATCGATTGAAGGCGGAAGAGAAAGCGCAGGAAGAGGCTGATGAAATAGAGGATGAAATAGAAAAGAAAGCTAAAGAACTCGAAAAGGCCGCAGAAAAGAAAGCCAAGGAAATTGAAAAAGCAATTAAAGATTTAGAAGATAAAACTGAAAAAAAAGATAAAACTACTGCAACCAAAGCTTAAATAGTATCGTCAATAGAGTAAATTATTATTAACCGATCTAATCGTTTTATAGACCGGACAGGGAAACATATTTCAACAACCAACCAAAAGAGAAACAAAAATGGGAAGAGTAATTGTGCTAATCGTCGTAACAATGGTTATGCTATTTAACCAGGCATTAGCAAAGTCGCAAGACGCAGATATTAAAGGGCGAGTCGTTAATCAAGATAATCAACCCATTGCTTCGGCATCGGTGTATTTGATGTCTTCATCGTCAGATGTATTAATTAAAACAGCATTGACCGACCAAGACGGTAATTATATCATATTAAAAGCGCCTAAAGGAAATTACTACATCCAAGTTTCTTCTGTAGGTTTTGCGAACGGCAAGTCGGCGAACTTTGATTTAGGCGAATCTGCTTATAACGTCCCAGATATTAAACTTGCGGCAGCAAGTCAGGCTATAGAAACTGTTACTGTGCGTGGTCAGGCTCCTATGGTTCAGAATAAGGATGGTAAGTTGATTTTGAATGTAGAAAATTCCACCCTCGCTGCCGGTAGTAACGCCTTAGAAGTTGTTAAGCGTGCTCCTGGAGTTAGTGTGGATAAGGATGATAATCTGCAGCTCATGGGGCAGCAAGGTGTAACTGTGACCATTGATGGCCGTCAAACTTTCATGACTGGCGAGCAATTAGCAACCTTCTTGAAGTCTACCGATGCGGCTCAGATCAAAAGTGTGGAAGTAACAACGACCAGACAGGCAAAGGACGATGCAGAAGGCGCTGTGGGAACCATTAATATTGTGTTGAAAAAGAATAATACAGAAGGCTTCAATGGATCGTTTGTGGCTAGTGCTGCCCAAGGAAAACATTTTAGAGGCAACAGCTCAGTAAACCTGAACTATAAAAAGAATAACACAACGGTATTCGGTTCTTACGCCTATACTGACAATAAACGTGAAACTGAGTTGAATCTGGAAAGAACGATTGCGAATAATGGGAAGTCTACGGTATTTGATCAGCAAGCTGGTCTGATAGAAAGAGAGAAGAACCATAACTATCGTTTTGGTGTGGAGCAAAAGACTTCATCAAAAAATACGATGTTGTTACAGTTTACCGGAAACAACAATGAAGAAGACGGCGACAACCTGAGTGCTTCTTACATCGGTCCTTCGCTGAATGTAACAGACTCGATTATGCGAGCGAACTCCTATAGCCTTGCGAAGTTTAACCGCTATTCGGCAAACTTCAATAATGAGTATAAGATCGATACGACGGGCAGTAAGCTGACGTTCGACTTCGACTGGAGCATGTTTCGTACGAAGTCTGATGTCGATTACTTCTACACAACGGAAAACCCAGTAGGAGGACTATTGCGTCCGGAAGAAAGAGAACGAAGTAGTATGCCGGTAGATATTGATATCTATGTTTCCAAATTAGACTATGTGAAGCCTTTCAAAAAAGGGAAGTTAGAGGCCGGGTTAAAATATAGCAATGTAAAGTCGGATAACGACCTTGGTTTTGAGCGCTTCGTAGGCGGGCAGTGGGAAGATTATGAAGGAAGACCTAATCATTTCGTGTATACCGAACAAGTGTCGGCGGGTTATGTGGATTACAGTACCGAGTTTGGGAAGTGGACCGCGAAAGCCGGTGTGCGCGCAGAATACACCATCTCTGATGGTCATTCGATCACAAAGGATTCCCGCGTGAAACGCGATTATTTGGACTTTTTCCCTTCGGCAAACCTGGGATATAACATTAGTCCTAATCATATCCTGACCTTAAGCTATGCACGGAAGATCAGCAGACCTAACTATCGTTTCTTAAATCCGTTCCGTTATTATATCGATAAATTGACGTTCCAGGAAGGTAATCCTTACGTCAATCCACAGTATACTCATGGCTTCTCTTTGAACTATACGCTGATGCAGATGTTCAACTTTACCTTAGGTACCGATATCACCAATGATGCAATGGTGGAAAGCATGGGGCAGAATAAGGAAACCAACGAGACCTGGATTACGCGTGATAATTTAGCCAAGTCAGTAACTTCTTATTTGAATATGAATATTCCATATCGCGTCGGCAAGTTCTGGACAATGAACAATAATTTTACAGGGATCTACATGCACTTTAAAGGGCCGATTGCTGGCTATTATGCCGACCTAGGATCGTTTTTTATCCAAGCAAACAGTATGCATACCTTTAAATTGAGCAATCAATTTTCTGCGGAAGCCAATATTAATGGAAATACGCCGTTTATATATAACGTATACAAGATTAGTGGCCGCATAAACTTAGACCTAGGCTTAAACTATAATTTCAAAGATCAGAAAAGCTCATTGAAGCTTGCTGTGAGCGATGTGTTCCGATCGAACAGAAATAATGTGGACACTGACTTCGAAGAGTTTAATTCAAAGATTCGTCAATATAATGATAATCAAAGCGTTCGTCTTACCTATACCTACAAATTCGGTAACTTAAAGCAACAGATTCGCCGTCGCGATTCAAGTAACGAAGAGAAGGAGAGAGCGAACTAATAAAAGAGTTTTGTTTCAATGTTTAGTTAAGTTAAAGGCCTACAGGTTCTCCACCTGGGGCCTTTCTGTTTTTTAGATGTTAGATATAAGATTTTAGATAATAGAGTACGGCGGCTAGGGATGGGCGCTTTTTTGTTTGCGGATTTATGTTTTTAGAGGGGAGGGGGGGCAGTTTGTCTTTGAAGATAAGGATAGCGCTGTCTTGAACCAGGAAAGGAAGGATGAAAAGATGAGCAGGATATGGCAATCCTTACATCCTTCCTTTCTTGGTTCTAAACCCTTAAACAGCTTCTTTCATATTCCAAAAATAACGCCCGTACCTAGCCATCATACGCTAATGTCTTATATCTAACATCTAAATATCTAAAATCTAATTCCTATACTTGTTTTATGAAATTAAAGCAAATTGTAGTGTTCTGTGCTTCTAGCCCAGGTTTCGGGAATTCCTTTGTTGATGCTGCCAAGGCTGTAGGGAAAGCATTTGTAGATCGAGATATCCAGCTTGTTTATGGTGGCGGGCGTGTGGGATTGATGGGTGCTGTTGCTGATAGTGTGATGGAGCATGGCGGTGTCGTTGTTGGAGTTATTCCGCAGTTTTTGAACAGCAAGGAGATTGGACACTCAGGTATAACACAGCTCATCGAAGTGGATACGATGCATGAGCGTAAAGCGAAGATGAATGCGCTATGCGATGGTATTATCGCCTTGCCAGGGGGATTCGGGACGATGGAAGAGCTATTCGAAATGATTACCTGGGCCCAGTTAGGATTACATAAGAAACCTGTGGGTATTCTGAATGTGGATGGCTTCTATGACCACCTGATTCAATTTATACAGCAAATGGTCGATACAGGTTTGCTGAAGGAAGAAAACCAAAAGATGCTTCAGTATGCTGACATTATCGATGACTTGATCGATTTGATGGAGCAGTATGAAGCACCTCCGGTACCTAAATGGTTAAATATTGAAAGATCTTAAGCGCTAAAAAGCGCTGTTATTTAAATGGGAAGTAAGCCTTCGCATTATAATAGCAAATATCCTGAACGATTTTGCCTATCCATTCCATGTCGTGCGGTAATTCGCCTTTTACAATATCCTCAGCGAAGATATCACAAAGGATTCGACGGAAATACTCATGCCGAGGGAAGGATAGGAAACTTCTGGAGTCAGTTAACATTCCGACAAATCGGCTAATTAATCCGATATTCGATAGTGCAGTGATCTGACGTGTCATCCCATCTTTTTGGTCGTTGTACCACCACCCCGAACCAAACTGCATCTTTCCGATGGTCTTTCCATCATTAAAGTTTCCGCCCATAGCTGCAAACAGCTCATTGTCCATCGGGTTCAAATTGTAGAGTATGGTTTTTCCTAGTGTGTTCTGGCTATCCAGACGATTTAAGAACTTCACCAGTGCTTCCCCTTGTTTATAATCGCCGATGCTATCGTAGCCCGTATCAGCACCCAACGTTTTTATTGCTTTCGCATTGGTATTGCGGAATGCACCCACATGAAACTGCTGCACCCATTCTTTTTCATGATCCCACTCTGCAAACTGCACTAGCATCGCCGATTTGAACTGATTGAACTCCTGTTCGTTCAACTGCTCTTTGCGTCTAATTTTTGCAAAGATAGTCTTGATGTCAGCTTCCGTGTAGTCATCTGCATATAAATGGCTAAGGCCATGATCGGATACACAGCAACCGTTATCTGCGAAGAAGTCATGGCGTGCTTTCAGCGCGTCCAGATATTCTTGATAGCTGTTTATTTCCCGATCCGATATCTGCGCTAGTTTATCGATATATTGATTAAAGCTTTCGATGTTCTCCGGGCTCATGGCTTTATCCGGTCGGAATGCTGGAAACATTTTCAGCTTTTTACCGCTTTTTGCATAAGATTGATGGTATTCTAGGCTATCTATAGGATCGTCTGTTGTACAGATCACTTCTACGTTCATCTTATTCAGTAAGCCATCGACAGCGAAGTCTGGCTGCTGCAGCTTTGCGGATGTCGCTTCGTAGACTTCGTCGGCATTCTTTTCTGTAAGCAGATCATGGATGTCAAAGTATCGCTGTAATTCCAGGTGCGTCCAATGGTAAAGCGGGTTCCTGACAGTGTAAGGCACAGTTTTCGCCCATGCTCTAAACTTATCTTGATCCGATGCCGTGCCGGTGATAAATTTTTCGTCAATACCATTAGCGCGCATAGCACGCCATTTGTAATGGTCGCCCTGAAGCCAGATTGCCGTAATATTATCAAATTGCTTATTCGCAGCGACTTGATCGGGAGGAAGATGGTTGTGATAATCGATGATAGGAAGGTCCTTCGCATATTGATGGTATAACTCTTCTGCTACCTTGCTGTGTAGAAGAAAGTTGTCATCAAGAAATGTTCTCATGTCTAAGGGTTTTGGTTAATGCCATTGTAAAATGAAATTCAAAATACGGTTTTCTAAAACAAAATGTCTATAAAAGAGGTGTAATTAAGTATATTTATTTTGTAACTTAATAAATATTAATGTTTTAACGATGATGAAATACGTACTATCTCTAGCCCTTATCTTCTCTTTATGTACTTCTTTCGGGCAAAAAAAACTTACCCAGTTATGGGAGTCCAAAGAACAATTACCTGTCCCTGAATCTGTATTATATGTTCCGGAGCGTTCCGAGCTATTCGTAACATTGATTGATGGCGATGGTTCTACAGCCGATGGAAAAGGCGGTGTGGCCATTCTTAATTTAGACGGAACGATGAAGAATGCAACCTGGATCGAAGGATTAAATGCACCTAAAGGAATGGCACTGTATAGAGATCAACTCTATATTGCCGATATTAATGAAGTTGTTGTCGTCGATATCATTACAGGGAATGTTATCAATCAGATCAAGATTCCCGAATCAAAATTCTTAAACGACGTAACGGTAGATCGCGCAGGTAAAGTCTATATCTCCGACACGCGCGATGGAAAGATCTATCAACTACATAACAATCGTCCGTCCCTATTTATGAGCAATGTCCCTAATGTAAATGGCCTACGTGTTATCGATGGAAGCCTATATGCGATGGCAGGTCCGGAGCTTTGGAAAATAGACAGCAAAGCAAATAAAACAGTTATAGCGAAGGGTTTGAAACTAGGAGGAGATGGTCTGGAGCCGGTTGGCGATGGAAGCTTCTTAGTGACGTGCTGGGGAGGTTTGATCTATCACATCACTGCGCAAGGGCAAGTAACGGAACTATTGGATGTACAAGGGAAGATGAATACCGCCGATCTTGGTTATAACCCAAAGGATAGGATCTTATATGTCCCTACCTTCAATAGTAATTCAGTTGTTGCCTATAAATTAGACTAAACAGGCAAATACCAAATAAAAAGCCGATGCTTATGTTTAATCAAACAGCATCGGCTTTTCTATTTTTTGTATTTAACGCCTATTTCAATACCTCACGAAGCTTTGCGTTCAATGCGTCGCCATGCAAGTTTTTAGCGATAATGATTCCATTCGGATCAATCAGGATGTTTTGAGGAATAGCTTTCACACCATACGTCTGGCCGGCAGAGTTATTCCATCCTTGCAGGTCTGACACATGTTTCCAGGTCAGCTTATCATCTTTGATTGCCTTGTCCCAATTCGCAAACTCCTTATCAAAGGATACCCCTAAGATTTCGAAGTTCTTATCTTTAAATTCCGCATAAGTCTTTACGAGCCTAGGGTTTTCTTCGCGGCAAGGCGGGCACCAAGACGCCCAAAAATCCACCAAAACATACTTGCCCTTTAAATCTGAAAGGGCATAAGGTTCGCCCGCAAGATTTAATTGCGTAATGCTAGGTGCTTTCTTGCCCACTTGCGTGTTCTTCAAGGCATCTAAATAACGCTCAAATAATTTCCCGGAGTTGCTTTTGCGAACTTTCTTGTCCAGCTTTTTGAATAATCCTTGAAGTTCTTTATAATCAGGATCATAGACACCAATGCGCTGTAAAGTCTGCAAGGTCTGCACATCCTTCGGGTTTGCTTTCACTGTCGCGATAAGCTCTTCCTTGGTCTGTGCGAATAGCAAAGTCGGTACAAACGCCAATATGAATAGTAATTTTTTCATCCTAAAACTGTTTTATGCTCAAATATAAGGATATGCTACTAAGTTGATAGAATATGCATTGTCAAAAAAACTTAAACTTTGATGCGTAGAGCCTAACGAACTTATTCAAAGGCGCCATTTTTTAGCTGTACATTATGACTTTTACAATTGAGGAACTTTGACCTACGGAGAAATTTCAAATTTGTGCAAAAGAAATTGCAAATTTTACGCTAACAGCCCAATTTATTAGTAAATTTGTTACTCACTAAGGTATTTTTCAATTTAAATGGCAAGATTAAATTTATTAGAGGAAACCCGTTTTGAGAAAGTGCCGGTCTCGGTATACCCCTCTCAAGATGAAGCTTCTATCCAAGTTGCTCAACGCATTGCCGCTATCATCCTTGATAAGCAGGCAAAAGGGGAAAAGGCCGTACTCGGACTAGCTACCGGTGCGACGCCTGTTAAAGTCTACAAAGAGCTTGTACGCTTGCACAAAGAAGAAGGTTTAAGTTTTCAGAACGTAGTAACATTCAATTTGGATGAATACTACCCTATGCTTCCTAATGCTGAGCAAAGCTATGTGGCTTTCATGAAAAAACAATTGTTCGATCATATTGATATCCCTGAGGAGAACATCAATATCCCTGATGGAACATTAGCGCCAGAAGATGTACAGGCTTACTGTATAGCTTACGAACAAAAAATCTCTAGCTTCGGAGGATTGGATATCCAAATCTTAGGTATTGGTCGTACAGGCCACATTGGTTTCAATGAACCTGGTTCTGCTCCTAACTCTGGTACTCGCTTGGTAACCTTAGATGACCTTACTAGAAGAGACGCTTCTCGCGACTTCGGTGGTAAGGAAAATGTACCAACAAAAGCGATTACAATGGGTGTGGGCACTATCTTCAAAGCAAAAGAGATTGTGTTAATGGCATGGAATGAGAAGAAAGCTGAAATTGTTAAGAAAGCAGTAGAAGGCGAAATCTCTTCAGATATTCCAGCAACTTACCTGCAGATGTCGGATAATGTAGAGTTTGTTTTAGATACAGACGCTGCATCCGCATTAACGCGTTTTAACCTTCCTTGGTTAGCACATGACGTGGTATGGGAAGACAAATTAGTTAAGAAAGCAGTCGTATGGTTGTCTCTTCACCTGAAGAAAGCAATCTTGAAGCTTACTGATGATGATTACAATAACTACGGTATGGCTCAGTTAATTACCGAGCAAGGCCCAGCTTACAGTATCAACATCCGTATTTTCAACGAGTTACAGCGCACCATTACAGGATGGCCAGGCGGTAAACCAAATGTGGACGACTCAAACCGCCCAGAACGTGCAGAGCCAGCGAAAAAGAACGTTATCCTATTCTCACCACACCCTGATGATGACGTGATCTCTATGGGGGGTACTTTCATCCGTTTAGCAGATCAAGGCCATAATGTACATGTGGCTTATCAAACATCTGGAAATACTGCGGTATGGGATGATGACGTATTACGTTATTTAGAGTTCGTTCAGGACTTCGCTGTAGCAATCGATGACGATAATGGCGTAACAACCAATATCTATAACGAAGCACGCGAGTTCTTCAAGATTAAAAAACCAAATCAGGTAGATCCAGAAATTATCCGTACGATCAAAGGCTTAATCCGTAAGGGTGAAGCGATCGCAGGAGCACGCTTTGTAGGAGTACCGGATGAAAATATTCACTTCCAGAACTTACCGTTCTACGATCGTGGCAAATTCTCGAAGGAAGTTTCTTACGAAGATGATATCCAACAAACCATGGAGTTATTGCGCCAAGTTAAACCTCATCAGATCTTCGCTGCAGGTGACTTTGCCGATCCACACGGAACACACAAAGTATGTTTCGATATCATATTGGCAGCAATCTTACGCCTTCGCGAAACCGACGAATGGACAAAAGACTGCTGGTTATGGTTGTACCGTGGAGCATGGCACGAATACCCAATCCACGAGATCGAAATGGCGGTTCCACTATCTCCACAAGAGGTGAAACGCAAGCGCCTAGCCATCTTCAAACACCAGTCGCAAAAAGACCTTCCAGTATTCCCTGGAGATGATCCAAGAGAGTTCTGGGTGCGCGCTGAAGACCGTACTAGCGAAACAGCAGGCCTATACCATGACCTGGGTTTAGCAAACTACGAAGCTATCGAAGCTTTTGTGAGATGGAAATTTTAGGCTAGTAGTTAGTATTTAGTAGTTAGTATTTAGACCTATGGTCGAAGAGAAAGCTCGAATATATTAAAAGGGATACCAGAAATGGTATCCCTTTTTTTTTAGATTTTAAATATTAGAATAGATTTTAGATATCAGATTTTAGACTGTATAGTTTAATAGATTGGTTGGTTGGTTGGTTGGTTGGTTGGTTGGTTGATTTTGTTTTGAACCAAGAAAGGAAGGATGCAAGGATAAATTGGATCATGGTCATCTTTTAATCCTTCCTTTCCTGGTTCAAGACAACCTTCCTGTTAAGACGAAAGGTTCAAGACAAAACATCCTGAAAATCCTTTTATCCTTTTTTTCCTGGTTCAAGACAACCTTCCTGTTAAGACGAAAGGTTCAAGACAAAACATCCTGAAAATCCTTTTATCCTTCCTTTCCTGGTTCAAGACAACCTTCCTGTTAAGACGAAAGGTTCAAGACAAAACATCCTGAAAATCCTTTTACCCTTTTTTTCCTGGTTCAAGACAAGCGCTAAAACAAACTATACAACCGCCATACTCTAATATCTATTGTCTTATTTCTCAAATCTATAACAGCCATAGGTCTAAATACTAAATACTAACTACTAACTACTAACTACTATATACTAGATTATTTTCCGATTATTAAAGTTTTTAGCCGAATGTTTATTTTTTCTGAAATAACCAGGAATTACATTTGTACTTTATTTAGATTTAGTACAAATAAAGATGAGAATTGCTAAAATATTAACCTTACTATTCACAATATCTGCTGGAACGACCGTGATGGCGCAGACCACTGTTAAAGGGAAAGTTGTCAATCCGAAGGGTAAGGGCTTATCTGAAGTTAATATTTCCTCGAATGGATATGCTGCCAAAACGAACGGCAGTGGTCATTTTGAACTATACATCGGGCATCCGGGCGAATTCGTACTGGTTGTGAGTGCGGTAGGCTATGAATCTCGGAATATACAGGTGCAGCCGGATGGCGTCGAAACTAGAATTGCAGAACTGGTATTGAATGATAACCATAATAACATTGACAGCGTTGATGTGGTGGGTTATCACACCGTGAACGACAAGAAGCTTGCAGTGGGCAAGGGTGGTATATTGGTGCGCGATCTACCGCAGTCAGTACAGATTATCAATGCGCAGGTTATTCGCGATCAGCAGGTTAACCGATTGAGTGATGTATTGAAAAATGCGAATGGCGTAGCATTGGGAGCTAATCGGGGTGGCGTAAATGAAAATTTTTATGCCCGAGGCTATAGCTTGGGATCCAACAATATCTTTAAGAATGGTGCTAGAACCAACAACGGTGGGTCGATCGAAGCAAGTACGTTAGAATCTGTTGAAATTCTGAAGGGTACAGCCGCTTTATTATATGGAGGCGTATCGGGTGGTGCTGTCCTTAACTTGGTCACCAAAAAGCCTAAGTTTGAGCAGGGCGGCGAAGTTTCTATGCGTGTCGGAAGCTTCAATCAATATAAACCGATCGTTGATGTGTATGGACCGATAAGTGATCGATTAGCATTCCGAATTGTTGGAACAGGTGAATACGCGGAGAGCTATAGAGATAATGTCGAAAGCAAACGTTTCTATATCAATCCGTCTTTATTGTACAAAATCTCAGAGAAATCAACATTGAATGCCATGTTCGATTATTTAAAGAGCGACTTTACTCCGGACTTCGGAATTGGATCAGTCGACGGGAAAATCGATCAGCGCGTGGGAAGAAATACGTACCTAAATACCGAATGGGCATACAATAAGACGAATTCCAGCAATGGACAGTTGGCTTTTTCGCATGACTTCTCCAGCAACTGGAAACTGGACTTAAGCGCTAGCTACCAACAGTATAACAGAGACTACTTCGGCGCAGAAAGAATACAAGCGAAAGCGGACGGGACCATCCCACGTGCTTTAAACCGAACGGAATCAGAAGAATTAACCTTTAACCAACAGGCTAACTTAATGGGGACAGTGTATACCGGTACGATTAAACATCAGGTCTTGGTTGGTGCAGATTTCGATCAGTCAAATACCAAAAACTATGCGTTGAATATCTATGCCGGTGCGGATCCTTTAAAGCCATCCAGCGCCTACGATGAAATCAACGTTTTTGAAAAAGATTCCTATAAATCAAGAACTGACATCCCAAATACCGATCTGAAAACAAGGACAGCAACGAATGTCTATCGCTATGGCGTATTCGCTCAGGACTTGGTAAGCCTGACAGACAAGTTCAAAGTTTTAGTAGGCCTTCGCTATACGGAACAGAATAATAAACAAGCAGCGGGTTATGACTATGCAAAAGACTCTTCCTATGTGGTAGAGAATAAAACAAAAGATGGCCAGTTATTAGGCGATAAAAAGGAGCGTGCTTGGTCTCCGAAATTTGCTCTGATCTATCAACCGATTAAATCGACAACCCTCTTTGTGAGCTATGCCAATAACTTCACCTCAAATTCGGGCTATGATAGCGAGTTTAGACCCATGGGCCCATCCATTATCGACCATTATGAAGCCGGAGTGAAAAATGAATTATTCGCGGGACGCTTGACAGCAAACCTAACATGGTACCGAATCATCAACGATCGCTTTGCTCAAGCGATTATCGACGAGAGCGGAAATGTTCCGGACGCAAACATGAAGGAGTTTACCGGCAAAACTGCATCTGATGGGCTTGACTTGGATATCACAGGTACTATTGTTGACGGCCTGGAGGTCATGGGTGGATATGCCTACAACTTTATGCGCTATCTCGAGACCAATGATAATGGCAGCGTCGAAGGCGTTCGCCTGGTGGGAACTACAGCCCACACCGGAAATGCATCGTTATTTTATACAATTCAAAACGGAGGCGCAAGAGGTCTGAAGTTAGGGTTTTCAACCTACTACACCGGAAAGCGCAACGCAGGTTGGAACAATACTAAAATCAATGAAAGTAAAGGTGAAGATCGCATTATCCCAATCGATCCATTTACCACATTCGATTTCTCCGCAGGATATACCTACAAAAACTGGAGCATACTCGGTAAGATCAGTAATATCAGCAACGAGTTTAACTATTATGTACACGAAAACTACAGTGTGAACCCAATTCCGCCAAGAAGTTTTACGACGACCTTGAGCTATAAGTTTTAGATTAGATCTTAGAATATAAGATTTTAGATATAAGAGTATGGCGCCTAGTTTTTCTGGGCGCTTTTTGTTTTCATGTTTTTGAAGGAAAGGAGGGTATTGTTTTAAAGAAGGGAACGTTTGTGTTGAACCAGGAAAGGAAGGATTTAAGGATTGTCAGTATCGGGGTTAACGGTTAAATATTCACTACGACACTTTCCCGCACTTTTTGTCTTAGCGTAGAGGTAAGCTAGTCTACTTACTCCCATTTCAAACCCAATGTAAACCCAATTCAAACCCCAATCATAACCGCTCCGAATTGGGTATGATATGGTTAAGAAAGAGGTGTGAAATGCTATTCAGTAATAGCAGGTATGTCCAGGTCCTGTCCCTCCTTGCATCCTTCCTTTCAAAGACAAACTCCTGCTAAACCATCGGTTCAAGAAAGCACCTATCTCTAGCCGCCATATTCTAATGTCTAAAATCTGATGTCTAATCTCTAATAAAATCTCTATAATGAAATTTTCCCTATCATATCGACCATTTCGGTGATTCCTTCCTGTGCTACGAGGAAGGTGTATCTCAGGGAATTAGGGATAATTCCGAAATACTTTTTAAAGGCGGTGGTGAAGTGGGTGGAATGTTTGTATCCGGTCATGCGCGCAACGTCGGAAATGCGGTGCTTGCCGGTCAATATCAGGGATTTGGCATGCTCCATCTTTTTTTCGGTGATGTAATTCATGACGGTCTTGCCATAATATTGTTTAAAATGTTGCTTCAGATATTGCTCGTTGGTTCCGACATGCTTAGCGAGACTGGATATCGAATGGTTCTGAGAGAGATCTTCGTCAATTAATTGTTTTACCAGGACGATTCGTTCGTAATGGTTTTTGTTTGCAATCAGCTCCTTATTCTCATTTTCGGCATATAGGCCTTCAATTTGATGAACGATAGTTTCCAACAATAGAGACTGTACGCGCAACTGGTTGATAAAGGAGTCCGCAGCATATAAGCCAATAATTTGGTTTACGGCTAGACTGATACGTTTATCCGATTTGGTCAACAGACCGTTCTCAAAGCGTTCCTGTTGTTCTGTATAAGTTTTGTGGAAAGACTGTATTTTCTCGCTAGGGATGATGAGTAAAAGGAGGGTGCAGTCGGAGGAAAGACTTTTAACGTCAATTGCCGTTCCTTTTTGTAGGTGCTTGAGCAGGTTTTCATCCGCGTGCAGTATATATTGTTGCTGCTTTACCTGTAAGCTTACATTGGTTGAATTCTCCGCAATCAATACATTCAAATAACCATCCACGGGACTGTTGAAGGCGAAACGCTGTCTTCCTTCCAGCACCGTAAAATACATCTCGGTTCCCAGCGCCATGATACTTTGCTCGTCGGAGGCTTCCGGGATACCCAATATTTCTGAATGTGTAGCTTTTTTTTCTGATTGCGTCATTTTGTTATTTAGAATAATTCTAGATTTGCAGCAACATTTATTTAGACTTGTTCTAAATGATGCTCCAAAATTAGGTATTAATCTGGTATAATGAAATTTTTTTACATTACCTTAGTCCTTTTCCTGTGTTCAATCGCTTGCTTCGGGCAAACAGCAAGCATCAAAGGTATTGTACATTTATTAGACGGAACCCCTGTAAAACAGGCAACAGTACGTATAAAAGGCACCACAATCGCTTCTGTTTCCAATGAGAAAGGCGAGTATCTCTTAGCCGAAGTTCCTTATGGCTCACAAGTAATCACCGTAACTTCTGTAGAAGTGCAAACGAGGAATCTACCGCTTCAGGTCGATAAGTCGAAGTATGATTTACACATTCACATCGATCCGCGTGGAGAGGTTAGTTTGGACGAGATTCGTGTAACGGGAAACTCTGCCAAGCGAGAGATCGAGACAAAGGGCTTTGCGGTCAATGTGATTGAGACGAAATTAGCCGCATTACAGTCTATTCAAACCAATGAGTTATTAGACAGAAGTGCGGGGGTTCGGATCCGCCAAGATGGAGGATTGGGCTCGCACATCCATTATAATATCAATGGCTTGTCCGGCAATGCTGTAAAGGTCTTTATAGATGGTGTTCCTGCAAGTAACTATGGATCATCCTTCTCGCTTAACAGTATTCCTCCAGCTTTGATTGAGCGAATCGAGATTTTTAAAGGCGTCGTTCCTGGTTACCTCTCTGAGGATGCGCTTGGCGGAGCCATAAACGTGGTAATGAAGAAACAAAGAACACGCAATTCGCTTTTAACCTCTTATTCAGCGGGATCATTTAACACGCACCAATGGAATATGATTGGAAGCTTTAAAAATGAAAAAGGCTTGGGCGTCGATGCTTCTGCATTCTACAATTATAGTGACAATAACTACGAGGTTTGGGGAGAAAACATCTCTTTCAAGGATTATACAGGGGCAACCACTTTGAACCAACGTGCAAAGCGATTTCATGATGCATACCGTTCTTACGGTGGCCGCGTAAATTTTGGATATACGGATGTCAGTTGGGCTGATCGGTTTCTGATAGGCGGAGTTCTTTCTAGAGATTACAAAGAGGTTCAACACGGACGCACAATGAATAAGCCTTACGGAAATAGACATACGAGGGGGAATAGCAATGTCGCGACCTTAACCTATGAAAAGAAAGATTTATTGTTAGAAGGCCTTTCGGTTAAATTGGATGCAAGTTATTCTTATTTAGAGCGTCAATTAATCGATACAATTGACTGGATGTATGATTGGAGAGGGAAGCCTATCCAAAATCCTGACGGCTCTTATGTTACCTATACATCGGGAGCAGAGTCCTCAAGTTCCAAAACAACCGCTTTAAATAGCGATAAGACCTTAGTATCTCGTGTTAATTTAGGTTATGCGATCAATGCTAATAACCACCTATTCGCTAATTATTTATACAATAATTTCAAACGAGGTACCGAAGATAAAATGCAGCCCCTAGGCATTCAATTGCTAGAAAACACAAGAGATCTTCAAAAGAATATTTTTTCATTTACATACGAAAACTTATCCTTTTCACAGAAGTTAAGAACTAATATTTTTTATAAACACTATCTGCAGAAGGTTACATCGAATGAGCCCTATCAAATAAATGCAAACCCGCCAGAATATGGTCTGAAAAAGTTCGAGCGCGACCGAAATCACAGTGGATATGGTTTTGCGGCCTCTTATGCTTTGCGACCTACGCTATTTCTTCTTGGGTCGGGCGAGAAAGCTATTCGCTTGCCAAATGCTAATGAGATATTTGGGAATGTTGCAGACAACCTCTTGCCGCCTGTAGGCGAGTTGAACCCTGAGATCAGCTATAATGCGAATCTTGGAGTGAACTTGGGGCCATATATTATGGATAAGCATATGATCCGCTTGAATAGTTCGCTTATTTATAGAAATACGCAAGGCATGATTCGGGAAGGTCTTCAATCTGGAAACAATGATAACACGCGTTTCGAGAACTTAGAAGACGTAGAGACAAGAGGGATTGACGCGGAGATAAGGTACACATACAATCAAAAATTAGACTTCAATTTTACGATTTCCAAAATCAGTACACTGTTCAATACAGAGTTTAATCAGAATGGAGATCGTTATTTATTCTATCGTACGCAGATTCGGAATGAACCTTCTTTTAAGTTCAATGCGAACCTCGCCTATCGTTTGGAAAATCTGTTTGCTGATGGATCACATTCTTCCATTTATTACAACGTCAATTATGTGGAAGGCTTCTTGCGAAATTGGGCAAATGTTGGTGGAGTTAATTTGGACAAGATACCCACGCAATATGCAAATGATATCGGTTTAACCTATGCTTTTCCTTCAAGCAAGGTTATTCTGAGCGTTGATGCTAAGAATATTTTCAATCAACAGACATTCGACAATTTCGGTCTGCAGAAGCCTGGAAGAGCATTCTACGCAAAAATTACTTACGCAATTTTTTAACTATAAAATATCAATAATCATGAATATGTTTACAAAGAACACAAGACTTAAGGGGCTTTTTGCAGCAACAATCTGCGCTGCTGCTTTAATGACAAGCTGTTCTTCTGATGACAATCCGGTTACCCCGGAAGTAGTTGGAAGAGATTTTCAATTATCATTCGCAAGTGGATCAGGCTCAATTTCGGGAACTTATTTACAGGGTGTTTCTGATCTTAGTACTGGTGAAGTTTCCTTTTTGAGCAAAGGTTTCTTAATGAGTACTGCACGTACTTCACGTATATTCCCTTCATCGGACGGCAAGACAATCTACAGTTTAACCTATACCGTAGGTGAGATTGATAAATTTACATATAATGGCGGTAGTCAATACACTAAAGTGGCGACGTTTGACTCTTCGGTTCCCTTAGGAGCAACTGCAGTTCGATTAACCAAGTTGAGCGATGCAGCAGCCTCGGTACACTATATCAGTTCAAAAGCGGAATATGATGCCGTAAATACAACAGTTTACAAGAAGCACAAAATTACAGCGAGCATTGGTATTCTAAACTTGGATGCGATGAATTTTGGAACGAACTTCAATAAAGCTATTGATGTTGTATTACCTGGGACTCTAGCGCAAGAAGGCTATAATATAACGCGTATTGATGCTCCGGTGGTATCAGGAAGCAAAATTTACTATGGTGCTGCCGTAGGTAAGTTTAATCCGACCACTGGTAAGAACATTGAAACAGATAAAACTTTCACACTCGTTCTTGACTACCCGAGCTTAACAAACGCGACCGTTATTACAAGAAACGACGTAGCAGGTTCAACAAATGGATACCGTACGCCTACTCAGCATGTAAACGAAGCTGGTGAGATCTTACAAATGGTAAGCGCAGGTGGAAAAACGCATATTGTAAAAATTGTGAACGGCCAATACAACACATCTTATAAATTCAATTTAAGCGAGAAATTAGGTAGGGAGACAAGCAGTAACGGGTTTTTCTATGCTGGAAATGGTATCTGCTATATGCCATATGAAAAAGTTGGTGATGATAAGGTGCAAATTGGAGTAAATCCTCAAGGCGAGCCAACATATTCGTCTGCCTGGGGTTTAGCAAGAATTGATTTGAATAATAATTCTGTCGTAGATTTGAATACGCCATCAGGATTGTGGTTGCAACAGTATCAATCATCAGTAGTAAGAGATGGTAAGTTTTATATCGCTTTATCGCCTGTTGGGAAAGAAGGAAACATCTACATTTATGATGTGAACTCGACAAGTAAAGACGGTGTTAAAGGTGCTAAAATTACTTCAGGTGCGGACCAATATTACATTGGAATCTATTAATTAATACTTGATAAATCTGACATAAAAAAGCCGGCAATCATATTTTGCCGGCTTTCTTGTTTCTCCATTATGGAGACTAATGCATTTCCCAATAGGTAGCTTTATTTTTTGTCGGATGTCATTGCTCCGATAATCATTTCTATCACTGCAACAGCGATAGCGAAGAAGAATGCTGGCCAGAAGCCATCAACTTCAAATTTGGTACCCATGATTTTGTCAGATAACATAATCATCAATACCGTTATGATAAAGGAAACTAATCCGAACGTCAACCAATTTAAAGGGAATGTAAATAATCGTAGTATGCCCCCAACAATAGCGTTTACAAGCCCAATAACAAGACCTGTTAAAATCGCCCAACCAAATCCAGCGACTGCTACGCCAGGGATAACCCAAGATGCTAAAGCAACGACTAAACCTGTTACTAAAAGACTGATGATAAACCTCATAATTCGTACGTTTTGACTTATGATGCATCATTCAAATTTGATGCCAATACAGGTCCTCAATCGATTGATTATGATTAGTAACAAAAATAATATTATGCTAACATAGAATAATTTTGTTATCTTGACTTAACAATTTTAAACGATGTGAACTATGAAAAGATTATTGACAACAGTATGCGCGATATTCATCGGGCTAATGGTCTTTGCACAAAGTAATGATCCAATTCTTGGGAAATGGCAAAATCCAAGTGGAGAAGGGCGTATTGAAATCTACAAAAAGGGCGATAAGTTTTATGGGAAGTTGTATTGGATAAAGGACTCCAGCAAGAAGGATTTGAAGAATCCGAAAGAGTCTCTGCGTTCGCGGAATCTTCAAGGCTTAGAGATTTTAACAAATTTCACGAAGAATGGGAAGACCTACGAAGATGGACAGATTTACGACCCGAAATCAGGAAAGACTTATAGCTGCAAGATGACGCTGAAGGGCGATGATGCCCTGGATATTCGCGGCTATGTAGGCGTTAGCTTACTGGGGCGTACTGAAACATGGAAGAGAATTAAATAGCAGCTTGCTATGTTGAAAAGGGAAGAGTCGTAGGTTTAATGCGGCTCTTTCGCTATTTAGGGGGCTTTTGAAATTTCACACAAACGTTTTCGTGGGTCTGACTTTAAAAAAAAGCTTATCTTTATCACAAATAAATTTACCGATATGTACAAAACCTTAAAGCCCGCTTTAGAAACGGAATTGGCAGCGATTAAAGATGCTGGTTTATATAAAGAAGAACGCATTATCACGACTCCTCAAGGTGCGGATATTAAAATCAGTACGGGTCAGGAAGTGATCAACTTCTGTGCGAATAACTATTTGGGATTGTCTTCACATCCGAAAGTTGTTGCTGCAGCCAAAGCAGCGATCGATTCACACGGATATGGCATGTCATCAGTACGATTTATCTGTGGTACACAGGATGTGCATAAAGAATTGGAAGCGAAACTATCGAAGTTCTTAGGCACGGAAGATACCATTCTATATGCTGCAGCATTTGATGCAAATGGGGGTGTATTCGAGCCTTTATTCTCTGCTGAAGATGCGATCATCTCGGATGAATTGAATCACGCTTCTATTATAGACGGTGTTCGCTTATGTAAAGCGCAAAGATTCCGTTATAAAAATGCAGATATGGCCGATTTGGAAGCGCAATTGCAATCAGCTGCCGGTGCACGCCATAAAATCATTGTTACAGATGGTGCATTTTCGATGGATGGTTCGGTTGCTCCCTTGGATCAAATTTGCGATTTAGCGGATAAGTACGAAGCTTTGGTCATGATTGATGAGTCTCACTGTTCTGGTTTTATTGGTAAAACGGGCCGTGGTACGCACGAATTATTCAACGTAATGGATCGTGTAGACATTATCACAGGAACATTAGGTAAAGCGTTGGGTGGAGCATCCGGTGGTTTTACATCCGGTAAAAAAGAAATTATCGATATGCTTCGCCAGCGTTCGCGTCCATACTTATTCTCCAACACTTTGGCTCCTGCTATTGCGGGTGCTTCGGTTGCGGTATTGGATATGTTGAGCGAAACAACCGAGCTTCGTGATAAATTAGAAAACAATACAAAATACTTCCGCGAAAAGATGACAGAGGCGGGTTTTGATATAAAACCTGGATTCCATCCCATCGTTCCGGTGATGTTGTATGACGCTAAATTAGCGCAAGAATTCGCTTCTAAAATGTTGGAAGAGGGAATCTATGTGATCGGTTTTTATTATCCGGTTGTTCCGCAAGGAAAAGCCCGTATCCGTGTGCAAATCTCTGCAGGACACGAGCCTGAGCATTTGGACAAAGCGATTGCGGCCTTCACAAAAGTTGGTAAGGAATTAGGCGTGATTAAATAAGTCAAGCCGTTAAGATAAGTGAGAGCGGGTATCTTCGATGAAGATATCCGCTCTCTTTTTTCTGGAAGTGTCGGTTTTCAAAAGCTTTCAAGAACGTTCATCCCCGTTAGAGTTTCCCTAGGAACATGACAGGTTTTTGGGGATGGTATCCTTTTGGAAGTCTTCGCTTGGCCATTTGAATGCTTAATTATTGTGTTTCAGGGACTAATTTTATTATTCTTAATCAAGAATAAATACTGGCCTAATAAAATATTAACAAAAAATAGTGAGTTTTGAGGTGCAAATTGTATATCTTTGCACCTCTTATTTTTATATAACACATTATTGCTCAATGCAGAACATCAGAAACATAGCGATTATTGCGCACGTTGACCACGGTAAAACTACGTTGGTTGACAAAATTCTTCACTTTACTAACCAATTCAGAGACAATGAAAATTCAGGTGAGTTAATCCTGGATAACAATGATTTGGAGCGTGAGCGTGGGATTACCATCGTATCTAAAAACGTATCTGTAAAATATAAAGACACCAAAATTAACATTATCGATACTCCTGGTCACGCCGATTTTGGTGGTGAGGTAGAGCGTGTATTGAAAATGGCTGATGGTGTTGTTTTATTAGTAGATGCTTTTGAAGGTCCGATGCCTCAAACTCGCTTTGTTACGGGTAAAGCATTGGCATTAGGTATCAAACCTATTGTTGTTGTTAACAAAGTTGATAAAGAAAACTGCCGTCCGGAAGAAGTTTACGAGAATGTGTTCGACTTATTCTTCAACTTAGGAGCAACGGAAGAGCAATTAGATTTCCCGGTATTGTACGGTTCATCAAAACAAGGATGGATGTCTACAGACTGGAAAACTCCAACAACAGATTTTACAGACCTTCTTGAGGCAATCATTACGCATATCCCTGCACCAGAAGTATCAGAAGGTACGCTGCAAATGCAGGTAACATCTTTGGACTACTCTACATTCGTAGGTCGTATCGCGATCGGTCGTATTGTACGTGGTAGCATCAAAGAAAACCAACCGGTTTCATTAATGAAACGCGACGGTAAGGTGGTTAAATCTCGTGTTAAAGAGTTACAATTGTTCGAAGGACTAGGTCGTGTAAAAGTTTCTGAGGTTAAGGCTGGCGATATCGTTGCAGTTGTAGGTATTGAAGGATTTGAAATCGGGGATACAATCGCTGACTTCGAGAATCCTGAGCAATTAGAAGTGATGCACATTGATGAGCCAACAATGAATATGTTGTTCACGATCAATAACTCTCCTTTCTTCGGTAAAGAGGGTAAATTCGTTACTTCACGTCACATTTACGACCGTCTTCAAAAAGAATTAGAGAAAAACCTTGCATTACGCGTTGTCCCTACGGACTCTCCTGATGCATGGTTAGTATATGGCCGTGGTATTCTTCACTTGTCTGTATTGATCGAGACGATGCGTCGCGAAGGATATGAGTTACAAGTAGGTCAGCCACAGGTAATCGTTAAAGAAATCAATGGGGTTAAATGTGAGCCTATTGAGGAGTTAGTAGTTGATGTGCCTGCAGAGGTTTCTGGAAAGGTTATCGAACTAGTAACGCAACGTAAAGGTGAGTTGTTGATTATGGAGTCTAAAGGCGAAATGCAACACTTAGAGTTCTCAATCCCTTCTCGTGGTATCATCGGATTGCGTAACAACGTATTGACGGCTACTGCTGGTGAGGCTGTAATGGCGCACCGTTTGAAAGGATACGAGCCTTGGAAAGGAACAATTCCTGGACGTTTAGCTGGGGTATTGATCTCATTAGATACAGGTAGCACGACAGCTTACTCGATCGACAAGTTACAAGATCGTGGTCGTTTCTTTGTTGATCCAGGTGTAGATATCTACGAAGGACAAATCTTAGGTGAGCATATCCGTGATAATGATTTAACAATCAACGTAACGAAAGGTAAGCAGTTAACCAACATGCGTGCTTCAGGTTCGGATGATAATACACGTATCGCTCCTGCTATCAAATTCTCTTTAGAGGAGAGCATGGAATACATACAGGCTGATGAGTACATTGAGGTAACTCCTCAGAGCATGCGTCTTCGTAAGATTTATCTTACTGAAAACGAGCGTAAAGTAAATGCAAAGAAATTCCAATAAGACTGGAATCAAAATAGAGATAAGACAAGCTGCCCAATTTGGGCAGCTTTTTTGTTTTTAGCTAAAAAAGCCTGACATTTAATCTATGGAAGAATTCGAGGATGACGACTTAACCTGGCATAAGGTGCCTGCGAAGATCGATGAGACTAGGAATTATGTGAAAGCTCTGCATGTAGCGGGCAAGAAGCTCTGCCTAATCAGCGAGGGCGGTATCTTGTCGGTAACTTCGAGTCGATGCCCTCATGCTGGCGCCGATTTAACCCATGGATGGTGTGAGGAGGGAAAGCTGATCTGCCCATTCCACAGACATCGCTTCGATATTGAAACAGGGAAGGGTGATGAAAAACAGCATAATTACATACGCGTCTATCCGTTGAAAAAAGAAAATGGCGAGTTCTACGTCGGTATTAAACGCAGTTTATTGGATAAGATCTTTGGTTAGATCAATTTCTTCATCCATTTCAACAGCTTAAATGTCTTTTCTGTATAGGGAAACCAAAACATTTTGGACATCGGGATCAGCATGACATCGGCAATAGCGCGTTCATGGGAGAACGATTTAAATCCATACCAACCTGTCGACTGCCCAATCCCTGAGTTATTGACCCCTCCAAAGGGCAAATTAGGATGCAATATTTGTATCATAGCGTCATTCACGCAAGTTGACCCAGCACTGGTATGTCGGATAACATGGTTACTGAATTTGCTGTCTTGACTGAATATGTAGAGTGCCAAAGGCTTCTCCTTCTTATTGATAAAGCTGATCGCATCTGCTAGCTGATTGTAATAGACGATCGGTAGGATAGGTCCAAAGATCTCATCCGTCAGCAAGGGATTGTTCTCTGCAACATTGCTGAGCACCGTAGGCTCTATATAGCGATCTCTTTCATCTAAAGTTCCCCCTGCGACCACTTGTGCCCCCAAGGATCTTGCATCGGCTAGCGCATCGCTAAGTCGCTTGTACTGCTTGTCGTTTATAATGCGGGCAAAGTCGGGCGAATGCTGTGCATTCGATCCGAAAGCATGCTCCAATTCTTTTTTGAACAATTGTTCTATTTCAGATTTGAGAGGTCTAGGGGCGAGTAGATAGTCCGGTGCTATACAAGTCTGTCCTGCATTGACAAACTTGGCCCAGATGATGTTCTTAACGGCTTTCGCTAGTGACACATTCTTGTCGAATATCGCAGGGGATTTTCCGCCCAACTCGAGCGTAATGTCCGATAGGTTAGCACTCGCAGCTTTCATCACGATCTTACCTACCGCAGGAGAGCCTGTGAAGTGTATATGATCGAATCGCTTTGCTAAGAGATGCGTAGTTTCCTGCACCTCGCCTTCAATGACCGCCACATGCTCTTCTTTGAATACGCCCTCTAATATTTTCTTAATAACCTGATTGGTATTTTTTGAGAATTCGGATAACTTCAGCATCGTCACATTGCCAGCAGCTATGGATGCGATGAGATGCACCAGGGGCAACTGGAAAGGGTAATTCCAAGGGGTGATAATAAGGACCTGCCCTTTGGCCTCATAATGCAAAGAGGCAGAAACATTTGGAAACAAAAGTGAGCGGCTAACCGATTTTCCTTTTACCCATTTCTCGATGTGCTTGATAAATTGCTTCAGTTCAAATTCTACCGCGAATATCTCGGTGATGGCGGTTTCCATCGCTGACTTATGGAAGTCATGGTATAAAGCTTTCTGTATGGCGTCTTCGTTCGACCTTATTGCTGCGAGCAGTCGAACCAGCAGCTTCTTACGTTGTTGCGCAGTGCTATGTTTTGCTACATCTTTGTGTTTTTCCTGTGCAGAATAAATCTTTTCTATCTCGCTGATCGAAGTATAAGCCATAGTATTAAAGATAATGAAAATAGGGAAAAAAGATATCAGGCAATAGATTTTAGACGTTGCGCTGACAACAAAAGCTACGAAGTGCAGAACTTTCCGCCAGTAGGTTTATAAAAAAAACCTGAGCAACATAATGCTGTCCAGTTTTTGCATGTTTCATAGGATTTAATTTCGTTATTTCGATTTCGAGGGAGCGACTGCCGCTTGGTAGACCTTAAGATTATTTGCAAATCAAGAATTGTCTGTGGCATGGATAGCATAAAAATAAGCCGTATGTAATCTTCTCACATACGGCTTGTTGATATTTTGAAAAAACTCAATGATACATTAAGGAAGAATTAACTTCTTCTTTGTAGTATAAAGGGTATCAATTGAGTTCGAAGTAGGAATAAATCCATTAGAAAGATATACGTCTGTACCCGTCTTATAATTTGGAAGCACGATGGTATCTGTTGGATTTTTAAAGTCCAATTTAACGAGCTTATTCGCTCTATCTGTATATTCGAATTTTGATTTCGCTAAAACATTAGCGCGGTCACCATTAAATATTAATCTTAAATCATTCGTGTTAACCGTTGCTTTTGAACGCACATTCAATGTGGTTAGACTTGATTTATAACGATCACCATAAATTTTGAAAGATAATTCTCGTTTTATCGATTTCACATTGTCCTTATTCAAACTGTAGATCTGATACCGATAATTGGTCTCCATTAAATCTTTGACGATAAGGCTATCTTTTGTGCCTGATTTTCCTTCCGGAACATCAAAGACTAACGAATCTGTCGCTCCCTTTAAAACTATCTTGGAAACAGAGTTATTAGGAGGGATATCATATTTGATTTTTAATCTATAATATCCATTGGAGCCTTTCAGATTCTGTAGCTTTCCAGGATTATTGCGATCACTATAGATCAATAGATCCTTGTAATATTCATCCGGCTTACTGCATGATGCGAATGAAATAACAATTAATAATAATAATATTCCTAAATTTTTCATGTTAGTCTTCATAAATTCCAAAAAATGTCATTTCATCAATAGCGAAATCTGGCCATCCTGCCCACACACTTTTAATAGCTACTCTGTAATAACGATAAGCTGGAGCAGTATTTTCGATAATAAAATCCTCACCTGTAACGGATGCATAGGTCACTTGTTCTGCGGCACTCATACCTGTGGGATAAGGATTAGTGGATCGACTTTCCCGGAGCCAAATGAACTTACACCACGGATAAAGAATGATGCATTATCATTCCCGGGTTCACCTGTAGTTTGATAGGCAATCATACCGGCTACACGTCCAGCGAGTGCCGTCGTTAAATTGTTGGATGGAACTTTTAAATCCTTCGTGTTAACAGTCGTGACTGAGCCAATTAAATCCGTTTTCTTGACTTTGGTGTTAAAAGCCGTTACAACGACATCTTCAATGACTTCGTCTTTGGACTTCAAGTATACTTCCACGTAGGTTTTGTTTTGGATATCAATTACTTGAGTGTTGTATCCTACCATCACAAAACTTAATGTCTTAAAATTATTAGGAACTGAAATCCTGAATTCCCCTTTTGCATCAGATCCTGCAGCAATGTTGGTCGTTGGAATACTAATCGTTGCCCCGATAAGTAAAGATGAATCAGATTCCGACATTACTTTTCCCGTAATCTCTCGGTTTTGAGCACAAAGCCAATGACTAGTTAGTAAACCAACCATCAGCAGTAATAACTTGGTTATTTTCATGTGAATTTGGCAATATAATTTGTTAATAATTAGCGTTAAATAGGAGGGATTTGATAGTCCCCCTGTTAATAATTAGTGCGTCAAAACTAATGGATTAACTTATATTTTCAAATTCGACAACAATGCAGTATAACGATAAGATGAATTTTTGATTTATTTTATGTTAATAAATCTGTTTAATATTTTTTTAAAAATATTAACAATAACGTGTGGAATTTTTATAAATTTTAATTTTTTTCGAAAAGTTTTGTCAAAATTTAAAATCCCCATTTATCAATATCGAAAATTCATTGAATGAAATGGAATATATATATTTTACATTAGACAAAATATGTTTACGTTTCAAGCCAAAAACGGGACCTAATAGGCGCGTCTGAAGGAGATGTGGGATGAATATTTAAAAATAGAGATTGTGGAATAGTTGATGAAGTCCACAAGATGATTGTTGGTTTCAAAATAATCTGTTCGGAAGCTACCTGAGTTTCCTCGCTTGATACCTTTTCTCTTTCTAGCGTTTAGACTTTATAAGTTGCAATCAAAATCAACGAAAACTGCAAAAGGGACAAAAGATATCGGGCGATAGATTTTAGACGTTGCGCTGACAACAAAAGCTATGAAGTGCAAAACTTTTCGGCAGTAGGTTCATAAAAAAACCTTAACAACATAATGCTGTCCAGGTTTTGCATGTTTCATAGGATTTAATTTCGTTATTTCGATTTCGACGGAGCTTCTGCCGCTTGGTAGACCTCATCTGTCGTTGTGAAAATCTTAAACTGTACCGTGTATTCTTCCGGAACGTAGATCACGATCGGCATTTTGCCGTTGTATCGTAGGTTTGTAGGAGCCGCGGACACAAAGAGGTTGCGTTTTGGCATGTCAGGACAACCCATTTGGGTTCCAATGATGTCTCCCTTTGTCTTGAAGATATAATATTGATATCCCCAACCCTGCAAATCCTTTACCTCTGTCTGTCCTTGCAATCCGAAATGGTTACAACCGTCGACCTCCATGTATTTCCCTACGCTAAATTCGATGCGTTTAGAATCGTCGCGATCGGAATAAGGCACTTCGATGATCATTTTCTTATAGCCTTTTTCCGCTTTTGGGAAGATGTCGGTATCTACCTTAGCAATGGTTTCTTGTGCCATAGTATTGGAGAGAGCGAATGTTAATGCAACGGCCAATGTTGCAAATAACTGAAATATTTTTCTTTTACACATATAGATTTGTGAAAATTTTAATTAATATAACCAAATATTATAAGTTAAGAGTCAATTTGAACGGAAAGGTTTAAAGAATATCTTCTTTTAATTTAGAGGCATCTTGGGTTCTGATCAAAGCGCGTGCTAGGATTCGATTAGGGTCCAGTACAGGTAATCCATAATAGGATTTTTCCCGCAATGCCATAGGGATATCCGTGCAACCCATAATAATCAGTTCTGCTCCCTGGCCTTTCAGCTCTAGTATTGCCGCGACTAGCGCGTCGTGTGCACGGTTCGTTACGGGCGAGGAAACATGTTTCAAGCCGTAAGTCTTATCGTAAATGGCCTCGTGAATCTTTTCCTGCAGGCTTTCTGTGCTATCGATAAATGGAATTCCTTTTGCCTCTAAACTGTTTTTATATAAGCCGTTGTTCTTTGTGCCGTTGGTAACCAGGACTGAGACGGCTTTTCCGGGATAAACATCATTGATGTAGTCGGCGACTTCATCAATCATATTGAGAAACCTAACTTGAGAACCTTGTCGATTCAATTCGGTTTTAACCGTATCGAAGATGGGGCTCGTATGTGCGGTATTGCTCGGCATTCCAATAGCAGAAGCTCCCGCTTTTTCCAAATCCATAGCAATATTGGCGATATCAATTCCTGGATTTCGAGGTTCAAGTCCTAATAAATAGTCAACCCTATTGGGAATCTTGTTGGGTTGTGAGGATAAGAGAACAGGTAGATGGCCTTGGTCATTCTGTGCATTGGTCTCCTCAATGATTTTCCTAACAATATCAATCCCTGCTAACGGTCCTAGACCTCCAATAATTCCAATCATAACGCGTTCTTTTTTATTTAACAAAACATCAGATTACGATCCGTAATCTGCCTATAAGCTATTCAAAAATAACGCCAATAGCAAAAAAGAGCGACAAGTATTTGTCGCTCAATGCTATCTAAATATTTTAAAATGAGATGTTTAAAATTTACGAATTTGAGAATTCCTCGCTCAACTTGTCCATACGTCGTTTGATGGAGGCATCGACCCGATAATCTTCAATTTTATCAATCGCAGTTTTTTCGACCCGTACGCTTGTATCTGACTCATACTCGTGGATTTCTTTCTGATTTTTCAGCGCATTATCGTAAGCATCCCGTCCGCTCATAAGCTTCACAAAAACGGGAAGACATTCGAAGAAAATAAATAAAAGAGCAATAAAGATCACCGCATATTCGGTGGACTTATTGACTGTTCCATCGGGTTTCTTATGCAGGTTGCTAAGCGCTGCATTTCGATCGGCAAAGCCTGCTACATTCACTGCACTGTCCAAGGAACGATCGGATAATATGCGTTGATCCATCAAGCCCTCCGCCGATTTCCGCTGCAACAAGGATGATTCCTTTTGTTGTATCCGGCTTCGTAAGGTGTCTAAATAGACCTGTTGCTGATTCAACGAACCCTCTTTCATCTTCGCATACGGTCCATAGCCCATCACACCGGAAGTTTCATCGGTTTTAGTTCCGAATATTTCATGATTCAGCTGTTGGCGTGAGGTTTTAATGGAAGACTCTAAAGAGTCAGCTTGTGTTTTTAACGCATTAAGCTGTCCATATTCAACCAAATACTTATTCTCAAATGTTTTGTTCAGTGTGTCGATCTTAGCGTTCTGTTGCACCAGATATTCGGTGCGCAGGTATTCGCGGATTTCCTTATCGAATATTTTAAGTTCTAAAGGACGTGAGATAATCAAACCGATAAGGATCGCCAATAGAATACGCGGCAAGGCTTGCAGAAACTGCATGCCTCCGGAACGGCTTTTGTCAATACTGAGTACAATATATCGGTCTAAATTGAAAATTGCCAGTCCCCAAATAAGTCCGAAAACAAGGGCGTATAGGAGGGCAAAAGGGCTTCCGCTAAAAACAAAATATAAGGCATATCCACCCGCCAACGCTGCAAATAATCCGGTGAAGAATATAGTCGCACCGATGCTGATATACTTGTTCTGTTCCTCAGGATACCTTTCTAATGTGTCGCGATGGACACCCGCGCACCACCAAAAAAATGATTTCATCTTTAATACTTTGTCAGTTAGACGCTTAATAGGTGCTATTGTTACATCAAATGTCAAAAAAAATTAGCATATTTCCGATAGGTCAAAAGAATACCTTTGTGGTGTGTTTCTTTAAATAATAATTACCTTTGCACAAAAATTGAATTAAAACAACTAATAATGAACAAAAAACGTTTTCTACCCTACCTGGCTATTGTCGCAAGCTTAGTTGTAGGGTGTAACAATCAAGAGAGTAAAGAAAAACAAGAAGACTTGAAAAACCCATTATTAACGGCATACGAAACTCCATTTGAAGTTCCTCCATTTGATCAGATTAAGGATGAGCATTTCAGACCGGCTTTCAAAGAGGCCCTGTCTGTTCACAATGCCGAAGTAGACTCCATCTTAAATAACGCAGAAGAGGCATCTTTTGAAAATACAATTTTAGCATTAGAGAATGCCGGACAGTTGTTGAACCGCGTTTCTACGGTTTTCTATAACTTGAATTCAGCAAATACCAACGATACGATTCAGGCTATTGCCAAAGACATGGCTCCTGTGATGTCTGCGCATAGCGATGAGATTTCTTTAAATCCAAAATTATTTGATCGTGTTAAAGCGGTATACGCGAAAAAAGCGGAGCTAGGTTTAGACGCTGAAGACCAAAAGTTATTAGAAGAAACATATAAAGATTTCGTTCGTTCGGGTGCAAACTTGAAGGAAGCAGATAAAGAGAAATTAAAGAAAATCAATGCAGATCTATCTGTGTTGACTACTCAGTATGGTCAAAACTTATTGAACGAGCTTAATGCTTACGAATTAGTTGTGGATAAAGCAGAAGATTTAGCTGGTTTGCCGGAGGAATTGAAGACAGCGGCAGCCAACGAAGCAAAAGCTAAAGGAAAAGAAGGTAAATGGGTATTTACATTGCAAAACCCCTCAATCATGCCTTTCCTTCAATATGCTGATAACCGTGAATTGCGCAAGCAAATTTGGGAAGCCTATCAGATGCGTGGAAACAACGGCAATGACCAAGACAATAAAGAGACATTGGTTAAAATTGCAAATCTACGTTTAGAAAAAGCGAAGTTATTGGGCTATTCTTCACATGCAGCTTATGTATTGGAAGAGTCGATGGCTGAGAATCCAACGAATGTTAACAATCTGTTGAACAAATTATGGGCTCCTGCGCTAGCGAAAGCGAAGACAGAAGCAGCGGATATCCAAAAGGAAATTGCCGCAGCAAAAGATACTTTCACTGTAGCTCCATACGATTGGCGTTATTACCAAGAGAAAATCCGTAAAGCTAGATACGCGTTGAACGAAGAGGAGATCAAGCCTTATTTCAGCTTGCCAGCAGTGCGCGAAGGTGCATTTGAAACAGCTAAGAAATTATGGGGCATCAGCTTCGTAGCATTGAACAATGTGCCGGTTTACCACCCAGAAGTTGAAGTATATGAGGTTCGCGATAAAGACGGATCACACCTAGGATTGTTATATGCAGACTTCTTCCCTCGCGAGTCAAAACGCTCGGGGGCATGGATGACTTCTTACCGAGGACAAAGCAGAAAAGACGGAAAGCGCGTAGCTCCGGTAATCTCTATTGTATGTAACTTCACGAAGCCTGTAGGTGATAACCCTGCATTATTAACATTCGATGAAGCAACAACATTATTCCATGAATTCGGACATGCATTGCACGGCTTATTCTCTAATGTAAAGCATAGAAGTTTAGCAGGAACATCCGTTCCACGCGACTTCGTAGAGTTGCCGTCTCAGATTATGGAAAACTGGGCTGGAGATCCTGAAGTATTGAAATCCTATGCAAAACACTACCAAACGAAAGAAGCTATCCCTGATGCATTGATTGAGAAAATGCAAAAAGCAGGTACTTTCGATCAAGGTTTTGCAACCGTAGAATACCTTGCGGCTTCTATCTTGGATATGAACTACCACGCGGCAACTGCACCAATCGCAGCGAAAGCGAATGATTTCGAAAAAGCAGCGATGTCGAAAATCGGATTAATCGATGCGATCATCCCTCGCTATAGAAGTACTTACTTCCAACATATCTTCTCAGGAGGTTACTCTGCAGGATACTATAGCTATATCTGGTCTGAAGTATTAGACGCTGATGCTTTCGCAGCATTCAAAGAAAAAGGTCTTTACGACCAAGGAACAGCAGCAGCATTCCGTAGCAACATCCTAGAAAAAGGTGGAACTGGAAACCCTGCCGAAATGTACCGCAAATTCCGCGGAGCAGATCCAAACCCTGTACACTTAATGGTGAAAAGAGGATTAAATTAATTAGATATTAGACGTTAGATTTAAGACATTAGAGCTAACGGAATACAAAAAAGGGGCTACGCAAATAGCCCCTTTTTCTATGTATTATTGAGTAAGATTAGTATTCAATCGACCTCATTTTAATGTGTATATTCAATTCCTCAATCCGATCCCGCATACGCTAATATCTAATGTCTAACGTCTAATATCTAACATCTAAACTCTATTGTCTAATCCCAACAATCGCTTCGACAAACTTTCCTTCTTCTTCAAAGTCTGCAAAGACCAGCGTTACTTGCTTTGCTTTTTTTATGGCATCCGTTGCGGGTGCTAACTTCAGCTGGATGGCTACAGGAACATCTTGATTTAGCAGGTAGTTGAGGTAGTTCTGTCGGTCTGCGATATTAACAATTACCCTTCCAACTTGTACAGAAGTTAGGAAATGTTCCTTTCCATCGGCATCCGTTAGGTTGGATCCGAAAACATTGAGGCGGAATTCGCGCGGATTCTTTTCGTAAGAAATGGCGAAAAGATCAATCACTAGCGTGTCAGCGACCGTCTTCACAGACTTCAGGTCGAACTGAATTTCATTCACTACCTGAACACTTGGATCTTCAGCAACTTGTGCCCTCAAATAGTGAGGTGCAGCAAAAAGACCTATAAAAAATATAGCTAATAGAACTTGCTTCATGGCGTAAAGGGATTATCGCAGTCTATCCGCAGATTTAATCAACTTATTATCATTACGAATACCACGGATGGCCAAGCCTAAAAACAGAATAGAAACTGGCAATAGGAAGAAACCAATACCAATGTTATTAGCACCAATGCTTTGGTTGATCAGGCTCAGGATATTGTTTGCTGAGATGAACATCCAAATAGCAAATAAACAAATTAGAATAACCTGAACTAGGATAAGCGATAATTGTGTTTTGCGGTTTTTGTACTTAAAGATGATGAACAACGGGATCAATGCTAATACGACCGTAGCGATTGTCATCAACAGAAATGTGGATTCTTTGGTTGCTACGTTGTTTACCGATGAGTAAACCCCCGAAACATAAATGTTTTTTCCCAGTCCAACCAAGTCTATATAACTCACATAAGGGAACAGGAAGAGCGCGAAAAGTACAAGGCTAGATAATAATAACCATACGGTTTGAATACGCTGTATCATAGTTTAATTTTAAGTATATGTACAAATATACTATAAACAGTTCAAATTGGGTTTAGTTTCGGCGGCCTTTTGGTTTCCGTAAAAGCTAGTTTTGCGTACCTTTGTTGCGTGGAAGAAACATCAACACGTTATTTTTTGGAGATTGCGTATAATGGCACTGCCTATCATGGTTGGCAGATTCAGGATAATGCCGTTAGTGTGCAGGAAAAGCTAAATGGGGCCTTGCAGATCTTGCTTCGTGAGCCTGTAGAAACGGTAGGAGCTGGAAGAACAGACAGCGGGGTACACGCCAAGCAGCTATTTGTTCACTTTGATAGTGCTGCGCCCGTCCTTAAAAATGCAGATCGTTTCGTTCATTCCCTCAATGCTTTATTGCCTTTCGATATTGTCGTTTACCGACTTATTTCGGTCGATAGCGAGGCGCACGCACGCTTCGATGCAAGCTCCAGAAGCTATGAATATCATGTTCATTTTATAAAAGATCCCTTTTTACATTTACAGTCTTGGCTATTGCGCGACGTTCCGGACATCGAGAAGATGAATTTGGCGGCTAAAGACCTTTTAGGGAAACAGGACTTCAGTTGCTTCAGTAAGTCGAACACACAGGTTTTCACTAATATCTGCGATATAACGCGTGCTGAGTGGGAAATGAAGGATGGCAGGTTGATCTTTCATATCAGTGCAGATCGTTTCTTGAGAAATATGGTACGGGCAATTGTGGGAACATTGATGGAGGTAGGTCTAGGGAAAAAGCCTGTTGAGCATGTAAAAGCAGTTATTGCGAGTCAGGATCGTTCGATGGCGGGGACTTCCGTTCCGGCATGTGGCCTATATTTAACAAAAGTTTTGTATCCTTATATCGATTAATCACATCACCTTGGAAAAAGAATCAATCTCCGGAAAAGCATATGATAGTAAATTATTGGGGCGCTTAGCGAAATATATTCGCCCTTATCGCACTATTTTCTGGCTTTCTGTGCTGCTGACCATCTTATTGGCAGCCGTGGCTCCGGCTTTACCGCTATTGATTGAGTACACGCTAGACCATTATATCTTATCCGGATCGGGCAAAGGATTAACACAAATGTTGTTACTTATGCTCGCGTTATTGGTTGCACAGACGCTGATTCGATATTTTCACACATTAATGACAAATACACTCGGGCAGTCGGTTATCCGCGATATCCGCATCCAGGTATTTAATCATATTACCAACTTACGCCTTAAATATTTCGATAATACACCTATCGGTCGTTTGATTACTCGTACGATCTCTGACTTGGAGACCATAGCCAATATCTTTTCTGAAGGGTTAATCCAAATCATCGGAGATTTGTTGCAACTGGTGGTTATTCTGGGCGTGATGTTCTATACGGATTGGAAGCTGACCTTGGTCGTGCTGATTCCAATGCCGCTAATGATCGCTGCGACTTATATTTTCAAGGAAGCAATGAAATCAGCCTTCCAGAGTGTTCGTCTGTGGGTTTCTAACTTGAATACCTTCCTGCAGGAGCATATTACCGGAATGGCGGTGATTCAGTACTTTGCGCGCGAAGATCAGGAGATGCGTAAGTTCAAAGAAATCAATAAAGAGCATAGAAATGCGCATATCCGTGCCAATTGGTACTTTTCAATCTTCTTTCCGGTATTAGAAATCATCGTAGCCATTGCTACCGGACTTCTGGTTTGGTATGGTTCGAAGCAGATTCTGGCCGATGCCATCTCACCGGGTGTGGTCGTCGCGTTTATCATGTATATCAACATGATCTTCCGACCTATCCGTGAATTGATCGACAAGTTCAATACTTTACAAATGGGAATGGTTTCCGCGGAGCGGATTTTTGATGTCTTGGATACCGATGAATTTACACCTGACGCGGGAGAATATAAGCCGGAACATGTTGCGGGCGCTATTGAGTTCAAGAATGTTTGGTTTGCTTATAACGACGAGAAATGGGTGCTGAAGGATGTTAGTTTCTCAGTAAAGCCAGGTGAGACGCTTGCATTGGTGGGGGCTACAGGGGCAGGGAAATCGTCCGTAATCAATATATTGAGCCGTTTCTATGAAATTCAGAAAGGACAGATCTTATTGGATGGTGTAGATATCCGTGAATATGATTTGATGTTCTTGCGCCAGACAATTGCTACGGTATTGCAGGATGTTTTTCTGTTCTCAGATTCCGTACTCAACAACATTCGCCTGAACAACCCGAATATCTCGATGGAGAGCATCGTCGATGCCTCGAAGAAAGTAGGTGCCTATAACTTCATTATGCGCTTACCGGGCAACTTTGAGTATCAGGTGCAAGAACGAGGCTCAACATTATCTGCAGGACAAGCACAGTTGATATCCTTTATCCGTGCATTAGTGCATGACCCGAAGATCCTCATCCTCGATGAAGCGACCTCGTCTATCGACACCGAAACAGAGTTGATGATTCAACACGCCATCGACAACATGATGGATGGAAGAACATCCATTGTCATTGCCCACCGCCTATCGACTATCCAAAAGGCAGATAAAATCATTGTACTTGATAAAGGCGAAATCATGGAAATCGGAAGCCACCACGAGCTTCTAGAAATTGATGGCCATTATAGAAAACTCTACGAATTGCAGTTTAACTCGGCGGGAATTTGAGGATAGATATCAGATGTTAGACATTAGATTTTAGAATTTTCTGTCTTGAACCAGGAAAAAAAGGATGTAAGGATAGGCAGGATCTAGTCGACTGTCGAATATATAGTCTGAAAGGATCAGCGGTCTAGTATTGTTGGAGACGTTTAGTGAAACGTCTGATATAAATACCGTAAATGTGCGATGTGCATCCAATATCCTTCCTTTCCTGGTTCAAGACAACACACTCTTCCCTTCAGACATTATCCTTAGTATCAAAATAAAAAAAAGACGCCATTGGCGTCTTTCAGTATCTAAAATCTAATGTCTAAACTCTAACCTCTAATATCTATCTTGAATAGCGAAACTGTTGTTTATCCATCATTCCCATTTGAGATTTCATCATTTTGATTTGCTCTTCAAGGAGTTTGTTTTTATCGGCTTTCTTCGCTTCGGCAAGTAGTTTCTCTGCTTCGCGTTTATTGCGTTTTGCCATAGCTATACCTGCTAAGCTTAATTTTGCTAGTGCCACGTTGTGATCCATATGAAGACCCATTGATAGGGCTTTCTTGAAGTATTTTTCAGATTGTAGTGGTGCGCGTTGCGACTCAATTAAACCCAATAACATGTGGTAGTAACCGTGTTGTGCAGAGATAAGCTCTTTTTCATAGTTATTGATTTTTTTCAACCATGCTTCGGCTTTGTCCATGCGTTCTTTTCTCAGGAACCACTGTGCTAGCAACATCTTCTCATTGAAGAATACGGTAACCCATGCAAGGATTGTTATCAAAATGGCTAGAATTCCCCAACCCCATTGGCCAATCCAAAACAATGCGACTGTGCCGATCACCAATAAACTACAAATTATAATTCGAACAATATTTGACATAATTATACATTATACTGTAAGTTTGCAAATATCCGTTAATTTGCTGTCTCTTACAAATATGGACGGTAAAAATTCGAAATAATAACAGTAAATCATGTCAGAACGTTTTGATTCCACTTGGGACCCCATCTTGAAACCACTCTTTGCAACAGAAAAGATGAAAGCCTTATCGGCTTTTGTACAACAAGAGCGTTCGATGCATAAGGTGTTCCCTCCGAACGATTTGGTCTTTAATGCTTTCAAACTGACGCCCCTATCCAATGTAAAAGTCGTTATCCTTGGACAAGACCCTTATCATAACGACGGGCAAGCACATGGTTTATCATTCTCTGTACCGAAAGGAATGCCGCTTCCGCCTTCCCTAAAGAATATCTACACCGAATTGGTTACTGATATTCCGGGTTTCACCTATCCTAATCATGGTGATTTAACCAAATGGGCAGAGCAGGGCGTGTTATTACTAAATGCGACTCTAACGGTTCGCGCGCATGAAGCAGCTTCACATCAGAAGCGCGGATGGGAGCAATTTACAGATTCGATTATCAAGGAGATTTCCGATAAGAAGGAGCATGTGGTGTTTCTGCTATGGGGGAGCTATGCGATAAAGAAATCAGCATTAATTGATGCGAACAAGCATTTGATCCTAACAGCTGTGCATCCATCGCCACTATCGGTATATCGTGGCTTTTTTGGGAGTGCACATTTCTCGCAGGCTAATGAGTTTTTAAAACATCATCAGCTTCAGCCTATCGACTGGCAAGTCTAAGCATATCTTTCTTGTAGATTTTTATATTTGAATTCCTCCAAAGGAAGTTGCTCAAGGTGCTTGATACGGATTTTGCGTCCGTTTTGTTTAATATGGGTGAAAAGAAGGTGGCTGTCATAAGCAATTTCCCATTCCTCCGTCAAGCGCAGGGGCTCGGTCGATTCTCCTAAAACCACATATTCTAATTCGCCTTGCGTCGTGTAGCGGCTCACTTCTACCGTGAATTCGTTGCGCTGGTTGAGGTAATACCAGGCACCATCACCAACGCCACCTAAATATTTAGCGTGCTTAGGCACCGTGATAGGTTTAGAGCCAAATGCCATGGCGCCGATTATTAAGTCGGTCGGCAGTTGGTTAGCTCTATTTCGAAATACATTATCGCCCAACTGTTTCAAGAGGAAGCCAAAGGATTGCCACCTATTCATGCGGAAGCTCTGCATGCCGTCTGTTGGTGAATAACTATAGACTATGCGGTCCTTATTTGCATTCACAACATTGCTAATAGGGCTTGCTTTGATTGTTTCTGGCAGATTGATTCCATGCCAGTAATGATATTTGTCGGATGCTTTCATCAGCATCCGTGTAATAAAGCGCGAGCAGTTGTTGTTATTTCTGGCCACGGCGCCGTAAGGGTAAGTTCCTTGCTCGACGCAATAATCGCCATAGGCTTTTGCCTCTTGAAAATTGATATCACTAACGATGTTGAAAAACAGGCGGCCTTCGCCATACATGGCGGGCTTCATGTCTTCAAAATACTCAACAATCTGATCGATGTTTTTAATCTTGTTGTTTTCGATGATTGCTTGTAGGCGGATATGTAGCTTAGGGTCAGAATACTTTGATCTTGCGCGTCCATAACCGCGAGGTGTGATATAACGACCGAAGTCGTAGAACAACATCTCGCCCGAGTGATGGTCAACAATGACAACGCCGGTATGCCCTACTTTGAAGTTTAGATTTTTGACCAAACCGATCTTCTTGAAAAACATCATCCATTTTTCATCTCCTCGGATAGTCGCATCGGGCCAGGTTAATATTATCGCAAAATCTTTGTAACTCATTCGCTCACTAGTATTCCAATGGCACGATAGGCTCTTTTTTACTGGTCGACATAATCATCATGGTTTGGAAAGTTTTTACGAAAGGAATCTTCGAAATCTTCTCCATAATCACGGCTTCGTATGCTTTGATATCCCTAACATAAACCTTTAACATGAAATCGCAGTTCCCTGTTACGTGGTGACACTCAGTAACCTCGGGGATCGCACGCACCGCTTCTACGAACTCAGGGATCGCATTATGGGTGTGAAAGTCTAGAGATATCTGGATAAATGATTTAATGCCTAAGCCTAATTTTTCCTCATCGACAAATGCGTGGTAACTCTTTATAAATCCAGAGTTTTCAAGCTTCCTTACGCGCTCTAAGGTAGGAGCTGGTGACAGTCCAATATTAGTTGCTAGTTGCAAATTGGTAATCCTACCATTCTCTTGTAATAGCTTTAGAATTTTTAGATCCGTTTTGTCTGGTTGGTACGACATAGGCTTTTCAAATTTGTATTAGAAAGATAAATGTACAAAATTAAATTTGGTTTATTTGGCAAATTGTTTTTTTAACGATGACAAGCACTGTTTGTATAGAACTCGCCTATATTTACAGATTCAACCTATTGATTTTAGTTATACTAATCACGTCATTGTCATAATATTTTTAGTAAAATTGCTTCAGGAGCAAAATAAATGATATTTGTCATTTTTTTTCGATGAATGTGCCTTGTGAGCGTAGAAAGTCTACTGTTTTATGCTTTTTTAGTCGTAACTTTGCCATTCAAAACATGGGGGCCAAAAGCCTCGATAATTAAGTGAAAGCGATATGAGCACCAAAGACGACGATTTATTAAAAGAGTTAGAGCTCGAAGAATATAAGTACGGATTTACGACGGATATCGAGATGGATATTGCGCCAAAAGGGCTCAATGAAGATACCGTTCGTTTAATCTCAGCAAAGAAGAATGAACCGGAATGGTTATTGGAATGGAGATTGAAAGCATTTCGTCATTTCCAAACTATGAAAATGCCTACCTGGCAAAACTTTGAGAATCCTGAAGTAGACTTCCAAGATCTTTCTTACTATGCAGCACCAAAGCCTAAAAAGCAATTGGAGAGCATGGATGAGGTGGATCCGGAGTTATTGGCGACTTTTGAGAAGCTGGGGATTCCATTGGATGAGCAGAAGATTTTAGCAGGGGTGGTTGCAGTAGATGCTGTGTTTGACTCGGTATCTGTAAAGACAACATTCCGCGAGAAATTGAAAGAGAAAGGTGTTATTTTCTGTTCATTTGGAGAGGCTGTTCAAGAGCATCCTGAATTAGTAAAAGAATACTTAGGTACTGTGGTTCCACAGACTGATAATATCTATGCAGCATTGAACTCGGCGGTATTCTCCGACGGATCTTTCGTGTATATCCCTAAAGGAGTACACTGTCCGATGGAGTTATCTACCTATTTCCGTATCAACGCGCAAAACACCGGACAGTTCGAGCGTACATTAATCATCGCTGATGAGGATTCGTATGTTTCTTACTTAGAAGGCTGTACAGCGCCTATGCGTGATGAAAATCAATTGCACGCTGCGGTTGTAGAATTAATTGCGCTTCGCAATGCGGAGATTAAATATTCTACGGTTCAGAACTGGTATCCTGGCGATAAAGACGGTAAGGGAGGGATTTACAACTTCGTTACGAAGCGTGGTATCTGTAAAGGCGACCACTCGAAGATTTCTTGGACGCAGGTGGAAACAGGATCGGCAATTACATGGAAATATCCTGGGGTTATCCTTAAAGGCGACCATTCTGTAGGCGAGTTCTACTCGGTTGCTATGACACGTAATATGCAGGTTGCCGATACAGGGACGAAGATGATTCATTTAGGTAAGAATACACGTTCGAAGATTATTTCGAAGGGTATCTCTGCCGGAAAGAGCCATAACAGCTACAGAGGTTTGGTGAAGATAGGTTCAAATGCGGATAACTCAAGAAACTTTACACAGTGTGATAGTTTATTGATTGGTGACCGTTGTGGAGCACACACTTTCCCATATATCGAGAATAAAAATAAAACAGCAACACTAGAGCACGAGGCTACGACGTCGAAAATTGGTGAGGATCAAGTATTTTACTTAAATCAACGTGGTATTGACTCTGAGAAAGCCGTAGGGTTAATCGTGAATGGTTATGCCAAAGAGGTATTGAACCAATTACCAATGGAGTTTGCTGTTGAAGCGCAGAAATTACTGGCGATTTCGTTAGAAGGTTCTGTAGGTTAATAAAGTTTTAGAAGTACATGCTTGGGATGTGATATCCCGGTCAAAATACGCAATAGAAAGAATATGTTAAGCATTAAAAATTTGCATGCGTCTGTTGAAGACAAACAAATATTAAAGGGGTTAAATTTAGAGATTAAAGCAGGGGAAGTTCATGCAATCATGGGCCCGAACGGTGCTGGTAAAAGTACCTTAGGAAATGTTCTTGCCGGACGCGATACTTATGAAGTAACTGAAGGGCAAGTATTGTTAGATGGTGTTGATCTATTAGATTTATCACCAGAAGACCGTGCTCGCGAAGGACTGTTCTTAGCTTTCCAATATCCTGTTGAAATCCCTGGTGTTTCTAATATCAACTTTCTTAAAACGGCGGTAAACGATATCCGTGAGTACAAAGGACTTCCTCCAATGGAGGCGAAGGAGTTCTTACAAACGGTAAAGGATAAACAGAAACTGGTTGAGTTTTCAGCAAACTTGGCAAACCGTTCGTTGAACGAAGGTTTTTCAGGTGGTGAGAAAAAGCGTAACGAGATCTTCCAATTAGCGATGTTAAATCCTAAGCTAGCGATCTTGGACGAAACGGATTCAGGTTTGGATATTGACGCATTGCGTATTGTGTCAAATGGTGTTAACCAATTGCGTTCGGAAAACAATGCTTTCGTAGTCATTACACACTACCAACGTTTATTGGATTATATCGTTCCGGATTTTGTACACGTATTGTACGATGGACGTATCGTTAAATCGGGTCCAAAAGAATTGGCTTTAGAGTTAGAAGAAAAAGGTTACGACTGGTTAAAAGAATTAGATACGCAGAACGCCTAACCGAGAGGAAGTAAAAAAGAGGTAATGAGCGGATTGATAACAAATAACATGAGCACACTAGTAGCAAACTCCTTATTCCAACAGTTGACTGCAACATTTCAGGAATTGGAAGCTAGCAACGAGTCTTCGGCGGTTAAGTCGATTAGACAAGATGCTTTTGCACGCTTTCAAGAACTGGGGTTCCCAACGGTAAAGAACGAGGATTGGAAATATACGAATATCCACAACTTGGTTAACAAGACTTATCTTTTAAATGAGGATGTGGATGTTGCGAATTTAGACTTTGATGCTGCCGATATTCCAGGATTGGATGCACACCGTATTGTATTGGTCAATGGCCAATATGTACTGGCATTCTCTTCATTGGAAGATGAAATCGGTTTGACAGTGAAGTCGATCGAAGATGCGCAGGATGAGGTGAACTTCCAAAAGCATTTCGCACAGCACGCGGATAAAACAGGCAGTGCGATGGTGGCTTTGAACACAGCCTTACATACATCGGGAGTCTATATTTCAGTAGCGAAGAATAAAGTGGTTTCTAAGCCTTTGCACATTGTACATGTTGCGACAGGCGGTAATGACTTCTTTGCTCAAACTAGAAACCTGATTGTTGTAGAAGCGAATGCAGAGGTAGAGATCGTTGAGAGCTATATCACGGCAGCAAATTCAGCAAGCAATTTAAACAATAAGGTAACCGAGATCGTAGCGGAAGAGAATGCGAAGATTCAACATTATTATCTGCAATTAGCAGCAGAATCTGGCCATTACATCAACCATACCGAGGTTTATCAAGAAAAACATAGTTTATATAATAACTATAACTGTACTTTCCCGGGCCCGGCATTTGTTCGTAATGATATCAACATTCGTTTGGATGCAGAGCAGGTAGAGTCGCACTTATACGGTATAAACCTGTTAAATAAGAAGCAATTTGTAGATAACCATACGATTGTAGATCACATGAAACCTCATTGTGAATCTTACGAATGGTATAAAAATATTCCTCAAGAAGAGGCCACAGCAGTATTTAACGGTAAGATTTTCGTGCGCGAAGATGCACAGAAAACAAATGCCTTCCAACAGAACAACAACATGTTGATCGGCGATAAGTCTACCGTATTTACGAAGCCTCAATTAGAGATCTTCGCAGATGACGTAAAATGTTCTCACGGCTGTACCATGGGACAGTTTGATGATGAAGCATTGTTCTATCTGCGTGCTCGCGGTATTGGGGAAGACTCTGCTCGAATTCTATTAGTACATGCTTTCGCATTTGATGTAACGTCAAAGTTCTCGAATGATACAATTAAGCATTATGTAGAAGAATTGGTAGCTAGAGGATTGGAAAGCTAATAGTAGTGTAGTTTTAGTATAGAAAGCGTTTAGGAGAAATCTTAAACGCTTTTTTTTATAGAATACGATTCGAGATAACAGGGGGCTTGCAAGAAAACGCCTTGTTAATTTAATGGAATATTTTATTTTTGTGCTATGCTAGTAATTAATTATACAACATATGCCTTTAGAGCTTGGACTAAATAACTAGTCTAAAGCGTTTCTATTATTTTTTAGTTGTACTCCGCGACTGGAGTTGTATAATCATTTCATTTAGATTTTATGGAAAAGAAGAATTGGGTTAAAACCTATCTATTCATATGGGCGGGGCAGTTTGTGTCCTTGCTAACGAGTTCGGCAGTTAATTTTCCCGTAGTCATTTGGCTGAGTATGGAGTTTAAATCTGCGGAGATATTAGCCTATTCGGCAATCGCGGCCTTACTACCTCAAGCCATTATTGGTCCTTTTGCGGGCGTCTATATTGATCGTTGGAACCGTAAAAAAGTAATGATTTTTGCCGATGCATTTATTGCGTTCTGTACATTTCTAATGACTTTTGTTCTTCGTGAAGGAGCTATTCATCTGGAGCTGGTCTATTTGATCATGGCGCTGCGTTCTGTGGGATCGGCGTTTCATTCTCCAGCCATGCAGGCTATTGCGCCTTTATTGGTGCCCGAAGATCAGTTATTGCGCGTCTCGGGGGTCAATCAGATGTTGCAATCGGTAAGTCAGATTGCTGGACCTGCCATGGGGGCACTGGCGATTGCCTCCTTTCCAATCAATAAAGTCTTGTATTTGGATATTATTGGAGCAATTCTAGCCATTACCAGTTTATTATTCGTTAGCATTCCACATGTTAAAACGCAGGTGTCCGGATCTATTCAACAGGTGTGGCGAGACTTAAAACTGGGTTTGCTGGCGATTCATCAAAACAAAGGACTGAACCGAATGTTCCTCTACTCCATGTTGGCAACGGTGGGGATCATGCCGGTTGCAATCATGTTTCCCTTGTTAACGATAGATCACTTCAAGGGTGCTGAATTTGAAATGAGTGTAATAGAGATTGTTTGGGGTATCGGTATGCTGATCGGCGGTTCATTGTTATCCGTTTTCAAGATAGAAATTCGAAAGGTAGTCATGGTCAATACGATGCACATGCTCTTAGGATTTACCTTTGTCGTTTCCGGAATTCTTAGTCCGAATCTATTTATTGTTTTTGCGGTGCTGACGGGATTAGGAGGGATGGCGATGTCTATTTTCTCAGCCTCCTTTATGACGATCATTCAGGAAGAAGTGGCGCCCGATATGCTAGGAAGGGTGTTCTCCCTGTACTTCAGCTTCGCCATTTTGCCCAGCCTGATAGGCTTATTGTTTGCCGGAAACATTGCAGATAACATGGGCGTAGCAAACGCCTTTATCATCGCCGGCATCCTCTGCCTATTGATTGGAATTGCTTCTTTTCTAACGCCCTCATTGATGGCGATTGGTAAAGATAAACCGCAAAATAAATTATAAGTTGCTGATTATTTACTGTTTTGCTAGCTGATATGCGATAATTGCTATTCATATCAGCTAATTGTTAGCATGTTTTAGAATAAAGTTGCATAAAAACGCAAAGTATTGTTTTTTTTTCGTAGACTTGCTTCGACTAAATTAATGATATCCACGTCAATTTTATTCACACCTATTAAAACATCTATCAAACATGAAAAGAAGATTTTTACTTACTTTTTTCGGGGTTTGCCTCTATGCTACTTGTTTGATGGCGCAACAAAAAGCAATTACGGGTAAAGTTACTTCGGCTTCGGGAGAGGCGATGAGTAATGTGACTGTAATCGTGAAAGGGACGACTCGTTCTGTACAAACCAATGCAGACGGTTCATTCGCTATCCAAGCAGCGCCAGGCGAAACATTAATATTTAGAGCAATTGGCTCCAATGGGGCACAGCAGGTTGTTGGCTCCGGAAGTGTTTACAACGTTGAGCTCGCTAGCTCGGAGGAGTCTATCGACGAAGTTGTAGTAACAGCACTCGGTATTAAGAAAGAGAAGAAAGCCCTGGGATATGCCGTTCAAGACATCAAAGCAGATGAGTTGATGAAGAACAAGAATCCTAACATGATCAACTCTTTGAATGGTAAGATCGCCGGCTTAAACATCACTAACTCTGGTGGTTCGCCAGGTGCATCAGCATCCATCGTTATTCGTGGAGGTACTTCCCTGGAACGTGATAATCAACCATTGTTCGTTATTGACGGTATGCCGATGGATAACTCCACTGGTATGGGCGACATGTCGGCATTCGATGGTAATACCAATATCGCGACCACCAACGGTAACCGCGCAATGGACATCAACCCGGAAGATATCGAGTCAATCTCCGTATTGAAAGGACCAACAGCGGCAGCACTTTACGGTATTCGCGCAGCTGCTGGTGCAATCGTCATCACAACTAAAAAAGGTAAAGAAGGTACGGCTACAGTAGGCGTTAATTCGCGTGTTGGAGCAAACTGGGTAAACAAACTACCTGAGCTTCAAAAGAAATATAAGTTAGGAACGAATCCTGATGGTAAGTTAATGGACTTGAACACAAACTTATCTTGGGGTGATCCATTTGCTTCCGGAGAAACGATCTACAATAACTTGGAAGACTTCTTCGAAACTGGATATACGTATGATAATAGCTTTAACGTGAGTGGTGCAACTGCCAAGAACAACTATTATTTATCAGGGGCACACTTAAAGCAAACGGGTATTGTTCCTACGACAGACTACGGCCGTTATAACTTCCGTTTTAATGGAGAGCAAAAGCTCGGCATTTTTACCTTCGGAGCGAACGCCGCTTATTCGCAAAGTCAGACAACAAAGACCTTAACCGGTACTGGCCTTTGGGGTTCAGGAGGTAATGGATACATGGAGTCTATTATTGCTTATCCGCAAAGCGCCGATATGCGTGATTACTTAAATGCTGACGGGTCGCAAAAGTTTTTATATAGAAGAGGAGATACGCCAGAGGCGATCCTGGAAAACAGTATGGACAACCCATATTGGACCATCTATAAAAACCCACAAACTGATAAAACCAATCGTTTCTTAGGAACTTTCTATACAAATGCACAGCTGACCGATTGGTTGAATTTTACTTATCGTTTAGGCGTCGATAACTATACATCAACCTATCGTTCTTTAGTATCAGCGGGATCTGCTGTAATCAAAGAATACCAAAAAGGTATGCTGTCGCAGAATGTTAGACAATACAATTTTATCACCAACAACTTCTTGTTGAGTGCTAACAAAACTTTTGCAGAGGTGTGGGATGTAAGCTTATTATTAGGAGCGAGCACCGAGGATATCAATTCAAAGTCTACTGCAAATAAGGCGCGTAATTTCAAAATTCCTGATTTCTATTCATTCAACAATGCACCGGATGCTGATCGATTTGTGTTAGATAACAGAACAGAAATTAGAAGAGTTGGTGTGTTTGGCGATGTAAAAGTTGGATACAAAAACATGGCATTTGTGGGTATGACCTTAAGAAATGACTGGTCATCGACACTTCCAAAAAAGAACCAATCTTTTATGTATCCTTCCTATAGCGCGAGTTTAGTGTTCACGGAATTATTTGAGAAAAACGACATCTTAAGTTACGGTAAACTTAGAACCTCATGGGCCGAAGTAGGAAAGGATGCTCCTGCTTATCAAACGAACTCTTATCTGGATCCATACGAATTGACTATCGGTGGAGGATATAAGAACTCATGGACTTTAGGAAACCCTAATTTGATTCCGGAAAAGACACAATCTTTCGAAGTTGGTACAGATTTGAAATTCATGAACAACAGATACGGTTTAGAATTCACTTACTATAACAACAAATCTGTCGATCAAATTTTATCGCCACGTGTAGATAATGCAACTGGAGGTATTTTCCAATATGTAAACTCGGGAGTTCTACAGAACAAAGGGGTGGAATTAACCCTAACTGCAGAATTAATGAAAAAGGACAACTTCTCTTGGGATGTGATGTTGAATGCTTCACACAACAAAGGAAAAGTTAATTCATTACCAGGTGGTTTAGCGATTCTTTATGTAACCGATGTACAGGTTGCGGATGGTAAAGCGGCATCATTCAACGATGGCGACTTTATGGGAATCAGCGGTAAGGATTGGACAATGAATGATGAAGGTAAGTATATCCTGAACTGGACTACAGGTTTGCCAACAACCAACAGTAACGCAACGCTTCATTTAGGAAATAGAGAGCCTAAGTTTATCGGAGGTTTGACCAACAACTTCAGATACAAAGACTGGGGATTATCGTTCTTAATTGATTTCCGCAAAGGTGGAGCAATTTTTAACGGAACTGAAGTATTGTTAACACAATATGGTTTAAGTAGACGTACGGAAAACAGAGGAGAGAAAATCACGATGACAGGGGTTTCTTTAAATCCTGCAACTGGGGCGTACGAGGATGTTACACGTGAAATAGTAGCCGATCAAAATTACTATATGAACTACTACGTTAACAAAACCAGCAACTTCATTGAAGAGGTAAACTGGTTGCGTTTAAGATCAGTAAACCTTTCTTACGATCTTCCACAAAGCTTGTTGGTGAAATCTGGCTTTATCAGAGGTGCTTCTTTCAATTTAAATGCGACGAACTTGTTGTTATTTACGAACTATTCAGGTATGGATCCGGAAACAAGTGCTGCCGGAGCAGGGGTAATCGGTTCGGGTTCCGTAGGTATTGATTATGCTGGTGTTCCGAATACGAAAGGCGTAACATTTGGTGTTAACTTAAAATTCTAAGACAGACATGAAAAAGATATTTTCTATAATGGCGGTTGCGGGAGCTTTGATGATGACATCTTGCGATAAGTGGCTCGATGTTAATGACAACCCCAATACACCGAATACAAAAGTCCCTTCGGTAGACTTACGCCTTCCGTCTATCATTGCGCGTTTTGCTGAGGCATACGAGAGCGGTGGTACACGTGCGGCAATTATTTCTCAGCAATTAGCTGGTACAACAGCAAACAACTGGGCATTATCGCGTTGGAACATTTCCACAGCAGCGGTAAACTGGCCTTACCAACCTTGGTATATCTACACGGCGAATAACATCCCCGATTTAATCGAAAAAGGAGAAGCGACAGGTGCCAATCACTATATCGGTGCTGGTAAAATTATCTGGGCTTGGGGATTTGCGGCATTCTCGGACATGTATGGTATGCTGCCTTACGAGGAGGCATTCCAAGGAGGATTAATGACGCCAAAATATGATCAAGGAGACTTGATTTATGAGAAATGCTTAGCAGAACTAGATCAGGCAATTGAATACCTGCAAAAAGGGCAAGATGCTGCCGCTCCGGCTTTATCCGTGGGAGATCACCTATTTAAAGGAGATACCAAGAAGTGGATTGCCTTGGCAAACGGTATCAAAGCGAGAATGTTGAATCACCTGTCTAAAACAGACAAATTCAATGCAGCTGAGGTATTGGCATTATTGGAGAAAGCTCCAAAAACAGCAGCGGAAAGTGCATTGTATCAATACCAGGATCGCGCAGTGTCGACAAAGCCAGAGACCGAGTCTTTGCAGTACCAAAACAACAGTTCCAACCGTCTGACAAAGCTTTATATTGATTACGTATTAGGCAACTATACAGGCGCCCCAACGGGAGCAAACAATATGGAAGACCCAAGAGCTGACTTATTGATCCCTCGTTTTATTGCGACAGGCTTACGCACGCCAGGTGTGGACATGAGTGTAATCCCTGAATCAGGTTTCGGCTCTACCATAACAAGCTATGCGGCATTACGCCCGACTGCGAATGTATCCACAGGATCAGTATACGTAGCAGCAGGAGCGAAAGGTTTATTGCTGACCAGTTCAGAAATGCACTTCATCAAAGCCGAAGTACTCTTCAACCAGAACAATAAAGCAGGCGCACTGCAAGCTTACAAAGATGGTATCAAAGATCATATGGAAATCTTAGGCGTGCCGGCAGCGAAGATTACGAGCTATTTAGCAAGTTCTTCCGTACAGCAATCTGCTAGCGCATTGACCTTGAGCCAGATCATGATCCAAAAGTACATCGCTTTATCATACTCGCCAGAGGTGTTCAATGATGTTCGTCGTTTGGAATTCTGTACTGACGCCAGCGGCAAATACAACGAATCTGTAGGTATCTATAAGGGTTTAAAACGTCCGGGAGCCGTATTTACGATTGCATTGCCATCGGAAGATATGTGGCCAAGACGCTTCACCATTGCTAGTTACAGTATCAATTACAACTACGATCAAGTAATTAAAGCAGACCCAGATGCAGCAGATGCAACCTATACCGCAAAACGTATATGGTGGGATGTAAAAAAATAAATTTTTAATTCTGAGATAGAAAAGCTGCCTGAAAAGGCAGCTTTTTTTTGTCTTTATGGAAAGGAAGGACGTTTTGTCTTTGAACCAGGAAAGGAAGGATGCAAGGATTGGCAGGATCATGTAGAAAGGATAAACGTGTATTTTTCAAAGGAGACGTTTAGTGAAACGTCTCTACGCATTGGCGTCCAATTGGCGTCTATACAATTTTGAACTTTATAGTCTCCCATAGGTCTTTATACTATCTACTAACTACTATTTCTTTCTTGGTTCAGATAAATTTATCTTCCTGTTTAAGCCAATGGGTCAAAACAACCATCCCGCGTATAAAATCAAAAATCTAGCAAACCCTAGGTCTAACTACTAACTACTAACTACTAACTACTCAATACCATCTAAAACTCATTTCCCTTTCAAACCCAATACAAACCCAATACAAACCCAATGCAGAACCAATTCCAAAGGGGTATGATATGGGTCTGCAATGGGTGTACAAGAGATGATACTCAAACAAAAACCGTTAAAGAATTCTGCTCGCTTCGCGATGCGATCTTAAGAAGGAAAGTGTATACATGAAAAAAGCTTCCAGATTCTGGAAGCTTGATGAGCGAAAGACGAGATTCGAACTCGCGACCCCAACCTTGGCAAGGTTGTGCTCTACCAACTGAGCTACTTTCGCTTGTTGTGATACAAAAATACAACAATAAGGCATTATTGTCAATACATACCCGGAAATATTCCTAAAATGCCTGTCAACAAATAATTTAAATTTTAATAGCGTCGACACAATTAATGCCGTCAATTGCTGCAGACACTATTCCTCCTGCATATCCTGCTCCTTCAGCACATGGGTATAGGCCGGCCACTTGCGGATGCTGGAAGCTATCTTTGTCTCTTGGAATTCGGATTGGAGAGGACGTTCTGGATTCTACGCCAACCAAAATTGCCTCATTGGTATAATACCCTTTCATCTTCTTGCCGAAGATCGGCAAGGCTCCTTGCAGGGATTTATAAACAAAACTTGGTAACACCTCCCGAAGATCGACCGAGCGGGTTCCAGGTTTGTACGAATTAATAGGAAGATCAGTAGATACTTTATTCTGTACGAAATCAACCATACGTTGTGCTGGCGCAACCAAACTGCCGCCTCCAAGTTGGAAAGCCTGCTGTTCAATCTGACGTTGGAATGCTAACATGGCAAATGCGTCCTCGCTGGACTTTGCTACATCTTCTAAATTGATCTGAATGACGGTTCCGGAGTTTGCATGCGGGTTATTGCGTTTGGATGGCGACCATCCGTTGACAACAATCTCCTCATGGTCTGTCGCACATGGTGCGATAATACCGCCCGGACACATGCAAAAGGAGAATACTCCCCTGTTATTCACCTGCTCCACTAAGCTATAGTAGGCTGGCGGAAGGTTTTCCGGACGCGTAGAACAGTGATACTGCGCCTGATCGATAATAGACTGTGGATGTTCGATACGTACGCCTAGTGCAAAGGGTTTCGCCTCCAGTAACCATCCTTTTTGTTGGAACAGCTCGAAGATATCCCTTGCCGAGTGTCCTGTTGCGACGATGACCTGATCTGCTTCAAAGGTTGCTCCTTCTGCAGTTTTGACACCTTTCACGCTGCCAAATTGTTCGATGATATCGACAACCTTGCAATCAAAGTGGACTTCACCACCACATTCGATAATGCGCTCGCGCATACTCTCGATGATATGCGGAAGTTTGTTGGTTCCGATGTGCGGACGAGCATCCACCATAATATCCTCCGGGGCGCCATGCTCCACAAAAATGGAAAGTACTAATTGCACATCTCCGCGCTTATTGGAACGAGTGTATAATTTACCATCGGAATAAGTCCCCGCGCCGCCTTCGCCATAGCAGTAGTTGGATTCCGGGTTCACAATGCCCTCTCTGTTAATCTTGGCTAAATCCCGACGGCGGTCTTGCACTTTCTTCCCGCGCTCAAGTACAATGGGCTTTAAACCACGCTCTAAGCAGCGATAAGCAGCAAATAAACCTGCAGGGCCAGCTCCAATAATGATTACTGGTTTAGCATTATTTACCTGCTGGAGTTTCGTGTGGAATTGAGGCGTTTCAACCGGCTCGTCGATAAAATAAACGACGCGCATACGGAACAATACCTGTTTCCCACGGGCATCAATAGAGCGCTTGCGCACATGAAAACCCTGAACACGTTTTTCGGATATTCCCAGCTTCTTAACGCCTTCTTTTAGGATGAAAGCTTCGTCGTTAACATGCGCCGGGCTAAGAGCGATTTCTATTTCTTTCTGCATATATATGTTGGGGTTTTATCCCAAAAGTCCTGCAAAGATATTAAATCTGCTATAATTTCAGTACGCATATCATTTGGTATGTGCTTTGATATGGTTTGTATTTAAAAACAATTTCTTAATTTTAGACGTATACTAAGAAAACATTACACATGAAAAGATTATTAATCGTATTTGTTGGCCTACTTACTGCACTTTCGTTTAGCTCTTGTGGATACAACACGATGGTATCTCAGGACGAGAATGTAAAAGCGAAATGGGCGCAGGTTGAGAATGCTTACCAGCGTAGAGCCGACCTTATTCCAAACCTTGTGAACACGGTAAAAGGTGCAGCACAACACGAAAAGGGAACTTTAGAAGCTGTTGTTGAGGCGCGTGCTAAAGCAACATCGGTAACTGTAGATCCTTCGAACTTAAGCGAAGAAGCTATTGCTAACTACCAACAGACACAAGATGCATTATCGCAGTCTATCGGTCGTTTGTTAGTAAGCGTAGAGGCTTATCCTGATTTGAAAGCGAACTCAAACTTCCAAGAGCTACAGGCACAATTGGAAGGTACAGAGAACAGAATTTCTGTAGAGCGCCGCGCGTATAATGATGCCGTTCAGGAATACAATACCACTGTTCGTAGTTTCCCGAACAACATTATGGCAGGTATTTTTGGCTTCAAAGCGAAAGGTACTTTCAAAGCTGCTGAAGGGGCTGATAAGGCGCCAACAGTATCATTTTAATGATTTTAAATATTAGATCATAATACAAAGATGAATGTTGGTAATATGTTACTAAACATTCATCTTTTTTTTCGGAAATATATTTGTTTTCAATGGCCATCAAGAACTTTCAGCCTTGTTGGTGTTTCAATGGAAATATGAAAGGTTATTGGTATAAAGATGGAAATATTCAATCAAGAGGAGCAGGAAAAGATCGTACAGGCAATCAGCTTAGCAGAGAACCGGACTTCGGGTGAGATACGCCTAGTGGTTGAGCGTCAGCTGCATGGCTTAGAAGCATACGACCAAGCGAAGCATTATTTTGAGAAACTTAAAATGCACCATACAACGCTGCGTAATGGCGTTCTGATTTACCTGGCAACGCAAGATCATCAGTTTGCGATAATTGGAGATGCCGGCATACACGCGAAAGTGGGTGATGATTTTTGGCAGAGTACAAAGGAAAAGATGGTGTCTTTTTTCCGTCAGGGCGATTATATGAATGGCCTTATTGAAGGTATTCATGAAGCTGGTGCACAGTTGGCGACGTTTTTTCCAAGACGTGAGGATGATGTAAATGAATTACCGAACGATATTTATTTTGGTAAACAATAAACATATGTTGAATAAAATGCAAAGTTTAAAAGGCTCAACAAAACTATTTTTTACCTTTTTCTTGGGCTTACTACTATCCGTTGTTGCGGTAGCCCAGGACTTCCCTGCGGTCCCCAATCGCTTAGTTACTGACTATACAAACACATTAAGCTCGGGCCAGCAGATGGAATTGGAACAAAAGCTACTTGCTTTCGAAGATTCTACGTCCATACAGATTGCTGTGGTGGTCATGAACTCCACTGGAGACTATGATATCGCAGACTATGGCGATCGGCTTGCCAAACAATGGGGCATCGGGAACAAGAAGTACGACAATGGTATTCTGTTCTTGGTCGCTTTGGGCGATCGCGCGGTAACTATCCGAACCGGATATGGTTTAGAAGGTGCTGTTCCGGACGTTATTGCTTATCGTATTATCGAAAATGAAGTAAAGCCCGCTTTCAGACAGGGAAACTATTTCTCGGGAATAGATAATGGCGTCAATGCCATTATATCTTATTCGAAGGGCGAATATAAAGCGGATCCGAAGGATAGCTACTCGACAGAAGGTGGCGGCGGTATCCCGATTATTTTTATCATCATCATCATCTTTGTGGTGCTTGCGTTGATCTCTCGTGGCGGCGGTGGCAAGAATGGCGGTGGTCGCGTAATGAATGGACGTGGGTCATCGGATTTATTCTGGTGGACCTTACTGAACTCCCTAGGACGAGGCGGAAATGACGACGACCGTTTCGGAGGTGGAGGCTTTGGCGGTGGCTTCGGTGGAGGCGGCGGCGGAGGTTTCGGCGGATTCGGAGGAGGTGGCTTCGGAGGTGGCGGCGCCAGCGGGCGATGGTAGTTATGATAAAAATGATTAACTTTATGGTAAATAATATATGAATAAAATGAAAAGAGGAATTTTATGTTTGTTAGGAGCGATCCCTAGCTTATTATTTGCCCAAGAAGCTTTTTCAGTGAAGGGTAAACTACAAAATACAGACGCTCCGGCGAAGGTATACATTCAGTACGCAGCGGATGGGCAGCGCGTAATTGACTCTGCAGCAGTTGTTAAAGGAGCATTCTCTTACAACGGAACAGTTTCAGAGCCTACGCAAGCGCAGTTGATCCTTTCTCCTGATGGTGCTGGAATCCGTACCTTAAGAAACCCTGATCGTACGGCAATTTACTTATCTAAGGGTGTTATCAATGTGGAGGGAGCTACATTGAAAGACGCTAAGGTATCAGGAAATGCTATCAACGACGATTTTGCAAAATACAGAGCCTTAGTTGCTCCGTTAAATGCTGAATTTGAGGTGTTAAACAAAGAATATCAGGCTGCTTCTGACGAGCAAAAGAATGATGAAGCATTCGTAAATGGTTTGCAAGAACGTGCTTCTGCAATCTTTGAAAAGCAAACGAAGATCGGCGAAGAGTTTGCCTTGAACAACCCGAACAGCTATGTTGCGATGAACCTATTGGAAGAGATGATTTCTGCGGAAAACGTTGTTTCTGTGGGCGAACCGGCTTACAACAAGTTGTCAGCAGCATTGAAAAACACAGCGAAAGGTAAAGCTATTGCGAAGAAAATCGAGACCTTGAAGAAGGTAGCAATTGGTGCAACGGCTCCTGAATTTGCATTGCCAGATACATCAGGTAATGTACTTGCTTTGTCTTCATTACGTGGAAAATACGTTCTAATCGACTTCTGGGCTAGCTGGTGTGGTCCTTGTCGTGGTGAAAACCCGAACGTAGTGGCAGCATTCAACAAGTTCAAAGACAAAAACTTTACGGTATTAGGTGTGTCTTTAGACCGCGAGAACGGTAAAGAAGCTTGGATGAAAGCAATTAAAGATGATAAATTAGAGCAATGGCCTCATGTTTCAGACTTAAAATTCTGGAAATCAGAGGTGGTAGGCTTATACGGGATCCAAGGAATTCCTCAGAACTTCCTAATCGATCCACAAGGTAAGATCATCGCATCAAACCTTCGTGGCGCAGCATTAGAAGCAAAGTTAGCAGAGGTAATTAAGTAACAATTTACTAGGTTTCAAAAAAATTACAAAAGGGAAAGGCGCCGATTTCGGCGCCTTTCTCTTTTGTAATTTTCAGTATTTAGTAGTTAGTATTTAGTATTAAGACCTAGTCTGGGAAACAGAGTCTAGTTATCAGACATTAGACCCTCGTTTGGACCTTTGGTCGCGATAAGATGGTTGTCTTGAATTATCTTATTTCTTATGTCTAAAATCTAATTCCCGCCCTAGGTCTAACTACTAACTACTAAATACTAACTACTATCCAAATAAAGCACTAAACACATCTTCCAGCGTTGCGACTGGGCGAATGGCGATATCGTATTTCTTGGCGTCTAGGCCTTTGGTGTTGTATTTAGAGATGAATATTTGTCCGAAGCCTAGTTTTTCGGCTTCTTGTATGCGTTGTTCGATTCGATTTACGGCGCGTATCTCACCGGAGAGGCCTACTTCACCGGCGAAGGTGATGTTAGAGCCTAGGGGGATATCTTGTTGTGAGGAGATGATTGCAGCAACGACGGCGAGGTCAATTGCGGGGTCTTCGACGCGTATTCCGCCGGCAATATTCAGGAAGACGTCCTGTGCGCTAAGGCGGAAGCCGAAGCGTTTTTCTAATACAGCCAACAGCATATTCAGGCGTTTGGTATCGAATCCCGTAGAGCTCCTTTGTGGGGTTCCGTATGCTGAATTAGAAACTAAGGCCTGCACTTCGATCATTAAGGGGCGCATGCCTTCTAACATAGCTGCAACTGCTGTACCGCTCACCTGCTCTTCGCGTTGCGACAACATGATTTCCGAAGGATTCGAGACCTCACGTAACCCGGAGCCTTGCATCTCGTATATTCCTAGCTCTGATGATGAACCGAAGCGGTTTTTTACTGCGCGTAGGATTCGGTAGACATGGTTTCTGTCGCCTTCAAATTGCAAGACGGTATCCACCATGTGCTCTAATACCTTTGGGCCCGCGATTGAGCCATCCTTCGTGATATGGCCCACAATAAACACGGGAGTATTGGTTTCCTTCGCAAAGCGAAGCAGCTCTGCAGTACACTCGCGCACTTGCGATACAGAGCCCGGCGCTGATTCAATCTGTGCAGAATGTAGCGTCTGTATAGAGTCAATTACCAATAGGTTTGGCTGTACCTGGTCGATCTGTTTAAAGATGTTCTGCATCGATGTCTCTGTCAGGATGTAGCAGTTCGCATTGGAGGTCTGAACGAGGCGTTCAGCGCGCATCTTTATCTGCTGCTCGCTTTCCTCCCCCGAGATATATAATGTTTTCACATGGGAGACCGTAAGGGCTAATTGAAGCATCAAGGTAGATTTACCAATTCCTGGTTCTCCACCGATCAAGACCAGTGAGCCCGGAACAATTCCTCCGCCTAAGACGCGGTTGAATTCTTTATCGGGAGTAACGATGCGCTGCTCCTCGGAATAGACAATTTCATGGATGATAGCGGCCTTGTTTGCCCGCTTCGTATCTGCCTTCGAACTGGCGGTACTCCGCCATTCGGGTACTCGGGAAGAAGATTTCTCAACCACTTCTTCAACAAAAGTATTCCATTGCTTGCAAGAAGGACATTGTCCTAACCATTTAGGCGAGTCGTATCCACAGGATTGGCAGAAGTATGCCGATTTAGTTTTAGCCATTGAGCTAAATTAAAAAAAGATGAGTACAAGTTGTAACAATACTGTACTATTGTCTACAAATAAGGAAAGATGTATAGTAACCTGGAACAAGAATTTGTGTCGTTGCTGGAGGAAAATCAGAATATCCTCCACAAGATCTGCAAGCTGTATACAGTGGATCTTGCCTCGCATCAAGATCTTTTCCAGGAGATGGTCATCCAACTGTGGAAGTCTTACCCGATGTTCAAAGGGGATTCCAAATTTTCTACCTGGGCATATCGCGTATCCTTGAATACCGCCATATCCCTCTACCGAGGTCGAAAAATAAAGATTACAACAGTCGACTGGGATAATTCCTTGGCGAATATTCGATATGAAGAGTATAATACTGAGGAGGAGGAGCGACTGAAGTCGCTGTATGAAGCCGTTCGGCAGTTGAGCGATATTGATAAAGCGTTAGTCTATATGTATTTGGAGGATAAAGATTATAGCGAGATATCGGAAACCTTGGGGATCAGCGAGGTGAACGCCAGGGTGAAGATGAACAGGATAAAGACCAAATTGAAAAACATGTTGGCAAAACAAAAAATAGCGTAATGGACGAACTGGATTTTTTAAAACAGCATTGGAATAAAGACGAGGATTTTCCGAAGGTCGATAAAGAGGGGATACGGAAAATGCTGCATAACAGCTCGTCTTCCATCGTCAAGTGGATTTTCTACATCAGTATCATTGAACTGTTGGCAGGATTCGCTCTAAATTTCCTAGTGCCCTACGATAGCGATGTCGAAACTGATTCGGTCATTGTAAGCACATTGGAAAACGCATTATCTGTCGTTTTCTACTTGGTGATTGCCTATTTTATCTACAAGTTCTTTAGCTCATACCGCAGTATCAAGAACACAAGTAATACGAAAGATTTGCTTCGAGACATCATCGAAACACGGAAGGCCGTGGATCAATATATCCGATTTAATATTTATTATATCATTACCGTATCTGCGCTTGTTACCGTTACGATGATGATTACGGATGGGATTTTCGATAAGCCTTGGGGCAAAGCGATATTTTATGTGCTGGGGATCAGTATTTTCATGGTCATCGCCATAGCGATCCTGCTGGGTCTTGTGAAATTCTATTACAAAGTCGTCTACCGTCGTTTAGTGAACAAATTGAATAAAAACTACGAACAACTAGTACAGCTAGACGAGCAGGAGGAAGTTCCTACGATTGAATAATAGCGGAAGTTTATAATCCCTGGATCATTATCCGAGTGTTCTTACTTCCTGTTATTTTCGTTTTCTTTTAAGATTCTCAGGAAGTTTAACCCCATTATTTTCGCAACATCCGCTTGGCTATAGCCCTTTTCTAATAAAGCCTGTGTAAGGACTGGAAATTTTGAGACATCTTCCAGCTGTTGCGGTGCGGAAGTAATCCCATCGAAATCAGATCCGATGGCAACATGGTCAATTCCCACTTTAGAAACTAGATAATCGATATGCTTCAAGACCGTTTCAAAGGGAGCGTCGGCTTTATGTTTTAAGGCTTTTGGCAATTTGCTATACATCTTGTCTACTGATAATTTAGTATCTGCAGCCTCTTTGAAGTGCGACTTATAAAGGCTTTTCACTCGGCCTCTGTATTTGGAATCTAAAAATTCCGAATAGAAATTAACACCAATTACTCCGCCGTTTTCTTTCAATGCTTCGAGTTGCTTATCATCTAAGTTGCGATAATGCGGTGTCAGGGCAGCGGCATTGCTATGCGATACGAGAATCGGTTTAGTAGATATTCGCAATACATCATAGAACGTCTGTTTTCCAGCATGCGATAGGTCGACCATCATTCCTAATTCGTTCATCCGCTTGATGATTGCTTCTCCCTGCTTGTTCAGGCCTTTGTTTTTTGAGCCTTTGGTTTTTACTTCAATGGCGGCAGCAGTCGCCCAAGGTAGGTTGTAGTTCCAAGTGAGGGTGAGGTATCTTGCTCCGCGATCGTATAATTTTTCTAGATTGGGAATACTGCTTTCAATCATATTTCCGCCTTCGATCCCAATTAGCGCTGCGATTTTACCTGATTTCTGTATGCGTTCAATATCAGCACTGCTTTTTGCGAGTTCAATTTTGCCAGGATTCTTCTTGATCAATGCTTCCAGCGCGTCTATCTGATCGTTCGCATGCTTAAAGGCATTCTTCTGATATTTCTTGTCATCCGACCAAACCGCGAATACTTGCACATCTACACCGCCTTCTTTCAGCCTTGGCAGATCGGTATGCCCCGATTTGATCCGGTTGCTGATGTCTTTCCCCGGCAAGATACTTTCGATCAACACGTCGTTATGACCATCAATGACCAACAGGTCTTGATGAATCTTTTTATAGTCTTGTGCATACAGCGAAAGGCTCATGGCAGCGACGATAGTGCTAAGTATAAATTGCTTTTTCATTATTTAGCGTTATTGATAGTTTCGTAGATCACATCTTGAATGCGGCTACGGATGTTCAAATCCCCTAATTTAGAACTTACCTGCGGATGTACACGGTTCGATAGGAAGATATAAACCAATTGGTTTCGTGGGTCGATCCATATACATGTTCCGGTATATCCGGTATGTCCATAAACAGACTCATTAGCTAGTTTGGATGGGTAATCTGCTCCGGGCTTTGGATCGTAACGATCGAAACCTAATCCTCGGCGAGAGGTAGCGGACTGTTTGGAAGTGAATAAATCAATTGTTTCGGATTTATAGAATTGCACACCGCCATAGGTTCCACGGTTCAACAACAACTGTCCATAGATAGCAAGATCATTGGCCGTAGAGAAGAGACCAGCATGTCCAGCGACTCCACCTGCCATTGCTGCGCCCTCGTCGTGGACAAATCCTTGCAAGAGCGTTTTCCGGAATACCGTATCGTTTTGCGTAGGGACAATTCTATTGCGATCAAAGCGGTTTCTAGGAAGATAGCCCGCAGTTTTCATCCCGATCTTTTTGTAAAGGATTTTCTGCACATAGTCCTGCATAGGAACGGAGGTTTCATGCTCCGAAACTTCCTTCATCACATACATGCTGATGTCCGAATAGACATATTTTCCAATCGGCTTTACCGGCGAGTTTAACATCTCCGGCCACATGACATCCTGATAGTAATTGGTTTTCAAGTAGGCATTATCCGCAACTTGTACCTGGTGGTTCGCGTCTTTCGTTCGTTGCAAGTCTCCAGGTTTTAGCTCCTTGTAAAACGGTATAAAGGGCGTAAAGCCTGCCTCATGCAGCAGGACTGTACGTAAAGTAATATTCGCCTTGTTAGTTTCTTTTGCTTGCCATAAGTAATGCCCCATCGTGCTGTCCAAGTTGATGATGTTTTTCTCTTGCAGATACATGACAACAGGCGTTGTTCCCGCGATCTTACTGATAGATGCAAGGTCAAAGATGTCACTGATGCGGGTTACTTGTTTTTTCTCGTAGGTATGATGGCCGTAGGCTTTCTCAAAGATTACCTGACCATCTATAACCGCCATCACGACCATCCCTGGTGCCGCTCGTTGATCGATGGCTTCCTTAGCAATTGCGTCAATGCGTTGTCCCATTTTCTTAAGATCCATATCCGAGCGCATCCCTCGGTTATATTGCAGGCGGGTCTGTTCAGTCTTTATCGTCCCTTGCGTAATGCCTAGCCCCCCGAAAATGGACATCGCCGCGTACTCCTGCGCCTGATTGCCATTCTCCGCAGTACGAACCAAGCTCGTAAACTTGCGTAATTGCTGTGGGGTAACACTTAGATTGGTGAAGTCGTAATCTGTACCAAATTGGCATAGGATAACATTTTTATTGTTGACCGCAGACTGGATCAACATCGCTAATTGCCCGGGATGAAGTTCACTAGCTGTTCCTGCAACAATGATCGTATTGTAGTATTTGGTCTTTTCGTCGTATTGCTGAAAATCAAAAACCTGAACGTCTGCATAGCGCTCAAGCTGATCAATAAAGGGTTGGTATTTATTGTTATTCGGCGTTACGACAGCAATTTTATATTGGTCAAGGCTTTTTAAGGGAATGACATGATTGATATTGCTTTCTAATCTTGTTTTGTTCTCTACAGTTTGTTTATACTGAGCATTAGAAACTTGCGCTTGAAGGATCAGCGCTAGGAATGCGATGCCAATGGTACGAATCATACGTTGATGTTGGTTTATACTTGTAAATGTACTAATAAAACGCACAAACGTGCAGCGCTGCGCTGTAATAAATTCAGTATATTTGATTGTATGCCCGAATCTGTAGACAATAAAACGGTTTTCACACTGCTTGAAGTTTCCCGAAGTATCCAGAAAACAATTGCCGAAAGGTATAAAAGTTTGTACTGGATTAAAGCGGAGATGAACAAGTTGAACCATTATACCCATTCTGGACACTGCTATCCCGAGTTATTGGAGAAGAAGGATGGCCGTGTAGTGGCCGAGATGCGTTCTATCCTGTGGAAGACAGATTACCAACGCATAAATCGGCAGTTTATAGAGCTCTTGGGCGAGCCCCTACGCGAGGGGATTACGATTCTGATGCAAGCAGGCATTTCCTACGATCCGCTTTATGGCTTCAGTTTAAAGATTGTGGATATCGATCCGACCTTTGTGCTGGGGGAGTTAGAGCGCGAGAAGAAAGAGTCGATACGGCTTTTGAAAGAAGAAGGGCTCTATGAGGCTAATAAGCGACTTCCTTTCCCATTAATTCCAAAGCGCTTGGCGATTATTTCTGTGGAAACCAGCAAAGGGCTTTCTGACTTCTTCAAAATCATAAACGGCAATCCTTGGGGCTATAAAATAGAGACTACCTTATATCCCGCCTTACTGCAAGGGGATAAATCGATTGCATCGATCATTAACCAACTCAGTAATATTGCGGAGAAGATTGAACAGTTTGATGCGGTTGCAATCATTCGTGGCGGAGGCGGCGAGGTCGGATTGAGCTCGTATAACAATTATCTTTTAGCGAAGTCGATCGCGATGTTCCCTATTCCTGTGCTAACGGGCATTGGGCATTCTACCAACGAAACGGTCAGTGAGATGGTCGCCTTCAAGAATGCGATTACTCCAAGCGAGTTAGCGGATTTTCTTTTGCAAAAGTTTCACAACTTTTCCATCCCTATGGATCAGGCACAGGAACGTCTGTTACGAGCGGTTAAGGAGCAGTTTGCGCAAGAAGAACAACAGCTCAAGCAACTGGCGCAGGCAATCTCTTGGAATAGCAAGTCAGTATTTCTAACGGAACGCAATAAACTGAACCAATTGATGCTGCATACACAAATGTACAGCAAGCAGCAGTTTAAGGATGAAAAATCTAAATTGATTCATGTGGAACAATTGCTAGGTTTGTTGAGTCCAATACATATTCTAAAGCGAGGATTTAGTATTGTTCGGATGAATGGAAAGGCTGTTCATCAAATAGATCAAGTGAGTGTAGGCGATTTATTGGAAATTCAAGTAGAAGATGGAACAATACAATCCCAAGTAGTTAACAAAGAAGAACATGGAAAATAAATATACCTATCAAGACGCTTTTTTGGAGTTGCAACAAATTGTTGCGGATATTGAAGACGGTGAAGTTTCTGTCGACGAGCTGACCTCGAAGATTTCAAGAGCATCCGAGTTATTGGCCATCTGCAAGGCAAAACTAACAGCATCCGAGAAGGAAGTAGAAAAACTGCTGGAGAAGTTGGATAGCGCTTCTGATGCGCAAGCCGAGTAATCCGACGAACCACATTCCCATATTTCAAGATTAATGTAATTCCTGCGTTGCATTTTCAATTTTGTTGATGCTAACAGTCGGTGTTTTGTAGAGTTTTCCATAACTTTGATAGTTATGCAAGAACGTGCAAATCATACTCCAAAGTCACACATTCAAATCAAAGGTGCTCGGGTTAATAATCTTAAGAACATCGATGTTGACATCCCAAAAAACAAGCTTATTGTTATCACCGGTATGTCAGGGTCGGGGAAATCCTCATTAGCATTCGATACCCTTTACGCCGAAGGACAGCGTAGATATGTGGAAAGCTTATCCTCCTACGCGCGACAGTTTATGGGCCGTATGAATAAACCTGATGTAGACTACATTAAAGGTATTGCACCGGCTATTGCTATCGAGCAAAAGGTGATCTCCAGCAATCCGCGCTCTACAGTCGGGACATCGACCGAAATCTATGATTACCTAAAACTTCTTTATGCTCGTATTGGGCGTACAATTTCGCCTGTTTCAGGACAGGAAGTAAAGAAAGACTCCGTATCCTCTATCGTCTATAAACTATTATCCTTCGAAGATGATACCACGATCACGATCTACAGCGCGCTGATTCCCTCCAATAATAGGAAGCTGAAGGAAGAGCTTTCCTTATTGCTTCAAAAGGGATTCACCCGCATAAAATATCAGGGAGCAATCAAAAAGATTGAATCCATCATCGAGGACAAGGAAATTGCGAATGCAAGTTTCAAAGAAGGCGATATCTTTATCGTGATCGACCGGGTCGTGCTCGACCATTCTGATGACACGATCAATCGTTTAGCAGATTCCATCCAAACAGCCTATTTCGAAGGAAAAGGGGAATGTGACATCGAAGTTGCCGATGAGACCTTCCATTTCTCGGACAAATTTGAACTCGACGGCATGGTATTCGAAGAACCAACACCCAACTTTTTCAGCTTCAACAACCCCTATGGGGCCTGTAGGCGCTGCGAGGGCTATGGGAAGGTAATAGGCATTGACCCGGATCTGGTTATTCCGGATAAAAGTCGCTCGGTATTCGATGGTGCTATCGCTCCTTGGCGTGGCGAGAAGATGGGCGCATGGTTAGATAAGCTTGTGCGATCAGCAATTAAGTTTGATTTCCCAATCCATAGAGATTATAGCGAGCTGACCAAGGCGCAGCAAGAATTGCTTTGGACAGGCAACAAATACTTCCGCGGACTGAATGATTTCTTTGCCGAACTGGAAGAACAGACCTATAAAATCCAATACCGCGTTATGCTATCCCGCTATCGCGGAAAAACAGATTGCCCAGACTGTAAAGGAACGCGCCTGCGAAAAGACGCTTCTTATGTCAAGGTCAATGGATATTCTATAACCGATATCGTTCTGTTGCCGTTAGATAAAGCCTTTGAGCTGTTCAGCAACCTGGAGCTTACAGAAAACGAAGCTATTATTGCCAAGCGATTATTGGCCGAGATTGTCAACCGCCTTCAATTTCTTTGCGATGTGGGCTTGAGCTATCTGACGCTGAACCGCCTAAGCAATAGCTTATCCGGTGGTGAATCGCAACGTATCAACCTGGCAACTTCACTAGGAAGCTCACTAGTTGGGTCCATCTATGTACTCGATGAGCCGAGCATTGGCTTGCACCCACGGGATACACAACGCCTAATCTCTGTCCTAAAATCGCTCCGCGATGCCGGCAATACGGTTATTGTCGTAGAGCATGAGCAAGAGATGATGGAAGCCGCAGACTACTTAATCGATATTGGACCCGAAGCCGGTATACATGGCGGTGAACTCGTCTTCGCGGGAACTTACGATCAAATTATCAAAGATAAAGACAGTTTAACAGGACAGTACCTGAGCGGCGAGCTTAGCATACCTGTTCCGAAACGCCGAAGAAAATGGGCGGATTATATCCGTATCAAAGGCGCTAGAGAAAACAACCTGCAGAACGTAACGGTTGACTTCCCGCTGCATGTCTTTACCGTGGTATCCGGCGTGTCTGGGTCGGGTAAAACATCCTTGGTGAAGCGCATTCTATACCCGGCATTGCAGAAAGCATTAGGCAGCTATTCCGGCGAACAAACGGGAATATTCGATGGAATCGAAGGCTCTATTGATTTGGTAGAACAAATTGAAATGGTCGATCAGAACCCGATTGGTCGCTCTACGCGTTCCAATCCCGTAACCTATGTAAAAGCATGGGACGAAGTCCGTGCTTTATATTCGAGCCTGCCGGCAGCGAAAGCAAATGGCTTGAAACCTGCAGCATTCTCCTTCAACGTGGAAGGCGGCCGATGTGAAATGTGTCAGGGAGAAGGCGTGGTGAAGATCGAGATGCAGTTTATGGCAGACATTATTCTTCCATGTGAAGCCTGTGGCGGCAAACGTTTTAAGCAACATGTATTGGATGTAACCTACAAAGAGAAGTCGGTTTCTGATATCCTCGAGCTAAGTGTAGATGAAGCCATCAGCTTCTTCGCAGACCAACCTAAGATATTAAATAAGCTTGGCCCATTACAAGAGGTAGGCCTAGGTTATGTTAAGCTTGGACAATCCTCCAGCACCTTGTCAGGTGGTGAGGCACAACGTATTAAATTAGCATCCTTCCTGATCAAAGGAAATAATCAGAAGAAAACCCTCTTCATATTCGATGAGCCGACTACAGGGCTTCATTTCCATGATATCGAAAAACTCTTAAAAGCGTTCAACGCCCTTATCGAGCAGGGCAATAGTGTCTTGGTTATCGAGCATAACCTGGATATGATTAAGTCTGCCGACTGGGTTATCGATATTGGTCCGGAAGGTGGAAATAATGGAGGTAAGGTCGTGTTTGCCGGAACACCGGAAAATCTGGTGAAGGCTGATGATTCCTACACCGGAAAATACTTACTACGTCACCTAAATTCTTAAAATAAATCAAGTACTATGTTAAAAAGAATATGCGCAACATTGTTATTTCTAGGCTTTTGCACAATTGCAAGCGCGCAAGTAGAAAGACCGAAGTTGGTCGTAGGCCTAATGGTCGACCAAATGCGATGGGATTACCTGTATCGCTTTGCAGATCGCTACGGTAATGACGGGTTCAAACGCCTGTTAAAAGAAGGATATTCCTGTGAGAATACGTTGATCGATTATGTGCCTACTTTTACGGCTATCGGTCACAGCTCGGTCTACACAGGTTCCGTACCTTCCATTCATGGCATCGCTGGTAACGACTGGATCGAGCAGCAAACCGGAAACCCCATGTATTGTACGCAAGACGATGCGGTTGAAGGTGTAGGGACGATCGAAAAAGAAGGCAAACAATCACCGCGCAACCTATTGGCTTCCACAGTGACCGATCAACTTAAATTAGCAACAAACTTCAATTCAAAAGTTGTTGGAATTGCGATCAAAGACCGCGGTGGTATTCTACCGGCAGGACACTTCGCAGATGCGGCATACTGGTTTGAGGCCAAGTCGGGCGATTGGATCTCAAGCACCTATTACATGAAGAACTTACCATCCTGGGTGACTAACTTCAACAAGCAGAAACTAGCCGATAAATACCTTAAACAGGATTGGAATACGCTTTACCCAATCGAAACCTATGCAAACAATAGTGTTGCCGATGATAATGAGTATGAAGGAAAATGGGCAGGTGAAGAGAAACCAACATTCCCGAGAAAGACTTCGCTGTTGATGAAAGATGCTGGCTATGAATTGATCAAATCCACGCCTTTCGGAAACCAGATTACTTTAGACTTTGCGAAAGAGGCGATCAAAAACGAACAGTTAGGAAACAATCCAAAGAAAGCGACAGATTTCCTTTGCGTTAGTCTTTCCGCAACCGATTATGTTGGTCATCGCTACTCCTTATCTTCTGTAGAAATTGAAGATATCTACCTGCGCTTAGATCAGGAGTTGGCAGCCTTCTTTAAATACCTGGACCAAACGGTAGGAAAAGGAAATTATACCTTCTTCCTAACGGCAGATCATGCAGCTTCCTACAACTCACGCTACTTTATGGATATGCGCGGTAATGGCGGATACTTCTTCTCTAGACAACTGCACCGCAATTTGAACGAGTCCTTGAAGGAAGAGTTTGGTGTTGACAATCTGGTAAGAAGCTTAATGAATTATCAGGTTCATCTGAATTATACAGCAATCGAGCAGGGTAAATTGGATGAAGAGAAAGTGAAGAAGTCCATAATCAAACAATTGCGTCATGAAGATGGCGTGGCTTATGTGGTTGATGTGGAAGGCGGCGAGAACATGCTATTGCCTGCACCCTTGCGCGAAAAAATTATCAATGGCTATAACCGCAAGCGTAGCGGTGCTATTCAGATCATCACCGAACCGCAATGGTATGATGGTACGCCACGTTCTACCGGTACGACCCATGGAACCTGGACACCTTATGACTCGCACATCCCATTAGTATTTATGGGCTGGGGAATCAAACACGGGAAAACGAATAAAGTCGTTCATGTAACAGACATTGCGCCGACGCTTTCATCGCTCCTGCATGTTATGGAACCTAACGGTTCCATCGGACAACCCATTGTCGAGGTTTTAGGGAACAATTAAAATTAGTACATTTGAGGAACAAGGGGTAGTTTACCTATTTATAAATATGCTTTCAAAGAAAACAAAATACGCTATCAAAGCCCTAATGGTATTGGGCAGGAATTTCGGAAAAGAACCCATGCAAATCGGTAAGATTGCGGAGGAAGAACGTATTCCAAAGAAATTTCTAGAACAAATTCTATTAGAGATGCGAAATGCCGGAATTTTGTACTCTAAGAAGGGTGCCGGGGGTGGCTATAGCCTGAACAAAGCACCGGAGGATATTTATTTATCTCAGGTTATGCGTCTGATCGACGGGCCGATCGCTTTGCTTCCTTGTGTCAGCCTGAACTTCTACCGCTCTTGTGAAGAATGTGTGGAGGAGCATGCCTGCGGTATTCGTGATGTATTTGTAGAGGTACGAAATGCCATGCTGCAGATATTGAATGATACCAGCATTTCCCACTTAATCAATAAAGAAAAGGAATTGAACTTAGATGTGGATTCCAACTAAATAAATCTTAAATAGATCACTGAAAGATGCCTAGCGGTTTTCAGTGATCTATTCTAAACAAATAGCTTGGCTGTAACTCTTACAGCAAATCCACCAATTTCTCAAAAGCCATCCCTCGAGAAGCTTTCAATAAAATCATATAGCCGGATAATGGAGCTTGACTTAGGTTTTGTCGAAGGTCCTCTGTAGTTTCATAATATTCCGCCTCGCTATCGCGTTGCGCAAAAAAGGCTTTGCCCACAAATATCAACTTATCGACGCCAATGGATTTTGCCTTCTCGATGACCTTGCGATGCTCTACTTCACTTTCATCCCCCATCTCGAACATGTCACCCAGAATAATTGCTTTTTTATCCGCCTCAATTACTTCAATATTTCCCAATGCCGCAGCCATGCTGCTTGCGTTCGCATTGTAATAATCCGCGATAATCGTATTGTTGTTGGTTTTTACAACCTGGGAACGGTTGTTCTGCGGAACATAGCCGCTTAAACCCTTATTAATTTCCTCTGCATGCAAATCGAAGTGCAAACCCAATGCCACCGCCGCCAACATATTTTCCGTATTGTAAGCACCCGTTAAGTTGGTATGAACCTTATAGATCACCTCATCCTGCTCAACTTGCTTCCAGAAAATAGTCAATAAAGGATCGGCTTTCACTAAACCACCTTTTACCGTATTTGTATCGGAGAAGCCATACCAAATAATATGCTTTAAGTCGCGCGCCTCAGCCATCGCTCTTAACTCGGTATTATCACCCTGAATAAAGGCTAAGCCATGATGTTCTTTTAAAAAGTCGTAAAGCTCGCCTTTCGTCTTCTTTACCCCCTCAAAAGAACCGAATCCTTCCAGATGTGCCTTGCCGACGTTCGTAATAAGGCCATGGGTAGGTTGCGCGATACTGCACAGAAAAGCAATCTCTTCTTGGTGATTGGCACCCATTTCAATAATCGCAATTTCCAAATCCTTGGGTAGCGATAGAATGGTTAAGGGCACACCGATATGGTTATTTAGGTTACCTTTTGTAGCAAAGGTTTTAAATTTTTGAGAAAGTACGGCATGCACCAATTCCTTTGTTGTGGTTTTACCATTAGTGCCGGTAATGCCGATAAACGGAATGCTCAATTGTTGTCTATGGAATCGAGCCAGATCCTGTAAGCTGCTCAGTACATCCTCTACAAGAATGTAGCTTTCCTTCTCCTGATAGTATGTCGGATCGTCGACAACCACATATTTAGCACCTTGCGCTAGCGCCTGCTCAGCAAAGCTATTCCCGTTGAACGATTCGCCTTTCAAAGCAAAGAATATACAGTCTTTGCTGATTTGTCGGGTATCGGTACAAACCTGAGGGAATTCTAAATAAAGCTGATAGAGTTGTGCTATTTGCATGACATTATTTTTTAACAAAGGTAAGTATGCAATTAGCCAATGCCAATAAAAAGGCACAATTTTTTATCCTATTTTCCCGAATCGCTGGCGTTCGAAACTTCCATATTTCTTCCCATTTGCTCCCTAGCAATCTCCTTCTCCTTACTTGCTACAAATGCGCCTATGGCGAGCCCGGCAAGAAGGCAGAGAAATGCAATGGTGAGCAGCATTTTCTTCTTCTTAGAATCCATGTTAGTGTGTTTTGTTCAATGTTGTGTGCTTAATATACAGCTATATGCGAGAGAATGTTTTCATAATTGTGCAATAATCATAAATTCATATTGTTGCCGGAAAAACAGGAAATCTAACAGTGCTGGATGGCACTTTAAAAGCGGCACATGCATAAAAAAAGGCAGCCTGTAGGGCTACCTTTCAAATATTGATTTATTGTCGATAACAAGATTATAAAGACAGGATCTCAACGATACGTGTTAAGTTCGTATTGATTTTGTCGATGTGTTTAATCGCTTTGTCAAACGGTGTAAACTGTACATTTCCACAGATCAAACCCGCCATTTCACCTCGTCTGCCTTCTAAAAGCCCCTCTACCGATGCTACGCCCAGACGGCTCGCTAATACACGGTCCATACAAGTCGGCTTGCCACCGCGTTGAATATGCCCTAGAATCGAAACACGAACGTCATAGGCCGGGAAGTTCTGTTTGATTTTCTCGGCTACCACTAATCCACCTTCTTCGTCGCCTTCAGCCACGATGATAATACGTGAAGATTTATTCTTACGTGTTTTATCCAGGCGCTTCATAATCGCGTCGTAGTCTACTTTCAATTCGGGAATCAAAACAGCCTCAGCACCCGTACTAATTCCGGAACGCAGGGCGATCAATCCCGAGTCACGACCCATTACTTCAACAACGAACAAACGATCGTGCGACTCTGCAGTATCACGGATCTTATCCACGGCGTCGACAACGGTGTTGATGGCTGTATCATAGCCGATGGTGAAATCAGTTCCCGCTAAGTCATTATCGATAGTACCCGGGATACCAATCACAGGGATATCAAATTCCTCGATCAGTTTAGACGCTCCGGTGAAAGTACCATCTCCACCAACAACGACCAAGGCGTCTATATTTAGTTTTTTAATGTTTTCGTAAGCTTGTTTTCTGCCCTCTACCGTGCGAAATTCATCGCTGCGAGCAGTCTTTAGGATTGTTCCTCCACGTTGAATGATATTCGCAACAGATTTTGCATCCATTGGAATAATATCACCATGAACTAATCCGTCGTATCCACGGCGGATACCAAACATATTAACACCATGGTAAATTCCTGTTCTAACAACTGCACGGATGGCAGCGTTCATTCCTGGGGCATCCCCTCCTGAAGTTAATACAGCTATGTTCTTAATGTTGCTCATGTCTCAAATATACCAATTCCTTGGCTTTAGTATGTGAAAATTGTCTTGGTTGATGCGTAAAAATACATCAAAATCAGGAAAAGAACGAGGGAATGCCTAGGTAAATTGTTAAATAATAAATCAGAACTGGGATTGCTTAAACCCAATGCAAAGCCCTTTCAAACCCAATGTATAACCCAATCATAACCGCTCGGAAAGGGCTATGATTGGGTTATGAAATGGGTACAGAAGAGGACTGTTTGATCGAAGGTACCTAAATGCTTCATTCGTAGTCCAATAGAAAAGAGAAAGGCGCATGTTCCGGAGACGATGCGCCTTTCTATAGAAAAAGCGGGGGTTATTTCGCTTTGTAAGCGTCTATAGCGCTTTGCAGGTAAGCTGCGTAGCTATCGATATCATAGTTTGCACCGCTTGCCGGAACGAGTAGCTGCTCATCAGCACCTACGATCGCATACAAAGGTTGCGAGTTGCTCTGGAAACGGGTAATCTGGAAGTCGGTATTCTTCTTACCAACGGTATTGATCTTCTTGCCGGTTTCTTTGGAAACATATTGTTCTGCTTCTGGCAATTTCAAATCATGCTCATCCACATATAGCTCCACCAGAATAAAGTTCTCATTGATCAGGTTCCGTACTTTCGGATCCGACCAAACCGAAGCTTCCATCTTACGACAATTGACACAGGTCCATCCTGTAAAGTCGATCATCAGGGGTTTATTCTGCGCTTTCGCTGCTGCCAATGCTTCATCATAATCATAGTAAGGATCGAACCCTTTGATGGTCGCGCGGCTATGGAAATGTGTGTAATGCTTTCTGCTGCTAGCATCTGCCGATCCGGTCGGAGCGGACACATGGCTGGCATTGGCAAGGTCGAAGTCCTGCGTTCCGATTGGAGGAAGGAAGGCGGCGATCGATTTCAATGGTGCTCCCCACATCCCCGGGATCATGTAGACTACAAAAGAGAATACAATAATCGTCAACATGGTGCGTGGAACAGAAAGATAGGGCAGGTCGCTATCATGCGAGAACTTGATCTTTCCTAGTAGGTATAGCCCCATTAAACCGAATATAACGATCCATAGCGCTAAGAAGACCTCGCGGTCCAATAGCTGCCAATTATAAGCTAAATCCACGTTGGAAAGGAATTTCATCGCTAGCGCAAGCTCCAAGAAACCCAATACGACTTTCACGCTGTTCAACCAACCGCCTGATTTCGGCAATGACTTCAATAGAGAAGGGAACATGGCGAACAATACGAATGGGATAGCCAATGCTAGAGAGAATCCGAACATCCCTACGGCAGGGCCTAAGCGCTCGCCTTTGGTTGCTGCTTCTACCAGTAAGGTACCGATGATAGGTCCTGTACAAGAGAAGGAAACCACGGCTAAACTAGCCGACATAAAGAACAAGCCAATCAGACCACTTTTATCCGAGTTGGAGTCGATCTTGTTCACGAATGAACTTGGCAAAGTAATTTCGAAAGCTCCAAAGAAAGAAGCCGCGAACACCACCAATAACAGGAAGAATAGGAAGTTGAAGATACCATTGGTAGACAGGGCATTCAATGCCTCTGCGCCAAAAGCGATGGTGATCAACATTCCTAATGCAACATAGATTACAATAATGAATAAGCCATATAAAAAGGCTTGAGATACCGCCTTGCCTCTGCTGCCTGATTTCTTGGTAAAGAAAGATACCGTGAGAGGTACCATCGGGAAGATACAAGGCATCAGGAATGCCGCGAATCCGCCGATCAGACCGGCGATAAAGATTCCCCATAGGGATTTAGACTCTTCCGGAGCCGCAGTAGCAGCAACAGAACTTGTCGTTGTATCTTGAGAGTCCTGGCCATCGGAGAAGACGACGTCTTCAGTAGAGAATAGCGTATCTTGTTCGCTTGTCGTTTCCGCTTGCCCGGTTCCAAAATCTACATCTTCGTAATTGATTAAAGAATCTTGGGCGAAGCTACTGAGGGGGATTGTTGCACTTAAAAATAGCCACGAGAAGGCTATAAAAAGGAATTTTAATTTGCTCATATTCGAAAATTAAAGTCCAAACATACAAAAAGGCAGGGGATTCCCTGCCTTTGTAGATTGTAATTCTTAAAGTTTTACTTTATGGTTACAGCAAACTCGTACTCATCAGGTGGAAGACAACGTTCTTTATCACATGCCATGAAGGATGCAACACCTTTTACTGTAGTAGGTTTGTTGTTAGCAAGTTTCACCTTTTGTTGGAATACAACTTCGCCGTTGTAGTAAGGAACGTTCATTTTGAATACGTCCTCAAATTTTGTTTTAGGCTCTTTTGCTAGTGTTTTTCCTTGAACTTTAGCTCCGTTTGCTGGAGTGAAAGTAAAGGATGTTGACTCCGGACCACCGGCAGGAACGTTCATGCCGTAAATGTGCCATCCTTGTTCAACGTTTGCTTTGATCAAAATAACTGCTTCATTGTTAGCTAGTTTTTTAAATCCTACCGACCATTTTACTGGGTTATGAACCTGTGCCATAACGCCGGAAACGGCAAATACTAAAAACGCAATTAATAAATTTATTCTTTTCATGTAAATTACTTTTATTTATTGACTTGGTGACGCCAATAAAGTTTAAATCAAAGTTAGGATTTATAATGAAATTTAATTCTATGTAATCGATTTATTGCAAAAGAAATTCGACTTCCTTAAAATAAAATGTTGATATCTGGTAATTTCTTAATAAATGCAATTTTCCATCCGGACTTACCTCCTTTAATTCCGCTTTAAAGGTCTCATCTCCTGCGCGGTAAAGGGCAGTTTTTCCGCGAAGAAATAGGTTGTCATTGTATGCCCTTAGCAATTGATCGGTCGAAATTTTCTGGTTTTGAATTTTAAGATAACGTTGCTGTATATAACCTACTAGTGTTTCGCAAGCGCTTTCTAAGGATGCTAAGCGATGGGAAGTTTCGCGAAGTATAGAGCTTGCTTTCTGTTCGATCTCATGCGGAAATTTCTCCTGATTGGCATTGATGCCGATGCCTACGATGGAATGCTTTATACCTTTCGAATTGCTCGTGTTCTCGATCAATATTCCGCAAACCTTTTTATTGTTAATCATGATGTCGTTGGGCCACTTGATTTTAGCGTCGATCTGTAAGGAACGGAACCAGTCGACCAACCCAAGGCTAACACACATGTTCAATATGAAATGATCTGTTAGTTTGAGGAAGTTGGGATAGAGTAAAAGACTGAAAGTAATATTGGCATTCGCTTCAGATAGCCATGTGCTGTCGCGTTGTCCACGACCATTTGTTTGCTTTTTTGCCATAATGGCAGTAAACTCAGGAAGTGGCTTGAAATTTGACAGTTGTGTCTTTAAATAATCGTTTGTGGAAGTAACTTCGTCTAAAACAATTAAACTTTGGCGTAGTGAATCTCCCGAAAATGTGTTATTTTGCAAAAGATAATATCATTTAAAAATTTATCAGTCAAAAGTATAATAAATCTTGATGAGTAAAAACAAAAAGTCTTCGTTGTCCGAGAAGCTAGCCGATGTTGTGATACATGGGATGCAGGAAAAGAAGGGTAATGAAATAGTGAGGTTGGATATGCGCGAAGTTAATGGGACATTGTCTGATTATTTTGTTATCTGCCATGCCGACTCCAACGTGCAAGTAAATGCAATAGCCAAAAGTGTAGAAGAAGAAGTGTATAAATCCTTTGGTCAAGATCCTTGGCACAAGGAAGGGCACGGTAATGGCGAATGGGTTTTGCTTGACTTCGTGGATGTTGTTGTCCATATTTTTAAAACAGAAACAAGGGAGCATTACAGAATCGAAGATCTGTGGGGCGATGCTCAAGTTAGCACTTACCAAAGTGCATAGTGAGAATAAGTGAAACGTAGTTTAAGTGTATAAATGAAGAAAGTTCCTAGTAAAAAAATTACGCCAATGCCACCAAAATTTAATATGATTTGGCTTTGGATTGCAATGATTGTAGGCTTCATCGGGCTTCAGTACCTCTTCAGTGGGGATGGTGCGAAGAAGATTACCTATAAGGAGTTCGAAACCAAGATGCTTATCCCAGGCGATGTGGAGAAGCTATTAGCGTCAAAAAGCAACGATTTAGTAGAAGTTGAGGTATATATCAAAAAAGATAAATTAGCCGACGAGAAATATAAAGATGTAGCGCCAAATCCAAATGCGCTGTCTTTATCTCCTAGCGTAGGGCCTCAGTATAAATTTACGGAGCCCTCTGCAGAGATCTTGGCAGAGAAATTAAAAGTATCGCAAGATAGTTTAGCGGCAGACCAACCGAGGATTAGTGCTTCTTACGAAGATAGATCGAATCCATGGGCGGGATGGTTTATTTCGTTTATGCTTCCATTATTGATCATTGTAGCGATCTGGATTCTCTTGATGCGCCGTATGAACGGTGGTGCTGGAGGCGGTGGCGGTGCGATCTTCAATATCGGCAAGTCAAAAGCACAATTATTCGATAAAGAATCTCAGATCAACATTACTTTCAACGATGTTGCGGGTCTTGAAGAGGCGAAGCAAGAAGTTATGGAGATTGTTGATTTCTTGAAAAATCCGAAGAAATATACCGACTTAGGAGGTAAGATTCCGAAGGGAGCCTTATTAGTAGGCCCTCCGGGAACGGGTAAAACCTTATTGGCAAAAGCAGTTGCAGGTGAGGCACAAGTTCCTTTCTTCTCCCTGTCAGGTTCTGACTTCGTGGAGATGTTCGTTGGGGTTGGTGCATCACGTGTTCGTGATTTGTTCAAGCAGGCAAAAGAAAAAGCACCTTGTATCATCTTTATTGATGAGATTGATGCAATCGGTCGTGCTCGTGGAAAGAACTCCATTATGGGAGGAAATGATGAGCGCGAAAATACATTGAACCAGTTATTGGTGGAGATGGATGGTTTCGGTACGAACTTAGGGGTTATTATCCTTGCTGCGACCAACCGTTTAGATGTATTGGATTCAGCATTATTGCGTCCAGGACGTTTTGACCGTCAGATTTCTATTGATAAGCCGGATTTGATCGGTCGTGAGCAAATCTTTAATGTGCACTTGAAGCCATTGAAGTTGGCGGAGGAGGTGGACGCGAAGAAACTTTCGGCACAGACTCCAGGTTTTGCGGGTGCAGAAATTGCCAACGTTTGTAACGAGGCGGCTCTAATTGCTGCTCGTAAGAACAAGAAAGCGATCAATATGCAGGATTTCCAAGACGCGATTGATAGAGTGATCGGTGGTCTTGAGAAGAAGAATAAAATTATCTCTCCGGAGGAGAAAAAGATCGTTGCTTACCACGAGGCAGGTCACGCGATTGCGGGCTGGTTCTTGGAACATGCGGATCCTTTGGTGAAAGTATCGATCGTTCCACGTGGTGTTGCGGCATTAGGTTATGCGCAATACCTGCCAAAAGAACAGTTCTTGTATACAACTGAGCAATTAATTGACAGTATGTGTATGACGATGGGTGGACGCGTTGCTGAGGATATTACTTTCGGTAGAATCAGTACCGGTGCGCAAAACGACTTAGAGCGTATTACGAAGTTAGCTTACGCGATGACGGCTGTATATGGTATGAACGATAAGGTGGGTAATGTGTCCTTCCGTGATAGTTCGGAGAACAGCCAGTTCCAAAAGCCTTATTCAGATCAAACGGCTGAGTTGATCGACGACGAAGTACGCGTATTGATTTCAGCGGTTTACGATAGAACAAAAGAATTGTTGTTGTCGAAACAAGATGGATTGATCAAAATTGCGGAGAAGCTATTAGAGAAAGAAATCTTATTCCAACAAGACTTAGAAGAGATATTGGGTAAACGCCCGTTCCAAAATAAAACAACTTATGATGAGTTTGTGAATGGAGGAGCAGACGGAGGCGGCGTTCCGCAGACGGATTTATCATTGCCGTCGAGCGATCATGGCGATGTTCCGCAAAGCGCACCTGATAATCAGTCTAGTCAAGAAAACAATCAATAATACTTAACAGACATGGTTTACCAACCATGTCTGTTCTTTATATATGAATATTCGAAATACAACAGCCAAAGAGAAGATGCTGAAGAAGATTCGGCAAGCCCTGCTTCAAAAGCGTGAGAATCCTAATCCTGCTTTTGAAGATAGTCCTTTGTATAAGGACGAAGAAGATCCTTTGGATGTGACCTTTGCGCGTGAGTTTACTAATGTTGCCGGGCAGTTTGTTTACTGTGATGGAGAGATCAATCTGATTGAGAATTTGATTATCCTTTTGGAGAAGCTGAAGCTGACGAAGCTCTATGTATGGGATAAAAACCTACAGAAGTTTTTGGATCAGTATGGTTTTCCATATCATAAGCATAGAAGTGACTTTGATGATATTGAGGTTGGTGTTACAGCATGTGAGGCCTTGATTGCACGCAATGGAAGTATTTTGATCAGTAATGCCGATGCTTCAGGTAGACGGTTGAGCGTTTATCCTCCTGTCCATATCGTTATTGCAAAGACATCGCAATTAGTAATGGATATTAAGCATGGGATGGCGTTGATGCGCGAGAAGTATGGAAACGACTTGCCTAGCATGATCACAACCATTACCGGCCCTAGCCGTACGGCTGATATTGAGAAGATGCTGGTGCTCGGTGCGCATGGCCCTAAAGAACTATACCTATTACTCCTAGAAGATAGATTTTAATGCTACAATATTATATCTTAAATATGCCGGTTGCAAGTGTAATTTTCGCACTCACGATTGGCCTTAGTATTTATGTGTTTTCCAATCCGGAATGGTTTGGACGATTGATGTTGCACCCTTATTCGATTCATCGTGATAAAAGTAGATGGTATCTGATCTTGACGAGTGGATTGATCCATAAAGATTGGATGCACCTGCTGTTCAATATGATCACCTTCTACTATTTTGGTTTTGGTCTGGAAGGGATATTTGTTGAAATAAGCGGTCCTATGGGGCATTTATGGTTTGCTTTATTGTATGTGGCAGCATTGGTGCTGAGCGATATCCCAACGATTATACAACAAAAGGATAACTATGGCTATCATAGCTTAGGTGCATCGGGAGCTATCAGTGCGGTGCTGTTCAGTTATATCTTATTCTATCCGAAGATGATGTTAGGGATTTTTATGATTATCCCTATGCCCGCATATCTATTTGCATTTCTGTATTTGGGATACTGTATCTGGGCGTCTAAGAATGCTAGAGATGGGATTAACCATGACGCCCATTTATTTGGGGCATTGACGGGGATTGTATTTACATTGATACTCTACCCTTGGATTTTTAAGCATTTTATTGGTCAGTTCACCGGATAGGTTATTCAAGAAAAGATATTGAATCGGCGTGGTCTCCCACGCCGATTTTGTTTTTAGCCTAGCCAGCTTTGTCGGTCTAAGCTGCGGAACTGTATCGCTTCGGCAAGATGCTCATTCTTGATATCGATAGATTGTTCTAAATCGGCGATTGTTCTGGCAACCTTCAGGATGCGGTCATAGGCTCTAGCAGATAGATTGAGTCGCTCCATGGCGGTCTTGAGCAGACCCTTTCCCGTAGCGTCAATCAAACAGATTTCTCTTATCTGCTTCGCGCGCATCTGCGCATTGCTGTGGATGTTGGATATGCCTTTGAATCGGCACTCCTGTATATTTCGTGCTCGGATGACGCGCTCTCGAATAGCTTCACTTTTCTCGGCCTTACGGCTTTCTAATAGCTCGTTGAACTCTACGGGGGTAACTTCGATATGGATATCTATGCGGTCGAGTAGCGGTCCTGATACCTTGCTCAAGTATTTTTGGACGTTTGCCGTTCCGCAGATGCAGGGACGGTTGGGGTGATTATAGAATCCGCAGGGACAGGGGTTCATTGCTGCGATCAACATAAAGCTGGAAGGATAATCTACGGTAATCTTGGCGCGTGATATGGTGATGTTTCTGGATTCTAACGGCTGCCGCATCACTTCGAGTACCGATCGTTTGAATTCGGGCAACTCGTCGAGGAAGAGCACCCCATTATGTGCGAGGGAGATCTCTCCCGGCCTGGGGTTCTTCCCTCCGCCAACGAGCGCGACATCGGAGGTAGTATGGTGAGGTGCGCGAAATGGGCGCGCGGTCATCAACGAAGAGGCGCTGGGGAGTAGACCAGATACCGAATGTATTTTAGTAGTTTCTAGCGATTCATCGATGGTTAAAGGCGGTAAGATGGTTGGGAGACGTTTCGCGAGCATGGTCTTGCCTGCCCCCGGCGGGCCAATGAGAATGACGTTATGTCCGCCCGCGGCAGCAATCTCTAATGCACGTTTAATGTTTTCCTGTCCGCGAACTTCGGAGAAGTCCAGCTCGTAGTTATTGATGTTTTTCTGGAATATGTCATCTATGGAAATGCGAGCAGTCGGGAGTCGTTTTAAGTTGGTCAGATGGTCGACGACCTCGGACAGATGATTGGCGGCGTAGATAGTTAGTCCATCAATAATGGCCGCTTCTTCGGCGTTCTCTTTGGGTAGGATCAATCCCTTGAAGCCGTCTCGTTTGGCTTGTAAGGCAATGGGCAAAGCGCCTTTGATGGGGTTAATCTTTCCATTGAGGGAGAGTTCGCCGAGAATGACATAGTCTTCCAGCTCAGTGTTGTGGATTTGGTATGAGGCAGTAAGTACCGCGATGGCAATGGATAAATCGTATGCCGAGCCTTCTTTCCGGATATCGGCTGGACTTAAGTTGATGACGATCTTTTGCCGCGGCATTTGATGGTTGATCGCAAGTATGGCACTTTCAATGCGCTGTATACTTTCTTTGACCCCCACATCCGGCAAGCCGACAATGAAATACTGGGTTCCGGATGTGATGTGGGTTTCTACGGAGATGGTTGTAGCGTCAATACCATGTACTGCGCTACTATAGGTTTTTGCAAGCATCTTAGAATTAGATATTTCTATAAAAATAATTAACTTATTCTATAGTTAATATTAATTCTTTGATAAGAGGCTGTTGATTAAAAGTTTAGTTGAAATACTTCCAGGCTGCTGCTGATACCTCTGCGATGATTTTTGCGCTTCGCGGCTCGCCCTCTTCGCTATCGGTTACAAAAACCGAAATATAGTACACTTTGCCGTCAGGAAGACTAACGACGCCAATATCATTGACAGCGGCGATTACACCGGTTGTTCTGTTCCTTCCAGAGTAGCCTGTCTTATGTGCTACCACGGTACCTTTAGGAAGGTCCCCCTTTAGTCGATCTGGCCCCGTCGTTGTACCGCGCATAGTATCCCAAAGAAATTGATGGGAGCTCGCTGAAAGCAGTTTCTTACTGTTCGTATAGTAATCATATAGTATCTGGTTGCTCGAACCTACTGTTGTCCAGTTTTCGAATTGCCTGTTCCATTCCTTCTGTTGTACAGCTTCAATAAGTTTGATCGAGAGGTTGCTGTATCCCTTATCCTCGAAATACTTTTGGACATGTTTGGGGCCGCCGATTAGTTCGAACAGTACGTCGCAGCCTACATTATCGCTGGCTGCAATTGTGTATACTAATACCTCTCGCAGCGTCAAAGTAACTCCATTGGGATATTTGTCTTTGATGGGGCTGTACATCTCAGTTGTCACTGCTTCTTTAGAAATTTTAACAGGTTGATCCAATGCTAAAACCCCTTTATCAACTTGATCTAGGATGGCAATTCCTAAATGATACTTATAAACACTTTGAAAAGGGAAGTGATAATCTCCGCTGACTATCAGGCTGTCTGTATAATCATGATTGTGTATCGCTACGCCGACCTTCGCTTTATACTTCGCCAATATGTTTTCAATATCTGTTTTCAACTGTTCTTTATTCTGTGCATTGCTGTAGGAGCTTAACAGAAGTAGAACGATCATCGGAAGGATACTTTTCAGGTTTTTATACATCTTTTCATGTTTTTATGGCTAACGAATTTCCTGAAAAAATATTGTATTTCGCTAAATATCTGCTTTAAACTCTTCGTTAAAATTTCCGTCTAAGTAGACAAGGTGTTGTAGAAATAAGACACTTCATGAAAAGAAGATTAAATTAGGGCTAACGGTTTATTGAAACATAATAAATGCTATTTTGTCATTTAGAATTAAGTTTCCACAAAGTTTTAGGAAATAAAAACGAAACGGTCTTTTTTTTGTTATATTAAATGAAAGTGGAGTTTAATAATTGTATAACTAACAAAACACTATATTAAGATGAATGATAACGGAAAAATCGTAACAGCTTTATTAGCTGGTTTGGCAGCAGGAGCTGTATTAGGAATTTTATTCGCGCCAGACAAAGGTTCTGATACGAGAGAAAAAATCAACGAATCATTAGCTGATTTAGGCGATGCAATCAAAGAGCGCGCTGAAGAACAATTCGATCAATTGAATGATTTTAAAGAAAAGGTAGTAGCTACTTTAAAGACCAAATTAGGTAAAGCCGAGTCGATGATTGACGAGGAAATCGAAGAACACGCGTAATTTCGTTTACTTAGGTAAACTTATTCACATAATTTAATAGAGCTGTCAATAGCTTATTCGGCAGCTCTATTTAATCAAATCAATGCATGGAAGAACAAAAATTCTCTTTTTCAGAATCCTTTAAGAAATCAAAGGAGTATCTCGACACACAGTTCGAACTATTAAAGTTGCAAGCGATCTCGCGGATGACGCGGATAATCGGGTCTTTAATCGTTGATGCCAGTAAGTTGTTGTTGACACTCTTAGTGATATTCTTTTGGTCGCTCGCTCTAGGTTTCTATCTTGGCGAACTTCTCGGAAGCAACTCCTTAGGCTTTCTGGCAACAGGAGGGATATTTTTGATCATCATTCTATTGATTCGTGCTTTTGAACCGAAATTGGAAGCGAAGTTCATGAACCTATCGATTAAGCGAATCCTAGCGAAGTGGGATGATCCAGATGATGATGAAGAGGAGAAGATTAATGCTGATACAGCTTATGCATCGACCAATAACAGCAACACGGCTACAGAAACAGCAGAAGAAAGGATAGCCGAAGAAGAATTGAAACAAGAACAAGAGGATAAAGAGCGAGTATAGATAACTATGAGAATCAAAATTTCAAATATTACAGATTTACAAACTGAGATTGCTCGTCTGAAGATAGAGAAGAAAGAGCATGAGCAATTTTTAGTGAATCAATATCAACTTTTGAAACACAAAGTAGAAGCACCTGCTCGAATCTTTAACATGGTTGTTTCTAATGTGCCGGGTGTTGATATGGTAAAAGGGCTGGTTTCGGGAATTACTTCTAAGAAGGGTTCCGGCAAGTCAGACTGGTTAACTAAGACGGTGCAACTCGCACTTCCATTGGTACTCAATCGTACGTTATTGAAAAATGCTAGCTGGTTGAAAAAGGGGCTTGTCCTTTTTGCATCAGAAACCGCTGCGCGTGAGGTTAACCAGACTACTGTTTCTTCGGTAATTGATAAGATAACATCCTTTATTAAGCCGAAGAAGAAAAAGAAGAAAGAAAAATTAGCGGATGCTGAAGTCGCTACGGCTCAAGTGGCGCCTCCGCAACACCCTCCAATGATCACTGCAGAGGAGAGTGTGCAAGACAATATTTACGGAATTCCGAAGGACAGCGAGACTTATTAGTCTCGTTTTTCGTTTTCCTTAGATATGAAATCCTGATAAGCCAAAGCTATACCTTCCTTTAAATTTATTTTATGCTTCCAACCCAGGCTATGTAATTTGCTGACATCCATCAGCTTTCTTGGCGTGCCATCTGGCTTACTGCTATCAAATTCCAGCTTACCTTTATATCCGACAACTTCCTGGATAGTTTCTGCTAATTCTTTAATACTGATATCTTCTCCTACTCCGATGTTGATGAATTGCAATTCATCATAATTCTCCATCAAGAAAACACAAGCATCTGCTAAATCATCGGCATACAAGAATTCACGTAATGGAGTTCCGGTTCCCCAAATGCTAACTGATGGCGCGTTGGCTTCCTTAGCTTCGTGGAATCTTCGGATCAGCGCCGGCAACACATGCGAGTTTTCCGGATGGTAATTATCATTGATGCCATAAAGATTCGTTGGCATTACGGAAATATACTTGTCGCCATATTGCAAACGATAGGATTCTACCATTTTGATACCGGCGATCTTTGCAATTGCATAGGGTTCATTGGTGTACTCTAAAGTGCCTGTCAGTAGATAATCTTCATTCAATGGCTGAGGGGCCATCTTCGGATAGATACAGCTAGAACCTAAGAACATCAGTTTCTCCACATTGTTCTCATGCGCAAAGTGAATTACATTATTCTGTATAGCGAGATTTTCATATATAAAATCCGCGCGATAAGTATTGTTAGCCATGATCCCGCCAACCTTAGCTGCCGCCAGGAACACGTACTCCGGCTTTTCAGATTCAAAGAATTCTTTAACTGCTTGCTGATCACGAAGGTCGAGCTCTTTCGATGTTCTAGTGACGATATTGGTATATCCTAGTTCTGTTAATTTGCGGTATATCGCAGATCCCACCATACCACGATGGCCTGCAACGTATATTTTCGCTTGTTTTTCCACGAGAAAGTATTGATTAGTACAAATATAAGGTTATTTTTGCGACTTAATTCAAAGTAATGGGTAAGGATAAACTTAGAAAATTTGCAGAAGTAGCTACATTTCCAAATGTTGTACAATTAGATGCCGGTAAACCTTTCAAGGGTAAATGGGCATCCGATTTCTTTAAAAATGACAAACCACTTATCCTTGAATTAGCATGTGGAAAAGGAGAATACACCGTCAATCTGGCCAAGTTATTTCCAGAAAAGAACTTCATAGGTATTGATTACAAGGGTAATCGTATCTGGAGAGGTGCAAAGACGGCCATTGAAGAGGGTATATCGAATGTGGGATTCTTAAGAATCCAGATTGAGACGATTCTAGAGTATTTTGCTGAAGCTGAGATCTCTGAAATATGGATCACATTCCCTGACCCGCAGCCACAAGAAAGCCGCGAGAAAAAGCGCTTAACCAATCCTGCATTCTTAGAGCGTTATAAACACATCCTTGTTCCGGAAGGTATTATGCACTTGAAGACGGACAACGACGGCTTCTACGCATATACGGTAGAACAGATTGAGCTGCAGAACCTTCCGAAGTTGAAGGAAACCACCGACCTTTATCATTCCGATTTAGTGGATGAAGTATTGTCTATCAAAACGTATTATGAGAAAAAATACCTTGCGGTAGATAAGAACATCAATTACATGCAGTGGAAGTTTAAAAAGTAAACAGCATTAGATCTTCCTATTTCTGATCATTGCTACCTTAAAAGGTGGCTAGATACGGTATTGTCTTTAAAAAAGCTTGCACAATCTGATAGCAAAATCGGTTTAAAACAATTGTATCTATTTTGCTAACATACTTTTTTATTTATATTTGATATTCAACCAATACCCATTGCAATACCTTTTTGAATCTAGCTGATAGTGAAGACTTATGAGCCATATAATGATGAGCAAACGTTACTTCTCCTTTTAAAATCAGGGGATTATCATGCTTTTACGCAGCTTTACCAGCGGTATAGCCTTCGACTGCTCGGTCGTATCATTCGACTTGTCAAATCCGACGAAACTGCCGAAGAGATTCTCCAGACGCTCTTCCTCAAGGTGTGGGAGCGGAGGGATCAAATAGATCCTGATAAATCATTGAAACCCTTCCTATTTACCATTGCACAAAATTTAGTATACGACCATTTCAGAAGAATGGCCTTAGACGAACGCTTTAGGAATGAGTTTATTAAGCAGTATGCCGAGGATTATCAACATATTGAAGAGGATCTCACTTTTAAACAGACACAAGAAAACGTGATGAATGCGATAAAAGCACTGCCCCCACAGTGCCAGAAGGTCTTCATATTGTTTAAGATCGAAGGAAAGAGCTACGCTGAGATTTGCGAAACCCTGAATATCAGCAAGTCCACTGTCAACAACCATCTGACGAAAGCCAATTCCTTATTGAAAAGTAATTTACCCCTATATCAGTATAGATTGCTAACAGCTTTTGTCTTCTTGTGGTGTCAACTTTAATTTTTTTCAAATATCAGTAGGTACTTTTTAGGAGTTAAGCGTATTAGCTTATAAAACCTAAACTGACCAATGCCGAAATCCGATATCCAAATCGCTTTTGACAGGTATCTTGCTGGTCACTCGACACGAGAAGACTTACAGATTATTCTGGATAGCCTTCAGTGTGATGAGGATACGACCATAAAGGAGCGAATCTTTCAAGAGCTTGCGACAGAGGAAACTAGTCCTCCGCTGAGAATACATCAGGAGATACTCGATAGAGTCCTCTTAAACCTTGATAAGAAGCGGGCAGAAGAACTATCGCTGCTCGGCGGGGATAAGTCTGCGCCTGAAAAGCCCGAAAGCGCAGAGGGGCTTAAATCCAATATTATCAAATTTCTCAATCCCAAGAAGTGGTTTTTGGTCGCGGCCTGCTTTCTTGGTCTTTGTTTTATGATTTCTGTCTTATGGAATAGCACAGCGACAGATACTAATACCTCTTCCGCAAAGAAATACGACATTTCTCTTCCCTCAACAAATGCAGCAACCATCTTATTCGAAGATGGGGAGGTTCTTTCACTCCTCAATGCTGATTCAGCGCTCCTGCGCAGTCGAGGAATTGAGGTTATCAAAAAAGCGAATAAAGAACTTCAGTTTAAGATTAGCGCTGTAAGTGTTGCGCCGAATATGAAACAGACTTTCCGTTCGCCCAAAGGCATTGTCTCGCACATTATCTTGTCGGACGGTTCCCATGTACTGCTCAACTCCGCGAGCCAATTAAGTTACAGCAACACATTCACAGAAAAAGAGCGACGTGTGTCCTTGAAAGGCGAAGCCTATTTCCAAGTGAGCCATAATAAGCAGCGTCCTTTTATCGTGAATGCCAATGAGACGCAAATTAACGTCTTGGGGACTTCCTTTAATGTAGTTACCGATGAAAAGAGGCAGCAGGTGGTCACCACCTTGGAGGAAGGATCTGTATTGGTTAAAACTAAACAACAGCAGATGCACATGACGCCCGGCATGCGGTCGGCGTCACATCTGAACAACGGCAAGATTGATACAGCGCATGTGAATATCGCCAATGAAATAGCCTGGAAGGAAGGCTTATTCAAATTTGCCGATGAGGATATATACAGCGTTATGGAAAAGCTGCAAACCTGGTACGACATAGAAGAGATCGAAATAACCGACAAAACAACCGACCGTTTTAGCGGTACGGTCAAGCGCACGCGCAAGTTGTCCGAGTTGTTCCAGAACCTGGAAAAGATATCGAATTATAAATTTCAAATTAAAGACAGGAGGATTATCGTTAGCAAAGGCACGTAAATTTTCAATTCTGAGTAGTCCGAAGCCTAGCGGTATTGGGCTGTTAAAGCATTCAATCAATTAAACTTATAACCCTATCTATTAACCAATGAGAAAACTCAACCCTAAAACGACGCTCTTTGATCGGCGCAAGCTGATCAGAGGCATTATGACCGTTAAACTTATTGTTTTCATCGTATGTTTAATGTTCGTGCAAACATTTGCAGCAAGTTATGCGCAAAATGTTTCCTTAAGATTCAAAAATGCTAACCTACAAAAGGTGTTGGATGAAATCCAACAGCAGACAGGCTTAGAGCTTTTATACAACAATACCTTGGTTAACCGCGCAAAAAAAAAGGTGACGATCGATGTAACGAATGTCTACTATAAGAACGCTCTTAAACAGGTTTTATCTGAAACGGATCTCACCTTTGAAATCAACAACAACACGGTTGTGATCAAAGAATCCAATGGCAGCCCGAAGAGTAGCACAAACATCATTAAGACTACTGCGACAATGCAGCAAAGTACTGTAACGGGAAAAGTAACTGATGATCAAGGGTCTCCGCTCAGCGGCGTAACGGTGACTGTGAAAGGAACGAATATCGGTACTTCCACTGACAACGATGGTAATTACAGTCTTTCTCTTCCGCAGTCGGCTCAAGTACTTGTCTTTTCGGCAATGGGTTATAATAGTCAGGAGCTCCCAATCAACGGACAGGCAAAGGTAGATGCAACCTTAGTAGGACAGGTGGATAACCTTGACGAAGTAGTTGTCGTGGGTTATTCAACTCAAAGAGTTCGTTACTTATCGAGCTCTGTGAGCACCATATCAGCAGAAAAATTGAAAGACGTGACTGCCAATGATCTTCCAAGCATGTTACAAGGTAAAGCACCGGGGGTAGTCGTTTCAACGGCATCTGGCGACCCTTCTAGCCCTCCTAGAGTGCTTATTCGTGGAGCAGGTACCATATCGGCAAGTACTTCACCTCTAACAGTAGTTGATGGAAATATCGGAGGTACCTATAACCCTGCGGATATCGAATCTGTGTCCATATTGAAGGATGTCGCTGCGACTGGTCTTTATGGTTCCAGAGCTGCCAATGGTGTTATCATCATCAACACCAAAACAGGAAAGCCCGGACAGACCAAAGTAGAGTTCAATAACTCCTTCGGGATGGGGAAGGCGACGACAGGAAGCTTCCGCTTGATGAACTCTCAGGAATTATACGACTTCCAAAACACCTTCTACAACCGCGATGCCAAGTTGTTAGAGAACAATACCAACTGGTGGGATCTTGCTTTCCGAACCAGTTATGTCAATAATCATAACCTTTCCATCTCTGGAGGATCCGAGAAAGTGCAGTACTATACGTCGGGTGTTTTCTACAAAGAGCTGGGAACACTTCAAGGTACAGGCAATACGGGTTATAACTTCCGTAACAACCTGAACGTACAGATTACCGATCGTTTCAAAGCAGCGGTATATGTCAATGGATTGGTCAACAAGAATGAGTTGGAGAATAGCAATACCATGTATGATGCTTATACAGGATTACCTTTCGACCCGGCATACGATGCCGACGGAAACCCTATCGATGGACGTTTCTATGAAGGCTGGACAGGTCGTGAGAAAGAAAACTTCCTACATTCCCTGCAGTACAACTACAATCGCTCGAAAAACTGGGAAGTAAGTGGAGACTTAAATCTAGATTATAACGTGACTAGTAAGCTAACGCTATCCAGCTATAACCGTATCCAATTAGGTAATGGAGCTTCCGCGACTTACTACGATCGCAGAACCAAACAGGGTGGTGCAAACATTGGCGAGCTATACAACGGGACAGACGAGTACAGAAGATACCTAACCTCCAACCGCGTTCGCTATGCCGAGCAATTCGGATTGCATAACCTCGTGCTATTAGGTGCCGCCGAAGTTGAAACGACCACTTCAGCTTGGGCTAACACCTCCGGAAAAGGGCTTCCTGCCGGCAAGGATGTGATGTCTGTTGCTACTGGCATTCTGCAGAACCCTAGCGGAGCCAGAGATCAAGTAGGCTTCAGAAAGTATCTCGCGCAAGCCGACTACAACTTCAATGATCGATACTTCTTAATCGGTTCCTTTGTCAATGAGTTCTCTTCCAAGTTCGGAAAGAATAATTCTACAGCAAACTTCTACCAATTGGGAGCTTCCTGGATATTAACCAATGAGGAGTTCCTAAAAAATCATCCTGCTATCAGCTTCGCAAAGATCAGAGGATCTTACGGAACGGTGGGTAATGCCGATGGTATCTCTAACTTCGGTGCGCGAGGCTTATACAGCATCACGCAAGAGGCTAGCTACTCCGGTCTTCCGGGAGCAGCGCCTTATCAAAAAGGAAATCCAGACCTAAGCTGGGAAAAGATCGAGTCCGCCAATATCGGTGCCGACTTCTCCCTATGGAACCGCATTTCAGTAAGCTTAGATGTGTATGAGAAAAAAGCAAGTGAACTCTTGTACAGAAAACCTCTTGCAGCAACAACCGGCTACAGCTATGTGTGGGTCAATGCAGGGTCGGTACGCAACAGAGGCCTTGAGTTCAGCATTCTTTCTCAAAACATCAAGAAGGAGGATTTCACTTGGGAAACTAATTTCAACATGGCATTCAACAGAAACAAAGTATTGGAGTTGAGTGATGGGGCAAAAGTATTCAACCCGGGAGCGAGACAGCCAATTGCTGTAGGTTATGATATGGATGCTTATAACTTCCCGATTTGGGCGGGCGTAGATCCAGAGAATGGAGATCCCCTTTGGGAAAAGATTACTGTGGATGGCAATGGCAATCAAACCAAAACAACAACGAACAAGTATAGCGAAGCAGCATCCTCAGACTCTCGCCAGTTCACAGGAACCTCCGCGGCACCAAAATTTACTGGAGGTATGAATAATGCTTTAACTTACAAAGATTTCACCTTCTCGGCATTCTTCAACTTTGTCTATGGTAACTATGTTTACAACGATACCCGTGCGTATTTTGATAATGATGGTCTCTACGAGGCTTTCAACTCCATGGTATTGCCAGACGGATGGACACGTTGGGAAAAACCAGGGGACAATGCAACACATCCGAAACCAATTGTCGGCGGAAATAAGGAGTCTAATCAGTCCTCATCACGTTATCTGGAAAATGGAAGTTACTTGCGCTTAAGAAATATCAAGCTTGGTTATAACCTGCCACAGTCTGTAATTTCCAAGATGCGTTTATCCAAACTGCATGTATTCGTAAGTGCGGACAATGTATGGACATTAACCAATTTTTCAGGACCAGATCCTGAAGTTTCGCTTAGCCAGGTAGACTTAAGCTCAGGTATGTCGAGCTTCAAATATCCGGTAACAAGACGATTCCTATTTGGTCTAAACTTAACCTTTTAAACTTAGAGAAATGAAATTAGCATCACTATATCGCTCGATAACACTCATAGCATGCTTTACGCTGTTGTTCTCCTGTGAAAAATACTACGACCCAACTGAATATATCGATGAAGAGTCTGCATTGACCAATGAAGCCGATGTCGCAACCGCCACTATTGGTAGCTACGCATTGCTTAAAAGCGAAGCATACATCCGTAGCGGCCACTTCCTGATGGAATACCCTGGCGATGCCGTAGCACAAGGACAATCTTCAGGCGATGACTTAACACGCGCATATCGCTATAACCATATCAATACCTCCGGCCATGCCACCAACTTCTGGTCCCAATCATATAAGATTGTTGCTGCCGCGAACAAAGTCATCGAGTTCGTGCCGGACAACGCCTCAGCAGGTCTACTTCAACTGAAAGGTGAAAACCTCTACCTACGCGCGATGGTTCACTTCTATCTCGTACGTGTGTTCGGACGCCCCTATCCACAAGGGAAAGGCGAAAATATGGGCGTGCCGATCTTGAGAGAAGGATTGACGGATGAGGAAACCGCTGTCCTGACCCGGAGCTCCGTAAAAGAAGTGTATAACTTCGTTCTTGCGGATCTGTTGAAAGCTGCTGAATTGATGTCAGAAAACAAAAGCAATTCCTTCGCATCCAAAGAAGTTGCCTATGCTTTGCTGTCGCGTGTTTACCTGTACATGGAAGACAACGCAAATGCAATCAAATATGCCAACCTAGTCATCAACTCAGGACGTTATTCGCTCTTAGAGGGTTCCGAATATCAAGGATTCTTCAAAAGCTCCCCGGATAATAACAGGGAAACCATCTTTTGTATTCGCCACACCAAAGTGGAGGACAGAGGCATGAGCTCAATCAATTCCATGTATTTCAGTGGTGATGTCGCGGGAAATCCACTAGGACAGGGCGTCAGCGGATGGGCGGAAATCTACGCTTCCAAAAAGTACTACGATTTGCTACAAACCTATCCGAATGATTTAAGAAACTCGTTTATCACCCCCTATCTATTGGACGGAAAACTTCAGTACAATCAGAAGTTGACTCCGGTTACACCGATGTATTATGTCAATAAATATGCTTTGCAAGAAGGACAGATCAACCTGAGCTCGCCAATCTTTCTACGTCTTGCGGAAATCTACCTGATCCGGGCAGAGGCACAAGCAAAGTTAGGAAATACCGCAGAAGCCATCGCTGATGTTAATTTATTGCGCCAGCGTGCCGGACTTTCTGGCGCCGCATTACGCACGACAAGCAATCTGCAAACTGCAGGAATGACCATTCTTGATGCTGTAATGGAAGAAAGATACCTCGAGCTAGCATTCGAAGGCCACCGTGCTTACGACTTGTTCAGAAACAATATGCCGATGGAAAGAAATTATCCAGGAACGCATTCTTTGAATAATACGCCTACAACGAATATCACGCAAAAGGTATTACCTACAGACCCGCGCGTAGTATTTTATGTTCCACAGGCAGAAATCAATAGAAATAGCAATTTGAAACAAAACCCTTAATCAACACTAAACCTAACGAATATGACTTTTTCAAGAAGAAAATTTATCAAAGCAGCAAGCCTTACGACCATGTCGGGCATCTTACTGAATCAATCAGGCATTGCATCAGAACGGGTATGGTCGCTAAATAATAAAACATTAAAGGTAGGACTGATTGGCTGTGGCGGTCGTGGAACGGCCGCCGCCATGGAGGCCCTCAATGCTGACCCCAATGTCATTCTCTATGCTATGGCGGATGCCTTTCAGGATCATCTGGACGAGTCGCATAAGACGCTTACCGAAAAGATGGGCAAGAAAGTACAGGTTTCTAAAAACAACCAGTTTGTGGGATTAGATGCCTATCAGAAACTATTAGCGACAGACGTCGATGTGGTCTTGTTGGCTGCTCCACCAGCATTCCGACCAAGCCACTTAGAGGCCTCGGTCAATGCCGGAAAGCATATCTTTTGTGAAAAGCCTTTCGCAGTGGATGCACCTGGCCTACGTCGCGTAATAGCCGCATCACAAAAGTCCAAAGAAAAGAACTTAGCTCTTGTTGCAGGATTCTGCTGGCGCTATCACCTACCAAAGCGCGAAACGTTCAACAGAGTATTGAATGGTCAGATCGGGAATGTCCTAGCGTCTGAAAGCACCTACAACACCGGCGAATTATGGTATAAAGAAAGAAAACCAGAATGGACCGACTTTGAATACCAACTAAGAAATTGGTTGTACTACAACTGGCTTTCCGGCGACCATATTATTGAGCAGGCGATCCATAGTATGGATATGTTGCAATGGGCAATGGGCGATCAGCTGCCAATCCAGGTCACAGGGTCCGGAGGACGCCAAAAAAGAACTGATCCGAAATTTGGCAATATCTATGACCACTTCGCTTTGGTTTATGAGTATCCAAACGGCTCCAAATCGTATTTCTCGTCCAGACAGCAAAGCAATACTGCACCGTCCTACATGGTCGAATTGGTCGGCGAGCAGGGTAAATGCCTTGTTGACTGCCGTACAGGCGTCCATAGCATCACCGGGAAATCACCATGGAAATATGATGATGAAACCAAGTTTACGGACGAGAATGCTTACAAGAAATCCAACTCGCGAAGCATGTATCAACAAGAACATGATGAGCTTTTCGAATCCATCAGAAAAAATAAACCAAAAAATGATGGAGAATGGATGGTAAAATCTAATTTAGTGGCATTAGCCGGTAGGATGGCAGCATATTCCGGACAAACAGTAACGCTAGACGCTGCGTTAGCGTCTAATGAAACCTATAGTCCGACGGAATTTTCATGGGATATGAAGTACGATTTACCGATTGCTATTCCTGGTGTAAACATTAAAATCTAAACTATGAACAGAAAGAATTTCTTAAAATCTGCAGCCATATTAGCCGGGTCGTCGATTGTTGCGCCTCAGCTACAAGCAGCAGCTAATTTCGGCTTCTCTAACTCCGCAATGCAAGGAAAACTTAAAAAGGGGATAGGCTTTGATATGATCAAGGAGGAGATTCCGTTGGTCGACAAATTCAAACTGGTTAAAGATTTAGGCTTTGATGGCATTGAATTCAACAGCCCGGTTGCCCATTCAATCCAAGATCTGTTGAAAGCAAAAGCAGCCTCAGGAATAGAAATACCAACATTGGTCAATAAAGACCATTGGTCAAAACCGCTGTCGGATCCCGATCCGGAAGTTCGTAAGTTTATCATCGACTCCTGTGCGAAGTCGCTGCAGGAAGTCAAGGAACTAGGCGGTGATACTGTACTCGTTGTGCCTGGCGTTGTGAACGAGAAAGTATCCTATAAAACAGCTTATAACAATGCGCTGGACTCCGTTCGTAAATTAATCCCTGCCGCCGAAAAGACCGGCATGAAAATCGGATTAGAAAACGTTTGGAACAATTTTCTTTTAAGTCCTATTGAAGCAGCACGCTTTGTCGACGAAATAAACCACCCCCTGGTCGGATGGTATTTTGATATCGGCAATGTCCTTCGCTACGGCTGGCCAGAACACTGGATCGAAGTACTTGGCAAGCGTATCTTTAAGCTCCATATCAAAGAATTCAGCCGCGAGAAGATGAACAATGAAGGCCTATGGAAAGGATTCAATGTAGAACTGACCAAAGGCGATATCGATTGGGCAACAGTCATGAAAAAAGTGCGCGAGGTCAATTACAAAGGCCAATGGATAACTGTAGAAATACCGGGCGGAGATAGAAATAGATTAAAAACTATCTCAGCACAAATGGATGATATCATTGCGCATTATTAATGGGCTCATACTAATCCGGTTTGAATGCCTATCCATGAAACAATATGTTGTATAGATTATAGATAGCATAAACAACATATAGAAATTACTATCAGAGCCCTTTAGTTGAAGGGCTCTGCGTTTTGCGTACAGTTTGATGCCTATTTATTCAGAATAATAAGGCTATTAAAATCTCAACCCATCCATTTACATGAAGATTTCGTAATTTCAATCTATTATGAAAAGAATCTACCTAATCAGCCTATTATTTTTAAGCCAATTTGCATTCGCCCAGGAGGCTTTAAAAGAAAATTTTGAAAATATAGTTCAGGATATCAACCAACATTCGGAAGCATACGATCGACTCAAATATAGTACAGAAAAGATTGGACACCGCCTTACCGGTTCTAAAAACGGAAAGAAAGCAGAGACCTATGTGCATGATCTATTAAAGTCTTATGGCTATCAAGTTTCCTATCAGCCTTTTTCTGCAGAGGCCTGGTCCAGGAAATCATTGAAGCTGCGGTTCAATAAACAGGAGGTCCCTTCCGTATCCTTGGCGCACTCTCCCGTTCGCGCGAAAGTTGAGGCCGAGCTCGTCGATCTGGGGAATGGGTTAGAAACCGATTACCAGCGTGTGGGCGATAAAGTAAAAGATAAAATAGCCTTGGTCTTCCTTCATATTTTGCCGAATTCAGGAACGGGTTTAAAGAATCTGCACCGATCGGAGAAAACCGCACTTGCGGAGAAATACGGTGCGGCGGGCATTATCTTTATCAATAGTGTAAAAGGCAATGTACTGTTGACCGGTACAGCATCGATTACAGGCAAATTGATCAACATTCCGGCGGTTTGCATTGGTTTTGAAGACGGGATGAAATGGAAAGAAACCCTAGCGTCACAGCCCATATCGGCGGCAATCGATATGAAGAATAAGTCTGGCGAAGCAACGGCTCGCAATGTGCTGGTGCATATTCCAGGAACGAGCCTATCGAACGAAAAAATCGTTATTGGCGGCCACTTGGATAGCTGGGACCTGGCAACCGGAGCAATTGACAACGGGATTGGCTCTTTCGCTGTCATTGATATTGCCAGAGCTTTCAAGAAGCTAGCATTCCAAAACAAGCGCTCGATTGATTTCGTACTGTTCATGGGCGAGGAGCAAGGCCTGTTGGGGGCGAAAGCCTACGTGGATCAAGCAATTAAAGAAGGCAAAATTGAGCAGATCAAGTATATGATAAACCTCGATATGGTAAATGCTCCTACCGGCTTTACCACCACAAGGGAAGAAATGAAAGTGCTTTTTGATCAGTGGGGCGCGGTATATGCGCAGGTTGACGAGAAATTTAAAAACGAGAATACCATCGCTGCAGGCCTACATAGCGATCATCAGCCCTTTATGCTTCAGGGTATCCCTACCGCCACAGGTAGAGGCGGCGCATTGCCAAATAATGCAGGGATGTACTATCACTCTAACCGTGATGTTTTTGGATTGGTCGATAAAGGAGGCTTAGAGCAGACCGTCCGCGTGAGTGCAGCATTACTGTATGCTTTAGCGAATGCGAATCAAATCCCCGCAATCAAACTATCGGATGCGGCTATTAAACAGTTTCTTGAAGAAAAAGGAATGAAAGAGCCGCTGAAAATTTCCGGTGAATGGCGATGGGGGCAAGATTAATCGACTTCTATTGAATAGTTGGCTAAGAGCGATTGCAGTTTCTTCCAGGTACTCGATTGTATCGGAGCAGCGTAATCCTCATCAGTGCTCAAAGTTTCTATCTTAGCTTCAATGTAGGCTTTGCGATCGCTGGGCGAGGGATGCGTGGATGCCCAAGTCAGGTCAAGATCGCCAGTTAGATACACATCAAATAATTCCATCACCTGCTGGAGGCTTTTTGGATTTACACGAGCCTCTACTAAGTAGACCAAAGCCTGTTCATCGGCTTCGCGTTCTAGCTTCCTGCTGAAGGCTTGCCCGGTCAGGAAGTTGGTTACTTCCGATGTGCCAGATCCCGACAATAGCAAGTCTAATCCGAATTGCGTAATCAGCGACTTCATCACATGCTTCTTTTCGCAATGTGCCATCTCATGTGCTAGTATTGCGGAGAGGTAGTTCGCGCTGTCCAAAAAATTAATGATACCGGTAGTCAGAACAATATGTCGATCAGGCAATGCGAATGCATTGACCTGTGAATCCTCTACAACGATGATTTTATAACTCTTGCGCGAAATGCCATTTTTGGACGCCAAGGGATTGAAAAGAGAGTCTACAATTTGCTTGACACTATCATCTCGAACCACCGTCATCGTATTCTCTAGCTCATTAATGACCAACTTGCCCAGCCGCTTCTCCAGTTTTTCTTGCTTCTCGTCCAATTCAAAGAGCTTGCTCCAGTTAATCTGGGAAAGACCAAAATACAGTGCGCCAATGCTCACTAATAGTAATATAAACTTGCCTACTATCTTCATTTCTTGAACAAATAATCTGTGATATCACCGAATAAAAACCAACGCACATGTATGCCCTTTCTGGTTCGTACAGACGTATAGATTGTCGAAACAATCTCGATGATGTTAATGAGGATAACGATACTCAGGTAGGAAAAATAACGATTGAATTCCGCGTCGGTCAGGATCTCATCTCTCCAAAAAATAATACGTATCGTCCACCAGAACGCAACCGTATTAAAGAAAAAGATAAACAGCTGCGATACTAAGGCTTGCATGCAATGCCATTTGACAAAGGCAGTCGACTTCCTATTGCCAAGATAAAAGATGACCGTCGCTAAAAGATTAAAAATGGGGAGGGGTAAGCCCACAAAGAGGGCAAACAATGACATGAGGTAGCTATTGGAAGCATACTCTCGTTCATTCTCTGTTATTTCTCTTGGCGAGAAGTTTATAGTCCTTTCTTGATATTCCATATCCAATTTAAAAGGATGAAAAGAATTAAGATAATACTCAACAGACGTTGGGTCTGCAGCGTGTGCTCTATCCAACGGTAAGCTCGGAAAAAGTAATCTTTTCGAAAAAGTAGATCGGTCAGCATCAGCATGATAATTCCGATAGCAAGCATACTGACCAGCAGACCCAAGGGGTTAATCATGATGGCTTGCATAAGATCGCCGTCTAGCAGACTTTTAACAGACCTTGTTGTTCCGCAGGAGGGACAGGGATAACCCGTCACATGCTTAATTGGGCATAAGGTTGTTCCTGTCGGACTATGATAATCGATGTAAAGCCATATAAGTCCGAAAAAACAAACTATACCTGTCGTAAAGTATAGTTTGTTCTTTGCCGATATCGTTTTTAGTAACTCAATGATTGTACTAATTTTTCGAAGTTCTTGCTTTTCGTAGCACCCATGATCAAGAAATAATCAATGATTGCCCAAATGCCGAAGCCGCCGCATGTTAACAGTTTACCGATGCCAAGTCCTGTATCTCCGATCATAAAACGGTCAATACCCAGAGGGCCCGCTAGTAAGGATACAATCAATACCGTCGTCGGATCTTTATACTGTTGTATTTGTACGTTGGTAAATTTGCTGTCGTCCGCCTTTGTTAGTAAGTCTTTGATTTCCATTAAATGATAGGATTCAAAGTACTTGTTATGAGACATTAAAAACATGTCAACTCTTTGGCTTTCCATTGTGTTTAGTGGTTATTTGTTAGTTAATAAAAAATCCATTTATGCTGTTAAGATAAATGGATTTTTTTGATAAATATAGAAAACTTTAATTTTTAATAAGTTTCTTATGCTTGCGTTTGCTAATTTTTTCAACGTTCACCGGTTGCGGAACTTTTACATAGTATCCGGTGCCATCATATTCGCGCTTGCGAGGGTGGGTTTTACACTCGTCTGAACAACAGCCGTCCATCTCCCAACCACACTCATCGCATTGCGTGAAGTGCTCATTACAAACCGGATTGGCACAGTTGATCATCTTCGACGTTGTCTTTCCACAGTTCTTACAAGTAGAAATGACTTCCGGATTTACCGAATTCACATCGACCGTAACGCGGTTATCAAATACATAGCATTTGCCTTCGAAATCTTTTCCTCCAGCTTCTTTACCGTATTTGATGATTCCGCCGTGTAACTGATAAACATCCTCGAAACCTTCTTTCAATAATAATGCAGATGCCTTTTCACATTTGATACCGCCGGTGCAGTAGGTCAGGATTTTCTTGCCTTTATACTGCTCCAATTCTTTTACCTTTTCAGGAAACTCACGGAAGTTTTCAATATCTAAGGTAACCGCATTCTTAAATCTGCCTACGGAATGCTCATAATTTGAGCGAACATCCAGGATAACCACATCCTCATCATCTTTCATTTTCATGAAATCCTGAGGCTCCAGGTGCTTACCTGTCTGTCTATTAGGGTCGATTACTTTAGGGTCTCTAAGTCCGGAGTGTACAATTTCTTCTTTGTATCGACAATGCATTTTGATGAAGGATAGTTCCTCCACATCGTCGATCTTAAATTCCGTCTTCGCAAATCTAGGATCCGCGTGTACCGTATCCATATACGTTTTTACCGATTCAGGTGTGCCGGAAATAGTACCGTTCAAGCCTTCGTCAGCAACAATAATACGACCTACTAGATTAAGGGATTTACAAAAGTTTAAATGATCGTCAGCGAATTGTTCTGCGTTTTCGATCGGGCTGTAACAATAGTACAGCAGGGTTTGATATTTTGCCATATATTCATTGATACCGCTGCAAACGGCGTTTAATGTTAAAAATTATACGCAAAGATACGTAATTAGGAAAAATAAAAATTGATACGCATCACTTTTTGATCAAAGGGCGCAATAAATATTCAAGTCCGTTCACCTTGATTTCATAAAGACTTGCCAGTTGAATACCCAATTTTCCGGGAGGAAATCCCTTCTTCTTGAACCATACTAAATACGGCTCCGGTAGGTTGCAAAGCAGGTAACCCTGATATTTGCCAAAGGGCATCTTCGCATTCGCCAGCTCAATGAGCATCTCGGGACGGAACAAATCAGTCTCTTGTTTTGCCATTTTTAAATCGATGTAACATTAAGCGCAAGGCGATAATGCCGTGGTTAAATAGATTGGGGATAAAACCGTAATATTTTTTGAAAATCTCGTATCGTTCTTTTAGGCTTTGTTTATGTCGCTGCTGCGACATGCCCCCGACTAAATATTTGGCTACATAATCCTTAACGTTGACAATCTTGTTTGCCTTTTTCGCTGCACGAATCACCCAGTCGATGTCCGAGCTAAGCTTATATTGCAAATCATAGGGTTCAGTGATGCTGCGCTTGACGTAGATCGCCTGATGGCATACATTCATGCCATATTTAAACGACTTCCAGTCGAACTGCTCGGGGCAGGCATGACGACGGTCGCCGAGTATCTCCCGATCCTCATTCACGAGCTTGGTTTCCCCATAATAAATATCGGCATCAGGAGCAGAACCGAAAACCTTGCTCAAAGTATCGCTCGCAAAAAGCTCGTCACCGGAATTCAAGAATAATACATAATCGCCTGTTGCTGCGCGCAATCCCTTGTTCATCGCATCGTAGATGCCCTTGTCCTTTTCAGAAATCAAAATGCTGATATGCTGCCTAAATTCCTGGATAACATCCAATGTTCCATCCGTAGATAGGCCGTCCACAATAATATATTCAATATTCGGATAATCCTGCTTAGCAACAGAGGCTAGGGTATAACGGATGTCCCGAACATTATTGTACACAATGGTGATGATGGAAATTTTTGGCTTCTTCTCAAGCATACTGATGTCCCGAATTTCAAAATACAAAAGTACGCAATATCGCGGTATTATATTCGTCCGGATTCTGCCAAAATTTAGGACTGCTTCAAGACACTCACAAAACATACCCAAATTAAACCCAAATCAAAGCCCTTTCGGAGCGCTTCTGATTGGGTTATACATTGGGTTTGAAAGGGGAGTGAAAGGGTTTTAAGCAGACGAAGTTACGAGTAAGCCTTGAACAAGCTATCTGCAAATTATCGTCGCATCGCATTTCTATTTTTGCGAAATATTTTTAAGTTTGTGTAGCGAAATTAGTTAAGAATATGCTGATGTATTCCAATGGTATTTTCGCGATTTAACCATTTATTGATTTTTTTAATGCGCTTTTTCTCGCTTGTATTGCTCTGTTGGATTTCTTTTACTTCCTGTCAATCTTCTGGTTCTGATGTACGTCTTGCTGTCGAAAATTTGGATCTGGACTCTGTAGGGATACAGTTCTCTCATTATATGACGGGGCAAGAGATATTAGATACCGTCGTGCCGGTGGGTGATTTCGTTACGATTTCGGGACTGCCGGAGGATATGTATATCGTCATGCTGCGCTGGCCGAGAACCTATATTCCGCATCATTATCTGCGGAACCGGGAGTTTCAGCAGGGCTTAGGCACGCAGTACTTGGTCAACAAGACATTCTATGTCAATCCGAAGGAGCAAACAGATTATAAATTTTCCTTTGATAAGGGTCTTCGCGCTGAAGATATCGAAATGAACGAGGTGGAAAAGGTTAATTTAAATTTAGGAGAGTGCAGCAGCTGTGCGATTGCGGAAACCTATTGGAAAGCTTACCATGACTTTATTGCTCGCAAGGAATCGAAAATCAAGGAGCTAAGCCAGGTATATTACAAAGCTTTAGATGAGAAGGATGCATCGAGCAAGGAGAAGTATCAGCAGATTGAAGCTTATAAGCAGGATACCAATGCGGATGAAGCATTTTTAAACGAGTTTGATAAGCTGACGGCTTCCTTTGGAAATGAAGCAGTCAGCAGCTTTTTTGTGTTCTTCCAATCGAATATGGATAAAGGGAATAAGCGCTATTTGAAGAATTTCGAGGATTTAAAAGGGGAGGCCTTGCAGTCCCCTTATTATGAGCAGATGTTGAAGAGAAATAAGTAGTACAGGAATTCTACTAAAACACGCTCCATTCTTTATCTTTCCAGATACTATTTGTAACTTATTGCTGTTATATAATAAGTTAAACCAGTAAACTGAATGCCCTCATTAAAAAAGACCATTTTAAAATACTTTCCGATCGATAAGTTTTTCTTTTCCAGATCTTATTCACAAGAGGGCGAGGACATGCTCATCCGCAGTTTTTACGAAACACGCAAGCGCTACAAAGGCTATTATGTAGACGTCGGTGCACACCATCCCTATCGTTTTTCGAATACGATGTTTTTTTATAAACAAGGCTGGCGTGGGATTAATATTGAGCCATCACCGGAAGCGATGAAATGGTTTCAGTTTTTCCGACGTCGGGATGTGAATTTAAACATTGGAATCAGTGAGAGTCCGCAGGAGCTGACCTACTATTGTTTCAACGAGCCGGCCTTAAACGGCTTTTCACAGGAGATATCGGAGAAGCGAGACGGCTTGAATGCAAAATACCATTTGATAAAAAGCATTCCCGTTCCTACACTACCGCTTTCGGAGGTATTGGATAAGCATTTGCCGAAAGGGCAGGAGATTGACTTTCTTTCCATCGATGCGGAGGGATTTGACTATATCGTATTGCAGTCGAACGACTGGGAGCGTTATAGGCCCATATTCGTGTTGGTGGAGGAAGAGCTAAGCATTAAGGACTTGAGCCAGTCGGCGGTTTACCGCTTTCTGAATGAGAAAGGGTACGAACTTGCCGGAAAAACGAAGCGCACCTTGGTGTTCAAGCGTGCCGATACGCGCTAGCGCATTGCTTTCTTAGCCTTCCGTTGGTTTATTTTCTTTTCGATGAATCGAGCTAAGCGTTCGAAAAATGTTCCTTTCCTATTCTTGTAGAAGTGCTTGATTTCCGAAAGCGCTATAGGATCTTCCTCTACAATCGTCGGGTACTTCCGTATGGTCGTTTTCGCCAATTGTACTTTATAGACTTGATCAACATCGGAGTGGGTTCCGGAGCCGTCAGTTCCAGTATTTTGAATATAAGAATTACGCGGATAGAGTACCAGGCCTTGCTGATTAAAGACCGATAGGTACCAGCGGATTGCCCAGGAGTTGATCTTCCCCGCTTTGAATTGCTTCACCTGTTTCCAGAAGTTCTCGGTATGATCTACGCTAAAGGCTTTGATGTCGCGGCGTTTGAAATCTTTCGTCAGTTCTTCGATATCGGGGTTGAAATGCTTCCACGCACGATCCCATGTCGCCCATCCCCAGCTGCTGGCTACCCGAAAGAAGAAAGACTCGGGGAGCGATTTAGGATTCTTAACAGGATACATATAGCCTGCAATCTGCATCACTTTCTCATTTTCGGCATATTGATTCAATGCCGAGTTGAAATAAGTCAGCGCAAAGCGGGACGTTTCCAAATCATCTTCTAATACGATAATGCGCCCATGTTTCTGCAGCACCTGTGTTACCCCGTCGATAACAGAATTGGCAAGACCTTTATTCTGTCCACGTTCAATGATATAAATATGCTTAAACTTCCAGGGTTCCCGAATAATAGCGCGCACGCTGTTGACATCGTCGATATTCTCGGCCGTCTTTGCAGCATCGGAAAAGATGTAGATTTCAGACTGATCAGCCAGTCTATTGGCTTCTAAAGCCTGTAGTGTTTTTCTAGTGTGAACGGGTCTGTTATAAACAAATAGTGCAATCGGTGCTAACATGAAGGGGTTTTACTATCTATATGGTTCAAATATATGGAGTTAATCTCGCAATGCTTACGTATATTGGTATTTTTTATATGCTGTACAAATATCTTTCCTAAATTTGATGAGTTTTTAAATTCATGAGCGATAATACAAAAAACATCACCCTCAACGGCCTTTTCTGGAATGCCCTTGATCGTTTTGGTAATCAGATCATTGTTACCCTCGTCACGATCATCACTTCCCGAATTTTAAATGAAGAGGATTTTGGGGTAATTGGTGTTTTGATGATCTTCTCGACGATCGCTACTGCGTTTGTGGATAGTGGCCTCGCCACTTCTTTAGTACGTTCCAAGAAAGTGGACGAACTGGATTATTCGACCATGTTCGTTTTCAATCTATTCGTCAGTGTCTTTTTCTACCTGATTTTATTCTTCTCTGCACCTTATATCGAGGATTATTATGGCATCCCTAATCTAGCGCTCTATGCGCGGGTGCTGTTCCTGCAGCTGTTGATTCATGCCTTCGGAATTGTACAGTATGTGAAGATCCTAAAGAATTTCCAGTTTAATGTGACTGCGAGAATCAATGTGCTAGCCATCTTTTTTTCGGGGATTATTGTCGTTGTTCTGGCATTAACAGGTTTTGGCGTTTGGGCCTTGCTGTTGCAGACCGTTCTCTATACCCTTTTTCGGACAGCCATGTTATGGTATTGGGGCAATTGGAAGTTGAGCACGCAGGTGTCTATGGCTTCGCTTAAGCATCATTCCTCTTTTTCCTTGTCTTTTATGGTCGCTAATATGATGGGGAAGGCGCTATCGCCTCTGTATTATTCCTTTATCGGGAAGCACTTTACGATTAAGGAAACCGGCCATTATTACTTCGGAAATAAATGGGGAGAGACGCCGGGGATGATGATTTCGGCAATCATACAGGGCACAACCTTATCTACCCTACCCCCCATACAGGATGATTATCCACGATTCTTAAATGCCTGTAGGAAATCCATGTCTTCTTTGGCTTTTGTGCTGCTGCCGGTTAGCCTTTTGGCGATTGCAGTGGCAAGACCGGCTTTCAGTTATTTCACGACGGATAAATGGTTGCCTTCTGTCGAATATTTTCAATGGTTATGTTTTGCAGGCTTCTTCATCTCCTTTGCAGATATGAATGTCAACTTCTTAAATATTAAAGGACGTTCGAAGTATGCACTCGGCTTGGAAGTTGCTAAATTTTCCTTGGCGATAATCGCGCTATTGTTGACTTATAAACAGGGGATCATTTATATTGTTTACGGACAGGTTGTTGTGCGGATACTGATCTATTTGGCGACAACCGTGATGAGCGGCAGGGTGTATGGCTATCATTTCCTTTCGCAAATGAAAGATCTTGGTCCCTCGTTTCTCATTAGTATTTTCGCTGCGGTTTTGGCCTATTTACCCCTCTATTTTCAGCTTATTTCGCACGATTTACTGCTCATCATCTGTCAAAGCCTTATATTCGTAGTCGTTTATGTCGGCATCAATCACCTGATCGGAAATGCCATTTGGTTAGAGGTGCTCGGCATGCTTAAAAAGAAATTTGCTAAATAGTTTTCATGGATTTTGTTGCACAAGGAAATTGGGTTGGATATCAGACTGTTTTTTATCATGATAAAACAGGTGCCTATGGTTTGGATATCAATGATGTCATTGACTACGGCAACCTGGACATTGATCAGGAGGGGTTAGCAGCTTATCTGGACTTTGGTTATTCCGTATTCGGACATACCCCTGTCAAACATGTGAAATTCTTGTTGCCCAATCAACGTCTTTATCTGGAGGATGGAAAACCAGTGGTACGCGAGCGTGCGGATGCCATTGCTGCCGAATTGGGAAAAGAAACCCATGAGGATGATGTTCTCCAATTGATTCATCATCGGGTGAACAATTGGGCGAACGGTTTTTCAGAGAACATCCTTATCCCTACCAGCGGAGGCTTTGATTCGCGATTGATGAATGTGTTGATCGATGACAAATCTCGTATTCATGCTTATACCTATGGTACTTCGTTTAATCAGGGCGCTTCGCGCGAGTCAGTATATGCTAGTTTGCTGTCAGAACGTTTAGGGACGCAGTGGCATCGGATTCCATTAGGTCAGTTCAACATCTATATGGACGATTGGTACGATCAGTTCGGGCCGGCGGTTGCCGCTTCGGGGACCTATCATATGGAGTTTTACGAGAAGATTCGGGCGAAGGAGAATCGGGCGAAATTGGGACTACTAAGCGGTATCATCGGTGACGCCTGGGCTGGTGCAGTCAAGGTTCCGGAGATCACCTCGGCTAGTCAGTACCGCACCTTAGGCTATACCCATGGCATGAGTGCGGATTCCAAGTTGGCGATGAATGTAGACTACACAGGTCTTGCCGAAACTTTATTTGATAAACAGAAGGAACATCTGAAGAGTCCGGACTTCCGAATCGTTACAGCGATGCGGACCAAGATGATGATGCTGCAGTATTTAATCGCTGTACCGTCGCGTATGGGCTTCCCGGGATATTCACCCTTCGTGGAAGAAGATATTGCGCTTGCGATGTTAAATTTGCCGGTAGAGCGAAAGCAAGATCGCGCATGGCAGCGGGATTATTTTAGAAAACAGAATTTACTCTTCGAAGAGGAGAAACATAAATATACCTACCAAAATTCGCTAAACTATTATGCGTTGCTGCACGAACAGTTAGCGCCCTTAGACGCATCTTTATTGCGCGAATTGATCAAGCCGGAATATCTGGACTGGATTAACCAGCGCATTCTTAATATTGGAGCGAAAGAGCGCGTTTTCCAAACGCTGATGCATACGCCGAAGGTGAAGGGCGTGCTGAAGCTGTTAGGCGCCAGGAACGGCCTATTAGCGGCTTATTTTGCGTATATTACTATTAAACCTATCGAAACCTTATTAAAGAAACGGAATGCAAGCATCAGCCCAGCATAGATTTCTATTCGTCGGCGACGCCGTGTTGCAGACGGAGCCTGAACTGTCGGAAGAATTAAAGGCTTTGTTATTCTCTGCCGATATTCGTTCATGCAATGTGGAAGCACCTTTGCAGGGCTTTGGTAGCCCTATTGCAAAGACCGGTCCTTTGGTTGCACAGAATCCGCTAGCGGCGGATTGGCTGATCGCTTCGGGATTCAACCTGTTTCCGATGGCGAATAATCACATCTATGATTATGGGATCGAGGGCTTATTACATACCATGGAAGCTTTTCCACATGACGCAACCCTGGGCGTAGGAACGGAAGAGGATGCTTATGATATTTTAGTGCAGACCTTCGACGATGTGAAATATGGGTTTTTGGCGTATGGCGAGAATGGTTATGGGGCGTTAAATGGTGACCGGGAAGCGGGGCATGCTTGGGTCAATAGCCCAAGGGTGCAAGAGGATATACAGCGCTACAAGAAAATGGTCGACGTTTTGATTGTGCAGGTGCATGCAGGAGTAGAGCTATTGGACGTGCCGATTCCGGAATGGCGTGCTCGCTATCGTCGTTTGGTGGATTTAGGCGCTGATGCGGTAATCTGCCATCACCCGCATGTGATGCAGGGAATTGAAGAATACAAGGGCAAACTGATTTGTTATAGCCTAGGGAATTTTTACTTTGATTACCCAAGCAATCATCCACAGTGGAATCTTGGTGCGGTGTTGACCTTAGACTTCCAAAACAAGGAATGCGTTGCTTATGACTTCCAGGTGGTTAAGAAAACAGGGACACGCGTAGAATTGGAGGAGGAGTCGGTTTCTGCGACTTGGCTGAAGAACCTCAATGAGAAGCTAAATGCTTCCTCCTATATTGATTATGTGAATGAAGCCGCTGTGCGCGATTGGGAGCAGCACCATGCGACATACTATGCGAAACCTTTCAATGGATTAGCGAAATATAGCTTGAAGAATATGTTGAAGCATGCGAAAAGGGTATTGTTCAATAAAAGTATTGATTACAATATGATTTGGCATAACATGTTTATTGAAAGCAACAAATGGCTCGTTGAAAGAGCCATTCGGTATAAATTTAGACAGGAACAAAAGTAAGGCTTAGATGACCGTTACTTGGTTTCTGAACTCTTTTAAACTTGGATGATTGGGGTCTAGATCGGTAATCAGGTAGTTGATATCGCGCAATGGCGCTACACGCATCTTCTGATTGGAATTCAGCTTTTCTACGATGCTCAATACGCCTAATTTCTTCGAGCATTTAATCATCGCTTTCTTAATCTGCACAACCTCCCAGTCAGAATCTGTGATGCCTTCTTCAACAGATAAACTGTTAGTTCCTAATAAACAAAGATCGACTTTGATTTCTGATAAGGCATTGATCACCTGTGAACCCGAAACAATATTGGTATTTCTAGATAGATGCCCGCCTAACAGAATGACTTCTAGATTTTCTTTCTCAGCAAGTTCCAAAGCAACTAAAGGGCTGATGGCGAAAAAAGTACATTGTATGTCTTTCGGCATCAAGCGTGCTAGTTCGATCATACTGGTACCACCACCAACTAGTACGGTCATGCCGCTCTGTATTAAAGAGATCGCTTTGCTGGCAATTTCTTTCTTTGCCTCTTTTGCATAGACATTGTTTTCCTGGAAAGGGTAGTGGAAAGACTTGGATAATGCACCTCCATATACCTTCAGTACTTGCCCGCTTTCCGCTAACTCATTTAAATCTCTACGAATCGTATCCTCCGAAACATTAAGCTGTACACTTAGATCAGATGAAAGTACTTTATTGTGGATATTAATTTGATGGATAATAAATGCCTGTCTTTCTTCTTTTAACATAACTTATGTATTGATTAGGTCTGTAAAAATATAAAAATATTGGATAGTTCGAATTAAGAAGCATCATCTGTAGGAGAATCTTTTCCTTCCTCAGCTGTTTTCTTTGCTTTGAAGCGCGGCGTGAAGCCTCTAGGCTTCGCTGCTATAGTAACGCTTTCTTCGCTTGATTCCGTATCGGGCGTTTGCGGTTTTTCCGCCGCCTGCTGATCTTGGACGTCTGGGCTAGGTTGGGTAGATGTGGTCTCAGGACTCGCCGTTGTTTTCGTCAATCCTGCTTTAAACCGGGGCGTGAAGCCTTTAGGTTTTGCAGCAGGGATAGGTTCCTCTTCTTTTTCGGAAGCAGGAGGCTCAATTGCAGGGACTGCTGTTTCAGTACCGGGCTCAACGGCTTTTGGTGGATTGGCAGCTTTAAAGCGAGGCTTGAAGCCTACGGGCTTCGTAGTAACAGGTTTACCTTCTGTCTCTGCTGCGGGCGAATCGCTTGCTGTCTTGGTTTCTTCTGTTGGGCTTTCTTCTACTTTTTTAGGAAGGTTGGCCGCTTTAAAGCGTGGCTTGAAACCGCTTGGTGCTGCGGGTTTTGTTTCTTCTTTCGCTGCCTCTTCGGTTTTCTCTTCAACAGGCTTTGCCGCTGCAGCTACTTTAGGACGGAATTTGGGTTGAAATCCGGCAGGTTTTGGCGCTGCTGGCACGTCTTTATTTTCCTCCGCTTCTATAGGCTTTGCTTCTGCCGTAGCGGCGCTTGCCGCTTTAAACTTCGGACGGAATCCTGCAGGCTTCGTTGCTGCCGTCTCGGACTTGCTCGCTGTTTCGCTGGATGCAGGAGCTGCTTTTGCTGCTGAGGGCGTAGGGATAGCTTCCTCCGCAAGAAGATAGCTTTTTCGAAGTCTATTGAACCAGAACTTCTTGCTGTGGTCGAAACTCTTCTCGCCCATCAACTCATAATGTTCCGCAAATTCCTGATACAAAGAGGGCTCTGCTTTCTTTAAAGCTTTGATGTCGATTTTCTTCTTGGCAAAAAAGTCTGCGAATGTCAGCATATACAAATGTACATAATCGGGATTACTTTTCAATTATGCGCAGCGATGTTAATAGGAATGGTAAAAGCATAAAAAAAGAGGGCATAGCCCTCTCAAAATATTTTGTTGTCGGATTAGTCCATATTGTGGTAAACAGCTTGCACATCATCGTCCTCTTCGATCTTATCGATCAATTTAAGAACGTCTGCAGCCTGTTCTTCACTAAGTGTACTATGTGATAGGGAAATGCGTTCTAGCTTCGCAGAGCTTACTTCAATGCCTTTCTCTTCCAATAATCTTTGCATATTACCAAAGTCTTCAAAAGAAGTTTGCACCACGACTACATCGTTTCCTTCTTCATCAGCCTCAACGTATAATTCTTCTAGGCCTCCGTCGATCAGCTCTAATTCTAGTTCTTCTACATCCAATTCCTCTGTAGCAGGGAAACGGAAGATGGATTTACGTTGGAAGATAAAGTCTAATGAACCCGTTTTGCCTAATGAGCCGCCGGACTTGGTAAAGTAGCTGCGGATATTGGCTACTGTTCTGTTGGTATTATCCGTTGCTGTTTCGATCAATACTGGAACGCCATGAGGGCCATAGCCTTCGTATACATATTCTTCATAGCCTTTTGCATCTTTTTCGGAAGCACGCTTGATCGCAGCTTCTACACGGTCCTTCGGCATGTTTACTGCTTTCGCGTTTTGAACAGCAGTACGCAGTCTGGAGTTGTTTTCCGGGTGAGGGCCGCCTTCTTTTACTGCAATAGCAATTTCTTTTCCAAGACGTGTGAACTGGACAGCCATTTTGGCCCAGCGTTTAAATTTTCTTTCTTTTCTAAATTCGAAAGCTCTACCCATTTTATTATAATTTTGATTTCAGATTCGATAACATATCCTCTGTCATCGCTTTCAGATCGAAAGTTGGTTTCCAACCCCAATCTTTTCTGGCTTCGTCATCGTTGATGCTTTTTGGCCATGAGTCTGCAATTGCCTGACGAGGATCATTCTCGGAATACGAGATTTCAAAATTAGGAAGAATTTTTTTAATTTCTTCGGCTATTTGTTTAGGAGTGAAGCTAATTCCTGCTAAATTATAGCTCGAACGGATGGTTAATGCCGATTCAGGTGCGTCCATTAACTCGATTGTTCCTCTTACAGCATCATCCATATAAAGCATAGGGAGTTCGCTGTTTTCGGATAGGAAACTTGCGTACTTTCCTTGACGAATGGCTTCGAAGAAGATATGTACGGCATAGTCTGTTGTGCCGCCTCCCGGTTCTGTACGCCAGGAGATAATGCCAGGGTAGCGAACGCTGCGGATATCTAATCCATAACGGTTATGGTAATACTCGACCAAACGCTCACCAGCAAGCTTACTGATACCATAGATACTGTTAGGATCCATGACACAATACTGCGGTGTATCTATTTTTGGAGAGTGTGGTCCAAACACCGCGATAGAACTTGGCCAGAAGATTTTCTTGATGCCCAACTCAACGGCAAGGTCTAGAACGTTTAATAACCCGTTCATGTTTAAGTCCCAAGCTTTCTGAGGGTATTGTTCGCCGGTGGCTGATAGCATTGCGGCAAGTAAGTAAATCTGTGTAGGTTTGTATTTCTCTAATAAGGAGCGGATTCCTTCTTTATCCAGGACGTTTAATGTTTCAAATATCTCTCCTTCGGCAATTTCTTTGGGAGCTCTAATGTCAGAGGTGATCACATTTTCTTTTCCGAATTTAATTCGTAAAGCTGCTGCTAATTCGGAGCCGATTTGACCGTTGGCTCCAATCATCAATATGCATTCTTTCATTGCTGCAATGATATTTATGTAAGGTATTTTCTGTTATTAACGATGTAAATCGATTACTCCGGCGAAATTAGTAAAATAATGCTGGGTAATCGGCGTCGAGCGCGATTTTACGCAATCGTATGAGTGAGAAAATAAAGGCGTTAAGCCTGTTTTTTCATCATTTTTAAGGATAAAATCCTTTCCTGTACGAAAGTACTAAATCGCGGGATTCTACTACCGCCGCTTGGATTGATATATTGTCAACAAAGTGCTCGCCTTTCTGAATATATTTCAGCGAAATAAGGAATGTCTTGAATATTGTTCCGTGAATGGGCATGTTGCTTATTAATAGCTAAAATTAATTACAAACATTGATGTTTATTTAGTAAGTTTGCTCACTTAGATACAATGAGTTATCATCAATTTTACTAAAAAATTAAAGCAAAAATTTAAACTATGAAAGTTGCAGTAGTAGGCGCGACAGGACTTGTCGGGTCAGAAATGTTGACAGTATTGGCGGAACGTAATTTCCCGGTAACAGAGTTAATTCCCGTAGCTTCGGAGCGTAGCAAGGGTAAGGAAATTGACTTTAAGGGGAAGAAGTATAAGGTTGTGACGCCTACTGAAGCTATTGCACTGAAACCGGATGTTGCTTTATTTTCTGCAGGTGGCAGCACGTCGACTGAGTTTGCGCCCTTGTTCGCCGAAGCTGGAATTACAGTAATCGATAATTCATCCGCATGGCGTATGGACCCGAGCAAGAAGTTGATTGTTCCTGAAGTAAACGGCGATGTGTTGGAAGCGAACGACAAGATCATCGCTAATCCGAATTGCTCAACAATTCAGATGGTGGTTGTTATGAAACCGCTTCATGAGAAATACAAAATCAAACGTGTCGTGGTTTCGACCTATCAGTCGGTGACTGGTACGGGTGTGAAAGCCGTTGATCAGCTGATGAACGAACGCGCAGGTAAGGATGGTGAGAAAGCTTATCCGTATCAGATTGACTTGAACGTTATCCCTCATATCGATGTATTCCAAGATAATGGCTACACGAAAGAGGAAATGAAGATGATTCAGGAAACAAATAAGATTATGGGCGATGATTCGATCAAAGTTACGGCGACTACGGTACGTATTCCGGTAGTTGGTGGACACTCGGAGTCTGTAAATATTGAGTTTGAAAATGATTTCGACCTTGCGGAATTAAGAGCGGCTTTGGAAGCGCAAGAAGGAATTATTGTGGTTGATAATCCGGCGAATCTGGAATACCCAATGCCTAAAGATGCGCACGGTAAAGACGAGGTTTTCGTAGGACGTATCCGTCGTGATGAATCGCAAGCAAATACAGTAAACCTTTGGATCGTGGCAGATAACTTACGTAAAGGTGCTGCAACAAACGCAGTGCAAGTAGCGGAGTTATTGCAGAAGAAGGGATTGATTTAGATTCTAGATTTTAGATATAAGATTTAAGATATAAGATGAATGGCTGCCTAAATAGGGCGGCCATTTTTTTTGCTGATGGGGGTAGAGTTTTGGAAGGGGATGGACCGTATCTCATGGTTTTAATGTTCGGGTTTTATTTGAGGTTTTGCGGCAATGTTACATTACTTTCTCGCCGTTTCATATAGACCATGGTACACATGCTGCACCTGTCACTTCATAAAAATTTAATGCTTGAATCAAGATTCTTTATGCTGGTAAAAGCTTTAGTTTTGAGCCGTTGAATTTGATGAGATGCGGATAAGGTTCAACATCAAGCTGCTGTTTGTCGTTCCGAGAGGAATAGATCTAACTTGCTCTTTGACATTTTGATATGGCATCTCTAGGATGCCTTCGACCTTTAAGAGAAAGCCGTGCATTTTTACACAGATAAAGACCATTGACATGGTCTACATTGTTCAGTCCGAAAGCTGATCTAAAACAGATAAAGCTGTCCTTTTTGGACAGCTTTATTTTAGTTTTCAGAGGTCGTTAAAAGACCTCCACTCTATATTTTGGTTCTGTTAATTATCTAACAGGAACAAATTGCCAGTTATCATCAAGGTAAGTAGAAGCTGAAATACCAGTTGCTACATAACCTTTACCATCGATAGCAAAACCGATTGCTTTTTCACGAGCGATAGATAATGCTTGGTGTTTGCTAGTCCATGAATCGTCTGAAGGCGTATATTTCCAAACGCTAGTTACGACACCTGATGCTGAACGACCGCTCACAACATAACCATTGCTACCAATCGCAAATGCAGAAGCATTAGCACGTCTAACATCGATATCATCCGTTTTTAGGTCGCCTAATTTTTTCCACTCGGTACCATCGAATGAGAAGAACTCTTCAGGGTAAGCGTTGTTTGATGTACCACCACCAACGTATGCAACATTATTGATTACGAATGCAAAAGCATACGCTTTTTTGTACGTAAATTTAGTCGCGATTGCAGTCCAAGTATCGGAAGCAGGGTCATATTTGTAGAAGTCACTGAATGTTTTATCAGTTGGTGTTGCTCCTAATCCTACGTAAGCGTTGTCACCGATAGTGAATGCTACAGCACCAAAGCGAGCCTCACCTGGGAAATCGGCTTTCTTAGTCCAAGTATTTGTGTTTGGGTCGTACTGATAGAAATCTTTCAATGCTTTATCGCCATCATATCCTAAACCAACATATCCTTTTCCACCCACAGCGAAACCTACTGCTGAATGTCTAGCTGAACCTGTAAAATCTGCTTTTTGAGTCCATTCTGTGCCATTGAAAGCATAGTTGTCTTTCAATGTATTACCAGTTTTGATGTAACCACCTACTAAGTAAGCAACTTTATCCAATGTGAAAGTAGCAGCGTTACTACGAGGGTCGCCAGTAAATACAGATGCTCTTGTCCACTCTGTCGGTCCATTGTCTGTTGTATCCGTACTTTCTTCGTCTTTTTTACATGAGTTAAGTGATGTAATAGCAAAAACGCCGACTAAAAGTAATACAAGCCAGTTTCTCTTGTTCATAGATTATTTAAATTTTGTATATACGATGTTTAATTTAATTTTTGGTTTGTTGTTCTCTGTTGCTAAAATACTAGTATTTGCGCTATAGTACAATTCCGATGGAATTGTCAATGGAGGAACTTGTTGTCCTCGGTTTATTGACTCTCCTTGTGGCGAGACAGATAAAAATAAGGATTTATCTTTTGCATTCTCATCATTTGCCGAGCGAATGTATTGGATCATGTTGAAAATATAACGTCCGTTGCGGCCAGTATTGTTTCCTACCTCATAGGTGCCATGCTGTACCGCATTGGCGAAAGGCGTATTTACATAGCCTGTCGGGATATTATCTGTCGCAATCCATAACATAGGTTTTAATGCTGCCGTATAATGTCCGACATCTTTTGAAGCCACTTCGATAATCAATTCAGCTTTGTTGATGGCAATATTCTGTGTTTGCATAAATTCTGCTAAACCAGGGAAAGTAATCTTGGTCACTACGCCTGTTCCACCTTGAATATAGCTTACCCCATTGCTTGCTGAACTAGGAATTTCTTTCGTTGTACTAAGCGTCGCGAAGGCTGTGCCTGATCTATCCGTTTCGAAATTATTGTAATGGAATCGACGATCTCCCATTTGAAGTGTCTTAGCAGTTGACTTTTTAAAGCCATCAGCACCATTATATGAGTAATGTATATTTACAGAAAGGATATTGTGGAAACCGATAATTGCTGTGTTGCTTGCTGCCGGCACTAATACCATACCCTTAAAATACTCTTGAAAGTTCGCGGTCGAATTGAAGACATAGTCTGCGGTGCGGATTTTTTCGAATAACTCCGTACCCCAAGCATCTGCCAATCGAATGCTCACCGAGTCACGTTTGTGCATATGTGGCATAAAGGTCACCGAACCTAAAGGATTCGCGTCGTATGCGAACTTTTGCTGTCCAAAAATGGAAGCTCCTGAAATATATACGGGAATCGGTTGGCCTGTCATCGTGTTATTCAATGTTGTTTGCTCTAACGTTTGAGTTACGCGATGTGCTACAATGGTTTGCAATTTCGTTGTGTCACCATGTGTATATTTGTCAAACGTTGGACGTAGAACCAAAGTGATCGAGTCATAAACTGCATTCTTTGGAATATCATTGCTGACATTTTCTGGCATTAAGCGGAAATAAGCATTTGACGTAACACTTCCAATCGGACCTTGTGAAACTTTTCCCACCAATAAACGCGTTGTTGTATCGCCAGTTCCGGAAGTCGGAATATTTGGCATCAGCACAGTTGAAACGATGGCGCTAAGTGTATCGGATGAAGTTAAGTTTAAGTTATCGATGTTTTCATTTTTCAATGAAATAGACATATCCTTATCGCAACTTACGAAGAATAGGCTCACACAGAAACTTAGGATAATAAGGAAAGTTAATTGTATATTTTTAATCATAAAATCACCAGTCATGCAAAAGTAATTAATGGGAACTGTTAATCAGTGTTATATTTTGTTAAAAGTGGCCCTGAACCTATGCGGTGCAAATCTACTAATTTAAATTTGTTTTAATTATGTTAAAAAAGTATAAAATATTGATACTGGCGATTATCCTGACGGCTGGAGGTATAACGTTGGTGCTCAGCATATGGCTCTACGGCAACTACCAAAACCGCAAAATGTATTTCCTGGGAACCGCCGATCATATACTTTTTGATGTGATTCAGGACTTTTATCAGGAGAACGAACAGGAGCTAGTTAAACAGAATCAATTATTACGTTTTAACCGCGTTGAACGGGTTGTTAAGGCGATCAGCGACCGGTACCCGGATGTGAATAGGGATACAGTGAAGAAACTGGTGGAAGATAATGGCTTCAACAAAGACAATATCCTAGATGAGGTGGCGGTTTCCAAACGTGGTAAGTTTGGTGGCGGTAAGTTTTCCAGACATCTCATTTCTACCATGGCAATCCGCAATATACAATGGGATCAAAGAACCGTTGATACGCTTTCCAAGCGGTTGGAACAGGCTTTGCGCGCCAGAAAGCAATACAGCCCCTTCGAGTTGAAAGTCGTCACGTTGACAGAGGTCGACAGCATGAGTAGAGATGAGATTTACAAGTCGAGGTATAAGCTGTTTAAGACACGCCCCATCTTGATTGATCCCTCGGAAGACAAGTATCTGGAGATTGACTTCCTGGATCCTCGATCTTTCCTATTGTTCTCTATCGGGTGGCAATTGACGATTTCGATATTCTTAGTTTTGGCGCTCGTGGGAACATTTTTCTATTTGCTAGCGACAATCAAAAAGCAGAATCAGCTGGCAATGTTGCGAAAGTCGTTCGTTAATAACATGACGCATGAGTTGAAAACGCCAGTCTCTACGGTGATGGCTGCGGTAGAATCTATACAACGCTTTGGGGCGAAAGACGATAAGGAACGGATGAATCGTTATCTCAATATCTCGAAGCATGAACTTGAGCACCTTTCCAACATGATCGAACGGGTATTGCAGGTGGATATCGCGGAGACGAATGGTGTTTCGCTGAATAAAACATCCTTCGAATTAGCCACTTTGATTGAGGAGTGCGTAGAGAATACACGACTATTTGCAAAAAAACCAATATCCATAACCTTCCAAAACGATAGCCAGAACAGCCTGATACAAGCCGATCATGCACATTTGAAAAATGTATTGACGAATCTTTTCGACAATGCGGTGAAATACTCATCCGATGAGGTGAAAATTGATGTACATTTGAAGGAACAGGACGATCAGTATATTCTTCAAATCCGCGACAACGGCAATGGTATTCCGAAAACTTATCAGAAGTCCGTATTCGATTTGTTCTTCCGCGTGCCTTCTGGAGATATACATGACGTCAAAGGCTTTGGCTTAGGATTGGCCTATGTCAAGCAGATTGTTAATCAACATGGAGGTCATATCGAGCTCGATAGCGAACTCTCGGTTGGCAGCAATTTTGTAATACGCTTACCAAAGTAAGGATTATGACCAATGTGCTTTATGTAGAAGACGAGGAGAGTCTGGCAATGATTGTTTCGGATAGTCTAGAGGCTCATGGCTTTATGGTTCGGCATGTGGCTAATGGTCAACAAGCTCTGTTGTTCCACGGGAAATATAAGCCTGATATCATTGTCCTGGATGTCATGATGCCATTGATGGATGGTTTCACCGTCGCTAAGGAAATTCGCAAAACGGATCTTCATACACCTATTATTTTCCTGACGGCTCTGACGCAAACTGAAGATGTCGTGAAAGGCTTTAAGTTAGGGGCAAACGACTATGTACGCAAGCCTTTCAAGATTGAAGAGCTGATCGTACGCATCGAGGCTGCCTTAAAGAAAACGGGTCAGGGAATGTCGGATACTAAGTTTGTAATCGGCAATTATACGCTGGATACGGTAAAAAATATTTTATCCAATGGCGAAAGCAACGAAAAGCTGTCCTATCGTGAAGCAGAACTGCTGAAGCGCTTGATCGAAAGTAAAGATAAAGTGCTTCCACGCGATGAAATCATTCGTACCTATTGGAGTAATGATACTTATTTTACAGGCCGAAGCCTGGACGTATTCATCAGTAGAATACGCAAATACCTGTCCGCCGATGAGCGAATTAAGATAACGAATATCCGAGGCGTTGGATATATGTTATCTTTGGATTGATTAATTTAAAAATAACCACATGAAAGCACTTATTATCGTCGATGTACAGTACGATTTCCTACCAGAGGGTGCATTAGCCGTTGCCAAGGGAGATGAAATTATCCCAGTTATTAATAGCATCCAAAAAGATTACGACCTGATTGTTGCCACGCAAGATTGGCATCCCCATAACCATAAGAGTTTTGCAAGCCAGCATGTTGATAAACTTACCTTTGATATCATCGAGCTTAATGGCCTGCAGCAGGTCCTGTGGCCTGACCACTGCGTTCAGGGCTCCTATGGTGCTGAATTAGCGGAAGAATTAGAGACCGACCGAGTGGAGGCAATTTTCCGTAAAGGCATGGATCCGGAAATCGACAGCTATAGCGGATTCTATGATAATGGACGCCGTAAGAACACAGGTTTAGCGGGTTATTTGAAGGATCGGCAGGTGAATGAGGTACATGTCTGTGGATTAGCGGCAGACTATTGTGTGTTTTACACCGCCATGGACGCGCTGGATGAAGGTTTCAAAACCAGTATCATCAGCAAAGCGACCAAAGCAATCGATAAGGGAGCTTTTATAGAAAAGAAAAACGAATTTGTACAAAAAGGGGGCTCATTATTGTAGCCCCCTTTTTTTTAATTTCTTCCTCTGCGGTTGCCTCGAGGACGATCTCCTCGACCGCCTTCATCGTCGCCAAAAAACATCTTTCCTCCAAAGTTGCGCAGGTTATACGTGAAACTTAATAAGAAGTAGCGATTCAAGGTATTCGATGTGATGCTGCTAATGGCTGTTTCGGTTGCCGTTCGGCGGATGCTCGATGCATTGTTCAATAGATCGAATGCCTTTAGAGAGAGTTCTGCGTTCTTTTGCTTAAAGACTTTATAACCCAAGGACGCATTTAAAAGCGTGGTCGAAATGCCCTCGGAGCCACCAATACCGGAGTTATATAGATACGCCAAATTATAGGAGAAGGCCATGCGTTTCAAAAATTCTAAGGTCAAAGTATTGCTCACTCGATGGGTTTGAACCGTGTAATGCTGTATGCGTGCTGTAGGGTTGTTCGTGAAATTCACGTTCGCATTATAATTCATGCCAATGATGATGTTTTTGCTGAAGTTCGTGAAGACCCCAATATGTTGACTGAAACCATATCCTTTGCTTGGAATTAGCTTATCGTTCAAGTAAGCAAAGTTCTTATTATAAAATAGGTTGCTGTTGAGGTTGAGGTTAATGCCGAGTTTTTTAATAGGCAAGCCGTAGCTGTTTGTCGCTCGGATCGAGTAGACGCCATCCACATTGACTGGAACAGAGTACTGTCCACCTGCACCAAGGATTACATCGTCAAACAGAACCATCGTCGTATCGGTAATCAAAACCGATCGAACGATCTTATTGTTGGTATAGCTGAAGTTGATATTGCTATTAAAACTTCTGCCGTTCGTTCTGTTGACATCACGATATCGCAACTGTGCGGTATGAATATACTCCTGATTAAGATTCGGATTACCGTTGCGGATATTGAGTTCGTTGGACACATCGACATAGTCCTGCAGATCATTGATGCTGGGCGTATTGGTATTCGTGTTGTAATTGAATTCGATGTTTTTAGTTTTTGTAAAGTAATAAACGGCGGTCATCTCCGGTAATAGGCTAGAGAAGTTGGCTGTCGTTCGAAGGTCTATTGGAAAGGTCCGGTCATTGACCCGCATTCCATGTTCATAATTCAGTCCGACCTGTATACGGAGCGTATCGCGTTTGTTGTAAGCATAAGAGGCCCCAACACTGTGGAAATTAAAGTCGTTTTGGAATTCGTTAGAGAGACGCTCGTTCAGCTCGTCGTACTGTCCGGTCTCCGCAAGAAACTCCATGGTTTTGCGATCAGAATAGTTTCTGGTATTTCGGAAGTTGTAATTTCCCTGCAATCTAGAATACTGCGCGAGGCGATGGGTATAGCTGAGTCGACTGTTGATCCCTGATCCATAGCCATTGGTGATACTCTCCCGGTTGTTGGTATCAATACGGCTTAATAGCGCATCTCTGTAGTATTCGTTAAACGCTAAGGTTTGACCAAAGCCGTCATTGCTGCTCTTGTTTCCATTGATATTTAAGGAGATGGTCTGTCCGGGATGTTTTAGCCTCCGCATATAAGTCATATTCCCCCCAAAGGAGAAATTGCTGTTATTATTCCTGTTAGTACGATCCGATGTGTTTAAAAGCTCGGACGCACCGATTCTGCGAATGCTATTCCCGATGTTGTGGTTATTATTTTTGGTATAGGTAAAGTTTGGCGCGAAGTCCAGCTGATTTAAGCTGTCGATCTTCCATTTTACCCGCGTGCTAAAGTTATGGTTAATGTTGCCCACATTGGACTCTGTCTGCGAATCTTGAAATTGATTTGCTCGCTCCTGCATCAGATATTCCAGCGCAGTAATAGAATTGGTGTAAGCGTCGGAGCGGCGGAAGTTATAGTCGGCATTGAAATCCAACTTATTCTCCAAAAAGGTGTTGCTATAGTTTAAGGCGCCTGCGTAGGTATCTGCAATACCCCGATCTGTATTATTATTGCCGCGGCGCTGTCCTCCATAGCCCTGTTCGGCAAAGTTTGTTTCGTTGATGTTATTGGCCATTAAATTGATCGCAACCTTTTGGTCTCCGTTGAAAGCATTGACATTGCTGCTAAAAGCAAATTTGTCGCTGTCTCCTTTTCCTGCATTTGCTCGGCCGAAATAGCCCTTTCGCTTATCTGGCTTCGTGACGATATTGATGATTTTATTGCGTTTCCCGTCGTCGAAACCTGCAAATCGCGATTGCTCACTGCGCTCATCGATTATCTGAAGTTTATCGATAATGTCTGCTGGAAGGTTTTTTAATGCAATTTTAGGATCGGTACTGAAGAATTCTTTTCCATCGACTAGGATGCGCTTTACTTGTTCGCCATGTGCTGACACATTACCTTCCTCATCGATGGTAACTCCCGGCACTTGGGCAACCATCTCATTTGCTTCTGCATACTCTCTAGTAGCAAAATTACGCGAATTGAATTCTAACGTATCCCCGCGAACAGCAACATTAGGGGCTGCCGTTACGGCAATTTCCTCCAAAACGATTTCGCTGGGTTCCAATTGATAGTTTATGGTTAAATCTTTATCAGCAATCTTCACGGATCGGCTAGCGACCTTATATCCTAATATGGATGTGTTGAGCCGATACTGCCCTGTTGGAACTTTATCTAATGTATACAGCCCTTCAGCATTGGTCCGAGCACGAAGCAGTACGGAGTCTTTATCGTTTAGTAATTGGAGGGTAACATCATTCAGGGGGTTGCTGTTTGTCTTATCAACAACAGTTCCGGTAATCCTTTGCTGCGCAAAAGCGGTCAGGCTTAAGAGGCTCAGAGCGAGGACAACTAGGATGTTTTTCATAAAATAAGTATCCTTGGGGTTTGACGCGTCAATATTAGCTGTTTTTATTCAAAATGTGCATGCAATCACAAAAAAGATACATTTGCGCACTGTGCACGAAAAAGGGTATATTTGTCATGAAGTCTAAATGAAAGAGTCAACAATAAGTAGGAAAGAGAGAATTCTGCAGACAGCCATGCAGTTATTTGCAAACAAGGGGTATCTTGATACCTCTACAAAAGAAATTGCAGCAAATGCTGGCGTGTCGGAAGCATTGATTTTTAAGCATTTTGGAAATAAGGACGCCTTATTATCTCATATTGTAAAGGCAGGATATCGGAAGGTGCTGATGCATCATAAGGGGATGATGAGTTATAAGTCGGCGAAGGATTTCCTAAGAAACATGGTTAAATTGCCCTCGGAACTTGTTGCTGACGATCCACAATTCTGGAAACTGCAAGAAAGACTTTCCCACCACACTTTCTCGAAAACACAGCACGAGCTTTTTATAAAGCCGGTGCAACCTATCGTATTAAAGGCATTCAACGAACTTGGATACAATAATCCGGAGTTGGAAACCCAGTTCCTATTACTCATCATCGACATGCTCTGGAAGAAAGAGGCTTGCGGAGAAATTGCAAATGCAAACGAGCTGGCATCTCTTATCGAAGAGAAATATCAATTGAAATAATTGCGTGTTTATGCGTGTTTCGACGTGAATATGCATAAATATTTCCTAATCTAGCAGAAATTGCCGTATTTCGTAGCAAACTATTTTTATGATGATCAAACGTATATTAAGCTGTGGATTATTGGCTTGTCTTTTTACGACAGCAGTTTTTGCTCAGAAGAAGCCTGACTTTATCCCTTTCATCAATCAAAAACATGCATGGGTAGACTCGGTGTTCAACAGCTTGACGCCAAAACAAAAGATTGGACAGTTATTCCTAGTCCGTGCTCACACTAATTTGGGCGAGAAATATATTGACTCGGTTGCTAAAGTAATCGAGAAAGAACAATTAGGTGGATTGGTGGTGTTTCAAGGCGGACCGGTTCGACATGCTAATATGTTCAACAAATACCAGAAGGCTAGCAAAGTGCCTTTGCTGATTACTTTTGATGGAGAGTGGGGCTTGGGGATGCGTATGCCGGATTCGACTATTTCCTATCCATATCAAATGACATTGGGCGCCATCCAAAACAATAGTTTAATTTATGATATGGGTCGCCAGATTGCTAAAGATTTCCTTCGTATCGGAATGCACTTCAATTTTGCACCGGTCGTGGATATCAATAACAATCCTAAAAACCCGGTAATCAACTTCCGTTCTTTTGGGGATGATAAAAACAATGTGACGCAGAAAGCGAAAGCCTATATGGATGGTATGGTTGCTGGTGGGATTCTAGCATCACTTAAGCATTTCCCTGGTCATGGTGATACGGATGTTGACTCGCATTATGATCTTCCTCAATTAAAATTTGACAAGAAACGTTTAATGGAATTGGAGATATTCCCTTTCAAAGAATTAATCCAAGCAGGAGCTCCATCGGTCATGGTTGCACATATGAATATCCCTGCGTTAGACGCTACACCAAATATCCCATCCTCTATTTCCAAGAAAGTCGTGACAGATCTTCTGCGTAATGAGTTAGGCTTTAAAGGGCTGACCGTAACGGACGCGATGGATATGAAAGGTGTGAAGAAGCATTTTCCAAATGGTGAGGCGGATGTGATGGCGATTGCTGCCGGACATGATCTGTTGGAAGTTTCTGAAAACAGCGGACGCGCAATTGATTTAATTGAGAAGGCAATCAAGAGTGGCAGAATTAGCCAAGCGGATTTGGATGCTCGCGTAAAGAAAGTGTTAGCTGCAAAACTTTGGTTGGGCTTGAACAAATATCAAAAAGTTAATACAAACAACCTGATCAACGATTTGAACAATGCCAGTTCAAAAACATTGGTGCAACGCTTAGCGGATGCCGCTGTAACTGTTGTTAAATCTGACCGCGGACTAAGACGTTTCGATAATAAACGCAAAACCGCTATTGTATCTATTGGTATTGATAAAGCTCAGGATTTCGAAAAGGGTATGGCAAGTCAATTGGCAGACTACACCCAGATCTACGTGAAAGGAAATGAGACAGAAGAGCAATTAGACAGTTTAATGAAACTTGCTCGCGATCATAAGCAAGTTATCCTTGCAATCCATGATAATCGTTCAAGACCGCGTAGCGAATTGGAGTTGAGCAAAGATGTTAAACTGTTTATTGACAAGCTGGCTGGACGCCGTACTATTTCTGTATTGTTCACAAACCCTTATGCGTTAAACTCTGTTGATGTCATGCGTAGTAGTTCAATCGTCTTGACTTATCAAAACGATGATTTTATGCAAAAAGCCGCTATCAAGTTGTTCACAAAACAATTAAAAGCAACAGGAAAATTACCTGTTACAATCAATAAGAATTTAAAATTTGGCGAAGGGATATAGAATCATTTAAATTAATGTGTTTTAGTATATAAAGCACACCGTACGGTGTGCTTTTTTTTTTGCCTTTTCCAGGGGTTAAGTTCGTAGTAAGTATAAGACATGTACCGCTCACTCCCCTTTCATAGCCCTTTCAAACCCAATGTTTAACCCAATCATAGCCAATGCCAATAGGGTATGATTGGGTTGTTAATAGAATTATTTCCGTATTAAATCAGATTAATACCAGAAGAAGATAATTCGGATTTCTTGGAGAAAGGATATTATTCGCATAAACCTTCAAAGGATTATTGAATTTTTTTGCCATTGCTATTTGGAATTTAATGAAATTTTTAAAAACTCGTATATTTTTCGCGGGTCTTTATATTGATAAAAGAAAGGTTATTTTTGCTTTGGATAGATCAATTATATGGCAAAGGAGCAAATTTCAATTTTTGACATGTTTAAAATCGGGATTGGACCGTCCAGTTCCCACACCTTAGGACCTTGGCGTGCTGCTCAGCGGTTTGTGCAAGTGATTAAGGACCAGTCTGTATTGCAAGACGTCGAACAACTTAATATTCTATTGTACGGCTCATTGGCAAAAACAGGCGTAGGGCACGGTACGGACATCGCGGTGTTGTTGGGACTTTCTGGGGATGATCCGGTGACTTTCGATGTGCACGATGTTGTGCCGAAAGTGGACCGTATTAAAGCGAATAAGAAATTGAATGTAGGGGCTGAACAAGAGATTGACTTCTCCTACGAAGATAACCTATTGTTTTTGTTTGATCAAAGCTTACCCTTCCATCCGAATGCAGTAACTTTTCAAGCCTTTTTAAAAGACGGCAAAGCTATCAGCGAAACGTATTACTCGATTGGGGGTGGTTTTGTAGTTCAAGAGAATGACTCGGAAGGAGTGTTGTCCGAAGTGGATCTGCCGTTCCCGGTGGATACGGCGCAGGAGCTGATGGTAGCTTGTATGCGTACGGGCTTGAAAATATCCGAATTGGTTTTGGAGAACGAACTTTCTTGGCGTCCGGAGCAGGAAACAAGAGCGGGGGTTTGGAAGATATTCGAAACGATTCGCGACTGTATCTATAAAGGATGTCATACGGATGGCGTATTGCCAGGAGGTCTACATGTAGAACGTCGAGCATCGAAACTGAACAAGCGTATGTTGAAGGGGCGCAGCTACTCGGACTTTGATACTTGGGTTCAGGCAATTCGGGAAGGTGGGCGTGATTTTGGCTATATCTTAGATTGCGTCAGCTGTTTTGCGCTTGCGGTGAATGAGGAAAATGCTTCCTTTGGACGTGTTGTTACTGCACCAACCAATGGTGCGGCGGGCGTAATTCCAGCAGTGCTGCAATATTATATTGTGTTCCACGATTGTTATAACGAAGATAAAATCATCCAATTTATTGCTACAGCTTCAGAGATTGGGTCTATATTTAAAAAAGGTGCTACCATATCGGCGGCGATGGGTGGTTGCCAGGCTGAAATTGGCGTATCATCGGCAATGGCGGCAGGTGCCTTGACAGAATGTTTGGGTGGTTCTCAACGGCAGGCCTTAATGGCTGCGGAGATCGCTATGGAGCATCACTTAGGATTGACTTGTGACCCGATTGGTGGATTAGTGCAGATACCATGTATCGAGAGAAACACCATGGGTGCTATCAAGGCGATTACTGCGGCTCAGCTGGCATTGCAATCGAATCCAGATAAAGCGAAAGTAAGTTTGGATGCGGTGGTGAGTACGATGTGGGAAACGGCTCAAGATATGAACGTGAAGTATAAGGAGACGGCAGATGGCGGTTTAGCGATCAAGGTACCGTTGAGTTTGCCAGAGTGTTAGTAATCCTTTGATTTTTCTGAAAGTATTTGTCTTAAAGTCCATTAAGAGCTTTTATTTCTGTTGTTTCAATGGAAATATGAAAGGTTTTTTAGGTTTAGGGCTCAAGGATTTTATATCTTTGTAACCATGATTCGGTATTGCGCGCTTGCCTCAGGGAGTAATGGAAATTGTTATTATGTTGCCAAAGACGATACGGCTATCCTAGTCGATGCAGGCATCAATAATAAGCATATACATTTACGAATGAGCAGTTTAGGGATTATGCCGAGCCATATCAAAGCCCTGTTCATCACGCACGAGCACTCGGACCATATCCAAGGTTTGTCGGTTTTTGCCAAGCGCTATCAAATTCCAGTCTATATTACCGCGGGCTCATTAGCCGGCTCTCGTTTAAATCTTCCCGATCATCTGGTGCGAATCATTCTTCCACAGGAAGTGGTGCAGATTGGACCTTTGACAATTTATGGTATTCCCAAATACCACGACGCTAAAGAACCTTGTAGCTTTATGATTTCGGACGGTAGGTTGAATATTGCTGTCCTGACGGATCTAGGGCGCGTTTGTGATAATGTGAAAACAGCGATAAAACATGCGGATGTGTTGTTCTTGGAGTCTAATTATGATGAAGAGATGTTGGATAAAGGGCGTTATTCCTACTACCTCAAAAATAGGATCAGAAGTGGTTGGGGACATATTTCGAATGCTGCCTCTTTGCAAGCTTTTCTAGAGAACAGAAGCTCACGCTTGAAACATTTGATTCTCGGGCATTTGTCGGGAGAAAATAACAGGATTGAGCTCGTTCAAGAAACTTTCGAACCGCATTGCACCGACATTAGGTTATCTATCGCCAATCGATATGAGCACACTGCAATGTTCGAAATCAGTACTGCGGAGATCCATCTTGAGCGTCTTGTTATTGTGGAAGTGACAGCGGAGATGCAGAAGATCGTGGCGAGCGAAAAGATAGAGATAAGGGGGTAGCGAAATAATACCAAGTTCTTCAACTAACCATCAGTAGTTTGATGTCTCGCATAGCTTGTTAAATTTTTATTAATAGTCTATATTTGGGAACTATTTGCCTTAATGACAGTTCCTATTCAGAATACCGATGAAGGATTAGTGGAGTTGATTCACCAAAATCAAACGACTGCTTTTCATGAACTTTATGAAAGATATAAAGCGGCTATGCTAATTTTTGCTTCTCAACGTGTGAGCCGTGATGCTGCGGAAGATTTGGTGCAAGATGTTTTTTTGAGTCTTTGGAAAAACAGGGGACAGTTAGAAATTAAAGAGCGTATAGGAGGTTATCTTTTTAAAGCTTTGAGGACGAAAATTATTGACCACATGTCCAAAGGCGTTCATGCGCAAAAGTATTTAGATTCCATAGACGACTTTGCGAAATCGCATACCGGCACGGATGCAAAAGTCCGCGAAGAAACCTTTCTGAGACGTATCGAGGAATTGCTGCGTCGCTGTGGCCCGCAATATCAAACGATTCTAAAAATGAGACTTGAGGGATATAACAATCAAGAGATTGCTGACTCATTGGGCTTATCTGAAAAAACGGTACGAAATCAATCGTCAAATTTAATGAAGGTGCTGCGATCGAAATTGTCGACCTGGATGCTTTTTATATTTTTTTAGGGACAAATATCCATTTTACTCGTTTTTTTTAAAGACTAAATACATTGGCATAGCAAAGTGGAAACCTTATGAGTTTAGACAAAAACATATTGAAAAGATATAATCAAGGAATCGCGACTGAAGAGGAAAAGTCTACAGTTGAGGCCTGGTTTGATCAATATCATGGCGAAGAAGCGTTGGGCGATCAAGAAGTATTAGCTATGTTGGATTCTCTAGACGAAAAGGTTTATTCAGTTTCAACCAAGAAAGTAATTTCATGGAATTGGATTATTGCTGTTGCTGCAAGCTTGGTATTGGTTGTAGGTATTTCTTTTTATTGGTTGAATTCGAAATCTAACAACGATATAGAAACTCAATTAGCCCAATATGTTGCACCGAAATCCTCCAGTCCTATCATTGTTCTTGACGACAATAAAGAATACAACATAGACAGTCTTCATATTGGCGACACCCTAAATGTAGGCAAGTATTTTATCACGAAATTGGACGATGGCGAAATTAAATATATCATAAACCCTACAACAACAGACATTGTATACAATACGGTGCGTACGAAAGCCGGAAGTACGGCGAGCCTGATGCTGTCTGATGGCAGTAGGGTATGGCTAAATGTGAATTCGGAGATTAAATACCCTATCAATTTTTCTTCCGATATGCGCGAGATACAACTCAAGGGAGAAGGCTATTTTGAAGTTGCACATCAAGAGAATGAATACGGCAAAATCCCTTTTTACGTGAGAGGGAAAACCCATACTATTGCTGTTTTAGGAACAAAGTTCAACGTGGATTTCACGAAATCAAATGTTACGGCATTAATTGACGGTAAGGTTTCTATTGCTAAAGGGGATTTAAATGATCAGGTTAGTAAGTTGGACTTTAACGTCACACTGTTGCCGAAGCAAGTTTATTCAGAGGGTACAGTAAGTTATAGTGATAATATATTTCAGTATCTCGATTGGAAAGATGGTTATTTTAATTTAAGCAACAGGACACTCGATGCGGTTGTACAGAAGATATCGGCTTGGTATGGAATAGAAGTCGTAGTAGATGATTCCATCAAGAATAGTATTTTGTATGGCAGAATTAATAGGAAAAAGAGTCTAAAAGAAGTCTTGAGCCTTATTTCGGACGCTATTCCGTTAACTTATGAACTCGATAAAAATGTACTTTATCTTAAAAAAGCGACGCAGCCCTAAATCCCAGTCTATTAGTTGCTAGTACGCTGAAAATTTCTTTTTTAAAAAACTTAGGGACAAAACTCCAACTGTCTCGTTTTACAATCGAAAGCAAACCAATTCATTGAAGTCGGTCGATAGAAATATCTAATTGAACCTCAAATAGAGATTCTCCATAGATAATCTTTGAGCCGAAATTTTTACGATTGGAATGCGACCTAAAAACAACCATCAATAACTAACAAATTATTATTTATGAAATTCAAAAAGCACCTGAATTTTAAGGAAGGCTTCCGAGAACGAAGTAGCAGATGGCCTTATGTTGCGGCTGCAAAGGGGTTCTGCAGTCTAATCTTTTCATTGACGGTAGGTGTGTTACTTGCACAATCAGTCTCATTAAAAGAAACGAATGCGACGATGGCGACTGTGTTGGACAAATTGAGTAGACAAACCCAAAGCGATTTAGTTGGTGATATTGCATTGCTGAAGCGCACAAACCCGGTAAGTATCGATGTACAGGGCAAGGATATTCAAGTTGTTCTTCAAGAGCTTTCGAAAAATCAGCCAATCAATCTAATCTACCGGAATAATACGATTGTAGTGAGGCCAAAGCAGTCCTCAACCCACTCGAATATTCCATCCAGCTCCTCGGACAACCAAGAAACGTACATTTTAAGGGGACAGGTTAATGACGAACAAGGCCAACCCATATCTGGAGTTAATATACAGGATATGAAATCTGGACGTTCTCTTGGCCGCACCCAAGCACAAGGTCAGTTTAGTGTCGAAGTTTCTGTAAATCAAGAGTTACGGGTTTCCATAGTAGGCTTCGAGTCACAAGTAATCAATGTGGGGAAAAGAAGAGAAATTCTCGTTACGATGAAAGCAACAAATACGGAAATCGAAGAGACGGTTGTAACGGGGTATACGAAAGCGCGTCGAGAGAATTTTACCGGAGCGGCAACAACGGTGACTCGTAAGGAGATTGAAAAGTTTAACACAGGAAACATCTTCAGCATGCTGCAGGCATTGGATCCATCGTTTAAAGTCGATGAGCGCGTAAATGCGGGTTCAAATCCTAATGCACTTCCCGAGATCAATATTCGAGGGATATCTAGCGTCGGTGAATACGCAGTGAATGCGCCATTAGTGATCTTAGATGGCTTCGAGGTGGCACTGTCGACTCTATACGATTTAGATGTCAATCGGGTGGAATCCATATCAATTTTAAAAGATGCAAGTTCTACAAGTTTATACGGATCGCGAGGAGGAAATGGAGTAATTGTAATTGAAACGAGAATGCCGAAGGATGGGAAATTTACTGTTACCTACGACGTAAAACCAACAAGTTCGATTGTTGACCTTTCGGATTACAACGTAATGAATGCTGCGGAGAAGCTTGAGTACGAGCGTTTAGCGGGTATATACATAGCGAACTCAACAGATCCTGTTTGGAATAATATGCAGCAGGAAATGTATAATAACCTTTATAACGCCCGACTACGAAATGTACAATCGGGAGTGGATACCTATTGGCTTAAGCAGCCTGTAAGGAATACATTCTCCTTGGGGCATAGTATACGAATGGAAGGTGGAGGAAATGACGTCCGTTATAGTTTAGAGGGACATTACAACGATTACAAAGGCGTTATGAAGGAATCTGGCCGTACAAGAGGCGGGGCTTCTTTTAATCTAATCTATCGAATTCCTAACGTGATTACCTTTCGAAACGTAGCCTCATATCAATATACTAAGGCTTACAACAGTCCTTATGGGAGCTTTGAGCAATATACTTTATTGAACCCATACGAACGTATGAAGGATGATAACGGCAACTATATCGTTCGTTTTGGGGAACTCGGACAGTTTTATGAATTTGGCGAAAAAATGCTTTTTAATCCGTTATATAATGCTCAGCAAGGACATATTGACGAGAATAAAATTCACTATATCAGTAATAACCTTTCCTTAGAATGGTTTATCAATGCCAACCTTATCCTACGTGGAAAGGCAGCTATTTCTCGGGAAATGCATAATTTTGATGAATATACCTCTCCGTTCAACACAAAATTTTACAACGTAACAGACCCCAAACTTAAAGGAAGCTATGCTTTAGGCGACTCTTCTAAGGTTGCATACGAAGGTCGTTTGGAGCTTCAATACAGTAAGTCATTCGATAAACATCAAATAAATGCTGCAGCGATTTCTGAAATCAGATCATCTGATATAACAGGGAATTCGCATTTGTTGAGTGGATATATTGATGATCGTTTCATGACGCCTCAAATGGCATTAACCTACTCGCCAAATAGTCTTCCGAAATCAAACTCTACTCCTGTAAGAGAATTGGGATTCATAGGCAATTTTTATTATACCTATGATAACAAGTATAATTTTAGTTTGACAGGAAGGTCGGATGGAGCGTCCATTTATGGAAAAGAGAATAGATTTGCTTCGTTCTGGAGTACAGGTCTTTCCTATAACGTTCATAACGAACCTTGGTTTAAAAACGAATATGTGAATCGCCTTCGCTTATTCGCCAATGTCGGAACAAATAGTACAGTAAGCAATTTTAACGCAGGCATGGTGAGCTCAGCATTCAACTTTTTGAGTGGGATGTTTTACAATAACCAATATGCAGCAGTAGCCGTAAGCCAGGGAAACCCTAATGTACGCTGGCCAGAGCAAATGCAATGGAGCTTTGGAACGGATATTTCATTGTTCAATAACCTCGTAACGATGAACCTTTCCTACTATGATCGAATTACCAATAGAATGATTTCAAAGGTTACTGTCGCTCCTTCTTTCGGTTTCCCGGGAGGTACTTACTTTGCGAATTTGGGTAAAGCAAGCAATAAAGGCTTCGAAGCGATGGCAAATATACGGTTGTTAGAACGTTCTGATAACGCTATTCTATGGTATTTGAACGTGGGTGCAGTACAAAATAGAAGCAAACTACTTTCTATCTCCAATGAACTTAGAGAGCTGAATGAGTCCCTAGTGTCAACAGATGCATCGGGTAATGTTATCAAACCTTCAACTTATTATGAGGAAGGACAGTCTTTGACGATTCTGCGCGCTATTCCATCTTTAGGAATTGATCCGGCTAACGGTCGTGAAATGTACAGAGCGCTAAATGGCGATGTGACTTATACCTGGGATGCGAGGAATCAGGTAGTCGTAGGCAATAAAGAAGCGGACCTCTATGGAAATATTGGAACTTCATTCAATTACCGCGGATTATCTGTTCAAGTAATCGGCAATTATTCAATCGGCGGAGATATCTTCAACGAGACCTTGATGAACAAGATTGAAAATAATAAACCTTATGTGAATGGTGATAAAAGAATATTAGAGGAACGCTGGAGAGAGCCTGGAGATATTGCTAAATATAAATCAATCTCAGACCAATCGACCACGCAGATTTCTAATCGTTTTGTTCAGAATGAAAGCTTCCTTCGCTTGTCCGCCATCAATGTAAACTATGACTTTAGATCTGCTGTCTTAGAGCGGTTAAAGCTGCAGCGTTTAAAGCTTAATTTTTCCATGAACGACGCGTTGAGGTTAAGTACAGTCAGAATGGAACGTGGGATTACATATCCCTACGCCAGAGAGTATAATTTAGGTGTAATGATTCAATTCTAAAAAATGAAGAAAATAATACTAAGTGTTATCACGATATTACTTTTTGCCAGTTGTGAAAAGTTTTTAGATGTAAACCCGGTTAACAAAGCATACGAAGATGATCTATTAACTGACCGTTCAGGTTTCGAATCTGTTCTAGCCGGAGCTTACTTGGGCATGACGACCAAAGCGATGTTCGGAAAGGAAATGAAGTACGGCTTCTTAGAAACTCTAGGAGCGACATATAATAATTTAGGAACTACCCACTATTACTATCGGGGTTCGAGACATGAATACGGTTATCCCAACCCTGTTAAGAATATTGAAGATATTTGGGGAGTAACCTATCAGATTATTAATCAGCTGAATACGGTCATGAAGAATATCGATGCAATTAAAGCAGACCCATTTCATGATATCGTAAGAGGAGAGACCATTGGAACACGAGCGTTCTTACATTTTCAATTATTAAAACTTTTTGGGCCTGTAATCAGTCAAGAAGGCCTTAATGCAACAGCGATACCCTACGTTGACAAAACTGGGTATAAAGGCGTGAAATTTTCGACGGCAGGTCAAGTTATCGACAAATTGAATGCGGAACTCGCAGAGGCTAAAAAGCTGCTGGAGGGAGATCCAATTCGTACGACAACACGAAATGCTAACCTTAATCAATATGGTTATGAGAAGTACAATAGTTTAATTGATCACCGGGGCGCTCGAATGAACTATTATGCTATTGTGGCGATGCAAAGTATGGTCGCTCAATGGGCCGGCGACAGTAAGACTGCAGCGACCTACGCTGAAGAATTAATTCAGGAATTGGAGTCTCGAAGTAATTCTATTCATTTAGCGACTTCCGGCGAATTGGCACAGGCGATAGAACGCAGAATGCCAATGGAGTCAATTTTCACACTGATGAATCCTGAATTGTTAAATTTTAATATTGAGGTGAATCCATTGATTGAAAATCCTTCCTCTTCTACGACTTCCCCATTATTGTTTCCCAACTATACGCTACTGTTGAACGGCTTGTATAATGCGGCGGATCACGGTTCGTTGAATGACGTGCGATTGGTCAACTGGTTTGCCCTGTCAAGCAATTCATCAACCGTTCGAAAAGTTGTCAAATACCATTTCCCACAATCTTACTTATATACCGATTTAAACTATCGTAAATACTTCGAAAGTAAGTTGATCGGATTACATCAGATTTATATGATCGCAGCGGAGGAGTATGCTAAATCGAATCCCGCCAAGGCCATGCTTTATTTAAACAAAGTGCGAGCAGCGCGCGGCCTGACGATCAACTTGTCATTCGATGCTTCTAGGACTGAGGGAAATATTAAGAACTTAATTTTTGAAGAGGTGAGGAAAGAGAATATTAGCGAAGGGACGATGTTCGCAGAATATAAAAGATTATTTAGAGCAATCCCTCGATCGACTCCGGTAGCTCCATCACTAGCGATATTTAAGCTTCCGATTCCAGCTGACGAGAATTTATATAACCCGCAAAATTAAGGATATGAAAAAGTTATTTATCATCATCATAGCCAGCATCTTTTTTTGCGGCTGTAAAGAAAATGATTTAGTTGAGTTCTCCGCAGATGACTCCTATATAAGTTTCGCGCTGCCAGATTTGTCAAATCGACCTAAAGAGCGCTTTTTAGACAGTGTTTACTATAGTTTCGCTACTGATACGGCAATAGGTAGGCAGGAAAAGACAATTGCAATTCCAATCGCCATTGGAGGTGTAGCAAAACATGAAGCGCGAAACTATTCCTACGAGATCAATCCCAATTCAGACTATGATAGCGCGTTGATTGAGATTTCTGAACCAACTATTGCTGCCGACCGCTATATCGATACGTTATATATTAAGATCAAAAGAGGCAAACAGTTAGCAGCGAAGGAAATGTTCGTGATTCTTAACCTCAAGGATAACGAAAACTTCCGCGTTGGTCATCAGTATAACAGCGAAATGAAGATCGTTTTTAGCGATATCATGATTCAGCCTACTTGGTGGAATGCTTGGTCGAGAGTAATGGGTCCATTTTATAAGGAAGTGATGCAAAAATGGATGCAAATTTATTATCTGGGGGCCGATATGTCTCCCCACCTTACAACAAATGAACCCGGCCCCATATACTATTGGAATAATATGCCGAGCTCTGCAAACCCGGGGTGGTATCCTATCACCTTTATGTATATACAGGTGCTGAAAAATTACTTTCAAGAGCATGTTGTTTATCCCGATGCTGATACCAGCAAAGAACGTATTCTTTTACCATAAATTAACAAAAATGAAAATTGCTAATATATTTATATACAGCTTATTGTCATCGGTTTTGTTAATCTCTTGCTCCAAGGATTTGGGGAATTATGATTACCATGAAGTCAATAAGATCAGCATTGCCGGAGTGCTCGAAGGCGATCACAACGCTCAGCGAATTTACGATTTGCCTTTCTCGGACACATTGAGGATAACTCCGACGATTACCGGAACTTTAAGTGGAACCGACCTTAGTAATGTCAGTTTCCGTTGGAGGGTAGACGGTGAGGAAATTTCAAATACCAATAAATTTGAATACATAGCTAATAAAGGCTATGGTAAAATGAACGCAGATTTAACCGTCACAGATAATAAAACCGGCATAGAAACTTCCTATAGTTTCTTCGTAAATGTAATTAATCCCTACAAGTTAGGCTATTATGTCTTGTCAAAAAAACCTAACGGAGAATCAATTTTATACTGTAAATCGACTATCCGCGAAAAAAATCAATTTGAAGAAGTTTTGATTCCAAATATATCACTAGGTAGTAATCCTATTAGTATTAGTGGTAATCGTCAATATGGAAATTCATCTAGGGATTACTATAATCGATTAGCATTAGGAATGAAAAATGCGCCCTATCCTGTTATTATGGTCGACTCAAGAGAGTTTTTACCAAACTTGCTTTATAGCAAAGATAGCTATGTCGGTGAAAAGGAAAACTTTGTTTTCGAACCAACAGATGTGGTATTGGATCCCTATAACCCGATTATTTACATGGTAAATCAAGGGAAGCTGCATATTTTGCAAAAGGGCGGTATCAGCCTTCCGGCATTAAATTCGGACAAATTAGATTATTCAATTAGTAAAGGAGGGATGGCAGGAGCTTCTTTCTACACACCTTATTTCTTCAGTTTCTACGATGCAAAAAATAAGATGATTCGACTATTGGATAACGGAGTCAGTTCCGGCGTCTCTTATACCTATATCAATGTGTTCGATGAGATTACGAATACGAGTATTTACAAAGATCAGGAATTCGTAATCAGCCAACTTACATACTTCAATGACGACCCCAAATTCGTCTATCTAATGAAAAAAGATAGCAGATTGTTTGCCTATTGGGTTTCCTATAATGGAGATTTAAAACCGGTTAGTTTTCAAAAGATAGCAGAAGGAAACATTCCTGGAGAGGGAATACTAAGGTTTGCGAGTTACGATTTTGACGCTAATTATTGGTATTTGGCAACCGATAAAACGATCCATAGAGCATCTTACCTGGGTTTAGAATTCCAGCCATTTGTCACACTCCCCGCTAATGCTCCTGGTTACATCACTAAATATAAAATGACTGAAGGGAAATTAATGATTACGACTTATGACCCCAATTATGCAGGCGAGAAGAAGTCTTCCGTATATATTTACGATATCAACAGAATGACATTAGAAGTTGCTATGCCACATTCTGTCGCAGAGGCAGTTGATTTACACATTGGAATTTAATACTATGAGAAAATATATCATTAACCTATTGTTCCTTTCGCCCTTGTTCGCCGTAGGGCAACATAACGCTTCCTTCGAGCTTGAAGGCCGAAATATTAAGGATACTAAGAAAGTCTATATTCTGCATTATTCTTTTGATGATAATACTCAGGTTATCGATTCTGCCATGGTCAGGAATGGTCGCTTTTCACTGAAGAAAGAATTTACAGGTACGGCATATACCGGGATTTTATTTAGAGAGCGTTTTGAAGCTCAACAACGAAATCCGAAAGACTTTTGGTTTTACCTTTCACCAGGGAAGACTGTCGTTGACCTTTCTTCAAAACCAAAAGTAATCGATGGAGGTGAGCAAACACAAACATACATGGAATACGTGAAGGATATGGAAGCGAGCAAAGCGGTATTCAGCTCGACCGCTTATTTATCGGAAAAGGCAAAAGCAGACTCCTTAACGGCCGAGGCGGAGAAAAGACAAATTGAATTACTTACAAAATTTGGAACTCCACAGGAAGGCAGTATAAACACAAAAATTCAGTTCATCAAGGATAATCCCAACAATCAGCTAAGCGTATTATTCCTAGAGTCCCTCGCGGGTGGAAAGCCTGACGTAGCGATGATTAAACCTTTGTTAGCGGGCTTATCCGCAGAGCTAAAGGCAACGAATAGGATGAAGCGTTTGCAGGGTTTGTTGAAGGGGATGGAGCTGGTCGTAGGCGCAAAAGCCGTGGATTTCGAACAACCTGATCTTAACGGCAATCCTGTTAGTTTAAGTGATTTTAGAGGGAAATATCTGTTGGTCGATTTCTGGGCTTCATGGTGCGTGCCATGCCGTCAGGAGAACCCGAACCTCGTTGCAGCTTACCATAAGTATAAATCGAAAAACCTAGAAATATTAGGGGTATCGCTTGATAATAAAAAAGAAAGCTGGGAACGGGCAATCATGGCAGATAACCTGACTTGGATACAGGTCTCAGATTTGAAGGGATGGGCGAATGCTGCAGCTGAAATATATGCTATACGCGCAGTACCTTCCAATATATTGATCGATCCGAACGGTATAATTATCGCCAAAAATCTTCGAGGCGAAGCGCTAGATGCAGCGTTATCGAAATTGATAAAATAATTTCTCCGAGGAAAACGGAAGGTTAACATAAAAAAATCCCCAAGCAATCTGCTTGGGGATTTTTATGTCTACATCACCCTAACTCCATCTCAAAAAGTTTTCCCAAATTCCCTTTCAGTTTCCCTTTCACTTCTTCCATATCGAGCTTTCTACCCAGCTCGCGTTCCATCGACGTGACATCCTTATCATCAATTCCGCAAGGAACGATATTCCCAAAATAATTCAAATCCGCATTCACATTAAATGCAAATCCGTGCATTGTCACCCATCTTGATGCTCTCACGCCCATCGCACAAATCTTTCTCGCCTTCTCATTATCCGGATCCAACCAAACCCCGGTATAGCCAGGATATCTTCCGGCTTCGATTCCATATTCCGCAAGCGTCATAATGATCGCCTCTTCCAGCGTCCTTAAATACAGATGAATATCGGTAAAGAAGTTGTCCAGATCCAAAATAGGGTATCCTACAATCTGTCCTGGCCCATGATAGGTAATATCGCCACCTCTATTGATCTTATAGAAGGTCGCGTTCTTTTCTTTAAGCCCCTCTTCATCCAGCAGTAAGTACTCCATGTGTCCACTTTTCCCAAGCGTATACACATGGGGGTGCTCGGTAAAGATGAGGTAATTTGGAGTCTCCAATGTCGTATTGTTGACCCTGTTATCGTGTTTTATTGCCAGCGTCTTGGCGAAGATCTCCTCTTGTCTGTCCCACGCTTCCTGATAATCTACCAAGCCCCAGTCAATAAACTGCACTTTTTTATTCTGCATGCTACTCTTTTCGAACTCCTGATTCGATTAATATAATAAGTTGTTATATGGATATCGTGCGTTATGCATCTTGACGATAATCTCATATAACTTCTCTTTAAATTCTTCCACGTTGATCTTATCGGTTGCCGAGATAAATATCGCCGGATCCGAATTCTTTGCCATCCATGAATTTCTGAAATCATCTAATGTCACTTTGATCTCTTCGCCTTCTTCATCAACTTCTACTGGCGGCTTGTATGCGTCAATTTTATTGAATACCGTAATAATCGGTTTATCCACCGCGCCGATATCCTTCAAGGTCTCGTTTACCGCGTGAATATGATCTTCAAAGTAAGGGTGCGAAATATCCACCACATGAATCAGTACATCCGCCTCGCGAACCTCATCCAATGTCGACTTAAAACACTCTACCAAATGGTGAGGCAACTTACGAATGAAACCAACCGTGTCCGAAAGCAAGAATGGTAAATTGTCGATTACGACCTTTCTCACTGTCGTATCCAAAGTCGCAAACAACTTATTCTCGATCAATACATCCGACTTTGAAATCATATTCATGATGGTCGACTTACCAACGTTGGTATAACCCACCAATGCCACACGGATCATCTCGCCACGGTTCTTACGCTGTGTCTCGTTTTGTTTATCGATATTGCGCAAGCGCTCTTTCAATAAGGAAATCTTGTTCAAGATCATCCGTCTATCACTCTCAATCTGACTCTCCCCAGGACCACGCATACCAATACCACCGCGCTGACGCTCTAAGTGAGTCCACATACGCGTCAATCGTGGCAATAAATATTGCAGCTGCGCCAACTCCACCTGCGTCTTCGCTTGCGCTGTTTTCGCATGCTTCGCGAAGATGTCTAAAATTAGGTTGGAGCGGTCCAGTACTTTGATCTCAAAGTATTTCTCGATATTTCTTAGCTGCGAAGGCGATAGTTCATCATCAAAAACTACGATATCAATTTCTTCAGCTTTGATAAACTCTTTAATCTCTTCCAACTTTCCGCTACCAACGAATGTTGCGCGGTCCGGAAAGTGAAGCTTCTGCGTGAATATGCCTTTGGTAATCCCGCCGGCAGTCGTCACTAAAAACTCCAATTCCTCTAAATATTCCTTTGCAGTCTGATCTGAAACATCTGGAGTGATCACACTGACCAATACCGCCGTCTCAGGCTTTACTGCTGTATCATATATTTTTATTCTCGCCATGTATTATATTTAATGTTTATTGCATAGGAGTGTTTCAACGCATTCCCTTGTTACTAAGTATAGAACAAGGATACAAAGGTAAGGTTTTTAAGATATTTTGTCCCAAGAAATCGCCGAGCCTCTTTGGTTCAGGATCTGTACTAAAGGCTGGTTCTTCTCCGCCGTAAGGTTAGGGTCTTCTTTGAAGATCTGTATCACCGAATTTCTGGCTTCTGAAAGGATCGCTTGATCTTTCGCTAAATCGGCAATCTTCATCTCCAAAACACCAGACTGCTGGGTACCAGAGATGTCGCCCGGCCCGCGAAGCTGCAAGTCAACCTCTGCAATTTCGAAGCCGTCGTTCGTACGCACCATGGTTTCCAATCGAGTTCTTCCTTCTTTGCTTAGTTTATTGCTCGACATCAAGATACAATAAGATTGTTCGGCACCACGACCTACGCGACCACGTAACTGGTGCAATTGTGAAAGCCCAAAGCGTTCCGAGTTTTCAATAACCATCACTGACGCATTTGGCACATTGACCCCAACCTCAATGACCGTCGTTGCTACCATAATTTGCGTCTGATGTTTTACAAAACGTTGCATCTCAAAGTCTTTATCCTTTACACTCATCTTGCCATGCACTATGCTGATTTGGTATTGCGGCATCGGAAACTCACGCAATAAGCCTTCTAAACCTGCCTCCAAATAAAGCAGATCCATCTTCTCAGACTCCTTGATCAAAGGGTAAACAATGTAGATCTGTCGCCCTTTTGCTATCTCTTCGCGCATAAATCCAAACACGCGCAGTCGTTTATTCTCAAAAAAATGAACCGTTTTAATCGGTTTTCTGCCTGCCGGCAACTCATCGATTACCGAGATATCCAAATCGCCGTACATGGTCATGGCCAGGGTACGCGGTATAGGCGTCGCTGTCATCACCAGCATATGCGGTGGAATGGTATTTTTTCGCCATAGCTTGGCACGCTGTTCCACACCGAAGCGATGTTGCTCATCGATAACAACAAAACCGATGTTCTTAAACCTGACCTTATCCTCGATTAGCGCATGCGTACCGATCAGAATATCCAACGTGCCATCTTCCAGCTCTTGATGAATGATCCTTCGCGCCTTGCTAGGCGTCGAACCGGTAAGCAATTTGATATTACAAATATCATCGCCCAGAAGTTCTTTAAGCCCGTTATAATGCTGTGTCGCCAATATTTCTGTCGGTGCCATCATACAGGCTTGGAAGCCATTGTCAATGGCCAAGAGCATGCTCATCAGAGCCACCACCGTCTTGCCCGAACCAACATCCCCCTGCACCAACCTATTCATCTGTGCACCGGTATTCGTATCAACCCGTATCTCTTTGATTACCCGCTTTTGCGCATTGGTCAATGGGAAAGGAAGTCGCTCGCTAAAGAAGCTGTTGAATTTCTCGCCAACCTCCGTAAAACGATGCCCCCGGTATTTCTGCGTATTCAACTGCTTGTTTCGAAGCAAGCGCAATTGTATGATAAAAAGCTCTTCAAACTTTAAACGCCGGATTGCAGCAGCCATCAACTGTTCATTCTGTGGAAAATGAATGGATAGTAAGGCCTGAGCATAAGGCATCAACTGATGTTGCTCTAGGATATAGGGTGGCAGAGGCTCAACTAAGGTTCGGAACACAGTCGCTAAGGCGGCCTCTTGCAATTTCTGTATTCCTTTGCTATCCAAGTTGAATTTCTTCAGCTTTTCGGTAGAAGAATAAACTGGTTGCATGCTCATATTACCTATGCGCTTCTCTTTTTGCTGATAAAGCTCCATCTCGGGATGGGTAACCGACAATGTCCCATTGAACTCCGTAGGTTTACCATACATCACATAAGCCGCTCCCACCTTTAGACTTTTCTTCAGCCAGGAAAGACTTTGAAACCAAACCAGCTCCATGACACCCGTATCGTCTCTAAATTGAGCAAGCAGGCGCTTCCCTTTCTTTTCGCCAACCTCCTGCAACGAAACTAAGCGCCCCAGAACCTGTGCACCAACCATATCAGGATGCAATTCACGGATTTTATGAAACTTGGTCTTGTCGATATACCGAAAAGGGTAGCATTCAAGCAGATCGCCAATAGTAAATATCTGCAACTCTTTCTTGAGTACATCGGCCTTCTGCGGGCCAACGCCTTTCAAATATTCAATAGGGGTGATTAACGATAATTCTGCCATCTTGGAATCCCACTAAATTAATGAAAAATCTTTGCTATTTCTGTTGAATAGTATTTAGTAGTTAGTATTTAGTAGTTAGACCTTGGGCTGGAATGAGATATTAGACATAAGATTTCAGACATTTGACACGTTTTGTTTTGAAGCAGGAAAGGAAGGATGCTCGGATGGGCAGGATGTAGCGTCATTGGTCTTTATACTAATTACTAACTACTAAATACTTTTTTTCTTGGTTTAAAACCAACCGCCATAAAAAAGTATTCAACCTAGTAGCCGTCATTGGTCTTTATACTAAATACTAACTACTAAATACTAAAAAGCAAAAAAGCTAAACATTGTTCAGGTTGTCTAGCTTTTTTAGGTTGTGTTTCAACAATTATGCTGCGCTGTAGGGCTACATGCAGACTTTTATAGTATAAAAAAAGTGTCCAAATTTAAATAGTAAGCGTTGTGAATTGCTTAATACAAACATCCCGCTTTTTATGCGTTTAAAAAGTGACACCCATTATAAAATAAAAGGATTGTTTGCACTTATGCCTTCCACGCAATTACGGAAATCTCCACATTTACCTCTTTCGGAAGTGTCTTAACAGCAACACATTCTCTTGCGGGCTGAATTTCTTTGAAGTATTCCGAATACACTTCGTTTACTGTAGCAAAGTAATCCATGCTGCTCAAGAATATGCTGGTCTTTACCACATCCTTAAAATCATAACCTGCATTTTTTAAGATGGCACCAACGTTCTTCAAAACCTGATGTGCCTCATCAGCAACGCCTGTGCTGATCAATTCCATCGTTTCCGGAATCAAGGGGATTTGCCCTGAAACGTATAAAGTCTTGTCAGCTTTAATGGCTTGATTGTATGGACCGATAGCTGCAGGGGCTTTGTCGGTATTTAAGATTTCTTTTTGTGACATAATCGTATAGATTTATTCTTTTCTGTTACATGCTAATAAGGACTAAGATACAATTAGAGCGTTGAATATTTAGAAAAAAATGAAAACTGCCTATATTGCAGGATGAATCAAAACCTAGCCTTAAGCAATGGCCGGATCTTTACGGAATATCAGGTCTTAGATAACCATGCTGTACTTGTTAACAGAGATCGAATCCTAGCAATCGTGCCAGTGAGCGAGATTCCCGGTGATTTTGAGGTAATCGATGTGCAAGGAGGCAATATCTGTCCGGGGCTAATCGACCTGCAAATTTATGGTACGGGCAATGACCTGTTTTCTGCCGAGTTGACCGTGGAGTCCCTCTCTAGAATAGATAATAACTTACTGAAGCAGGGCTGTACATCGTATATGCCCACCTTGGCGACAAACACCTTAGCGGTTTTCAAAACGGCCATCAATGTGTTTCGCAAAGCGCAGTCCAAAGTAGCTTTAGGCTTGCATCTGGAAGGTCCTTTCCTAAATCCTGCAAAACGAGGAGCACATCCCGAAGAACTCATTATCAAAGCAACGAAGCCTTTGTTGGAAGATTTATTACAGGGTCAAGATGTGGTTAGAATAATGACCATTGCTGCAGAGTTAATGGATCAGGAATGCATCGACTATCTGCAGGAGCAGGGTATCCGCTTAACGCTTGGACATAGTACTGCCAGCTATCAACAAGCAACGTCTGCCTTTAATAAGGGGATAGGTATGGTAACACACTTGTGGAATGCCATGTCGCCATTCCATCATCGGGAAGTTGGAATACCGGGTGCAGCATTTTCGCATGCTTCCGTGGCAGCCTCTATTATCGTTGATGGTATACATGTGGATTATCAAGCGGTGCGACTCAGCAAAGAATTGATGGGCGAGCGTCTGTTTTTAATAACGGATGCGGTTGCTGCATGCAACAAGGGCGTCTATCAACATGTGTTGAACGGCGATCATTACGTCATGCCGGACGGTACACTTTCCGGTTCTGCGTTGTCTTTATTGCAGGCGGTGAAAAACTGCGTGCAGCAGGTCGGTATAGACCTGTCCGAAGCGCTACGCATGGCCACGCTTTATCCTGCACGCCAAATTGCGCGCGATGACATCGGGAATTTGAGATCCCAAAGTCTGGCGAATATCCTCGTTTTTGATTCGGAATATCGCGTGCAACAAGTTGTTTTTGAGGGGCAATTGATTATTTAACGTATAACTTATAGGTTACAATTTGACATAAACGTGCAAAAAGATGTAGTTTTGTAAGTTAAGAAACTGTATATGATGAGAAGATTTATTAGTCTTTGCGCGTTATCTGCGGTATTGTTTACTGGCGTTTCCTGCGGTTCAAAGAACAAGCAGAGCAAAGCCGCTAAACAAAATCCAACGGAAATAGCGAAGGAATCACAGGTTGCCAATCAGGTTCCTGAAACAAAAGACGCGGAGAAACCTGCAGAAACAAAACCTGTACAACAGGCGTCGAAAGTAGAAAAAAAAGAAAAGGCTAAGCCCGCTTTTACGGCGAAATTGCCGCAGGTTCCACGTGAATTCCGTGCTGCTTGGATCGCAACAGTCGCGAATATCAATTGGCCAAGTAAAAATAACCTATCAACGGAGCAACAAAAAGCAGAAGCGATCCGCTTGTTGGATATGTTGAAAGAAAACAACTTCAACGCGGTGATCTTTCAGGTTCGCCCTTCGGCAGATGCCTTATACAACTCCCCTTATGAACCTTGGTCGTACTTCTTGACCGGACAAATTGGTAAAGCACCTTCACCATACTATGATCCTTTGGAGTTTTGGGTAGAAGAAGCGCATAAAAGAGGGTTGGAGCTTCATGTATGGTTAAATCCTTACCGTGCCCACCATTCAAATGGCGGTTCGGTTACCAGCGAATCCATGGTAAGAAAAGCGGCAGACCATGTCGTGCGCCTTAGAAACGGTATGTATTGGTTTGATCCATCGAGCCAAAAAACGCAAGACCATGCTGCTGCGGTGGTACATGATATCGTCAAACGTTACGATATCGACGGGGTACATTTTGATGATTATTTCTATCCCTATGCGACCTACAACGGAGGCGCTGACTTCCCGGATGATGCGACATGGAACGCTTATAGACAATCTGGAGGAAAATTAAGTCGTGCTGATTTCCGCAGAGATAATGTTAATAAATTTATCAAACGCGTCTATACTGAAATTAAAGCAGAGAAACCGCATGTGAAGTTCGGTCTTAGTCCTTTTGGTATTTGGAAGCCCGGCTATCCTGCAGGCGTGACGGGTTCTTCACAATACGACGAGCTTTATGCCGACGCAAAATTATGGTTGAATGAAGGCTGGATCGATTATTTTACGCCTCAGCTTTACTGGCCGATTGACCCTCCAAGGCAAAGTTTTACAAGCCTGTTGAAGTGGTGGCAATCTGAAAACACCCATAATAGACATTTATGGCCAGGCTTAAATACGGTTGAAGTGAGGTCGCCAAACCGTGTGGAAGAGATCAAAAGACAAATCGAAGTGACGCGTCAAGTCGTTCCTAATTCGGTCGGTGCAGTGCACTGGAGTATCGCAGGATTGACGAAAAATCCTTCCATGCTTAAAGCATTGCACGAAGGACCTTATAGCCAACGTGCTTTAGTGCCCGCATCACCATGGCTTTCTGCAAATCCTATATTGAAACCTACGTTGATGTTGACAAAACAACCAAGTAGCATATTTGCAAAATGGTTACACAAGCAGCCGGAGCAGGTATTTAAATGGGTGGCTTATGCCCGTTATGGCGACACATGGAGCGTGGAGATACTAGATGCACCACAAACAGAAATTAGTTTCCCGAAATCCAAGAACGGACAAAAACTGAACGCAATTGCCGTGAAGCCAATTGACCGCCTCGGGAATGAAGGTGATTATATCGGAGAGAATATCGAAGATTAATAATATTAAGTAAAGAAGAAAGGCTGTCTTATATTTTAAGACAGCCTTTTTTTTTCTGAATATGTCTGTTTTCAATGATCAACAAGAGCACGTATCTTTATTATTAGTTTAATGGAAACGCGACAGATTTTATTTTAGTCATACCCCAACTATACCCCAACTATATCCCAACTATACCCCTATCAAACCCCTTTCGGAGCGGTTATGATTGGGGTTTGTATTGGGTTTGTATTGGGTTTGTATTGGGTTTGAAAGGGCTTTAACCTGAGCGAGGTCAGACCGAAGCATGGAGGAGCATAATCGCATGAGCTATGTTTCCTCATTCTGTATAATTTCCATTAGCTACAATTTCTGCAGTTCAGCTATAACCGTTTCGTAATATTTCCACCCTGCATAGGAGCTGTAAACTGCATAAAAATTGGGTAGGCTACGCTTATCAACAAAGAATGTTTTGTGTTTTTCGCGAGCGTTGCGTTACAAAATGCTCAATTGTCACCTTATTGTTACTTAAACGTGTTAATTGTACACTATGTATTCAGTCAACTATGTGGGGTAAAAGCGCTAAATCTTTCGGAAACTGATGTTTTTGCAGGGTTTTCAGGAAACGCTCGCAAACATGCGTTTTCGTTTTTATGCGTGTTTACTGCGTTATTTTGCTTAAAGTTGTAGGATTTACGCTATCGATTGCTTTTATATGCGGTATTTGTTTTAATTTTACGAGGTAAAGTACAGAATACCTGTTTATTTGGGCCAAATCAATACTTATGAAACTATTTTTGCTGCATACTGCACTACTCGGAGTTCTCTTAACAAACAGCTGTGGAATCACGTCAAAAACAGTGGTGAAACAAGAAGTTGCACAAGAGAAACCGCAAAACAACGCAAATCTTATTGTTCCGGGAGCTGATCAGCTTCAAGCTTACTTGCCTTTGCTTAAAGGTAAAAAAGTGGGCATCATGGGAAATCAAACATCGGTTGTAGGTGAGCAGAAAGAGCATTTATTGGATGTTTTGTTGCGTGAGAAAGTTGATTTGAAGTTCGGATTCGCGCCAGAGCATGGTTTCCGTGGCGACATTGAGCGTGGCGAAAAGGTAGACAATGCTGTGGATTCGAAAACGGGTTTGCCGCTTTTTACGCTTTACGGCGGAAACGAAAAGCAAGATTCTATCGTTAAGTCGATCGATGTTATGATTTTCGATCTGCAAGATGTAGGTGCTCGTTTCTATACTTATATCACCTCTTTACATCGTGTGATGGAATTATGTGCAAAGCATAATAAGGAATTGATCGTTTTGGATCGCCCTAATCCATGTGGCGATCAGGTGGATGGACCTGTTCGTAAAGACGACAAATTTAAATCTAACGTTTCCTTTCATAAGATCGCGATGGTACACGGTTTGACTGTGGGTGAGCTTGCGAAGATGATTAATGGGGAGAAATGGTTAGAAGGTGGAAAACAGTGTAAGGTAACGGTGATTCCTGTAGAAAACTGGGATCACAGCAAAATGTATGAACTTCCTGTTATTCCTTCACCGAGCTTACCGAACCACCTTTCTGTACGCCTATATTCATCCTTATGCTTGTTCGAAGGAACAGAGATCTCTGTAGGTCGCGGGACAGACTGGCCTTTCCAGGTTGTAGGGTATAACAACCCTGTTTATGGCGATTTCACTTATACGCCAGGCGAGAAAGCGGGAATGGTGAAGCATGTAGAAGGTAAAGGCGAAAAATTGTATGGACTTGATCTTCGTAGCTTAAATGCAGATGATCAGAAGTTCACGTTAAAGTATATTTTACATTTTTATAATAAGATGCCAGACAAGTCCAAGTTCTTCAGCCGCGCTGAATTCTTTGATAAACTTGCAGGTACCGACCAATTACGTAAAGATATTATTGCTGGAAAGTCCGAAGATGAAATTCGCAAGAGTTGGGAGCCGGAGTTGAAAGAATATAAAGAAATGCGTAAAAAATATTTAATCTACCCTGATATTAATTGAAAAACATGCGAAAGGCTCAAATAACATTTGGGCCTCTTTGCTTTTCTTTTTGCGCAAACACTTACAAAAACGCATAAAGAATTATAAAATCAGGTAAATATCTGTAAATTAGTTACGGTTTATTCATTATCTACAAATGAAAACGCCGAATTATGATAAAACAAACTTTTTAATTTTAATCGATAAGCAATGCGAAGACTTCTACTCTTTTCTCTCGCTCTAGGCTTAACTATGCCGTCCTACGCTTCATTTGCTGAGGCCTCGACTGCAAGTAACCTTAGAAAAAATGCAAGCTGGACGAATGCTTCTTCAGTTCTACAAAATACGGTGCAAGGAACCGTATCCGGTGCTGAAGGACCAATCGCTGGTGCAACAGTAACAGTTATCGGTACATCAACGACAACTGCTACAGATGGCAACGGTAAATTTACGATCACAGCTCCGGTAGGCTCCAAATTGAGGATCTCTTTCGTGGGTTATGACTCTAAAGAGGTTACAGTTGCTGGAAACACAGTAAACGTGACTTTGGAAGGCGCAGCTGATGTGTTGGATGAAGTTGTGGTAGTAGGTTATGGTACTCAGAAAAAGGAACACCTTACAGGTGCCGTTTCTTCCATCAATGTGGAAGAAGTGATGGGTAGCCGTCCGATTCCAGATGCAGGTCGTGGTATGCAAGGTACGATACCAGGGCTTTCGGTCGTTATCCCCTCTGGTGAGGTTGGTTCTGATCCGGTAATGAAGATTCGTGGTCAGGTAGCTTCCATCAAAGGGTCTTCTAATCCATTGATCTTAGTAGACAACGTAGAGATTCCAAGTATCAATATGGTAAATCCTAATGATATTGAATCGATCTCTGTATTAAAAGATGCGGCATCTTCATCTATTTATGGAGCGAAAGCAGCATTCGGAGTTATTTTGATTACGACGAAGAAAGGCGCAAAAGGCGATTCGCACAATGTGACTTACTCGAATAATCTTTCCTTGCAATCCCCAATGAAACCTATTGAGATTGCAGGTATCGATGGTTTAGAGTACACCTTAGAGGCGCATGAAAATATGAAAGCTGCCGGTCCTGCTGGTGGTTTCTGGCGTGTTAACCGGGAGAGCTTCGAAAAGATTAAAGAATGGCAACAGAAATGGGGCGGAGTTGTGAAGGATCATGATCCTGTTCTTTATGGCCGTGACTGGTATTTCGAAGGTGGTGAGAAGTACGGTTTGCGCTTATATGATCCGGCAAGTGTGATGATTAAAGACAATGCATTTTCGCATTTACATAATCTAGGATTGAACGGAAAAAGCGGAAATACAACTTATAACATGAGTGTGGGTTATCTAGGTCAACAAGGGATGATGAAGCCTGCAAAGGATGATGATTTCACTAGATATAATGCAACTGCAAATATTTCTACAAAAGTAAATAGCATCCTGACACTTCGTGGGGGGGCAATGTATTCTGATGGGACCAAACGTTATCCGAACTCAGCAACGGGTTTTGGTTCTGACCCTTGGTTGTATTTATACCGTTGGTCGAGATTATTCCCTATTGGAGCACAAGAGCATGATACCGATGTTCGCGACCCGTATTTCGATACTAAAAATGCACACACAGCAGAGAAAATCAATCGCTACTTAAACTTAAACTTAGGTACAACCATTGATATCATGGACGGTTGGGATTTGAAGATGGACTATGCTTACAGCACGCAGAATAACGGTGATAGAACTTCTATGCCAACTTTCAGAGGTGCTTGGCACTGGTATGCGCCTGTTGCATGGATTGAAAACGGAAATCCGGTTTATGTAGATGAGAATGGTATTCCTACAGACAATGGTGGAATTCCAGCCTACCGTTTCCCAGTGGAAACATATATTACGAAAGAGCAATCGAATATTTATCGTCGCTCATATTTTTCTAAAAAACATACCTTCAACGCTTTCACCACCTATAACAAAGTTATTGCTGATAAGCATGAAGTTAAATTCATGTTAGGTACCAATATGGTCGCTAACAAGTGGGAGGACTCTTGGGCGAGACGTACGAATTTAATCAATGAAGAAAATCCACAATTCCCATTTGCTACCGGTGTTCAAGAAAGTGGCGGTGATACCGATTGGGATTCTCAAGTTGGTTTCTTCGGACGTGCGAACTACACTTTCGCTAATAAATATTTGTTAGAGGCGAACCTTCGTTATGATGGTACTTCGAAATTCCCTACGCACTTACAGTGGAAATGGTATCCTTCTTTCTCAGCAGGATGGATTTTATCGAACGAGCGTTTTATGGAAAGCCTAAACCCTGTATTAAGTTTTGCGAAATTACGCGGTTCATGGGGTAGTATCGGTGACCAATCGGTGTCAAACAGCCTTTACATCCCTACCATGTCGATTACTCAGAACAACTGGTTGAATGGTGAAGGTCTCAAATATTATCAGTTAGGCACCCCTGCTGCAGTTCAAAGAAGCTTATCATGGCAAAATATTGAGCACTCGAATATTGGTGCTGACTTGCGTTTCTTCAATAAGTTGGGTGTTACTTTCGAATGGTTCCAACGCTATACCAAAGATATGATCATTCCAGGGGAAGTACCTCCGGCAACATTTGGTCAAAGCGCAGCTCCTGAAGGAAACTATGGTAACTTAAGAACTAGAGGATGGGAAATTGCATTAGACTATTCGCACAGATTTGATAATGGTCTAAGACTTTCTGCAAATGCGAATTTAGCAGATGCGATTACCGTAATTACGAAAGGTGCAGACTGGGCAACTCCATGGGAAAACCGCTTGGTGAATAGTGCCTATTCGACCGGAAGACGTTATGGTGATATCTATGGTTATGTAACGGATCGTTTATACCAAAAAGAAGACTTCTTGTACGACGCTGATGGCAATCATCAGAAAGTTACGATTGTTCACGAAGGTGTATCGAAAGTAACGAATCAATTAGCTGGGAATAATCCGGTGTACCAAACATTCTTTGAGGATGGTAATGGTATTATGATCATGAGCCCTGGTGATGTAAAATTTGTCGACGTGAATGGCGATGGTTATATCACAAACGGTGATAATACGAATGGTAATCCTGGTGACCGTGTCGTAATCGGTAACTCAACGCCACGTTACGAATATGGTTTCCGTTTAGGTGCAGACTGGAAAGGATTCGATTTATCCGTATTCCTACAAGGAGTTGGAAAACGTGAGATTTGGGGTTCTGGTCAGTTAGCTATTCCTGGTTATCATGTGAAGGATGGTGCAATGCCACAAGCTATTGCGGAAGATTTCTGGAAAGCGGATCGTACAGATGCTTTCTATCCTCGCGCTTGGAACTTAGGTGGTGTAGACGAAGGCTATGTAATGCGCCCTCAAACTCGTTACCTATTGGATATGTCTTACTTCAAAATCAAGAATATCACCTTTGGTTATGCGGTTTCAGAAAATGTGTTAAATAGAATTCACTTAAAAAATGCGCGTATCTACGTGTCATTAGAGAACTTCTTCACATTTGACAACCTACGTGGTTTACCGATCGATCCGGAAACTATCTCTGGAAATAGTATGCTACGTACAGATGGCAACTATAATTTGGGTAGAACAGGTACTGGTACACCGTCGTTCAAGTCCGCTTCTTTAGGTATTCAGATTGGCTTATAAACTTTAGGAGGAAATTATTATGAAAATTAAATATAGCATATTCGTCGCGGCAGCATTGGCACTAAGCAGTTTGAGCAGTTGTGAAAAATTCTTAGACAGACCGATGCTTACCAAAGCAGACGACGATAACGCATGGACGACAGAAGAAAATGTTCGTTTGTATGCAAATAAATATTACACCGACTTCTTCGTTGGTTATGGAAAAGGATTTGATAATGGTGATGCCCTTTTAGCCGGTTATACGTTTAGCGATGACTTATTGTTTCAAGGTAATCAGTCGCAGTTCACAAGAGCGGTACCTGTAAGTCAAATTTGGAGCTATAGCAACATCCGTTCGATCAACATCATGATTGACCGTGTGCAGAACAGAATGAACTCTGTTCTTAGTGCAGAAGCTTTTAATCACTGGATGGGTATAGGTCGTTTCTTTAGAGCGTTCCGTTATTCTCAATTGGTACAATCGTATGGAGATGTTCCTTACTACGATAGACCGGTAGATATTGATGAAACCGATGAGCTTTACAAAAAACGTACACCACGTGACGAAGTAATGGATCATGTGTATGACGATCTAAGCTTTGCTCTAGAGAATGTACGTTTGAACGATGGTGTTCAAAATGTAAACCGTTATGTGGTGGCTGGTTTCGTGTCTCGTCTTGCCATGAACGAAGGCTCTTGGCAAAAATATTATGATAAAAATAATGAACGCGCGAAGAAGTTTTTCGAATTAGCATTGAGAGCAGGCGAGATGGTTATCGCAAGTGGGAAATATGATATTGTTACTGATTACCGTTCGCAATTTACTTCCGAGAATTTAGCTGGCAACAAAGACATGGTTCTTTATAGACAGTATGACGACGCGGTTGATGTTAAACACACGATCCTTTCTCTACATAACTTAGCAGAGAATATAACGTATGGTCCAACGACCGATCTAATTAAATCATACATCTGTATTGATGGTAAAGTTTGGCAAAATTCGGATTTAGCGCCAGCGAGCGATTTTACACTAGATTCTTTGGTTAAGACAAGGGATTCTCGTTTTGAAGCTACGTTCCACACAGATCCTTCGATCAGAAATAGAGCGTCGTATTTATATATCACGAAATTCTTACCAAGAGATGTTCAAAACCGCGTCGCGTCTGGCGGAGCGCCAGGAGTTCCATATTCAGGAGCAAACAATACCACTGACGCGCCAGTATTGCGTTATGCCGAAGTATTGTTGAACTGGATCGAAACCAAGGCTGAATTAGCGACCCTTGGTGGTGTAGCAGTTTCGCAGGCGGATATTGACCGTTCAATCAACAAAATCAGACAACGTCCGTTGGCGGCAGAGGCTATTGAAAAAGGGGTGAAAAAGACAGCACCGATGAAGTTAGGCGACTTACCTCAGGATTCAGAGCGCGATGTTCAGGTTTCCAGTTTGATTTGGGAGATTCGTAGAGAGCGCCGTATGGAAATGACGTTTGAACATTCTCGCTTAGCAGATCTTAAGCGTTGGTCGAAATTGCAATACATGGATACACAGCAAAATCCAGACTTACTATCTGGCGGTTGGGTAAATTTCTTAAAAGAGCTACCTGGCGATTTGAAAACAGGTGTATCCGTTGTGAAGCTGAATGGACAGATTGAAGTTTTCAACGCTGCGGATCCAAGTAGTCCTGCGAAAATGAATGGTTTCTATCGTTATATACAAAATGCAGATCGATTACCGTTCCTGAATCAGGTGAATATAAACCCATACTTGTCGCCGGTTGGTAGAAACCAAATCGCTGAGTATGAAGCGAAGGGTTATGTCTTGGATCAAACACAAGGATGGCCGCAAAACTAATAATGAATTCATAATAGATTAACCATATGAAAATGAAATTAAACCGCTTTATTGGTGCTGTGATTATCGCGCTAATTGGCCTTGCAGGTTTTAGTTCTTGTTCGGAGGATTTTCCAGGTAATGTGGAATCCGATAAATATACAGATCTAAAAGCTATTCGCATTGTTAATGCGGGTAAAAGTGGAACGGAGGTTTTAGAAGGAAAGATAGATGAGAATAAAAAAACAATCTCCTTTCCGCGCATCGATACCTTATCGGATTTTTCAAACCTAAAATTTGAGGTGGAAACATCGGAGGGAGCGAGCATAGAAAATGCTGTTTATAATATTCCATATAAATCAGGCGATGCTGAAAAAGAGATTATTATCAAAGTGTTGAACGCTCCTCGATTTAAAGAATATAAGGCATTGATCCGTTTCAAAGTGCCTGTATATGGGGCAGACTTCACGAAGCCAACTGTTTTCGACTATTCGAGCAATCCGATTGGAAATCCTACTTATATTGGTTGGGGCGGACAGTTGACGAGAGGATCAGGATTTGATGGTAAATATGTATTAGTGGTTAGTAGAGGTGCTACAGGAATACATTTACTTCCAGTGGAAGATTTGAAAGCGAATCGTCTGAACCCAATAAAACTGAATGTAACAGGTGTTACCGGTGGTACTTACACGCATAATATGGGTGCTCAAATAAATGGACATAGCTATGTAGCCAATTTATCAACCGCTGCATCGTCGCCATTAAAAATCTATCACTGGGCAACCCCTACATCCGCTCCGGAAGTTATTGCCAACATCAATGTAGGTTCTATTGTAGGTGCTGGCGCTCGTCACGGAGATAATTTCTCGTTAGACTTGGATGCAAACGGAAATGGTTATGCGTTCTTCATCTCTGCGGGTGTTCAGGTTATGCGCGTGAAAATTGAGAATTATAATAAGGTTACAGAGACGATCTCTTTCGATACACGTACAACCTACGGACAATGGTCTTCATACAATCATATTGCCGGTACAGAGTCGTACCTAGTTACGGGTCATGATAAACCTATCGCTGTATTAAACAATGCGGGTAGTGTGGCCTATACCATGGGTGTTACTTCGATTCCAGTACACTCTGGGGATCCTCGTATCGTTAACTTCAATGGTCAACGTTATTTATTGGTGGTAACCATTCCAAGAACAGCAAATACAGCGCCTGATGCGGTAATGAGAATTTATAATATCACTGCAGGAGCAAACGTCGTTGATGCATTAACAGCATTTGAGCAAGGTGATAAGAAACCTGTGTATGAGTTCTCTATTTCAGCGGCGACCAATACTGCGCCTGGTACGCAATCAGGATTTTATGTGGTAAAAGATGCTGCTGGGAAAGACCAGAAATTAATGGTTTACGGAGCGACTACGGATGCCGGATTTGCAATCGTTGAGTTTCCTGTAAACGTGGCAACAGATTAATGAGATCTTTTGATTAATATAAGGAGAGAGGACGTCTAGCGCTGATTGTTGATCGGTGTTTGGGCGTCCTTTCTTTCTTTTAAAACCAATTATAGATGAAAAGAATATCAATTTATTTTAGCTTATTTTTTGTGCTTGCGCTATTGCTGAATAGCTGTAGCAAGAGTTCCGATGGACCAGGGACTACGCCAGAGCCTGAGCCTCCTGCAACGACTTTGAAATTTCCTACTAAGGAGATGCGAGGCGCTTGGATTGCGACCGTATGGGAGCTTGACTGGCCAGGAGTGCGTGGCGAAGCTGCGCAGAAACAAAAGTATATACAGATCCTGGATCGATTGAAAGCATTAAAATTTAACGCTGTGTTTTTTCAGGTCAAAGGGATGGGCGATGCGTTCTATAATTCGCCTTACGAACCTTGGTCTGCCGCACTGTCGGGAACACGCGGTGTGGATCCTGGCTACGATGTCATGAACTTCTTAATCGAAGAAACGCATGCTCGCGGCATGGAATTTCACGCTTGGATGAACCCTTACCGTATCTCTACGCGCGCATCAGCAACTGCAGCCTATCCGGCGCTACATCCGTCGGTTAATGCAAGCTGGGTAATCGACTATCCGACGATACGTATTTACAACCCGGCATTGCCAGAAGTGCGCCAGCGTCTAAATGATATTGTCAAAGATTTTATCACGAAATATAATGTCGATGGAATTCATTTTGACGACTATTTCTACCCTTCAGGTGAAACACATCCTGATGATGCCGATTACCAAAAATATGGGGCTGGTTATAGCAACAAAGCGGATTTCAGAAGAGGGAATGTAGACAAGGCGATTGAAGGGGTCTTCAATACAGTCAAAACAACGAAACCCCAAATGGTATTTTCCGTTTCACCGGGCGCCAATAAAGACAATAACTACAATGGGCTTTTTGCTGATGTAGCGAAATGGACTTCATCAGGCTGGGTTGACATTTTGATTCCTCAGCTTTATCAAGAAATCGGCAACTCTTTCAATCCTTTTGAGCGCAACTTAGCAACATGGTCTCAATTCCGTGGAAAAGCAGGTTTGGTGATTGGACATGGTTTTTATAAATTCGGGGCAGCCGATGGAGGTGCAGCGTTTCAAAATACAGCTGAGTTGGTTAAACAGTTTGATTTAGCTCGTAAAAATCAGTATGTAAGAGGGAGCGTGATGTATAGTTCGCGCGATATTTTAGCGAATCGCATTGGTATTACTGATAAATTAGCGGAGCTTTATTCGAAGGATGTCCTTATGCCTTTCTTTGGCCGAGCAGTTGCTCCACCGCCGGTTACACCGACGAATGTGAAGCTTACTGGAAATGAATTAACTTGGTCAACAACGGGCGATGTTAAATCGGCAGTTTATTATTTTGCGAGTTTGACAGCAGAAGGCGAGTTATTGGCTTTTACGAAAGAAACTAAATTAAGCGTTTCTAAATCTGGTTATTACGTGGTTACCACGGTAAATTCGGATCATGTAGAAAGTCAAGAATCAACACCTTTACAAAAATAACAAGAGGCTTCCTTAACCATAGGAAGCCTTATTAACGACCTAAACTTTTATTGTTTTCATGTATTTGCCGAGACTTTTTGTTTTCATCTTTTTGCTATGTGGGCAAATTTCTTTTGCCCAATCCTTTCGTTTCGCTCAGGTTACAGATACGCATGTCGGTGGCTCAACTGGCGCGGATGATCTACGTCGTACCGTTCGGGACATTAATGAGCTTAAGAATATCGACTTTGTGATCTTCTCGGGCGATATTACCGAGTTTGGATCCGATGAAGAGTTACTTTTAGCGAAGCGTATTTTAGATAGTATTCAACGGCCTTGGTTTGTCATCCCGGGAAACCACGACAGCAATTGGTCGGAAAGTGGTGCGAATAGCTTCCGTCGTGTTTTTGGAAGGGAAACATTCTTTTTGAAGCACAAGGGTTATGATATCATTGGCACGGCCTCAGGTCCGAATATGCGGATGAGTCCGGGTCAGATTCCTAGAGAGAATCTCGTCTGGATGGACTCGATTTTTCAGGAATATCCAAATAAGGAAACACCACTGATCGCAATCAATCATTATCCATTAGACGAGTCCTTGAACAACTGGTTTGAATCGATTGATCGATTGAAGACGCGTAATGTACAGTTGGCTTTATGTGGGCATGGCCATCAAAATCGTTTATACGATTGGGAGGGGATTCCGGGAGTTATGTTGCGGTCGAACCTCCGAGCAAAAGAAGCTGTTGGTGGATACAACTTAATCACGATTCGTAACGATTCAGCAATTTTTCAAGTGCGTCGACCGTTAATCAATACGGAGGATCCATGGTTGAAAGTAGCGCTTCGTCCTGTGCAGAAAGGAACAGAAGGGCAATATGCACGTCCGGACTATAATGTCAATAAATCAACGACTGCAAGATTGGTTTGGGCGTATCAAGATCATGGAGATATAGGCGCAGGCATGAGTACAGACGGGAAGCTGTTGTTTACAGCAAATACCGTTGGTGAAGTCTTTGCGTTGGATTTACAAGATGGGAAACGAGCGTGGACATTCAAAACAGGCGGGAAAGTATATGCGACGCCGGCATTTCATGAAGGAACGCTGGTTGTGGGCTCTACGGATCATTTCATTTATGGTCTGGACTCGAAGTCAGGTGCGCTAAAGTGGAAGCTTGAAGCAAAGAAAGCTGTGTTAGGATCAGCAGCCGTAGCAAACGGGAAAGCGTTTATCGGTGCTTCTGACGGTATTTTTAGATGTATTCGGATCGCAGACGGGAAGCTATTATGGCAGTTTGATCAAGTCAAGGGCTATGTTTCCACATTGCCCACTTTGGCAGATGGCAAAGTGATCTTTGGATCTTGGGGAAATGGTTTTTATGCGCTCGATCAAAACAGTGGAGCACTACAGTGGGAGTGGTGGAATGGACATCAGAACAGGATGTTTTCAGCGGCGGCATGTTATCCCGTTGTGCATAAGAACAGGGTCTTTATTGTTGCTCCCGACCGATACATGACGGCTATAGATTTGAAAACCGGCAAAACAATATGGCGCGAGAAAAAGGATACGGAAAAGGTGCGGGAGTCGATGGGACTTTCATCAAATAAAAAGCTGGTTTATGCAAAGACGATGGATGGCGAGCTGATTGGCGTTCCGGTCATGGCGGACAGTATGCAAATCACCTGGAAATCTAATCTGAAATTACCCTATGAATTAGCACCCACCGCTATACAGAGTAAAGGTCGAATGGTGTTTGTGCCTAGTGATAAGGGATTATTTAGTGCGATCGATGCAAAGTCAGGAAAAGTAAAGTGGCAGTATAAGGTATCCAATGCGATGATCAATCCACTGCTTCTATGGAAAAATAAGGTCGTTGTCAGTACAATGGATGGAAAGATAAGCATGTTATCTTATTAGTTCGTTTCATTTCTCACAATAACCCATGAATTCGCGAGGAATTCGTACGGGAATTATTGCTAAGCTTGTTACACGTGCTGCTTATTCGGAGGAAATACTCGGCTTTTTGAAAAAAACAGGAGGTAAAACGCGCATAAAATTGCACGTTTATCATCGTTGGAAATATTAAAACTGAGCTTGTCCCGAATCGGCAGAATAGAAGTTTGCTTAATATTTTAAATTGATGATGTCAACTTAACGTTAGGAAATTGTTGATTTATCAATTATAACCTCGAATACGGGGTAATTTTTTAATCGATAGTGTGAATTATTTGATTTATTAAAATGGAAAAGTGATAAATTCGCCTATCAAAAGTTTATAAAAAACGAGAGTGCATGTTGTTGCGGTTTTTAATAAAAAATCGCATATTTACGAAAAGTTATATATAGGTATTTCAAAATGCTACATAGTATGATCAACACAACGGAAAAGGATTCCCATTATCAGGACTTGGACAAGATGTCTGTTCACGAAATTCTGACAAATATTAATAACGAAGATAAAACCGTTCCGTTGGCGGTGGAGAGGGAGATTGCTCATATTGAATCCTTGGTTAAGGTGATTGTGGAGCGTATGAAAAAAGGCGGTCGTCTTTTTTACATTGGTGCTGGTACAAGCGGACGTCTAGGTATTTTGGATGCTTCGGAATGCCCGCCGACTTATGGTGTTCCTTTTGATTGGGTTATCGGCCTGATCGCTGGTGGCGATACGGCCATCCGTAAAGCTGTTGAATTTGCAGAAGATGACGAGCAACAAGCATGGAAAGACCTTGAGGAGTATGCAATCAATACTAACGATGTTGTAATCGGTATTGCTGCTTCAGGGACGACTCCTTACGTTATCGGCGGATTGGAGAAAGCGAATGAGATGGGCATTGCTACAGGATGTATTGTATGTAATGGCAACTCGCCAATTGCTGCCATCGCACAGTACCCGGTAGAACTGATCGTAGGCCCTGAGTTTGTGACAGGTTCTACTCGTATGAAAGCTGGAACAGCGCAAAAACTAGCTTTAAACATGATCAGTACGGCTGTTATGATTCAGTTAGGACGTGTTAAGGGAAATAAAATGGTGGACATGCAGCTATCGAACCATAAATTGGTGGGGAGAGGTGTTCGTATGGTGATGGCAGAGACCGGAACCGACGAGCAAACAGCTACCGCTTTGATCGAGAAATTCGGTAATGTGCGCAAGGCGATCGATAACTTCAACCTAGAAAAGAATAGCTAAACAAACATATGTCACCTATTATATTATTATCCTTTCTTGTTGTTTATTTTGGAGTCTTGCTGGCGGTTTCTTATTTCACGTCAAAGGATTCTTCAGATAACTCAACATTCTTCGTTGCCAACCGTAATGCCAAATGGTACATGGTTGCCTTCGGAATGATTGGTACGGCATTATCCGGTGTTACGTTCATTTCCGTTCCTGGAGACGTCGGTAATACGCCCGGTGGGATGTCGGATCCCAATAACTTCAGTTATTTCCAATTTGTAATCGGGAATGCGATTGGCTTTGTCATCATCGCCTACGTGTTATTGCCGCTTTACTATCGCATGAACCTAACCTCTATTTATACGTATTTGGAAGAACGGTTAGGTCATAAGAGCTATAAATCCGGAGCGATGATATTCTTGATTTCCAGAACGATCGGTTCTGCATTTCGCTTATATCTTGTCGCCATCGTATTACAACGCTATATCTTCGATGCCTGGAATGTACCTTTTATCTTAACGGTAGCAGTCTGCTTATTATTGATCTGGTTGTATACCAATAAAGGTGGGCTCAAGACGATTATCATTACGGATACCCTACAGACAACCTTCCTGTTATTAGCAGTTATATTGTCGATCTATTTTATGGCGGACGGGCTTGGGTTAACCGTGTTCGAAGCTTTTGAAAAGGTTAAAGAGAGTTCTTATTCGAAGATCTTTATTTGGGAAAATCTGCTTGGCGATACGAGACACTTTTTGAAGCATATTATCGGTGGTGCCTTTGTCACGATTGCAATGACGGGCTTAGACCAAGATTTGATGCAAAAGAACCTGAGTATGAAAACAATTGGTGAAGCGCAAAAGAACATGATGACCTTTACTAGTATTTTTATCGTCATCAACTTATTTTTCTTAGCGGTAGGTGCATTATTGTATTTCTATGCAGATGCGAACGGCATTAAATTAGCTGATTTAGGGAAGTCAGATTATTTGTATCCGGAGATTGCTTTACGTCATTTGACGCTATTGCCGGGTATTATTTTCATGATGGGTCTAACAGCTGCGACCTTCGCAACAACGGATTCTGCACTAACAGCATTGACGACATCTTACTGTGTCGACTTTTTGAACTTCAATAAGAAAGAGAATCCGAACGATCCTAAATTGGTCAAGCAACGTAACTTCGTTCATTTAGGATTTTCTATTGTTATGCTATTAGTGATTCTTCTTTTCCATTGGATAAATGATGAATCTGTCGTATCCGCGATTTTTAAAATTGCCGGATATACTTATGGACCATTATTGGGCTTGTTCTCTTTCGGAATTTTAACCAAGCGAAGAGTCAATGATAATTTAGTGCCTTTTGTATGTGTGATTTCTCCATTATTGATATTCTTACTGAATCAATATGTGTTGCCTCATACGGCCTATAAAATTGGATTCGAACTGATTGTTTATAATGGTTTGATTACTTACTTGTTGTTATTAATTACTTCTCCTGGCAAGGTTGAAGGTAAAATTGCGGGCAGTAAATAATGCCTGCTTGAATGATTTGTGTGTGCAAAAAAAATCCAGTAGTTTTGACTACTAAGTATATTTTGCACACATGTATCATTTAATCGACGAATCTATCCACTCTATACGCCGCAAGATCGGCGACTTCGCTCCAGAATTTGGAATTATATTAGGCACCGGACTTGGCAAACTTGTCAATGAGATCGAGGTTGAACATCAGATGATGTATGCTAATATTCCCAACTTCCCCATATCAACAGTTGAATTTCATACCGGCAAGCTAATCTTTGGTAAGCTCAATGGACGTCGCGTTGTAGCGATGCAGGGTCGCTTGCATTATTATGAAGGTTACAACATGCAGGAGATCACTTTTCCGGTACGTGTTATGAAGGCTTTGGGCATCAGCAAGTTGTTTGTGTCGAATGCTTCAGGCTCGTTGAATCCAGCGATTAAGAAGGGCGATATTGGTATTATCGAAGATCATATCAACCTATTGCCGGATAATCCGTTACGAGGGTCGAACGATGATGATTTGGGACCTCGTTTTCCGGATATGAGTCAGCCTTACGACAAAGGGATGATCAAGCAAGGTATGGAAATCGCCAATAAACTCGGTGTGACTGCGCATGAGGTTGTTTATGTTTCTGCACCGGGTCCAAACTTGGAAACCAGGGCAGAATATCGTTACATGCGTATCATAGGTGGTGATATTGTAGGGATGAGTACTGTTCCGGAGGTTATTGTTGCTAATCATATGAGCCTGCCAGTCTTTGCTATTTCGGTGATAACAGACGAGGGCTTTCATAGCGATTTGAAACCAGTTTCGCTAAAAGAGATTGTTGAAGTCGCGACGGAGGCCGAGCCGAAGATGACAAGTATTTTAAAAGAATTGATTGCATTGCAATAATCTTGGATTTTTGCCCTATTTTTGAGGGCGTTTATTTAGAGATCGTTACATGAGTGTACTGAGTAGGTTGTTATTAATATTGGTCTTGTTTGCACTTTCCCCAAAGCTATATGCGCAGGTGGAAGATGAATTCAGTTCGGCGCTCGATTCAGCGCGAGCCAAAGAAGATAACAAGAAAGATTCCGTGGTTTTTACCGCAAAATACGTCCGCTATACAAATCTGGCGACGATGAAGCGTTTCACGAAAACCTATCAGTTAGATACATCACACGTTAATTTTCAATATTATAATAAGCAAAACTTGCCCTGGAACCCGAGTATCAACTTGGGCTCTTATGGTTTAGCGACACGGGATCTATTGTTCAATGCGAATAAGAATATAGGTTTCCAGTCTGGATATCGTGCGTTAGAACGCTATATCCTACACCCTGATTCTGTGGAGTATTTTCGCGCGAGAGCGCGGTTTTCCGAACTCTATGCAGTAGGTTTTTTCTTTGACGATCAGGTCTTCAAGGCCCGCATTGCGCAGAATATTAATCCAAACCTCAATATCGGTGCGGAATACCATGCGAGCAATACGGATGGCTATTACAAAAATCAGGAATATAGCGATCGTAAAGGGGCTATCTTTTCTTGGTACGAGTCGCCAAACAAACGTTATAACTTATTGACAAACTTTACGTTCAATACCGTTGATGCGACGGAGAACGGCTCGGTATTGAACGATACTTTGTTTCGGGATGATACGGAAAGCTCGGGAAATCCGGCTCGGTACCCCGTCCGGTTGAATGGTCAGCAGAAAAACCGTCCATATAATAAATGGAAAGATTTTGGATTATTCTTGCGACAGTCCTACTATATGGGACGCTTGGACACGGTGAACAAGGGTGCTCCGGATGCGGAAATTCACCCGACAAATGTCATCGCGCATAACTCGAGTATCAGGCAACAAAAATTCTTATTCTTCAAGAATGAGGCGGACGCAAATAATGCTTTTCCGCTAGCTAGTTTTGTAGAGGTACATGATACAACAAAAATTACGACAATCTCTAATGATTTTACCTATAGCTTCTTTCTGCGCGGCAAAACGTTGAAAAACGAAGCCCGGGTGGAGTTGGGCTTCCAGAACGATTTGATCTGGTATACTGATAGTGTGCTGAGTCAGATGTATCAAAACAGCATGGTGAAAGGTAACATTGGCTATAAGTTTAGCGACAAGGTGGATGTCAATTTCTCGGCAAAACAGATTCTTCTGGGTCGAAATTTTGGCGACTTCCTATACGAGGCCTATGCGGATGTACACTTGAATGATGTAATCGGAAATTTGCGAATTGGCGCTTATACGCAAAATCAGTCGCCAGCAATGATTTATGAAACGGCTAACCTGACCTACCACAGCTGGGCAGATCTTGGCTTAGATAAGATAAAAACACAGAACCTAAATTTCTCCTACGCGAATAAGAAGATTGGCTTCAGCGGTAAATTAGAGTACTTCCTAATTAATAACTACACCTACTTCACGGAAAGTATGGATCCAGCAACCAATCAAGTGATCTCGCGTGCGATTACACCTACGCAGGCTGGTAATTTAAACTTACTGAAATTGACAGTGGGGCAGAATTTTAAATTCCGCAGATTCCACCTAGACAATATGGTGGTTTATCAGAAGTCGGATGCAATGGATATCTTGGCAACGCCAGAATTGTATACCTTCCATAGCCTCTATTACGCAAATATTCTGTACAAGGTGATGGACTTCCGGATCGGTGCGGATGTTCGCTTTAATACGCCTTTCCGTACGCCATCTTACGCGATCAACGCCGGACAGTTTTACAATGATCAAGTAGGGATCAATTTCTCGACTTATCCTATTGTCGATTTTTGGCTTACCGCCAATATCGATCGGGTAAACTTATTCTTGAGTTATAATTTCGCGAATCAGCATGTGTATCCGAAGGGATATTATACGGTTCGCCGCTATCCAATGAATCCGGCATTCCTTCGTTTCGGAGTTTCCTGGAAGTTTTATGATTAGATAATTAGTTTCTTGTTCTTTGTTCGAATGCATGATAGCCCTTCGGAATGCTATCGCATGTACATTAAATATTAGTGGCAGATTCAAGCTATTTTTTTCTTAGCCAATTTTGCTGGTTATAGATGAGTGTAACGTAAGTGGAATTTGTGAAGATCTAGTTTATCATCGATATAAGGGGTGCTGTATAGGGCTCAATTTTGTGGAGATGGCCTCTCGTCGAGTTCTTAGATGCAGAATCATGTAATTTTATCTATTTGGGTTTGAATAAATTGCTGTTTTTTTAATAAAAATCTTCTCAAATAATTTTGCAAATCAATTTTTAGACCTATATTTGCACACCGCAAGACGGAAAAGGAGAATTAGCTCAGCTGGTTCAGAGCATCTGCCTTACAAGCAGAGGGTCACTGGTTCGAATCCAGTATTCTCCACCAAAAATAAAAGGAGGCTTAGCTCAGCTGGTTCAGAGCATCTGCCTTACAAGCAGAGGGTCACTGGTTCGAATCCAGTAGCCTCCACAAAAAAGCATCAAGAAATTGATGCTTTTTTTGTATGTGGAAATTTGGTATTAATCGTTCATGTAGGAGTAAATCATCCGCATGTAGTATGCTTCATCCAGCGTGCTGGCGAGTTGGTTCAGCTCTACGTGGTTAAACGAGAAATTTAACCCCTCGTAGGGTGTGTTCAACAGTACCCGCATGGTTCCGTCGGGGAATGGAATTCGACAATCTTCCTGAAGCAAATCTTTTACAATCCTTCGGAATGCAATAAATTCATCGGCGGAGAAGTTTATGTGAAGATTATTAAAGCAGAGGTGGATTAAATTGGAGCCATCAGGCATGCTAATAAATCCTAGTTCGTTTCGGGCAAGTATAGTTGGTCTGTTGCAGGCCATAGAGTTTTCGAATTTATATCTACAGGATTCTACTTGTGCCTGGTTTACCCGCATACCTATCTTATGCGGGTAAACAGGACTTTGTATGAAAATGAAGTTTTCGTCCTTCGTGGATATAAATATACAGCTTATTTAGAATCGTTATAAATAAATATGACAAGGATTCTATTTATGACATTTCGATTATAATCTACTAAACATGCCGTAATTTCTTAACCTAACTGTAGAACGTTACGAATGTGCTTGTAGTATGTGCTTTTAAAATTTGTCTACAATACTCCATGAAGTGGAGAGGTCAGATAATGGTTTAAAGCCGCTTCATTCGGATATTTCTGAAGCCTACAGAGTCGGTATGATTCTGAAACGCAATTTTCCCGCTTTTGAAGGTGTTAAATGCTGGATAATTTTTCATGTTGCTTTTTGCAACCTTTTCTATAAAGGAGGTGCTATTGATATCATCCTGAAAAGTAAGTTTTTCATTAAGCCAGAAGCTCACTATGCCTTTGTTCTGAATGATCTTTGCTGTATTCCATTGGCCATAAGGTTTCGGTTTGGAGTTTTGAGCATTGCATGCAACGCTGTACAAACATCCTGCCCAGTGTGTGGAGTCGATTTGATGTCGATGTTCAGCATTGGCGTTATCAAGAAGTTGCATCTCCAGTCCTGTCGCAAATGTGGCAGCAAATGCGGTATCTTCCTTTACATTGATGAAGACCCCGCTGTTTCCGCTCTTTTTTACCCACCATTCAAAGCTGAGTTCGAAGTCTTCAAATTCCTGGTCAGTCACGAGGTCTCCGAAGATTCCGTCGGATTTAGGGTCGCAAAGTAATGTTCCATCGCTGACCTTCCATTTGGAGTTTGTTTTTGTTTGATTATAAATATGGAAGCCATCGAGATTTTTGCCGTTAAAAATGCGCTCATCGGTATTGTGAGTTGAGCAAGCGGAAATAATCAATAGAAGCGCGGGTATGCTTAATAGTTTGTACATAGGAATTGTTGATGTGACTGCGAATTCTAAAATAGGCAATTACATCAACAATAGAAAAACGTAATCGAATAGATTTAGAATTTTGCTATTTCGTCCATCTGTTCGTCGATGAACTTTAACGTAAGGGGATCATTGATGTTACCCTCTTCGTTTAATTCGTTTTGTACTAATGGAATATGAATTTTTAAAGGAAGCACATGCATTCTTAAATAATTGCAGACGCCGGTAAAATGGTCGACGCCGCGAATGTTTCCGTATTTGCCGGTAGAGAGTCCGACCAGTACTGCTTTCTTGTGGTAGAAAGAACTTGGAAAGGAACAGGCATCAACGAATAGTTTCAGTATTCCCGGATAGCTGCCGTTATATTCAGGGATAATAAAAATGAATTTTCGTGCCGTCGACACTTTCTCTTGAATCGATGCGAATTCATCGCTACGCTGGCCATAAAGATCTGTTACAGAAAGGTTGTCAGGCAAGTCCTCTAAGGACAAAATTTCGAACTGCTCACCGCGTCTCATAAGCTCTTGTTGATAGAATTTTGCGACTCTTAAGGAGTTAGAACGTTTGCGGTTTGTGCCTGAGATAATTAAATTCATTGTTTATATGTTACTTATAAAAAGCATGTTAGATGGTTGTCGATACCTAATTCAATTTTTTGTATCTTAGCATCCTGAGTATACTGTGCTTTAGAATAGCTTCAAAATTAAGAAATTTAACATCATTTAAGTGTCTTATATCACAAAGGTATGTTAATTTGCAGATTGAAACTTATATAGGCACAGTAGACGAAGTTTCAAAATCTGAGGAATCATCATGGGAAAAATTATTGCCATAGCCAATCAAAAAGGAGGAGTTGGGAAAACCACTACCTCAATCAATCTTGCAGCGAGCTTATCCGTTTTAGAATATAAAACACTTTTAGTTGATGCAGATCCACAAGCGAATTCTACTTCTGGTATTGGTTTCGATCCTCGTGCAATTAAAGCTAGTATTTACGAATGTTTGGTTAACGATTTAGACCCTAGAGAGGCTATTCAACATACAGATACTCCAAATTTAGATTTATTACCAGCTCATATAGACTTGGTAGGTGCCGAGATTGAAATGATCAATTTAGAGGAGCGTGAATTTAAAATGAAGCGTATTTTGGATGAAGTGAAAGACGATTATGACTTCATCATCATCGATTGTTCACCATCCTTGGGACTTATCACCATCAATGCATTAACAGCGTCAAATTCAGTAATCATCCCTGTTCAATGTGAATATTTCGCGTTAGAGGGATTGGGTAAATTATTAAATACGATCAAAATTGTACAAAATAGATTGAATACAGCGTTAGAAATCGAAGGTATCTTATTGACGATGTATGACGTTCGCTTAAGATTGTCAAATCAAGTTGTAGAAGAAGTAAGAACGCATTTCCATGACTTGGTATTTGATACCATTATCCAACGTAATACGCGTCTTAGCGAAGCACCAAGCTTCGGTATATCAGTGATTATGCACGATGCTTCATGTAAAGGAGCTATCAACTACCTGAATTTAGCGCGTGAGATATTAGAGAAGAACGGATTGTTAAAAGAAAATACGCAAACAGTAACAGTATAGTATGGCAGCACAACAGCGTAAAACGGGCTTGGGTAAGGGATTAGGTGCTTTATTACAGCAAGAAAATATTGGAGTTAGCAATACTTCAGGCAATAATACACCTGCTCCTAAAACACCAAACCCTCCTGCGGGCAGCATCAATTTTATTCAAATTGCCCAAATTGCTATAAATCCTTTTCAACCACGGACTGATTTTGATGAGCAAGCATTGCGCGAACTTTCAGAGTCGATCGAAGTTCAAGGCTTAATTCAGCCGATCACGGTTCGCCAGGTAGGTAAAAACGAATACCAACTTATTTCCGGTGAGCGTCGATTAAGAGCATCGAAAATGGCGGGTATCACAGAGATTCCTGCATATGTCCGTACAGCCAATGACCAACAGATGTTGGAAATGGCGTTGATTGAGAATATTCAACGTGAAAATTTAAATGCGATCGAAATTGCATTGAGTTTCCAACGGATGATTGAAGAGTGTAGTTTGAAACAGGAAGAACTCGGAGATCGCGTTTCTAAGAACAGATCTACAGTAACCAACTACCTTCGTTTATTAAAATTACCTCCCGTAATTCAAGCTTCTATTCGTGATGGCGATTTATCCATGGGACATGCGCGCGCTTTAATCAATGTCGGGGAAGTTGACAAACAATTGTTTGTCTTCCAAGAGATATTGGAAAAAGGACTCTCAGTTCGTAAAACAGAACAATTAGTTCGTGAAATTCAGCAAGCTGATGAGAAAAGACGTCGCAAACCGAAGAAGACAGATCAACTAGACTTTCAATACCAAAAAATTGAAGATGATTTAGCTTCTAAATTCGCTACTCGTGTTAAACTAGATCTAAAAGCTACTAAAGGAAAAGGATCCATTGTTATCCCTTTCTCTTCTGAAGATGATTTAAGCCGAATTTTAGAACTACTAGATTGGTAATGAGATTTACATTGCTACTTGCTTTTCTATTTTCCTTTTCGCTCAGCATCGCGCAAGTTAAGGACAGCATTCCGGAGACTAAGAAAACGGTGAAACTCCAGGATTCGGTGGATATGAAAGCCATCCAGGATTCCACAAAACTTAAGGAAGCACAAGATTCCACTAAAAAAGAGACACGTGCGGAACGGAAAGCTCGGGAAAAAGCAGAGAAGGAAAGAGCAAAATATTACTATAAGAATATCAAGAAAGACTCTGCTAGGTTAGAGATTGAGCACTTATCCCGCGTTGCGTGGAAGCGTTCATTGATCCTACCTGGGTGGGGCCAATATACCAATAAAGGATTGTGGTGGATTAAAGTCCCAATAATCTATGGGGGCTTTGTAACCTCTTATGTCGTATTCGATTATTGGCAATGGTACTATAAGGAGTTCCTTGCAGAGTTGAGATACAGACAGGAGTTCGGAACAGGTACGGACTCTGCGCTTGGTCAATGGGATGAAGCAGGGTTAATCAAGCAGAAAGATTACACGCGCAGAAATCGTGATTTGACCATCTTGGTAACAGTTGGATGGTATGGGCTCAATATTGTTGAAGCCTACGTGGATTCGATGTTGAAGAATCGGTGGAATGTAAGCAACGACTTGAGTCTAAAAATATCTCCCACGTTCTTGCCAACTTACGCTTCTATGCCTGGCATGGGTATGGGGCCAATTAACGGTAGAAGCTTGCTGACACCGGGAATGAAAATGACATTTACCATCAAATAATAAATTAACCAATTAACCACATATGAAAATTGTTTTATTGGGATACGGCAAAATGGGACAGTTGATTGAGCGCTTTGCTATGAAACGCGGTCATGAAGTTGTTCTTATCGTCGATGAAAGCAATAGGGATAGCATAGAAATCGAAGACTTGCAGGATGCAGATCTAGCAATCGATTTCAGCACTCCGCATGCAGCATTAGAAAATATCAGTCTTTGTTTTGAGGCAAACTTACCCTTGGTGGTGGGAACTACCGGTTGGTATGACCATTTAGACGAAGTTCGTGAAACTTGTATTGAAGCAGATCAGGCTTTATTGTATGGCTCCAACTTTAGTATAGGTGTCAATATATTCTTTCATATCAACAAGATGCTTGCGAAAGCGATAAATCCCTATAAACAATATGACGTACAGGTCGAGGAGATTCATCATATCCATAAATTGGACGCTCCAAGTGGTACTGCGATTACGATTGCAGAGGGAATTCTAGATAATAATGACGCGAAGAAGACTTGGGTAAATTCTGTAGAAGGATCAGGAGAAGAGGTTATTCCGAAACCTGATGAACTATTAATTGAGAGCTTACGCATCGAGGAAGTTCCTGGTACACATACGGTATTGTACAGCTCAGAGGTTGATCAGATAGAATTTAAGCATACAGCACACAGCCGCGAAGGCTTTGCATTGGGCGCGGTTATTGCAGCCGAATGGCTTTTAGGTAAGAAGGGGTTCTTTCAGGTAACTGAAATGTTTGATTTTAATAATTAGAAATATATGTGGTATATCATTTTTGCCATAGCAACAATCGGCGCACTTTATGGGCTATGGTTGTTATATAGAAAAGCTGGAAAGCAGGGTTGGGAAGCTGTAGTTCCTATTTACGGACAATATGTGATGGCGCAGCTAGTTGGTCGTCCAACATGGTGGATCATTTGGCTGTTTGTGCCTATTGTCAATATTTTCATCTTTTACGATCTATACTTGAACTTCATCAAGGCATTTGGAAAGCGTCGCTTTTGGGAAAATGCCGCAGCGGTGTTAGTTCCGTTTATCGTATTGCCGATGTGGGGAAAGGATCCTAATGTCAAGTACTTAGGGCTTTCTACTACCGACGAGTTCAAGCAAAAATATCCCTATAAGAAATCTACTGCGCGTGAGTGGGCTGATGCCATCATATTCGCTACTGTAGCAGCTTCCTTGATTCGCGGCTTTTTAATTGAGGCCTATATGATTCCGACTGGCTCCATGGAGCGTAGTTTACTCGTTGGGGATTTCCTGTTCGTAAGTAAATTAAACTATGGACCTCGTGTTCCGATGACGCCATTGGCATTTCCATTTGCACACCATACCATGCCGATTACTGGCGGTAAAGCCTATTCAGAACTCATTAAGGTGCCGTATAAGCGACTCCCAGGATTCCAGGATATCAAACGCTATGACGTGGTGGTATTCAACTTTCCAGAGGAGATTGAAAGACCGATCGACAAGCGCGAGAATTACATCAAACGCTGTGTGGGATTACCGGGCGATGTTGTATCAATGGAGCGTGCTAGACTTTTCGTCAATGGCGAACCTGCATTTACGGATCCGGACTTCCAAACAAACTATATCGTAGAAACTGAACCAAATGGCTTAAATATGCAGCGTCTTTTAGATATGCGTATCGAAGTAGATCAAGTGAACACAGAGCCCGGAATTGGATTTTATGTACTCCACATGACGAAAGAAGAAGCTGATCAAGTGAAGTCTTGGGAAAGTGTTAAAAGCTTTCGAGAGCAAATCTTCGAGCCGCAAGATGCAAGCCCTGGTGCTTCTGCATTCCCGCATTATAAAGGCGGTGTAGTTTGGAATTATGACAACTTCGGACCTATCCATGTTCCTGCAAAGGGATGGACCGTTAAATTAGATAGCCTGACTGTGCCGTTATACGAAAGAGCGATTCAGATTTACGAAGGCAATACCTTTGAAAAACGTGGCGACGGTTATTATATTAACAATGTCAAAGCAGATTCGTATACCTTCAAGATGAACTACTATTGGATGATGGGTGATAACAGACATAACTCATTAGACTCTAGAGGATGGGGCTTCGTGCCGGAAGATCACATCGTAGGTAAAGCATTATTTACCTGGATGAGCTGGGATAAAGATGGAACCTTCCTGTCCAAGATCAGATGGAATAGAATATTTAAAGGTATTGAATAATAATACCAAAGTATTATAAAAAAGAGCGGGCTATTGAATCAATAGCCCGCTCTTTTTTTATGATATTATTTCTATTTCAACGCTGCCAGATAGCGTTTGATAGTTTCCTCCAAACCTAAGTATAGCGCATCTGCAATTAATGCATGCCCGATGCTCACCTCTAATAATTCTGGAATATGCTGATTGAAATATTGCAAGTTATTTAAATCCAAATCATGACCGGCGTTCAAACCTAGTCCTACTTCGCGCGCTTTCAGTGCCGCTTTAAAATAAGGTGCGATAGCCTCTTCCTTGTTAAAGCCATATTCCGCAGCAAAAGCTTCGGTATATAGCTCGATACGGTCGGTGCCGGTTTCTGCTGCCGCCTCCACCATATCCTCAATCGGATCGACAAAAATAGATACGCGAATACCCTTGTCTTTAAATAGCTTCACCATATCCGAAAGATAATCTTTGTATTTAATGGTATCCCATCCATGATTTGATGTAATCTGACCTAATGCGTCCGGTACTAAGGTTACTTGCGTCGGCGTATTGGCCAACACCAAGTCAATAAACTTTTGCTCCTGACAGTTCCCTTCGATATTGAACTCGGTCTGAATATTTGCCTTCAGATCATACACATCCTGATAACGGATATGGCGCTCGTCGGGTCTAGGATGAACGGTAATTCCTTCGGCTCCGAAGCGTTCGCACGCAAGTGCAGCTGCTAATACATTCGGGACATTGCCACCTCTCGAATTACGTAATGTCGCTATTTTGTTAATATTTACGGATAGTTTAGTCATGCTGATCGTCTTTTTACAAATTTACACTTTTAAGCAGGGATGTTCGGTCAATTTATGAATTATTATACCTGCTTCAATGGATAAAATTTTTTAAATTGCATGCTATATGGATGGACTGGATTTCAATCTCTTAAGTGGCTTTCGTCTGCTTGACTTTATCGATATCATTCTCGTAGCTATCATTATTTACTATGTGTATAGCCTGATCAAAGGAACTATTGCCGTTAATATTTTAATCGGGGTGGGGCTTTTCTATGGTATCTATCTTGTTGTGAAGCAGATGGAAATGCGCTTACTGACGGAAATATTCGGAGGATTCATATCCGTAGGGTCCATTGCACTGATCGTTGTATTCCAGCAGGAGATACGACGCTTCTTGCTGCACATCGGAAAGAACATCTCGTTGCGCCGTAAGAAGTTCTTTTGGTCGGTATTTGGAACGAAAAAGACAACGCACGCAGATAATACGGAATTCATAAAGCCTATTGTCGAAGCCTGCCAGAACATGTCAAAATCGAAAACTGGTGCTTTGCTAGTCTTCTCGCGTTATTTTGATGAAGAATACTACCAAACCAGCGGTACGATCATCGATGCTCCCGTGTCGAAGCGTCTTCTGGAGAGTATATTCTTTAAGAACTCCCCTTTGCACGATGGGGCTGTGATCATCGTTGATAACCGAATTATGACGGCGAGCTCGGTATTGCCGCTTTCAGATTCTGATGATCTGCCGCCACAGTTCGGACTTCGACATCGTGCTGCAATCGGCGTAACGGAAGTTTCTGAAGCCTTCGCGGTCATCGTCTCAGAAGAAACAGGGGAGATCTCCTTTGCCAAAGATGGTAATATAAATATGAACCTAACAGCACAAGAGTTAGAGAAGATTCTTGCGGAAGAACTCTAGTTTGCTGAATAAAATTTATCAACAAGCATTATTTATTGAATAATTGTTGTTATTTATCGATTTTTCGATAACTTTATTCATTATGTAAATCTAAATTTTATTGCTATGCATTTCGAGGAAAAAAAGCCTGTCGACGTGGTGTTAAACGATCTATTCGAACACTACCGTAAAAATGTCGCTGATGTAGATAAAATTACCCAAGCTTTGTTGGAACGCGGAGTTGTACAATCGCAAGATGATATTGTGAATGACCATATCGCATTCCGCACTTTGGGCGTCCCTAATCTAGGGATTAAATCCTTCGAGAAAATCTTCCTTTCCTTTGGTTATCAAAAGAAAGATTACTTCTATTTCGAAGGCAAGAAATTAGATGCTTATTGGTTTGCTCCACCTTCACCGGAATATCCTAGAATATTTGTCTCTGAACTACGTGTTTCAGAATTGAGTAAACCGGTTCAGGACATCATTTATAAATACACCAAAGATATTACCTCCGATCCTGTTGATCGTTTAGATCTTAACAACGGTGAAGAAGCGGCTGCATTCTTGCAGAAGCCATTATGGGATCTGCCAACTTCCGAAGAGTATCAGACATTGCTTGCTGAAAGCGAATATGCGGCATGGGTAATCTACAACCGATACTACCTTAATCATTATACCATCAGTATACACGAATTGAAAGATGGTTATAATACATTGGAAGAATTCAATGCTTTTTTAGAAAGCATAGGTGTGAAGCTGAATACCTCAGGTGGAAAGATAAAGACCAGCGAAGACGGCTTACTTCGTCAAAGCAGTACAGTTTCCGCACTTTATGATGCAACTTTTGCCGACGGGAAGACTATACAAATTGCAGGCAGCTACGTTGAATTTGCTGAACGCTCCGTACTGCCGGAATTTAAAGATGTTCCAAAAGAACAGCTTGAAGCAAAACATCGTCGCGATGGTTTTGAGACCAACAACGCCGATAAGATTTTCGAAAGTACATATACAACGCAAATAAAAGGTTAGAAGATGATAGAAGAGGAGTTGGCTCTGCTTGCACCTCAGTTAGGCGGTGAACTTTATTGGGATGAGAAAATGCGTCTGTTGTATGCAACAGATGCCTCAGCTTATCGCGAGATTCCATTGGCAGTCGCTTATCCGAAAGATAAGCAGGACATTGCTTTGCTTATCCAATTTGCAAATCAGCATCAGGTTTCTTTGATTCCACGTACTGCCGGGACCTCCCTTGCAGGGCAGGTCGTAGGAGCTGGGATTGTAGTCGATGTATCGAAATATTTTACCTCCATTATCGAGGTAAATGCAGAAGAACATTGGGTAAGCGTACAACCCGGGGTCATTCGGGATGAGTTGAATATGTTCCTCAGACCTTATCAATTGTACTTCGGGCCCGAAACGTCGACCGCAAACCGCGCGATGATCGGTGGGATGGTGGGCAACAATTCATGCGGATCCAATTCCCTGATCTATGGTAGTGCCCGCGAGCATACCTTAGCAATAAAAGCCTTGCTAAGCGACGGTTCAGAAGTCGAATTCAAAGCCTTGTCTTTCGAAGAATTTAGTGAAAAATGTAATTTGGATAGTCTGGAGGGTAAAATCTACAAGCATATCCGAAGCATGTTGAGCAATTATCAGAATCAACAGGAAATACGCGCAAACTTTCCAAAAGCATCGATCATGCGCCGAAATACCGGCTATGCCGTCGATATGTTATTGGAAACCGATCCATTCACGGCAGGAAAAGAGCCTTTTAGCTTCTGTAAGCTGATATGTGGCTCCGAGGGTACACTTGCATTCATCACGGAGATTAAACTCCATGTAGATCCTTTAAATACAAACCCCACCGGACTGCTTTGTGTGCACTTTGCGAGCCTGCAGGATGCCCTGCATGCTAATCTCATCGCACTGAAGCACAAGCCGCTCGTGAGTGAACTGATGGACAGCTATATCCTCGAGCGAACGAAAGATAATTTAGAACAGTCAAACAACCGCTTCTTTGTGGATGGGAACCCTGCGGCCGTCTTGATCGTCGAGTACGATGGCAAAGATCAGGACGAAATATTCCGCAAGGTCGAAGCCGTCGAAGCCGATATGAGAGCGCATGGGCTAGGCTATCATTTTCCCTTAGTTCTCGGAGCCGATAAAAAACGGGTTTGGGATTTGCGAAAGGCTGGTCTAGGCTTGTTGAGCAATGTTCCGGGCGATGATAAACCTGTGGCGGTGATCGAAGATACGGCCGTCGCTGTCGAGGATTTGCCGGCCTATATTGCAGATTTCAACGACATACTAGAAAAGTATAAGCTTTATGCAGTGCATTACGCGCATGCGGCGACGGGCGAACTACACCTACGTCCCATTATCAACCTAAAGACAGCAGCGGGCAACCAGCTCTTTAGAGAAATTGCGTTAGAGATTGCACACCTCGTCAAGAAATATAAGGGTTCCCTTAGCGGAGAGCATGGCGACGGCCGATTAAGAGGCGAGTTTATCCCTTTAATGATTGGTGATCATAACTACCAGTTATTAAAAGATATCAAACATACCTGGGACCCAAAAGGAATTTTTAACCCTGGAAAAATAGTCAATACGCCATCCATGAATAGCTTCCTGCGCTATGAGCCAGGGCAACAAAATCGTGAAATAAAAACCGTATTTCGCTATCCTAATCAAACCTACATACAGCATGTAGAGCAGTGTAACGGATCTGGAGACTGTCGAAAATCGCATTTGTCGGGCGGAACGATGTGCCCATCTTACATGGCGAGCAAGAACGAGAAAGATACAACCAGAGCCCGGGCAAATATCCTGCGCGAAATGATTACGCATTCGAGTAAGGAAAATCCCTTTGACCATGAAGAAATCAAAGAGATCATGGATCTTTGTCTAAGCTGCAAGGCCTGCAAATCCGAATGCCCTTCAAGCGTCGATATGGCTAAACTCAAGGCCGAATTCCTACAGGGCTATTATGATGCCAATGGTATTCCGATGCGCTCCAGGATGATTGGCCATGTAGACAGCCTTACACAGTTCATGCAGCCCGTAGCGGGCTTATACAATGCTGTTGTCGGGAATAAACTGACCGGCGGAATCGTAAAGAATATTCTGGGGTTTGCACCGCAGCGTCATATCCCGAAGATTGCTGCCAAAACCTTAAGAAAATGGTATGCCGAACGAGATAAAAAGTATATCGCCGGCAGGCAACCCCTTAAATCCGTCTACTTTTTCTGCGACGAGTTTACCAACTTCAACGACGTTGATTTAGGAAAGAAAGCCATTATACTTCTGGAAAAATTAGGATATCAGGTGCTGATGGTGCCGCACGCATTTTCCGGACGCGCACTACTGTCTAAAGGACTCCTTCGGGAAGCGAAGAAGCTGGCGAATAAAAACGTCGCTATTTTTGCCGACCGACTAAATTCCAACAGTAAGATGGTGGCGGTAGAGCCATCAACTATTTTGACCTTCCGGGATGAATACGTAGATCTTGTCGATGATCATCTTATAGAAGCTGCAGAAAGAATTGCGCCCTTTGCATTGACCATTGAGGAATTTATATGGGAGGAATTTCAAGCCGGCAATATTTCTTCCTCCCAGTTTACAGGGCAAGAGAAGGAAATCTTATTGCATGGCCATTGTCAGCAGAAAGCCTGGGGATTGTTAGCCACAGTAAACCAGATATTAGCTATTCCGGCGAATTATAAAGTGAAAAATATCCCCTCGGGCTGCTGTGGTATGGCGGGTTCCTTTGGATATGAGAAAGAACATTATGAGATGTCTATGCAGATCGGGGAACTGGTGTTATTTCCAGCCGTTCGCGCAAAGGCTAAAGAAACAATCATTGCCGCACCGGGCGCCAGTTGCCGTCATCAAATAAAAGATGGAACATCCGAAACTGCCTTGCATCCCGTCGAAATATTGTTGGAAGCATTAAAGAATTAACATAAAGACTTTCCTGTTTCCATGGAACAACAACCGGAATGAAAGTGCTTGATGGCCATGGAAAGTGGACAGGATCAGAAAAATAAAGAGCGCCCTTGAAATTCTAAGGGCGCTCTTTATTTTATATTCAATCGCTACTCTATTTCTTAGCAGCTTCTAATGCTTGCGTATTCAACTTCACGTATTCGCCGTTGTTCTGCGATTTCGCCATTTTCAAGCCTTCTTCAGCAGCTTTTATCGCGCCTTTCTTGTCACCAGCTTTCGCTAAGATCAAGGATTTCCAGTATTTGATATGTGGAGCCTTGCTGTTGCCTTTATCTGCTTCTACCATCCATTCTGCAGCTTTTTTGATGTCTAAGCCATGCGTATAGTAATATTGAGCCGCTTGAAAATAAGGTTTTTTCTCGCCTCGCATCGCTTCATCAATACTTGCTAGGATCTCTGCTTTCTGATCCACTTCGATTAGAAACGAAACCTTCGTTTTTTCCCATAAAAGGCAAGCTTTTAAGTTCTGATCGTTGACCTCTTCAAAAGCAATCGTAAATGTTTCGATGGGATTAGTTAATGCGCGAGGTTTTACTTTTACGCGCAGAACGTCATCTGCTTTATCGTAGGTATATGCACCCCATTGCTTTGCGTTTTTATTGAAAATAATAGTCCATTCCTCTTTTCCTGGAAGTGTGAACAATGCATATGTGCCCGCTTCTAGCGCCTGTCCTTCGATTTTTACATCACTTTGGAAGGTAATGTTGGTTGCGTTGTTTGCACCGGTACGCCAAATTTGATCGTAGGGAACGAGATCGCCAAAAATTTTTCTGCCCTTCATGTTCGGACGCTGGTAGACTACGCTAACCTGGCTGATCCCTAAATCTTGAAGTATAAATTGGGTACTACTCGCAGGAGGCAATTTAATCTGCGCATCAGCTTGTTGTGCGCTGAAGATCAGTCCTGATGCTAGCAGGAGTGTTAATGCAATTTTTTTCATATTTTCAAAACTAGAATTCTCGAAGATACGAAGCCTAGCGCAAAAAACAAACGGAGATAGTCACCTATCTCCGTTTGCAATATGTTTAAACGTCTTATTTTCGAACTTTGTGTCCCGCTACTGCATAATAAAGAATATACAGGTAACAAGGCAATGCAATCCAATATGCTTGGTGTGAACCAACCGAGTGCGCAAGCTGTCCATATAATAATGGAATAACGGCACCACCGGCGATACCCATAACTAAGATGCCGGAAGCCGCGCTCGTAAATTTACCAACTCCTTTTAGTGCCAATGGCCAAATCGCAGGCCACACTAAAGAGTTTGCTAAACCTAATAAACCTACTAAAGTCAAGGAAACCATACCATCAGTGAAGACAATACCTACGGTTAAAATTGCACCTAGAATAGCACATAATTTTAAAGCCGTTTCTTGAGAAAGGTATTTTGGGATCGCAACAATACCGATGATATAACCAATAACCATGGAAACCATCGTGAATGAGGTAAAGAATTTAGCCGTATCTAACGGAATTCCTAAGTAAGTACCGTAGGCAATGATCGTATCACCTGCCAACACTTCAACACCAACGTATAAGAATAAACAGATGAATCCTAAGATTACATGTGGGAAATCAAAAATACTTTGTTTGCTCTCAGATGCGAGGTGATGTGTTGCATCTTCCTCTTCGTCACCTTTTACTTCAGGAAGGTTAGCACGGGAAATCCATACGGCCAAAATAATCAATACGACAACAATTCCGATATATGGATTAACCACTTGTAATGCAATTTTATCCAAAGCCTGCGCAGACTCTTCAGGACTCATCGTCGCTAATGATTGTTGTACCTTATCTGCCTCACTTAAGTTTAAGAAGTAACCTAGGATAATCGGAGCAAGCGCACCAGCAAACTTATTACAGATACCCATGATACTGATACGCTTCGCAGCAGTCTTTACAGGACCTAAGATCGTGATGTAGGGATTGGAAGCGGTCTGTAAGATGGCTAATCCACCACCCATCACGAATAATCCAGTCAGGAATAATAAATAAGTACGAGAGTAGGCTGCAGGTATAAATAATAGTGCACCAACCGCCATGATACCGAGTGATATCGCCATACCATTCTTAAAACCGAATCTGTTCAACACCCATGTCGAAACCGGCGCCATTACTAAATATGCAATGTAAAATGCGAAAGTAACAAAGTAAGATTGTACTTCTGTCAATTCACAAGCAATTCTTAAGTAAGGAATTAATAAGGAGTTGAGCCAAGTGGCGAATCCAAAAATAAAGAACAGGGCACCAATTATAATCATTGGTCCGACGGTTGATTGATTATTCTGAGTGGTCATAAAATTGATTTAATCGATTATGAATTTTTTGATAGTCACAAGGCTAATAAAATAAATCCATATTTAAAAACACTATTTGTTAGACAATCGATTGCATTTGTAACAAATTGTTGATGATTCTCTATTTATATTAGGGAATGTTTTTTGCCTTAAGTGCTGTAAATCTTGCCTATAAACCTGTCATATTTACACGGAAACACTAAAAGGAATGAAAGTTCCTGCGTGCCTTTGTCAGACAGGCAGCTCCGAAAAAAGGTAGAGAGACATCGAATGGGCGACGTCTCTCTAAAAACCTAAACCGTATCATAAAACCAAAAAATGGTAGTATATATGGTTGAACAAGCATTCAAGATGATTGTTTTATGAATTTTATATTTTTTTTAAAATTTTTAAGGCTTTTTAATAATAGCCATTGTCAAGCGGGAAATACAAACAGGTTTTCCGCGTTCGTCGGCAATGCGAATATCCCATACATGGGTCGTTTTTCCAATATGAAGGGGCTTACAAGTTGCGAAAACCTTGCCTTTTGTCACGGGGCGAAGATGGTTTGCATTAATATCTAAACCTACCGCCGCATATTTGTCCATATCGATGATTAATGCAGACGCAATACTACCAACGGATTCGGCAAGAACAACGGATGCTCCGCCATGTAGAATGCCGAAGGGTTGTTTTACCTTTTCTGTAACAGGCATCTCAGCAACTAAGGAATCATCTGTAATCGATGTTGCTTTGATATCGAGAAAACCAGTCATATTAATGGCGAAGTAGGAGTTGATTTCCTCCAATGAATATGCTCTAAACCACATCGTTGCTTAAGTTTTGATTCTTCAAATAGCGAGCCTTCAAGATGATTACATGATGGTTAAGGTGACCAGCAATCACATATAATAAAGCCCTGACACTGATTAAGCGATCGGAAGCCATGCCCTTTCTAATCAGTTCGTTTTCATCAAACGAGTTGAACAAATAAAGGTTTGCCTTTCTGAGGTGAATAAACTCCTGCGCGATATCAGCCAATTCGCGTTCGTTATGGCGTCCATTGGATACAAACTCGTCTTGCTCAAAAGACGCTAATGCAGTCATGTCGTTTCTCCCGAAGCGTAGCGCCCGATAGGCCATCACCCGTTCGCAATCTAGGATATGGCATAAAACCTCCTTAATTGTCCACTTATCCTCGGCATATGCATAGGACCCCATACGCTCTGGAATGCTCGCAATAAATTCGGGAAATGTCTCGACTTGACTCGTCAGTTCCTCCATCACGTCCCCAGTTACGGTTTCAATATAGTCACTGAATATCGCCGGGTATTCGTCAGATTTGAGTTGGTTCATAGCGTAAATTACTTTTTAAGATAATTCTAAATGTGGTTCCTTTTCCTATTTCGGATTCTTTAACAAAAATTTGTCCCTGATGGTAGTAGACCATACGTTTCGTCAAACTTAGCCCTAAGCCCCAGCCACGTTTGCGCGTCGTATATCCTGGTTGAAAAATAGTCTCCCAATTTGCCCTAGGGATCCCTTTTCCGGTGTCGCTAATGTCAATAAAAATTTCTTCTTTTGCAATGTTTTCCGAAATGTTAATGCTAATCTTACCTTCAGCTTCGATAGCATTCACCGCATTTTTTAGCAGGTTTTCGATGATCCAATCGAAGACTTGCACATTCAATTTTGCTGCGACCTGCTGGTCGCCCTCGAGCTCAAATGTAATACGTTGACTCGTTCTAACTTTAAAATAATTCACATACTCTTCCACCACCGGGTACACCGCATGATTGGATAGGGAAGGTGTCGAGCCGATTTTAGAAAAACGATCGGCAACAATTTCCAATCGTTTGATGTCTCGCTCCATCTCATTGAATACGCTGTCATCTTCCGCATCATACGTAACACGGGCGAGCTCAAGCCAGCCCATCATCGACGAAATAGGCGTCCCTAATTGGTGGGCAGCCTCTTTGGCCATCCCCACCCAAACCAGGTTCTGTTCCGAATCACGAATGGAATTAAATACCGTATAAGCGATTACTAGAAAGATTGCAATCAATGATAATTGAAGGTATGGAAATATGCGCAGTTGCGCCAGCGCATCTGAGTCGCGGTAATAAACGCGCCATTCCTGCCCGCTATCCAATGAAATATGAATAGGCGGATGAGCCTTCTTCATCTTATTCAATTGCTTTTGGAAATAATCCGGGTCATACTGCTTATTTGAGTCAGGGTCTGCACGATTGTCCGTCTTGGTGCTGTCTAGATCGCGCCAGGCAACGATTGCTTCATTCTCATCAGTAATGATGGCAGGCAAGCTCAAACTATCGCGTACTGCAGAAATAAAACTGATGAACTCGTCGTTCACATCCGGCATCGTCACGATACTCTTGGTCGACATCGCCCAGACTTCCGCCTTTGTACGCTCGGATTTAGAAAGGTTTTTAACAAGATAATTGCTGTATAACAGTGAGGCCGTAGCAATCAAGGCAGCAAATAAAAACAATAAAAACTTCCATTGTTGCTTATTATATCGATACGGATGTTGCTTCATAGACCCAATTATTATCAGCAAATTAATGATTTTCCAATAGCTTCAACAAACAAAATAAAGAAATGCTTAATTTTGCGGTTATGAGTTCACAAAACAAAGTAAGGGTTCGTTTCGCGCCAAGTCCTACAGGCGGGTTACATTTAGGCGGCGTAAGAACCGCATTGTTCAACTACCTTTTTGCAAAACATCATAACGGTGATTTTATCCTTCGTATCGAGGATACCGATCAAACGCGTTTTGTACCTGGTGCTGAAGAATATATCAAAGAATGTTTAACATGGTGCGGATTAACACCAGATGAAAGCCCCTGGAATGAAGGTGCTTTCGGTCCTTACCGTCAAAGTGAGCGCAAGCCCTCTTACCGCCAATTTGCGGAAGAATTAGTAAAGAATGGAAATGCCTACTACGCATTTGACACCGCAGAGGAATTAGATGAGCAGCGTAAATTGCAACCAAACTTCCGCTATGCACACGACAACCGCATGGATCTTCGTAACTCCCTGAGCTTAGGTGAAGAGGAAACACAACGTTTATTGGCTGCAGGAACGCCGCATACAATCCGCATCAAGATGCCGGAAGACGAAGTTGTTTCTTTTGATGATATGATACGTGGACGCGTAAGTTTTGAAACAAAATTAGTAGATGATAAAGTGCTTTTGAAAGCCGACGGTATGCCAACCTACCATTTGGCAGTAGTTGTGGATGATAAAGCAATGGAAATATCCCATGTCTTCCGTGGCGAAGAATGGCTGCCTTCCGCACCGGTACACCTACTCTTATGGGAGTATTTGGGCTGGAAGAACGAGATGCCGCAATGGGCACATATGCCGCTTATCCTTAAACCTGACGGGAAAGGAAAGTTGAGCAAGCGCGATGGCGATCGCTTAGGCTTCCCTGTTTACGCAATGAACTGGACCGATCCGAAGACCGGTGAACTGACTGTCGGTTACCGCGAGCGTGGATTCTTACCGGAGTCTTTTATCAACTTACTAGCAATGTTAGGCTGGAACGATGGAACGGAGCAGGAGATCTTCACGATGGAGGAGCTTATTGCTAAATTCTCCGTTGAGCGCATCAGTAAAGCCGGAGCGAAATTCGACTTCGAGAAAGCAAAGTGGTTCAATCAAGAATGGATAAAAATCACCGACAACAGCGAACTTCTGCCACAGGTGAAAGCCATCATGACTAAACATGAACTAAATACGGACGGAATAGCGGATAATTTTATCAATTCTATCTTGGATTTAGTGAAAGAAAGACTAACTTACGTTGAAGATTTTTGGGAGCAAGCCTCTTTCTTCTTCCAAAAGCCTGCACAATATGATGTTGATGCCGTTAAACCGAAATGGAACACTGACAAAACAGCCTTCTTCAAACAAATCGCAACAGACTTTGCAACGCAGCCCCTTTGGGAAGCAGCGAGTTTAGAATCCTTCTTTAAAGGAAAGATTGCAGATTCAGGCATGAAGATCGGCGAGTTAATGATGCCTTTCCGTATTATGTTAGTTGGCGGTAAGTTTGGACCAGACGTATTTAAGATTGCAGAGCTTTTAGGAAAAGAGGAAGTGATTGCGCGCATCGCGTCGGCATTGCCTCATTTTGAAGCATAATCAATCAACTAAACGAATACGAATGAATTTATTTAAGAAGTTACTCTTCGGATGTGCTGCTTCGGCTATGTTGCTGGCAACATCCTGCGCAACCAACGGGAAAGCGCAACAAGTGAACACACAGCAGTCTTTTCCGGAAGAAAAATTGGGCTGGAAATTAGGCGCACAAGCTTATACCTTCCGCTTGTTCTCCTTTGCTGACGCATTGAACAAAATTGATAGCGCTGGCTTACGCTATGTGGAGGCCTTCCCTGGCCAAACAATTGGTGCAGGAAGCGCGGAGAAGATGACCTATGAACTTTCTAAGGAAGGAAGAGAGCTGGTGAAGAAGCTTCTTAAAGATAAAAAGATCACATTGCATGCTTACGGCGTAGTAGGAGCCAAAGATGCAGATGAATGGGAGAAGGTATTTGCCTTTGCCAAAGATATGGGCGTCAAAGTTATCAACTGCGAACCAAAAGAAGATATGCTTGACGTGGTCTCCAATCTCGCAGACAAATACGATATCCTTGTCGGTATCCATAATCACCCAACCCCATCCATATATTGGAATCCTGACGTTGTCTTAAAAGCCTTAAACGGCCGCAGCAAGCGAATGGGCGCAACAGCAGATGTGGGCCACTGGATGCGCTCGGGCTTGAACCCGATCGACTGCCTAAAGAAATTAGAAGGCAGAATCATTCACCTTCACTTCAAGGACTTGAACGAATTCGGCAACAAAAAGGCGCATGATGTGCCTTGGGGAACCGGAAAATTAGGACTGAAGGAAGTACAAGCGGAATTAAAACGCCAAAACTTTAAAGGCATGTTCTCCGCAGAATACGAATACAACTGGGAGAATAATATGCCGGAAGTAAAAGAAAGTGCTCAAAACTTTAGAAATGCCCTGTAAAGGCTACGTTTAAAATAATAGAAGAAGCGCTAGGAGAAATTCTAGCGCTTTTTTTATCCCGCTACACTGATTCTATACTGCAATAAGTCGCTTCCCTTCTCCACCCAATGCATAACCCTTTAATACCCGTTCCGAATCGGGTTTGAAAGGGTTATACATTGGGTTTGAAAGGGCTTTATAATGGATCTATCTAGTACTTGGTATTTAGATATGAGATTTTAGATGTCAGACATTAGAGTGTTGCGGTCTTTTAGGTATTTGTCTTGAACCAAGAAAAAAAGGATTTTAGGATATACAGGATCCTGCCAATCCTTCCATCCTTCCTTTCCTGGTTCAGAAATAGTATTTAGTACTTAGTAGTTAGTAGTTAGACTCGATCCTGCCAATCCTTCCACCCTCCTTTCGTTTATTCGCAAAAAGAAAGGCACCTAAACGGCGCCCTGCTTTAAAATCTAAAATCTAATGTCTGAAATCTAAAGTCTAATATCTCACCTCTTATCTACCCGCCATAGGTCTAAATACTAACTACTAAATACTAACTACTAACTAAACAACTCACTAATATCTGCTTTGCTTAGTGATTTTACGAAGCTTTCTTCGGTGGTAATGAGGGAGCTTGCAAGGGATTTTTTCATGCCTTGCAAGGCGAGGATTTTTTCTTCGATGCTGTCTTTGCTGATGAATTTATAGATAAATACATTTTTTACTTGGCCGATGCGGTGGCTACGGTCGATGGCTTGCTGTTCGACGGCAGGGTTCCACCAAGGGTCGAGGATAAAAACATAGTCAGCTTCGGTGAGGTTGAGTCCTACACCGCCGGCTTTGATCGATATGAGGAAGACCTGTATGTCATCGGCTTCTTTAAATGCTTTGACGGCCGCATTGCGGTCGGATGTTGATCCGTCGAGGTAGGCATAGCGAATCTTCTCCTTCTCGAAGTGGTCGCGGAATAGTTGCAGGTGTTTTACGAACTGGGAGAAGATCAAGACCTTGTTTCCTTCTTTGATGATGGACTCCATCAGTTCGATCGCGGCATCAAATTTACCGGATCCGCCGTCGTAACCTTGGTCGATCATAGCAGGGTGGTTGGCGAGCTGTCGAAGCTTCGTCAACCCTTGTAGCAGGGCGATCTGCGTTGCCTTGCCTGAGAAGGCGCCATCCAGCAAAGCGTTTCTGTATTCGGATTTGACACGTTCGTAATATTCGAGTTGCTCGTCAGACATGCTGCAATAGAATATCTGTTCCGATTTCGGGGGCAGTTCTGTTGCTACCTGCGATTTCGTACGTCGGAGCACGAAAGGCTTGATAATCGCCTGCAATCGGCGGGCTTTCTCCTCATCCTTTTTCTTTTCGATCGCTTGAACAAACTCTTTTTGGAAATAGGTGAAAGAGCCCAATAAACCTGGATTGGCAAAATGCATTTGCGACCAGATGTCTAGCACGCTATTTTCAATAGGCGTACCACTAAGAGCAAGCTTATGTTTGCTCTTGAGCTGTTTTATCGAACTGAAGGACTTAGAACGCGGATTTTTGATGTTCTGACTTTCGTCCAGAATAATATAATTGAAGAAGAATCCGGAAAGAAGATCCTCATCGATTCGGGCAATCCCATAGGTGGTGATGATCAGATCGAAATGGCTGAATGCAAAGTTGTCCTTGCTGCGGTTGCCACCAGTATGTAGATGGACACGAAGATCCGGGACAAAGCGCTCGGCTTCCTTTTGCCAGTTGAAAATCAGCGAGGTAGGAACTATCAATAGCGATGTCCTGGCATCATTGGCGCCAAGGAGTTCTTTTTGGTGCTGTAAAAGTGCCAGGGTCTGTACAGTCTTTCCCAATCCCATATCGTCGGCAAGCAGCCCGCCGAAGCGATATTCCTGAAGGAAATGGAACCAGTTGTAACCAGCCTTCTGATAGGGGCGCAATGAGCCCTTAAACTTCTTTGGAGCTTCAATATCGGCTATCTCATCAAATTCGCCCAGCTTGTTCAGCTTGCGTTGCATCGTGACCTCGGTATGTTCGCTGACATCATTTAGCAGACCGATATGAACACGGTTAAGGCGAATTTCATCTTTCTTGGATGAGAACTGGAAGAGATGCTCATATTGTGAGAACCACTCTTGGGGAATAATTGCTATTTCGCCATTGGGCAGTTCGAACTCTTGTTGTTTATTGATGATATGTTGGCGCAGCGAGGTAAAAGGAATCTCGTAGGGGCCGAAGCGGACGATGGCTTTGACATCAAACCAGTCATTCTCCTCGGCGATCTCTATACTGATACTGGTCTTGCCGATCAGGAAGCGTTTTTCCTTATGGCTTTGCGTGATGTGAAAGCCCTCTTTTTCCAGTTCTGCCAAATGCTCATTGACCCATTCGATTGCTGATGGATTAAAGCCTAGCCCGATATCTTTTGGCTTAAAGGTGCTAAAGAGCGCATCAGCCTTCTGTAGTCCCATCTGCGCAAGCAGCGCTTCTCTTTTTTCTTCCCATGCTGTCGATCGTTTTATTCGGTAAAACTTATGCTGATCGGCTTCCGATTCATGGACATATTTAACGGTAATGGCGTGGTTTCCTCCCGCCGGGAAGGTATAGTTGCCGTATTGAAAATATAGCTGCAGTTGTGCTTCGCCCTCCGGGCTATAGATAATCCGCAATTCGGGGCTTGCATTTTCCTTATAGCTGATGATATCCAAGCCTTCTGCATAAACATGATGCTTTTCAATAAGCCCGGTCACGAAGGTTTCAAAATACTTCTTCTCGGTATTGCGTGGAATGGATATAAATCGCTTGTTCAGGAATGGAGTTAGTTTTTTGCCTTCCAATTCTTCGTCGAAGTGATACAAGGTATTATCCAAAAGTAGCCAGGCCTGCTGGTTCACGATGACTTCGGCATCCTTATACATAAACTCCATGCGATGCCCGTCGTATTTCAAGGTTGGGAAATATCGCGTTTCTATGTCGTTTCGGCGGAAATGGAACAGAATGGAGGTTGTCTTTGGCGCGATCTGTAATTCTTGTTCCGCCGGATATCCGTCTTTGCTCATCAGGAATAAGGGTTTATCGCCTACCTGATTTAAGAAGCTGAGCATGCGTTGCTCTATTTTGGGCCGGATATAATCGTAAATGTTTTGATCGAATATTTTGCTGAAGTAATCTGCCGGTCGGATGGGTTTTTTATGAAATTGCTTGATGATATGGGTTTGTTCAATTTCATCAAGCAGCTTGATCAATTTATAATCCAGGTCATCCAGCGCAGCGGCAAATTCATCGACCGTATTGCTGAATACCCGTTTATACGACAAGGAATAAGAACCATTTTGATTTAAGTGAACAATGTGCGGTTCTATTAGAAATCCTAGGTAAGGATGTCTTCCCAATGAATACACTAATCGATAAGGCAATGAAGTAGATCGTTGCTGCATGCTGGATATTGTTCGCTAGAAAAAGCTACTAATATACATCAAATATTAGGTTGGGTAAAAATGTATGCGGTTAATTTAATGTTATATCACAGAATGCGGTATATAATTTTAACAAACGTACTGTTAGTTGATATCAAAATTTAATAAGGATAAAGAACTTTGTTACAAATTTGAAAAAATTGAGCAATCGATTGCTTTGATTAAAATAATATTTCGCAAACGTTTGCGAACTGCGTAGCGATATTCTGACAGCGATTCGCAAGTTGTAAGTGTTATTCTACTGATTAATTTTATCCTCATAATTATTAACAAAACCTTAACATTTAACAAGCCTTTTTATGATTCAAGATTTACGCAGATCTTTTCTGGAGTTTAAGGGGATTTTTGTAGCCTTTTTGCTCATCTTATGTTGCAGTTTCGCTGCAACAGGTCAAATTAAAGTTACGGGTGTTGTATCAGATCAGAATGGAGCCTTAACAGGTGTTTCTGTTCGTCTGAAAAAAGGTAACAAAGCTTTGGTCGCTACCGATAATAACGGTGCCTATGAAGTAAATGTTGCTGGCAACGACGTTCTTATTTTTGATCTTGTGGGTTATCAACGCAGGGAAGTTCCTGTGGAGAACCGTAGCAGAATTAACGTCACAATGGAGGAAGCTTCGAATGCCCTGGAAGAAACAATCGTTACGGGGTATACGACGATTGATCGTAGAAAAACTACGGGATCTATTTCCAGTGTAACCGCAAAGGATATTGAAAACCTTCCTGCAGCGAGTATTGACGTTTTACTTCAGGGTAAATTACCGGGGGTGAACGTTCAGAACTTTACGGGTATGCCTGGGGTAAAGACCTCTTTAGTTATCCGCGGTAACTCAACGATTCCGCGTTCGAGTAGCCAATTTGATTCGGAGAACATTACGAGCAATCCGCTTTACGTCATTGATGGGGTGCCGATTGCCGATGATGAGGTTCGTGCTTACAACGTAACGGGAACCAACTTCTTGTCGAGCTTGAACCCGAACGATATCGAATCGGTCGACGTATTAAAAGATGCCTCGGCGGCAGCGCTATACGGTGCGCGCGCAAATAACGGGGTTATCCTTGTTAAAACTAAGCGTGGTCGTATCGGAACACCAAGAATTAGCTTAAACGTTTACCAAGGTTACATTACGAAGCCTGAGAAATTAAATACGCTGCTAGGTGTTGCTGAGCGCGATCAAAAGCTTGCTCTTTTATACCGTTATGGCACCTATGCACAACAAGGGAACTTACCGATCATGTTGACGGATAGTTTGAATCCAGCTTTTAACGGCAATACCGATTATCAAGAGTTATTCTTCCGTCCGGGAGGAATCCAAAACTACGACCTGTCGGTATCTGGTGGTACAGAAAATATCAATTACCGTGTTTCAGGTGGTTTATACAACGAAAAAGGGGTCGTAATCAATACCGGATTTAAACGATACTCGTTTACCAGTAACGTGAATTTCAACTTCACGAAGAATTTAGAGTTGTTGACTAACTTCAAGGTGTCGACCATGAATAGAAAAGAGGGTAGAGGCACGACGGAATACATTCGCGAGGGATCTTACAGAAATGTCTACGGCATTAATCCTATCGATATGTATTCATCGCTATACCAACTGTCAGATGAAACATTAGATGGAATCCTGAACCCTTACGAACATCAACGCAATGAAAATATCAACGTAGATTTAACAGGGGTTGGAGAATTGCGTTACACTTTTTTGAAGGATTTCCGCATCAGTACACGTAGCATCATCAACTATTCGACGGCTAAGAATGATTTCTTCTCGCCATCTTACATGAACGGCGATGGCTTAGCGGCTGGTAAGGCGACTTCCACACAATACAGAAAATATTTATTGACGAACAACTTGTTGTGGACAAAAACTTTAGGAGAGGTTCACAACTTTACAGCCAATTTAATTCAAGAGTTTGAAACCCGCACGAACAATGGTATGTACCTTTTAGGTTCGGGTATTCCTAATGATAATATTCAAGTTATCAAGGGGATTAAAACAGGTGGTTTAGCAGGTTATACCGACCTTTCCACTTATTCTAAGCTATCTTTCTTAGGAGCCATTCACTACGATTATGATAATCGCTATCTATTAGATGCGGTTTGGAGAAGGGACGCTTCCTCTCGTTTCGGAAAGAACAATAAATGGGGTGATTTCCCTTCATTAGCTTTGGGTTGGATCATCTCTAACGAGGAGTTTGCTTCGGAATTGGGTTGGATCAACGAGCTGAAGTTGAGAGGTAGTTGGGGTAAAACGGGGGATGAGTCCAGTATCACGGATTATGACCGTTACAATGCTTACCTAGCGGGTGAGGCATCTTATCCGGGTTCAGGTACTGTGCCAACCTATGGTGGTCAAACGGCGGTTATTCCAAACTACGCGGGTATCACGAATGATAACATCACTTGGCAGGAAACGGCTACTTGGAACTTAGGTTTGGATGGTAGCTTATTCAACAATCGTTTATTCTTCAACATCGATGCCTATACACGTGAAACATCAGGTCAGATGTTGAGCATCAGTATTCCGGAATATACGGGGTACTTAAGTACGTTCACCAATGCAGCATCCGTACGTAATAGTGGGGTCGAATTGAATGTAGGCGGTCGAGTATTCAATAAAGAAGACGGATTCCAATGGACGCCATCGATCAACTTAGCATTCAACAAGAATATGGTAACGGCATTGCCAAATGGCAACCGTGATATCTACTACGGCGAGGCTGTTTATGTGGTTGGAAAACCCTTGAACATGTTCTATGGTTTCTTGGTGGACGGCGCAATCAGCTCAGAAAGCAGCTTGATCAGCAATCCTTACACAGGAGCAGTTGGAAGTACAAAATGGGGAACATTGAAGCCAGGTTATGCAAACTGGGTGGACGTGAATGGCGATTACAAAATCTCTGATGGCGTGGGCGAGGATGACCGTACCTTCTTTGGTGATCCAAATCCGAAAGTTGTAGGAGGTTTTACCAACTTATTCAGCTACAAAGATTTCTCGGTACAAATCCTGACCACATTCACCTTTGGTAGAGACATCATGAACCAATCTTTCGCTCGACGCATGTCTAACAGTTTCTTCTATGGTAATCCTTTTGACTTAGCGAGACGTTCGATCGGCGATATGGAGCAATACAGCTACTGGAAGCAAAATGGCGATGTGGCACAATATCCTGCATTTAACCCTTATTTGGGTCTTTATACCTGGAGAACAGGGCAATCTATGTTTATGGAGCCGGGATGGTATATCCGCATTAAAAACGTGAACCTGACTTACCGTTTCAACCCTTCAAAACATGAATGGATGCAAAGAGCGAAACTAAATACGCTTCGTTTATACGGTTCGATGGACAATGTGTTGATGATTCAGAAATTCTCAGGAATCGATGCAGAGCGTGTAGACGGTCGCGGATATGATATGGCCGATGGTTATCCATTGCCTTCGAAATTCACATTAGGTATTCAGTTTGATTTTTAACGGAGAAATAATGAAAACAAGAAATATAATACGATCAATTGCAGGTATCTGTTTGTTAACAACGAGCAGCATGTTCGTTTCCTGTGAGAAAGAGCTCGACAACGTTTTAAAGAACGATACATACGGTAATGTGTACTGGAAAAGTGCGAGTGATGTTGAAGGAGCGTTAAATGGTGCCTATGGACTTTTCCGTAATGCGATTAATACCAATCAAGCGTTCTTCATTTGGGGCGATGCACCAATAGGTAAATTCGTAACAAATGATGGGACTAACCACTCGGAGATATTCAATAGCGGAAGTTTTGTGACACCATATCGTGAGACGGGCATTCATAATTGGACCAACTGGTATCGAATTATTGACGTTGCCAATTTGGTGATTACTAAGACACCGGAAATTCCGGATGCAAGTTTTGCGGAAGGACAGAAAAACACTTTACTAGGGCAAGCCTATTACATGCGTGCGCTGGCCTATTTTTACATGACGCGTGTTTGGGGCGATGTGCCTTTGCAAACAAAGCCTACGCAAACGGCTGATGATGCGGAACGTAAAGGAGCGACGTCAAGCGACGAGATTTTAAAATTAGTTGTTTCGGATGCACAGAAAGCATCCTCATTGATGAGCTGGAAGTCCGTGGAGGAGTCGGGAAGAAGAAGAGGAAACAAAGGCGCGGCATTAGCATTATTAGCGCATGCAACGGCTTTCCAAAACGACTATGCAAAGAGCTTGGTTTATGCGGATTCGGTAATCAATCAAACAGCAGACTATGCACTGTTGGCGGGAGGAAATGTTCGTGATGTGTTTAAAAATGCGACAGCTAGAGAGAATATATTTGTCATAACGCAGAAGGATAGCGAATCGGAGTCCTCAGGTTACAATGCAAACATAGGCGTATTCGGATCCAATTTGACGTTTACAACAACAAGCAATATCACGTTTCCAGGATTTCCTTTTATGGTTCCGAACTATTACGTGGATCAATCACGCTTAAACCGCCTGTATAGCAATGCCGCGGATTTACGTCGTGATGATTTCTTTGTGAAATTTGATGATGGTCCTGTTACAGTGGATAACAATGCAATTACTGCTCGCTACGCCATGCGTAAATACAGCAATTTCGTATTCAAAAATACATCGGGTTCAGGAAATCTGCGTGCTGAAAGTAATATTGTTATTTTTCGTCTAGCAGACCTTATCTTGCTCAAATCTGAAGCACTGATGAATTTAAAGCGCTCTGCTGAAGCACGTAACGCTTTAAACCTGATTAGAACTCGTGCAGGTATCGGTCCGCTTACAACCGCAATGGATGATCGTAGTTTATATACGGAGATTCTTATGGAAAGACAACGTGAGTTGATCGGAGAAGGGCATAGCTATTTTGACCTTGTTCGCAATATTTGGAAAAAGAAGAGCGAAGCAGAATTCCCTTTCAGTTCTAGCACTTTAATCTCTTGGAGCTTAGCGCGTGGAGCAAACGGTTCTGATCGTTTAGCCTTGAAAGGTTTTTACTTCCCTATTCACAACAGTAACTTGAATTCTAATAAAGATCTAACGCAGATTCCTTATTGGATGGGTAAATATTAATCTAAAAAAGAAAGAAATGAAAAATATAAATATGTTGTTTATTATCCCGTTTGTAGCGATACTTTTCTTCTCTTGTAAGAAAGATAGCGTTATTGACGGTGGAGTAAGTAATCCTAAGGTTAACATGACGACCTATGATTATTTGAAATCACATCCTCGTGGGCTGTTTGATACTGTGCTGATGATTATCGATAAAGGCGAGATGAAAGATTTAATCAATAGCAAGGGGACTATGTTTGCTCCCACGAATTACAGCATCAAGAACTTTCTGAGCTTACGCCAAGCGCAGGTAAGAGCGGTCGATGAGCGTCGTAACTACACCTTGGACACCTTGTTCAAATACTTTACGCCAAAGATGTTGCGCGATTCGATGTCGGTTTACTTATTTCCTGAAACGATCGTAAGAGATGGTTTGGATGCGAATGGGAAGGAATTTGCGAGTAAATTAGACAATTATAAATTCTGGATTTCATTAGAACCGCATTCAAATGATGATTATAGTGCGGGAGGGTTGATTCCTGAGCGTCCAAAGTTCATGTATTATACGCGAATCATCGGCGCTCGTGATGTGCTTGTCGCTGGTCAGATTAAAGATCCTTCGGGGAATGCGAACTTGTTAGACCAGAAGTTTATTTGTCAAACGAGCGGTATAGAAACGACAACGGGTGTGCTTCATGTACTGACAAACAACCACACTTGGCTTAGAGGTTTAAAGTTGAATATTAAATAAGAAGACGATGAAAAGAATATATAAAGCGGCCTTATCCTGCGTTCTGCTGGCTATGCTGGTTTTTGCCGGCTGTAAGAAGGTGGATGTAGGCTATTTGAGCGACAATATCCGTTATGGGTCCAACCCGGTTGTAGCGGAGCGAGGAGTTTTTAAAATAGTAACGGGTATTATTCCGGACAACTCGACTCCTCCCTTTAAGATTACCATACTGGATGTTCGAAATAAGGCAACCGGACAGCGTGAAGAATCCTTCTTCAAACCATCGGAAATTACCGTATGGAAAGAGAAGTATGATCCGAAAACCGATACGACCTTAGCATTGATTGACGCGAAGCGCACAAAAGAGATGCGCCTTCCTTTGCAAGTAATCGAGAAGAGTGGTCAATTGATGTTTACTCAAGCGACAGAGGGTGTCCCTGTTGGTGAATATTTATTGGATTTGAAGATTGAGAATCCGAATGGTACGAAAGAATATAAAGGTATCACGACGATAAAAGTCAATGATCCTTTATTGTATGAACATACAACAGCGCCATATTTCATTCTTGTAGATCCTAAGGATGGTTCAAGCAAACGTTATAATCATGATGTGGATTGGTTCGATATTTCGAAACAACAGAGTGCGAACATGACGTTTAAGGTTACTAGAGATGCAAATGGCCCTAACCAGGTTATTCTGAAAGTGTATGATAAGAATGGTGCAGTATTCCCTGGAAAAGCTTTAGAGCGTAGACCTAACGGTGATTCGTTCTTAAATACCATGGCAACTTTTGCGTATAAGACAACTGTAACGGAGAATTCTGTTATCCACGACTATGCACAGGCGCGTTTCCCTGATGTATACTGGGATTCTCAAACGAATAATATTTTGTGTTACTACCGTATCTATGATAAGTACATTGAGTCTGTTGATTATGTAGATACCTGGGATCCTCCGTATAAGATTACTTATAAGACTGATCCTAAATCATACATCCTACAGATGAGATTTGGAATGAAGTTTAATTTGCCGGGAACTTATTTGGTAGAGATGCATTTGACAGCGACCAAGAAAGCTGGAGTAAACTAAAAGAACGTGTTTAAATAAAGTAGACCTTTTGGTCTAGCAAAATGGGGGAGAGATCCCCCATTTGTATTTTTAGATGCTGATACTGCCTTGGAAAACCTGAACGGCAGGTCCTGTTAAGAACACCTTGCTGAATGAAGTATCCTCCTTATGAAAGGAGACATACAGCTGTCCGCCGAGCACACGAATAGGGATATTGAAATCGCCGTCCTTTCCCTCCTTCAATGCTACGCTCATCGCTGAAGCTACGGCTCCCGTACCGCAGGCATAGGTCTCGTCTTCTACACCACGTTCGAACGTACGCACGAAATATCCTTCGCCCTCTTTTTCGATAAAATTGACATTAATACCCTTTTCTGCATAGGTTGCATTGTTGCGGATAGCATAGCCTTCTTTGAACATATTGATTTGGCTTAAGTCTTCTACAAACTGAACGTAATGCGGTGAGCCTGTATTAAGCACATAAGCCTCGCCATCCATTTGGTATTCCGTCACGGGAATCATTCCCAGATTGACCTGGTTGTCATGTATTTCTGCTTCGTGCGGCCCGTCTACTGCCAAAAAGGCAGTTTTGCTTTGGATGATATGAAGGTCCCTTGCGAAAGCCACTAAACAACGTCCTCCGTTGCCACACATCGTGCCTTCTCTCCCGTCTGCATTGTAATAAAGCATTTCGAAGTCGAAATTTTTTGTATCTTGAAGCAGCATTAGCCCGTCGCCTCCAATTCCGAACCGACGATCACATAAGCGTTTTATTAAATCGTTGTCAGCGGCATCAAAAGCGAGATTTCGGTTATCAATTAAGACAAAGTCATTCCCTGCACCTTGATATTTATAAAATTTGATTTCTTTGTTCATTAGGGTTGAAAATATGCGGTAATTTTAATATTCTTGTTACAATTCGAGTTCTTTTTGTTAAAAGCTGTTAAAACTCGGATTTTGAACCTTTTTGTTAACATTTTTTAACTGACAAAAGCTATTTGTTAAAATCTAATGGTATTACATTTGAACTAAGCAATACGAAACATGATTTTTTTAGATTATTCAGTAAATATATGAAAAAGATAGGAGCAACATTATTAACGGCCATCGTCGGAGGAGCTATTGCGGTAGGAGGGTATAAGCTCTTTGAAAATAAACAGATGGACAACATGACGTTTGAAGAGCGTCAGAAAGTGTATTATGCAAACAATCCTGGCGAGGAGGCTTTAATGTCTTCAACAGGAAACCCGGACTTTACGCAGGCTGCGGCAGCAGTTACTCCTGGCGTTGTCCATATTAATGTCACGATGAGTGGTCGTGGTTCACGTGGCGGTGGCGAAGGGATGCCTTTTGATCTTTTTGAAGAATTCTTTGGTGTACCACAGCAACGTCGCGGACAAGCTCGCCCACAAACGGCTTCCGGTTCTGGTGTGATTATTTCCCCAGATGGATATATTGTAACGAATAACCACGTGGTAGAAGATGCGGATAAGATTGAAGTGGTTTTAACGGATAAGAGAACTTATGAAGCAAAAGTAATTGGTCGGGATGCGAACTTTGACTTGGCTTTGATTAAAGTAAATGCGAATAACTTACCTATTGTTAAGTTAGGTAACTCTGATAATGTACAGATTGGCGAGTGGGTATTGGCTGTAGGTTATCCTCTAGGATTGCAATCGACAGTTACTGCGGGTATTATCTCTGCGAAAGGACGTCAGATTGGTATTTTAGGTGAGTCGCAACAGCAACAACAGCGCGGTTATGGTTATGGCCCGCAAGAGCAGGTAATCAATACCGCTGTGGAATCATTTTTGCAAACTGATGCGGTTATTAACAAAGGAAATAGCGGTGGTGCATTAGTAAATGCTCGTGGTGAGTTAATTGGTATTAACTCGGCAATCGCATCGCCAACAGGTACCTACGCTGGTTACGGGTTTGCTATTCCGATCAACCTTGCGAAAAAGATTTTAGATGATTTCAAAGAGTTCGGAAGTGTGAAACGTGGCTATGTGGGAGTAACATTTGCGGAGATCAATGACGCCTTGCGTAAAGAAGTTGGTATTACTGATGTGAATGGTCTGTATGTTCGCGATGTGGTGAAAGGTGGAGCAGCGGAAGCAGCGGGAATTAAACCAGGCGACGTGTTGACGAAGATTGAAGGCAGAACAATTTATGGTTCGCCTGATTTGCAAGAGCATGTAGCAAGATTGCGTCCGGGTGATAAAGTGAAGTTAACTTATAAACGCGATGGTAAAGAGAAGGATGTGACGATTACATTGAAAGGTGAAGAAACCAAAGCGAAGTCAGAAAGCGGAGATGAGTCCAGCGCATCGGCAACAGAGATCTTCAATAAATTAGGTGCTAGTTTTGTTCCTGCAACAGATGCGCGTAAGAAAGAATTAGGTATTAGTTCCGGTGTTGTGGTTTCACAAGTTCACCGAGGTGGTGTTTTTGATTACTTCGGCGTAGAAAGAGGATTGGTGATCACGAAGATTAACGGTAAGCCAGTGAATTCTGTTGATGAAGTAGAGTCGGCTCTATCGGGTACTAAGAGAAATATCGTACGTGTAACCGGTGTTCCGGAAAGAGGAAGCACGGTGGAATTTAATGTACCATTGAAATACTAAGAATAGCATAGTATACCGTATAATTGAAAGGGATGGTTCTCACGAAAGCCATCCCTTTCTTGTTGAAACTGTCTTTTTTTCAGGGCCATGAAGAACTAGCGTATATTAGTTGAAGCTAAATAGAATCATTAAAGTTTTTACAAAGCTTTGATGGGTTGCGACCTCGTTGAATGCGTCAAATAATGTTATATTTGGAACCATGAAAATATTGATGGTGTGTTTAGGGAATATATGTCGTTCGCCATTGGCGCATGGCATCATGGCGCATATGGTTCGTGAGGCGGGCTTGGATTGGGAGATTGACTCTGCAGGTACCGGTGATTGGCATGTAGGACACGCGCCAGACCATAGATCAATAGCAGTAGCGAAAAACAACGGCATAGATATATCGGGACAGAGAGCACAATTCTTTATACCTGACTTGTTTGATAAATACGATCGCATCTTTGTGATGGATCGTAATAATTATCAGGATGTTTTAGCCTTATCTACTTCGGAAGAACATAGCGGAAAAGTAAGCTTGTTTTTGGATGATGATATCGTTCCGGATCCATATTACGATTCAGATCAGTTCGAGCCGGTATTTCTTATGATTGAAGCGCGCTGTAAAATATTGATCGACGAATTGAATCGATAAATATTAAAAAGAGAAATCATGCAAGCAGCAGAGATAAATAAGAAGTGGTCGCATTTGCAAGAGGTAATTGCGAAGACATTTGACACCGATATTCCCGACATCAAGGTGATGTTGTTTTTGATCGGCGTTCAAGAGTTGGGGAAAGGAGCGAGAGAGTTTTCAAAGCGTGAGAAGGAAGAGCTGATGCATATCGCAACTTGTCGACTGTTCAGCAGTCTGGGTTTTTATGAACTCTCCGGATTAGATGAGCAGGGCTGGCCCCATTGGAAGTTAATAAACCCTATTCCAAACTACACTTTGATGGAGCAGGAAATGATTATCAAATCTTTGATAATCGATTATTTTGAAGACGTAAATGTAATTTAATATGAAAAGACTTAGTTTAATGTTTGCTTTTATGCTGGCATTCGTGATGTTGCATGCGCAAACTCCTAAGCATTATTATGTAAAAATATCTACTCCAAAGGGGGAGAGCACTTTGAAGCTTTATAATGAGACGAGAAAGCATAGGGACAACTTTGTGAAGTTGGTTAAAGAGGGTTATTACGACTCGTTAATGTTCCATCGTGTTATTCATCATTTTATGATTCAAGGTGGCGATCCTGATTCCCGTTATGCGGCAAGCAGACAGGAGTTGGGCAACGGTGGGCCAAGCTATCGTATTCCTGCGGAAATCCACCCGGCTATCATTCATAAAAAAGGGGCGATCGGTGCGGCACGCGATAATAACCCAGCGAAGGAGTCGTCAGGCTCGCAGTTTTACCTAGTTCAAGGTCGAGTGTTCAGTCAGGCAGCGTTGGATTCTTTGGAGCAATTTCGTTTGAAAGGTGTGAAGCTGAGTCCGCTTCAACGAGAGACTTACTCAACCATTGGAGGTACGCCTCACCTGGATGGCAACTATACGGTATTTGGCGAGTTGGTGAAAGGTCTGGAGATGGTCGACGCTATTGCTGCGGTGAAAACTGATGATAATGACCGCCCATATAATGACGAGCGCTTTAGCATGCGTGTTTTAACGAGAGCGGAAGCTAGAGATCTGGAGCGCGAGCTGCAGGGGTTGGGCCCAAAAAAGGGGCTTTCAAAATTGTTTGATTCGATGAAATCGAGAGAATATAAATTACCATAAGATGAAGATCATCACCTATAACGTTAATGGAATCCGTGCAGCTTTAAAAAAGGGATGGATTGATTGGTTGAAGATTGCAAATCCTGATGTTATCTGTTTACAGGAAATCAAAGCTAATCTAGACCAGGTTCCTGAAATTCTTCTTATTGAAGATTTAGGCTATGAGCACTATTGGTATCCGGCGCAGAAGAAAGGCTATAGCGGGACTGCGATTTTTACCAAGAAGACACCTAAACATGTAGAATACGGTTGCGGTTTTGAAGATTACGATTTTGAAGGTAGAGCGATTCGATTAGATTTTGATGAAGCCTCAATCATGAGCGTGTATTTCCCTTCAGGAACGACGGGGGATATTCGTCAGGATTTTAAATACAAGTTTCTTGACGATTTCCAGAACTATAGCAACGAGTTATTAAAGGAGAAAGATAAGCTGGTTATCTGTGGTGATTATAACATCTGTCATCGTCCGATCGATATTCATAATCCGAAGTCCAATGCAAACAGTTCTGGCTTCTTACCTGCTGAGCGTGAATGGATGGAGCAGTTTATCAACTCAGGCTATGTAGATTCGTTTAGACATTTGAATGCGGACCCACACCATTATACCTGGTGGAGTTATAGAGCCGGCGCACGCGCAAGAAACTTGGGTTGGCGCATTGACTACAATATGGTGTCCAATGCTTTGAAAGATAATATTAAAGGTGCGAAGATATGGTCAGATGCTGTGCATTCGGACCATTGTCCAGTTGAGTTAATTCTGGATTAATCGTTCCTATTAAATTTTTAGCAAGCGAGCTGCCCAATCCGGTAGCTCGCTTTTTTTGTTCAGTTTCACCTGATATGTGCTTTTTACCCTGTTTTGTTTAAAATATTATAAGTAGATTTGGATTTTGTTGATAAAATCTAACCTATTATCACTATTTATTATTATTGTTTAAAATGAAAAAGCCGGTACTTGTGGTAAAGTTTGGTTCTGCATCGATTACCCGTGATGGGGAAATTGATGAGCAGATCGTGTTGGAAATTGCGAGACAATGTGCCCAGTTGCAACCCAAGTACAACATTGTTTTGGTGTCTTCGGGAGCTGTCGCAGCTGGCAAGCGCTTTATTCCCAAATATACAGGTACGCTAGCGCAGCGTAAGGCTGCTGCAGCAATCGGGAATCCTTTATTGGTTAGAACCTATGGTACCTACTTTAGGCCGTTTAAGATTGCGCTGGCGCAAAGTTTATGCGAGCGGCAACACTTTGCTAACCGAAGTCAGTTTCTTCAATTGAAGAGCACCTATGAGACGTTGTGGAAGAATAATATCATCCCGATTGCAAATGAGAACGACGTGGTTAGCAATAAGGAGCTCAAGTTTTCCGATAATGATGAATTGGCAACATTGATTGCTGTTGGATTTGGCGCGGAACAGGTGCTATTTGGTACTTCGGTACCAGGGGTATTGGATAGTCAGGGCCATGTGATTCCTGAAATAAAGATCATTGATAAAGAGGCTTTATCGCTGGCGCGCAAGGAGAAGTCGTCGGTAGGCTTGGGCGGTATGACCTCCAAGTTGAATTTCGCACGACTTGCTAATCAGTTGGGGATCAAGGCTGTGATCTTTAGCATGCAGACTGAAAATGCCATTTTAAAAGCTGTGAAAGGGGAGACGGGCACCGTATGCCATCCTCAGAAGACCCGCGTTTCTTCGAGAAATAAGTGGCTGGCAAGCGGAAGCTTAATTGCAGGGATGGTGCAGGTAGATAAGGGGGCAATTGAAGCCTTGTTGAACAGAAAGAGTTTGCTGGCGGTAGGAATTAAGCAAGTTGTGCAAGATTTCGAAGCTGGGGAAGTTTTTCAAATCGCTGATGAAGAAGGGGTTGTCCAGGCGGTTGCAAAGTCGAAGATTGACTCGGTTAGTTTAACATCGGGGAGCAAAAAGAACTTGGAAATCGCGCATGCGAATGATATAGTACTGTTATGATCGAAGATATGAAAGGGACGATTCAGCCGCAGCTACAGGCTGCGAGAAAAGCGAAACAAGTGATGTTGAAACTTGGAATAGCACAGAAGAAGGCAGTTCTCCATGGAATTGCTGCTACGCTGAGAAGCCATATGCAAGAGATCATTGTTGAGAACAAGCGCGACTTGGATCGCATGGATCCTTTGGATTCAAAGTATGATCGTTTATTGCTGGATGAAGCTAGGATCGAGGGCTTGGCGAAGAGCGTTCTTGATGTTGCTGAATTGGCGGATCCTACGGGTCAAGTACTTAGTGCGCGGAAAGTTTCGAATGGTTTGTATATCGAAAAGAAGTCGGTTCCGTTAGGTGTTGTCGGGGTGATTTATGAGTCAAGACCGAACGTGACTATTGATGTGGCATGTCTATGTATTCAGTCGGGAAATGTTTGTTTGTTACGGGGTGGATCTGACGCCTGGTATACCAACTCATACCTTGTTCGTTTGATCCAAGAAGTATTGTTTCAACAGCAATTGGATAAGCATATCGTGCAGCTGTTGCCTACGGAACGTGAATTGGTGACCGAACTCTTGGAAGCTACCGCGTTCGTTGATATTATTATCCCGAGAGGATCACAATCTTTAATTGATTTTGTAAGACAAAATGCGAAGGTTCCAGTTATCGAAACGGGGGCTGGTGTTTGCCATACATTTGTAGACAATACTGCTGATCTGGATATGGCGGCAAAGATTGTTGCAAACGCAAAGATTTCTAGACCCTCGGTTTGTAATTCACTAGATACTGTTTTGCTGCATAGGGCGGTTGTTTCGGAGTTTTTAGGGAAGTTGGTACCTTATTTTGTGGAAAGTAAGGTTACTGTTTTTGCCGACTCGGAGAGCTATGACCTATTGAAATCACTGAATTTTTCTTATTTGGAGCTGGCGGAAGAATCTGACTTTGGCAGGGAGTTCTTAGATTTGATGTGCTCTTTGAAAGTTGTGGCGGGTCTTGAAGAAGCGCTGGAGCATATTGCGAATTATTCGTCCAAACATTCAGAATGTATTGTGTCGGAAAATCAACAAAATATTACGACATTTATGGAGTTGGTGGATGCGGCAGCAGTTTATGCGAATGCTTCGACGCGTTTTACCGATGGTGCTGAATTTGGACTCGGTGCAGAGATCGGAATCTCCACGCAAAAGCTGCATGCTCGAGGTCCATTCGCATTGGAAAAATTAGTTACGGAGAAATGGTTCGTAACTGGACAAGGACAAATAAGATAATATGGGTATTCGATACGAAAAAGATACGATTCTGAACTGGATTAACGAAATGGGGAAATTTTTACGCCTCCTAGTTGATAAATATGATGCTTTTGAGAAAGTTGATGAAGCAGATTTGGACCAAGATGGCTATCATTCTTTTTTCGGAAAATCCCGACAATATTTTTCCGAGCTCTCGGAAAATGAACTTAAAGACTTTGTTTCCACCATACAAATGGAGCAAATCAGACCATTAGCCCAACTAATGATGTATGATGGCCTGCTATTGAAAGATAAAGTCATGCTTCAAAAAGCTAAATTCCTTTTTAATCATCACATGTCGGCGAGCAGCTCATTTTCTTTCGAGGATTATGCTTATTTAGATAAGATTGAAAAGGGATTGGTTGACTAAATAAACAATCCGTATTTCCCCTTCTTGGCAAATAGCCGTAGAACTTGCGAAGCTGTTTATAGCTATTCGATGAGTAAATAATTGTGTTTTCTTTATGATCCGCTAATTTTAAGCGACTTGCATGCGTGTGGGGAAAAACGTATCTGATATTTTCCCTTGATTCGCTGTTTCTTTAGTTCTCTTTATGCAAACGGTTGCATGTTACAATTGAATTGTCCTATATGGACTGAATGCATGTTTATTAAGAAATTTATAATTTATAGAGTTAATTAATTATTCTTTCTGTTCTAAATCGGGTTAAATATTTAAAATCTAAGAGAAGTTGTGTTAATGATTTAAATTTTTTCTAAAATTTAATTATGTTTGGCGGCTGATTATTCCTAAAAAAGGGATTGACGAGTTCTCGAATATCCTTGAATTGAGGCAATTATTACAAACAACAAACAACACTTATGAAACACAAATTACTTAGCTTTTTTCTGCTATGTCTACTAACGATTGGGGTAGCATATGCGCAGAATCATCAAGTGAGCGGAAAAGTAACATCAGTAACGGATGGTAGCCCCATTAGTGGCGTATCGGTTCGTTTAGTTGATGGTTCGATTTCCACTCAGACCGATCAAAACGGGAATTACTCCCTTTCAAACTTACCTTCAAACGGATCTTTGTCATTCACTTTCATTGGTTACACAAGCCAAGTGAGATCCATTGGCGGAAACTCAACCATTAATGTGCAGTTATCTGCTGATGGCGAAACTTTAGATGAAGTTGTTGTCGTTGCATACGGAACAGCTAAGAAATCGGAGGTAACTGGTTCCATGGCGACAATGAGCGCTGAGGACCTGGATAAACGTGTGGTTACCAACGTAACGAATGCGTTAGCAGGTATGGCGCCTGGTATTTCGGTTAGTTCAGGAAATGGACAGCCAGGATCTGGAGCAAGCGTTCGCTTAAGAGGTATTGGATCGATGAGTGCATCTAGCGCGCCATTATATGTGGTAGACGGTGCTGTATTCGATGGCAATATCGGGGATCTTAATGCAGATGATATCGAAAGTATTTCGGTATTGAAGGATGCGACATCCGCAGCATTATACGGTTCGCGTGCGGGTAATGGTGTAATCATCATTACAACGAAAAAAGGACGCGGAGCGACTAAATTAAATGCTAGTATTTCACAAGGTATCACACAACGCGGTATTCAAGAATACGAAACGGTGGGTACTTTTGATTACTATCCAACAGCTTTTCAAGCAATCAAGAACTCTTTGATGTTCCCTACGGATCCAAAAAAAGCATTAACTGAAGAAGCTGCAACGCAATCTGCATTGAAATCAATCTTCAATAGCTTAAAGTACAATCCTTTCAATGTTGCTAATGATCAGATTTTAGGAGCTGACGGAAAAATGAATCCGAATGCAGGTTTAAAATACGATGATTTCAACTGGTATGATGCAATGCAACGCGTTGGAAAGCGCACAGATGCGAATGTAAACATGAGCGGAAGTGATGAGAAAACAGATTACTACGTATCATTAGGATACTTGAATGATGAAGGTTATATCTTAAACTCTGATTTCGAGCGTTTCAATGGACGTATCAATGTGAACTCTCAAATCAAAGATTGGTTGAAAGCTGGGGTGAACATCTCAGGAGCTACATCTCAAGGATCTTTGGCAACGGATGCTTCTACTGGAAATAGTTCATCTTATGTAAACCCGTTCCTATTTATTCGTGGAATTGGTTCTATTTACCCTGTACATGCTTACGATGCATCTACTGGTGCTCCTGTTCTTGATCCAATTACTGGAGAACACCTTTATGATTACGGGTTGCAACCGGGTGTTGTGGCAAGACCTAGTGGAGCAAGCCCAGGTAGACACGTAATTTATGAGACAATCTTAAACAATCGTGTAAATAAAAGAACGCTTCTTGGTGGTAGAGCTTATTTGGAAATCAAATTCTTAAAAGACTTTACATTTACGCCTTCGGTGAGTATTGACCAGTCAAATAGAAACTTTGACTACACTTGGAATAATACGGTTGGTGACGGTGTTTCATACGCTGGTTTAGGAAATGCTACGAATGACGTAGTGAAATCTTACACTTTCAACCAAGTATTACAATATAGAAAATCGTTCAACCTACATAATGTTTCAGCATTACTAGGTCACGAGAATTACGATTATAAGTTTAGCTACAGATCGTCTACCAAAACAGGTCAGATTGTTTCCGGTAATTCTGAATTGGATAACTACGTAACGCCACTATCTTCTGGTGGATATACGAACGTAAATCGTTTAGAGTCTTATTTCGCAAAAGCATCTTACAACTACGATGAGAAGTATTATTTTGATGCCTCAGTAAGACGTGATGGATCTTCAATTTTCGCTAAAGATAAACGTTGGGGAACATTCTTCTCGATTGGTGGTGCATGGGCATTAAACAAAGAAGCGTTTATGCAAGATGTAGAATGGGTTAATGACCTTCGTCTGAAAGCATCATACGGTCAAGTAGGTAATAATAGTCTTTTAGATGTTAATGGAAATAGAATCTATTACGGATACCAAGCATTATACAATTTAGGATATAACAATGGTTCTGCACCAGGTGTATTATTGAGCACATTGCCTAACCCTAATTTAACTTGGGAATCATCAAATACATTCAATGCCGGAGTTAACTTTAGCTTATTCTCTAACAGATTACGTGGTGAGGTTGAATTCTACAAACGTGGTTCTGATCGTTTATTGTTAGACCTTCCTCGTCCACTATCATCGGCTGTTCCTTCGCAGTTTATCAACGTAGGTGCAATGTATAACACAGGTTTGGAGGTATCCATCTCAGGTGATGTCGTACGTAACGATGATTTCAGATGGACGATTACAAAGAACATCTCTACCTTCAAGAACAAGATCACGAAGATGCCTGTTGATAACCCAGTTATCACATCAGGAACAAAAAGACGTGAAGTGGGTAAAGACTACTATGCGTTTTGGTTGAGAGAATACCGTGGTGTTGATGCATCAGATGGTTCTTCTTTATACACACCGGCAGAGAATGCGAAACCTGATCAAATCCGTACCGTGAATGGCGAACAGTTTGTCGTAGATCAGAGTGTTGCAAAATTCGTATATGCAGGTTCAGCGATTCCTGATATGATCGGATCTATCCAAAACACTTTTGACTATAAAAACTTCACTTTATCGTTCTTGTTCAATTACCAAATTGGCGGTAAGATTTATGATAGTCAATATGCTGGTTTGATGGGAACAGCGGCTTTCGGAAAATCGTATCACATAGATGCATTAGACGCTTGGAGTACAACTAACAAAACTAGCAGTATCCCTAGATTAGATCAGTCAAACAGTGCGAACATCAACGCAGCATCTACGAGATGGTTGACAAGTGCTTCTTACTTTAGTATTCAGAACGTGAACCTTCAGTACCGCCTTCCAACGAGTTTAGTAGAAAAAATTGACTTGTCTTCAGCAAGAGTATTCTTCTCAGCAGAGAACTTAGGAATATATGCTAAGCGCTTAGGTCTTAACCCGACTGAAGGTTTCGATGGAACGAACGGTACTACTTACTTGCCGACGCGTGTATTTAGCTTAGGTGTTAATGTTGGCTTTTAATCTTAAACGATTAGTAAAATGAAAAAAAGAAATTTAACAATATATGGTACTGCATTGCTTTTATTATTGAGCGGATGTAGTAAAGATTATCTAGAGACAACTCCAACGGATAAGGTTTCTCAAGAGGTGGTGTTCAGCTCCATTGCGAATGCGAATACAGCATTGAACGGTATCTACAGGTTTATGTTTGAACGTACGAATGTTGTAGACTGGAATGTGCAGAATAAACCGGGCGTTGGTGGTATCATGCTTGGATTGGATTTTATGGGTGAAGATTTGGGAATCAGTGCTGCGAACTGGTATACTTCTACTGGAGAAGGAAACTGGGTTGGTGGAAGAACGGATAACCACAAATTGACAGAATACTATTACCGCACGTTCTATAAGATTATTGGTGATGCCAATGGTATCTTAGATCAAGTTGACGGCTTAACAGGTTCTGATGAGGATAAAAATAAATTAAAGGCACAAGCCTTGACTTTACGAGCTTATGCGTATTCTAATTTAGTACAACTTTATGGAAAGCGCTATGACAAAAACACAGATAATAGTCAATTAGGCGTTCCTCTTGTTTTAAAATTCTCAGATAACGCTCTTCCTCGCGCAACAGTGAAAGAAGTTTATGACGCAATCATTAAGGATTTAGATGATGTGTTTGCTCTAAATATCGCATCACGTTCGAATAAATCGCAAATTAACGTACAGGTTGCTTGGGGTATTCGCGCAAGAGTTGCTCTAACAATGCAGGATTACGCAAATGCAATCACCTATGCAAAGAAAGTAGTGGATGCGAAAGCTTTCCCTTTGATGAACAAAGACGATTATGCTAAAGGATTTAATGACGCGACTTTATCGGAATTCATGTGGGCATCAATGCCTTCGACCGATCAAATGGACGCTTTCGGATCTTACTTCGCGCAGATAGCATACAATGCAAATACATCGTTCATGCGTGCGAATCCAAAACGTATCAATTCAGCTCTATATAATAAGATTTCTGCTACGGATGTACGTAAGAAAATGTGGGAGCCTGCGCCTACTGCAGCGAACTTCCCATTACCGCTTGCTTCATTTGTGCGTGAGCCTTATATGTCTAGAAAATTCTCTGTAAAAGCTGCTGGTGGTGCATTGGGAGATGTTCCATTGATGCGTTCTTCGGAAATGTATTTGATCCTAGCTGAAGCTTATGCAAGCAGCAATCAGACCGCCTTAGCACAAGATATTCTATTCGAATATGCAAAAGTGAGAGATGCTGAAGCTGTAAAATCTACGAATACAGGAAATGCATTGCTGGAGGAGATTTGGGTGCACAGAAGAACAGAGCTTTGGGGCGAAGGATTTAGATTTTACGATCTAAAAAGATTGAACAAAGGCTTAGATAGGACCGTAGTTCCAAACTATGTTCAATCATCTGTTGGTCTAAGTGCAATGGAAATTCCTGCCGGAGATAATAGATGGCAGTTCTTAATCCCACTTGCAGAGATAAATGCAAACAAGGAAGTCATTCAAAATGACTAAGAAATAGTTTAAAGTAAATAAAAAGCGGTCTCCATTTTGGAGGCCGCTTTTATTTTATTTTAAGTTCGTAATTAATCACGCAAGATCTCACGAGCAATCACCAGTCGCTGGATTTCAGAAGTCCCTTCATAAATTTGGGTAATCTTCGCATCCCGCATAAGACGTTCGACGTGGTATTCTTTAACATAGCCGTATCCACCGTGAATCTGTACGGCTTCTACGGTGTGCTGCATAGCAACCTCTGAAGTCTTCAACTTAGCCATTGCTGCAATCTTTCCATAGGGTAGCCCTTGATCTTTCGTCCATGCCGCCTTGTAGGTTAGCAATCGTGCGCCCTCAATATCGACTTCCATATCCGCTAGTTTAAACTGGATAGCTTGATGATTGTTGATCGGTTTGCCGAAGGTCTTTCGTTCTTTGGAATAAACTAGAGCAAGGTCATATGCGCCGGAAGCAATACCAAGTGCTTGGGCTGCTATACCGATACGGCCTCCGTCTAAGGTTTTCATCGCAAATTTAAATCCGAAACCATCTTCGCCAATTCTATTTTCTTTCGGAATTTTGACGTCGGAGAACATCAGAGAATGAGTGTCTGAACTCCGGATACCCAATTTGTTCTCTTTAGGTCCTATTGTAAATCCTGGCGTACCTTTTTCAACAATCAATACGTTGATTCCGCGATGCCCTAATTCCGGATGGGTTTGTGCTATGACGAGGTAGATATCAGCATTTCCGCCGTTTGTAATCCAATTCTTTGTGCCATTTAATAAATAGTGGTCGCCCATATCTTCCGCCGTTGTATGTTGAGATGAAGCATCAGAGCCCGCCTCCGGCTCAGACAATGCGAAAGCACCAAGTTTTTCGCCCTTAGCTAATGGAATCAAATATTTCTGCTTTTGCTCTTCAGTGCCATATTCGTTGAGGCCGTACAATACAAGGGAATTGTGTGCAGACATGATGACTGCTGCCGATGCGTCAATCTTTGCGATTTCTTCAAGCGCCAAAACATACGCCAGTGTATCCATTCCAGCACCTCCATATTGCTCCGGCACCATAATGCCCATGAAACCAAGTTCCCCCATTTTCTTAACAAAATCCGTTGGAAACTTCGCATGTTCATCTCGTTCTATCACTCCTGGTTTTAATTCTTGAGCAAACTCTCGTGCTGCTTCCTGAATCATTTTATGTTCTTCTGATAATTCGAATTGCATGATATGTTTATATGGTATATATCAAATATAATTAAAAATACTATGCAAGCATAATAAATAAAACAAAATATCCGGAGATACTCAGGCTAATTTACATTTGTCAAAACCATACCTCATGTTCAGTGGTTTTTATTTTAGTTTGAATATCAGGGGAGTATCAGTTTTTTATATTACTAATTGTATATTCTAATAAAATCTACTATATTGGTAGAGTATTTTAAATCGTTCATTATAAACAACAGCAATATGAGTTTAAGACTAGGTGATTTGGCACCAAATTTTCAAGCGAAAACAACAGTAGGAGATATTGATTTCTACGAATATATCGATGGTTCATGGGCAGTTTTATACTCTCACCCGTCAGATTACACCCCTGTTTGCACAACAGAATTAGGGCGGACAGCTAAATTAAAATCCGAATTCGATAAAAGAAATGTGAAGGTTTTAGCATTGAGTGTAGATTCAGTAGAAGACCACCATGGCTGGATTAAGGATATCAACGATACGCAACAGACAGAGGTTAATTTCCCTATTATCGCAGATGAGGATAAGCATATCGCAGAATTGTATGATATGATTCATCCAAACGCATCAGCTACGGCTACCGTTCGTTCTGTATTTGTCATCGGCCCGGACAAGAAAGTGAAACTAACTTTAACATATCCTGCATCTACAGGACGTAATTTCCAGGAGATCCTAAGAGTAATCGACTCCCTGCAATTAACTGATCAATATCAGGTGGCCACGCCAGCTGATTGGAATGATGGGGAGGATGTTATTGTTGTTCCAGCAATTAAAACGGAAGAAATCCCTGCTAAGTTTCCAAAAGGCTATACCGAGATACGTCCGTATTTAAGAACGACACCTCAACCAAACAAGTAAATCGTGTAACAATAAAATAGAAAGCCAGCTCTTAGCTGGCTTTTTCATTATATACCTTTTTCTTCTTTCTGCGGTCCAGAAACGACGTAATGGTCGCAATCAAGAATACGATAATGATTTGCTTGAAGAATGTTAGGAAATCAAATTCATCATGCACGTCGGCACTGAAATAGCCGAAAGCTTGTATTGCTGCCACAATGATAGAAAAGATAATGAAGTAGGTCCAGAAGGTCCGCATATGCGTTTGTTTGTTCCTTAAATATACGCATCAAAGTGATTAGTTCGCTATTACTTATTCCGAAAAGTGCTCGATGGGTCTCCAGTTAACATTAGTGCAAAGAAAAAGGTGCTACTTTTGTAACACCTCATTTCATACAAGTCCGATTTATGACTAATATACCTTCACCATATAGATAAAATCTTGCAGCTTCTTAATCTGCTCGGTTCTCGGTAAATTTGATAGGCTATTTTTATTGCTAAGCACGATGTTCCCGCGCAATGATTCTTCTGGAATTCTATTCAATGTTTCTACTAATGCCTTAGTTTTGATGGCAAATGCTGCGCCATCGATACCCTTTTGCTTACCTGAAATAATACCGATGATATTACCGAATTTGTCTAGAACCGGTCCACCACTGTTTCCCGGGTTAACAGGTACAGAGATTTGGTAGGCGGTCGTATCTCCGCTATAGCCAGTTTCCGAACTTAAATATCCCTCGCCATACACAGCTTCATCTCTTGGATAACCAATCGTATAAATTCCCTCACCTAGATCTAAATTCTGACGCTTAAAGGTATACGGGATATAGGAAGGCTTCGTAAAACTCGTATCTGAAATATGTAGGATTGCGATATCCTTCTCTGGATCTGTATGAATGATGGAAGCTCTAAACGACTCTCCCTTATTATTTTGAAGATGTATCGAATCCGCACCATTGACAACGTGATAATTGGTTACAACATATCCATCCTTGGTCAGCATAAAGCCCGTCGCTCCGTATTGAAGAGCCGCTTGATTGACAGTTTCCTTGTTGATATTACGGATCGCATTGTGATGCGCATTGACATTGCGTTTCACATTGTTCACCTCTCTACGTAGTGCGCTGTATTCTGAAGTCGTCTTCCTGATCGTCGAGAAATAGCCCGTCAAGTAAAGCGTCGCTAAGGAGGAAATCACAGCTACAACTGCAGCAGCGACAGCATTAATCTTCAATTTCTTCCACATGCGGTAAATCACAGCCTCTTTAGGCTGAGCAACCACTTGTGTTGCTAATTTATTTTTGAACTCGGCACGCGCAGCTTGGCGTTTCATGATGTCGACGAAGTCCTGATGAGACTGGAAGACCTCATTCAACGCAGGATCCTCATTTAGAAGCGCGTCAAATGCCATGCGTTCTTGCGCATTCATTTCACCGTTTAAATAACGATCAGCTTGTTCTATAAATTCTTGTTGTCTCATTAAAATATCATCCTTCTACTTTTGATCAAAGAACAGTTTCTTCAATCGTTGTAAGCATTTATACTTTTGATTTTTTGCGTTGTCAGCGTTCGTATAACCGAGTTTATCGCAGATATACTGCATTGACTTGTTCTTGATGTAAAACTCTCTTAGAATCGTGCTACAGGGCTCGCCGAGTGATTCCAGCGCGTATTCCATCTTGTCAAATTTGGTTTCCAACTCCATATGCTGTTGTAAATCATCCTCAACATCGGGAATCTCAAAATTCTCATGATCCGTAATACTAAACGAATTCCCTTTTTTGCTCAAACTCTTTAGCCAGAGTCGTCTACAAATCGCATATAAGAACGTACTTAGTTTGCTGCTTAAGGCAAAATCATCATGAGTAACTTTGTCGTATAATACCATCACCCCTTCCTGAAAGATGTCCTGTGCCTCTTCTTCCGTCCCATTGTTGTTCACAATCAAATGGGAAATTGATGGGTAAAATGACTTGTAGATATACGATATCGCATCATTATCGCCATTTCGCATCCCCTCGACTATCTCTGCATCTTCCCGCGATTTTGGTAATATCTTTCTTATTTTACTCACTTATTAATACGCTAATTCTCAAATAGTAACCCAAGGTAGATGAAATAATTTTTTTCTCTATTCAATCTCTCAAACGTAATAGAAATTTTTGAAAAATCAATAAAATTTCACGCATCCAAATGTATGCGCGAAAAAAAAGGACTTTCGTTTTCAAAAGTCCCTCATGCTTAATATTTTATGAAACTGTTAAATTCCAGCGAACAGACTATTATATTGTTCGCCTAGGATCGGAACAACTTTCTGCTTGCCATTTGCTGCATTCATGATCCCAATTATCCACATGATGACGCCGACAAGGACCCCAACAATGGAAATAATCCAGCCAATATAGGGGATGTAGGAAAGTATGCTTACAGCGAATAACGTAATAATGATTCCTAACGATTGGCGGATGTGAAATCTCGCAAACTCATTTTTCTTCTCATTATTCAAGACGAATGCAATAATTAACCCAATTAATGTTAGATAAGCAATGATAGCGATGTTCTTGCCATCATCAATGCTGTTTTGGGGCTGATTGTCCATGGGATTTAGGGGTGTCTCCATAAGTTATAGTGTTATAGTTTCTATTAAATGTAAGATAAATATTTGATAATGATGGACATAAAAACCTTATATTTTAGCGATCTTTACGCATATAAAGAACGGAAACAAACTCTACAAGTTACTTGTTGATAAAGCAAGATGAACAAACTATGGAAGAAAAAACAATACAATACCCGCATCCGAATGGAGAGATCACGGTATTATGGAAGCCGGAGCGATGCGAACATGCGGCAATCTGTGTGAAGATGTTGCCTCAAGTTTATAACCCCAAAGATCGTCCCTGGTTGAAGCCCGAAAATGCTCAAACCGAAGACTTGATCGAACAGATTAATCAATGTCCTTCGGGGGCTCTGTCGTATATTGATAACCGCAGTTAGCATTTAAAGAAAAGTCTACAAAATAAAAAAGGTGTTAAACATTACGTTTAACACCTTTTTACTTTAGCGGTCTGGACGGGACTCGAACCCGCGACCCCATGCGTGACAGGCATGTATTCTAACCAGCTGAACTACCAGACCTAACGTTTAAAAAGATTTTAATGACCCAATCGTGATTGGGTATTTTGGCGGTCTGGACGGGACTCGAACCCGCGACCCCATGCGTGACAGGCATGTATTCTAACCAGCTGAACTACCAGACCTTAAATCTTTTTAATTGTTGTTAAAGAACGTTGTCGAAGGTTGCCCTTCATTAAAAAAGAGTATCGCACTCTCTTTATTTTTAGCGGTCTGGACGGGACTCGAACCCGCGACCCCATGCGTGACAGGCATGTATTCTAACCAGCTGAACTACCAGACCATTGCCCTTCTTTTGAGAAGGTGTGCAAATATAGTGTTTATTTCTATATTCGCTAATAAAATTTTGAAAAATCTTACTCTACAGCGCCTTCTTTCATCTTTTCTGCATTCTCAGCAAACTGTAGCGCATCGATAATATCCTGAATATCACCATCCATAATGCTCGGAAGATTATACATCGTCAAACCAATACGATGTTCTGTAACACGGCCTTGTGGATAGTTATAAGTTCTGATTTTTGCAGATCTGTCACCGGTAGAAACCATTGTCTTACGTTTCGCCGCAACATCCCCATGCTTTTTCTGAACCTCAAGCTCGTAAAGCTTATTACGTAACATCTCCATCGCCAATTCCCGGTTGGCTAATTGCGAACGCTCAACCTGGCAAACAACAACAATACCACTTGGTTTGTGGGTCAATTGTACTTTCGTCTCTACTTTATTGACGTTCTGACCACCAGCACCCCCTGAACGTGAAGTCTGCATCTCAATATCGCCAGGGTTGATTTCCACATCCACCTCTTCAGCCTCCGGTAAAACCGCTACTGATGCTGCTGATGTATGCACGCGACCTTGCGTCTCAGTATCCGGAACACGTTGAACGCGGTGAACGCCAGACTCATATTTAAGCTGACCATATACATCATCGCCGATTACTTTCAGAATCACCTCTTTGTAACCACCAGAAGTACCTTCAGTAACATCCATCACCTCGTTTCTCCAGCCTTTCGTCTCAAAATAACGAGTGTACATACGGTAAAGATCGCCCGCAAATAAAGCAGCCTCATCACCACCCGTACCACCACGGATCTCGATAATCGCATTCTTAGCATCCTCAGGATCTTTCGGAATCAACATCAAGCGGATTTCCTCCTCCTTCTCTTCCTTATCCGTCCAAAGAATATCCAATTCCTCTTTTGCCATCTCACGCAGCTCCTGATCTTTCTCGTTCGCTAAAATATCCTTGTTCGTGTCGATGTTGCTAACTATATTTTTATAGATATGGTATTGCTCTACGATCTTAGACAAGTCCTTATATTCCTTGTTTAGTTTCGCAAAACGTTTCATATCGCTAATGGTATCCGGATTGCTTAATTCAGCTTCAACCTCTTCCCATCTTTCTTTTATCGCTTGTAATTTCTCTAACATATCTGTGTAATTCGTTTCCCATAGTGCCCTAATCCATTGATTAGGCGAACTAATCGACAAAAATAACTAAATTTTATCTTTTTTTTCTTCTTTTCTAGTGTGAAGAAACTGCTTTAAGTCCGACAATCGATGCAATCAAGGTCACGATAAAGAATATGCGCCAAAACTCAGCAGGCTCCTTGAAGATGAAAATACCCATCAAAACCGTCCCTACAGCGCCAATTCCGGTCCAAACCGCATAGGCAGTACCCAGAGGCAGTGTGCTGGTCGCTTTGATCAATAGCCCCATACTGATAGAAACAGAAACTAGAAAACCTAAATACCATAACCATTTTTCCGATCCAACGGCGTCATTTGCTTTACCGATACAAAAGGTAAACATGACCTCAAACAGGCCACCGATGATAAGTAATATCCAATTCATTCTTAAACTATTATGTGTTGTATGTTATTCCCAGGTTTTCAGCTGTAATTCTTTTCCATCCCAAACTGCATAGCTGTGGAAATTGATCCACTCACCCAAATTGATGATCCTACTCTTGTCTGATAAGCTGATGTCATACGGAAGATGTCGATGGCCAAAGATGAGATAGTCGTACGATTTGCTTTTCAGCAGCTCCTTAGCATAAATAATAAGCCATTCACGATCCTCTCCTAAAAATTGCTCATCCTCGTTATTCGAGATACGGCTATGTTTCGACCAACGCTGGGCAATACCAATCCCAAGATTCGGATGTAGACGAGCGAAAAGCCACTGACAAAAGGGACTACGGAAAAACTTCTTCAGGAATTTATATTTTTTGTCGCCTGGACCTAAGCCATCCCCATGATGTATATAGAATTTCTTACCATCTAAGGTAACTTCCAATTCATCCGAAATAATTTTCGCCCCGAGTTCATTCTTAAAATAATCAAACATCCACATGTCGTGGTTGCCCTTGAAAAGCGTAATCTTAACGCCCAAGTCGGCTAGTTCTGCCAGTTTGCCTAAAAAACGAATGTAGCCTCGAGGGACCACCGTACTGTATTCAAACCAAAAATCGAAAATATCGCCTACCAGGTAAAGTTCTTTCGCATCCTGCTTGATAGCATCTAACCAACGGATGATTGTTTTTTCTCGCGTAATATTCGCTTCTTTGGGATAGGAACCCAAATGAAAATCCGAAGCAAAATATATTTTATCGCGAGCGCTCATGAACGCCAAAACTACCATAATTAATATTTATTATCAAATAATGCTTTTTTGAACCGTCGATTATTTCATTAGTTTTGTTTTTGAACTAATGCAAATAATTATGAAGAAAATCTTAGGTTATGGTGCCCTTGTTCTCAGCATTACCGCCTGCCAACAGGAAAAAACCATTGATTCAAAAACTGATATTAGCGTGAAACCCTATCCAACAAGCCAAAAAGGAACCCAACAAGACAATTATTTCGGAACACTGGTCGACGACCCTTATCGTTGGTTGGAAGACGATCTCTCTGCAGATACCAAGAACTGGATCAAAGCCCAAAATGAAGTTACCGACGACTATCTCTCGCAGATTCCCTATCGCGAACAGATTCGGAAGCGCCTCGAAAACCTTTGGAACTATGAAAAGGAGGGAGCTCCATTTAAAGAAGGCGAATACATTTACTACTATAAAAACAATGGGTTGCAAAACCAACATGTGCTTTATAGAAAGAAAGGAGAGAAAGGAACCGAGGAAGTATTCTTAGATCCAAATAAATTTTCTGATGATGGCACAACTTCCTTAGCCGGTGTAGACTTCAGTAAAGATGGTTCGCTTGTCGCATATCAGATTTCCGAAGGGGGCTCTGACTGGCGCAAGGTTATCATCATGAAGGCTGAAGATAAATCCGTAGTCGGTGATACCTTGGTCGATGTGAAATTTAGTGGCCTTGCATGGAAAGGAAATGAAGGAATTTATTATAGTTCTTATGATAAACCTAAAGAAGGCTCTGCGTTATCCGCAATGACCGATCAGCATAAGTTATATTTCCACAAGTTGAATACGCCTCAGAATACCGATGAGCTTATATTTGGCGGCCCCACTAAACCCAGACGTTATGTGGGTGGATATTTAACAGAGGATGAACGCTTTTTAGTCGTTACAGCGGCGAATACCACTTCAGGCAATGAGCTTTATGTAAAAGATTTAACAAATCCTACGTCTGCTTTTATCACGGTTGTAGATAATATGGAGAAAAACCACGCAATCTTAGATAACGAGGGTTCCAAACTCCTGATTTATACCGAACTCAATGCGCCGAATGGTCGCGTCGTACAAACTGAAATAACAAACCCTAGCCCTGCGTCCTGGAAAGATCTGATACCCGAAACTGAAAATGTACTCAGCGCTTCGCTTGCTGGCGATAAAATCTTCGCTACTTATCTTAAGGATGCGATTTCACAGGTTAAACAATTTGACAAATCCGGTAAATTAGAGCGAGAAATTGAACTTCCAGGAATTGGAACGGCTTCAGGTTTCGGCGGGAAAAAAACTGACAAGGAATTATATTATTCTTTCACGAATTATGTAAACCCGGGAACAATCTATAAGTACGATATTGCTTCTGGCAAATCAGAAGTGTACAAAACGCCGGCCATCAAATTCGACTTAGCCAATTATGAATCGAAGCAAGTGTTTTACACATCGAAAGATGGCACTAAAGTTCCGATGATCATCACCTATAAAAAAGGAATTAAGCTGGACGGAACAAATCCAACCATGCTTTACGCCTATGGTGGATTCAATATCAGCCTGACCCCATCCTTCAGCACTAGCACGCTCATCTTATTAGAACAAGGCGGTGTTTATGCAGTGGCAAACTTACGTGGTGGTGGTGAATATGGTGAAACCTGGCATGTGGCAGGGACGAAGCTGAATAAACAAAACGTATTCGATGACTTTATAGCCGCTGCCGAATATTTGATTGCTGAAAAATATACTTCTTCAGATCATCTTGCTATTTCCGGAGCATCCAACGGCGGTTTATTAGTCGGTGCATGTATGACACAGCGCCCGGAACTCTATAAAGTAGCTTTCCCGGCAGTAGGCGTACTGGATATGCTACGCTATCATAAATTTACCGCTGGAGCCGGTTGGGCATTTGACTACGGTACAGCCGATGATAGCGCTGAAATGTTTAATTACCTTCAAAAATACTCGCCTTATCACGCGCTGAAACCGAATACGGCATATCCGGCGACCATGGTAACAACTGCAGATCATGATGACCGTGTCGTACCGGCACACTCCTTCAAATTTGCCGCACGACTGCAAGAATACAATACCGGTAAGAATCCAACCTTGATTCGTATCGACACAAAAGCAGGTCACGGAGCAGGTAAATCAACCGAAATGGTTATTGCTGAGCAAACTGATAAGTGGGCTTTCATGTTCCAAAACATGAATCTCAAATACAGGGATATTAAATAAACAAATCTGTTTAAAGAGCCAATTAAATGAGAAGAGGTGAACGCTATGTTCACCTCTTCTCATTTAATTGGATAATTTATTTTTTACTTTTTTAGTTAATCAGAAGTTCCTCTTCTTTAACCCAAGTAGGCTCTCCCTTTTTCATTTTCTCCAAAGTTGCCTGGTAGTCTACCTTTGAATCAGCGTCAGCTTTTGCGATAGCCTTTTCTTGCCACTCAATCGCTTCTTTTGTTTTACCAGCCTTATGCAATAGATTCGCATAAGTGTCTAATAATGCCGGATCCTCATTGTTCTCAATAGATTTCTTGCTCCAGCTTAATGCAGCTTCTACGCAAGCAGGATCATCGCAGTTCTCAAAAATCGACCAAGCAAAACTATTCAGAACAGAAGGGTCTACTTTCCCGTTTTCAGACGCAATATAACTTTCTACCGCCTCTTTGAAAGCAGGGTAGTTTTTCTTCTTCAAATAATACTGAGTCTTAAAACCTGCGATATTTTCTTTAATATTGATATCGCTGTATTTTTTTTCAACCTCTGCTAAAACACTTGCTAAGTTGTCTTCTTCCGCATTCCAAACAACAGGCGCAATCTCTGTATTGATGATGGCATTCGCTAAAATGGTATTTGCCTTTCCAGCACCTAAAGCGGCATCAACCTTCTCTTTATGTTCACGGATAATGCTGAATGCTTTTGATTGTGTGTTTGAAGCACTTTTTAATAGAAATGCCGCATTTTCCTTCGACAACAACTCTTCTGTGCTCGAGTTAGCAATCACAGCGTCCTGCGCTCTCTTTTGAAGATTCTTGTCATAAGCTTTCTCTGCTGCCGCTGCAGTTGCTTTTGCAAGCGCGACATCATTAGGATTCGCTTCGAATTTTTTTACAACAGTCACAAATTGCGTTTCCGGATTTAAGCCTTCACCCGCCTTAGCGATAAAGTCGTCAGCTTCTGCACCCCCTACAATGCGGTGAACTAATTCACCATTAGGATCGAAAATTAAAAACGTCGGATAAGCGTTAATTGAATAATCTTTAGAGAAACGCTTCGCCTCCTCGTACCAGGATTTAACATCTGCATTGTCCTCTTTGGTTTGATCCATCTGGATTTTTAGGTTGACAAACTTCTCGTTAAAGAATGTCCCCACTTTTTCTTGCGGGAAAACCTCACTCGCCATCCACTTACATGGTCCACACCAAGTTGTGAAGGCATCGACGAAAATATACTTATTCTCAGCCTTAGCCTTTTCCTTAACTTTGGCCCAAGTCGTATTGTGCTCAAAGTGAATCCCTTTGTCTTGTCCTATCGCCAGAAAGGGAATCGTAAATAACAATAATAGTAGCTTTTTCATAATCAACGTTTATACTAAAAATTTATAGTTTGGGTAAAGATAACAATTAGAAATAAAAAAAGCCCTTGAGAAATCAAGGACTTTTATGTACTTATTGTTAAATTTGGTTAAATACCAAGTTGTTTTTGCATATTCTTAGTTAAAGCTTTCTTGTGAAGCAATAAAGAGATTGTTTTATAACGAACAAATTCTTTTGTTGCATACATATAACCTTTATAATCGTTTGATACACCCCATGAGTTCTTAACGATATAATATTCCTTACCTGTTTGATCTTTAACTAGACCCACGATGTGCATGCCATGGTCATCTGTGGTCGTATAATTGTCAAATGCTTCCTGGCGTTGAGCCGCTGTAATTGACGCTTCTGGTTTCGGACCGTTGAACATGTTGTCAACCTCCTCTTTGCTCATTTGCTCGATTGGTTTCTCAGGAACAAACGCAACACCATTTTTCCAGCTAAAGCTCTTCTCAGATACGTCGGTCGCCCAAGCAACAGTGTATCCATTTTCCAATGCATTGTCAATGATATCCGTTAGGTCATTGATCTTTACATTATAGAAGCTCTCAAAAGACCAGTTGTCAGGAATCAATAGTACAAATGGCTTGTAATAAGCATGCTCTTCAAAGGAAGAGATACCTACATAGTCATCCGGGTTGATGCCGATAACCTGATCAGCGAAAGTTCTTGGAGTGTAGGTTTTACCATTATATTGGAATGATTCAGGAACTTCACCTAAGTAAGAATCCATAGCCGCAGTGAATGCTTTTAACCAATCCTTACTTGGTTTTTTGCTCTTTGCTACATTCTCTGTGATACCTTGCAATAATGGACTCATCTCACCGAAGTTATTACGAGTCTGTCCATCAGGCAATCCCGTATAGACTTCACGGGGAACAGCACCATATTTTCTGAAGATTGTTAGAACATCATGTAATTGACCACCATCACCTTGTGCCTGTTCGCCATGTAGGCGCACGAAGTTCTTCGCTTTTTCAATATAGGTGTTGCGGGCAGTATAGATTTGAGAAATCTCAACAGGTTGTTTGCCCATACGAATCATCTCCGACTCCAAAAAAGAGTTCCCTGAGTATGACCAACAAGTACCCGATGAGCCTTGATCTTTAATCGATGTATTGCCAAGGTTGATGACTTCAGTAAACTTGAAACCCTCTTTGCTATTGTCGCTAGCATTCCCTTTTAGCGCATTGATGAGGTTATCTTGAGCTTGCGTTTGTGTTACGGCAAATAAGGCTGCCGCAAATAATATAGATTTGCTCCAATTCATTTGTATGTAATTTTTATTAAAGTTCACGAATATATAAAATAGTAAAGATTGTGCTTAATCAAATGTGTAAAATTATTAGCACAATGCTGGGGTACTTTTATTAGAAAGCAAATGCCATTCGACGTACAAAGAAAAACGCCCTCTATCTAGAGGGCGTTGATATTATGAGTTTTCAAACTCCTTTTTCTTAGGGAACATCAGCGAGGCGATGACGCTTAATGCTAAAATTCCGACGATGACGATCAAGGAGTGCGTCGTTGTAAAGCCCCAATCTTTCAACCAGCCATGAAGCAACATCTTCAATCCAATGAAGATTAGCAAGAAGGCTAAACCGACTTTCAAGTAGTGGAACTTGTGGATAATATTGATCAATAAGAAGAACATTGAACGTAATCCAAGAATCGCGAAGATGTTTGAGAAGAACACAATGTATGGATCTTTAGTTACCGAGAAGATCGCAGGGATAGAATCCACAGCAAAGATTAAGTCGGTAAATTCGATTACCAATAAAACCAAGAACAATGGTGTCATGTATTTTACTCCATTCTCCACATGGAAGAAGTTGCCTTGATCTAGCTTGTGCGTAACTTTGAAGTGCTTCGACGCAAATTTGACTACCGGGTGGTTTTCCGGATCGACTTCTTCTTCTTTGTTTCTATTGATGTACATGTTGAAACCAGTGTACACTAAGAATGCGCCGAATACATATAAAATCCAACCAAACTTAGTAATCAATGCTGCACCCACGAAGATAAAAATACAACGCATGATAATCGCGCCTAAGATACCCCATACTAAAACCTTATGGTAATACTTCTCCGGAATACCGAAAGAGCTGAATAACAATACCATCACGAAGATATTATCAACGGATAACGCGTACTCAACAACATAACCCGTTAAATACTCTAAGGTTAAGTTCTTATTGTAGAGCTGCAGACTGGCAGCTAAGTCATTCTCGTTGATCCTAATGTTATGGAAGTGCTTGGCGACGATCTCCTTGAGCCTAACCATATCATGAACATTATGTAGCTCATTACCCCATTTATAAAGCAATAAGCCAAAAAGCAAAGCAAAGGCAACCCAAATAGCACTCATAATGGCTGCCACTTTCAAGGATACTGGTTTGTCGCTCTTGGAAAACAGTCCTAAATCTATTGCTAACATCAGAATTATAAAAACTATAAATCCGATCATAAATAATGCTTCGTGGCTCATCTTATTTCTTTCTTTCTGTCGTAAATCTTACTAATTGTTCCAATCCTGTTTTATATTCGCCCCCATTAGGGATTGTTGCTAATATGTCGAAGGCTTCTTGCTGATATTGCATCATACGCTCCGTCGCGTATTCCATTCCTCCGTTTGTTTTTACGAATTCAATGACTTCCGCAACTTTCTCTGAATCCTCATTATGGTTCTTTACCAGGTTGATGATCTTTCTTCTTTCCGATTTCGCAACAGTATTTAGCGCGTAAATTAAAGGAAGTGTCATTTTTTTCTCTTTGATGTCATTCCCAACCGGTTTACCCACATCATCCAATCCAAAGTCAAATAAATCATCCTTGATCTGGAAAGCAATACCTACCTTCTCGCCAAACAAACGCAATTTCTCAACCGTCTCTTCATCTGCTCCAGCGGAAGATGCACCACAGGCACAGCATGAAGCAATCAATGAGGCGGTCTTCTTGCGGATAATTTCATAGTAAATCGATTCCTCAATGTCCAGGTGCCTCGCTTTCTCGATCTGTAACAATTCTCCCTCGCTCATATGCTCAACGGCTTCCGAAACGATACGCAACAGTTCAAATTCTTTATGTTTCACCGAAAGGAGCAAACCCTTCGATAATAAGAAGTCTCCTACTAAAACAGCGACTTTATTCTTCCATAAGGCATTGATTGAAAAGAAACCCCGGCGTTCATTCGAATTATCCACCACATCGTCATGAACTAAAGACGCGGTATGCAATAATTCCACTAATGAAGCGCCATGATAGGTAGATTCGGTTATCCCTCCGCAAACACCTGCTGAAAAGAAAACAAACATCGGACGCATCTGTTTTCCCTTTTGTTTAATCAGGTAGCCCGTAATACGGTCTAATAAGGGTGCTGAACTTTGCATCGACGCTTTGAATGTTTTTTCAAAGCGTTTCAGGTGTTCTTTTATAGGAAGTTGTATTTCGTCTAATGTTAACATGAAAATGGTTTAATACCATCAGTAATCACTGAAATTGACCATAAAAATAATAAAATTATGGTTGAGAAGCTAACGTATTTTCAAGCTCTTTATACCATTCTTCGCCGTATTCTCGAATCAAAGGGTCTTTCAAGAATTTATAGACTGGAATTTTAAGTTCCTGACCAAAAGTACAGGCATCTTTGCAGATGTACCAACGGTCATAATGCAATACATCAAATTCAGGGTAATGGGTCGCGCGGATAGGGTAGAGGTGACAAGAAATTGGTTTCTTCCAACTAACCTCGCCCATTTCATAAGCTTTCTCAATGGCACATTTCGTAATACCATTCTCCCAGGTTACATAAGCACACTCTTTATTGCCATCGACGCAGGTGGTCGTTAAATCGCCGTCCGCATCAATAACATGCGTGCCTTGTTCCTCGATCGCTTGAATTCCTTTTTCAGTAAGGTATGGCTTGACAATAGGGTAGATCTCTGCTAATATATGCGTCTCCGCCTCCGTTAATGGTGCGCCCGCATCACCTTCAATACAACAAACCCCTTTACATTTGCTTAGGTTGCAAACAAAATCATTGTTCACGATATCCTCGTGAACAAGCACATTACCTACTTCTATCATTTCTACTTTGAATAACTTACTCGTTTTCCCAACGGATATTTTAAGCCATCGGCACTGACCAATTCCATCGTCACAGAGCCGATAAGGATATCGACCTGAGCCTTCACAGGAATCCGGTTGCCATCGTTGGTGACCCAAAGATACAAACGACTATTCTTTTTAAAAATTCTTCCTGGACTTATTTCCGGACTCAGCTTGATACACTCCAATTCCCCAAGTACAGATTTTACTTTCTCGATTCCTACATATTCTACGCCAAGCTGAGCAATTTCATCGTTTAAGAAATACGTAATCTTAAACTTGTCGCCTTTGCTCAAACTCGAAAAATCGAGGTTGCGCGAGAAATAATACGCAGATACTAAGTCAAATGTCTGCATAGTCGGACTGCTGAATGTCCCTTTCTTCCCACTAACCTTACGCGTCGTATGATCAAATGTAGCATACTCTACCCGGCGGTAATTGTTCTCGCGAATATTCTCGGTATACAGAATAGGTAAGTAGTTATCCTTGTTGATATAAGAGTCATATTGATTCTTTACCGTGTAAAATGCAGAGAACGCGCCAGAAGTCTGGCCAAATGCATGTAAATGTATAGGATCCTGCACACCAAAGCTATGCTTTGATTTCTGAACAGACAACGTTCCTGTCGCTGCCGACATAATCCCATATTTTAGTTTATATTTCAAGACCTCGCCAGCTTGAAAAGTAGGGCTGGAGAGATAGGGTAAAGTTTGCGCAAAAGAAGCGGTTCCTAAACAAATAAACAGGGCTAGTAGCGTAAAAATTCTTTTCATACAAATATGACGACGTAAAATATCAATAGTTTAAGATTTCCGCTTAAACACCGGTACGGTCGAGCAGGGCTCACCATACATAATGCTTTTTGCGCGCGTACTCAAGGCAGCAGTAAAAGTAACAAAGGCGCTTTCCGGAATAGCAATATCCCCGCAGCCTTTAACAACAATCCGTTGATCTTGATATTGCTCGAAGTCAATACCCGCCAAGGACTTCTCAAATAAGGCGCCCCGTACAGATTCTTCATCTCCAAAATGCACCGAGATGGCATGTTCCATCATCTTCGTGGTCAGCAACATATAAGCCCAGGTCGGCACAATCGCATCGGTAGAGCAAATAATGCCCACATGTTGTCCAGCATATTGCGACCAGTCATGTCCTTTGATAAATTCTCTAAAATCCTTCTCCTTCAAAATCAATCCATGGAAAAGGTTATCCTTGATGTCATAGATAACAATAGGTTCCTTCGGCGCGTAATTCGCCAAATCAACTGTAATCAAACCACTCTGTGCTACCTTATTGACAATGTTCTCTTGAATATCCATTTCTTAAAAATAAAAAAAGCTGGATAACATATTGCTATCCAGCTACAAATTTAACTATTCTATGTTAATAGAATTTAATACGATTGTCAACAATCTTAGCATTGTCTTGTAGAGCTTTGAAAATTACGCTCCATGAACGTTGTGCTTTCGCTGCTGTGATTTGCTTTTGCTGTGCCGCTAATTCTTCCGCTGCAATAGCTTTCGGATTAACAAAGCCATTTACCTGAACAGCATAAACCCCTTGTTTACCTTCGATAGCTTTAGATGGCTTGTTAGGCTGCAATCCGAAAACTGTACCTACAACCGCATTTTCCACCGCTACCCCAGGAATTACTGGATTCGCTAATACAATATTTTCTACTGTTAATGCATTCTTGCCTAATTTCTGTGCAACCTGATCAATAGAGCTCGCTCCATTTAATGCGTTGTTCACTTTTTCTTTCAGCATTCTTGCCTTAACTAAGTTTTTCACTACAGGCTCAATTAATGTCTTAACAGCTTCTAACGACTGTTGCCCTTTGGACTGTACGCCAGTAACGCGAGCGACGATAAAGTCAGTCTCTGTTTCATAGATTTTGTCTGTTACATCGCCAACTTTCGCTTCGTATGCCCAACGTACTAATTCACGTGGAACCTCTACAGCACCTAACATATTGTCCATCGCTAAGGTACGCTCGTTCGTTTGTGGAACGACATTTTGTTGCTTAGCGATATCTGCGAAATTATCTTTGTTCACTGCCGTAAAGAATGTGTTTGCTTTTGCATAAGCAGCATCCGTGGTTTCTTTACCTGCAACAATAGCTTTATCAACGATCGCTAATTTAGCAATCTTTGAGTTGCCTACTTGCTTCTCAATTTTTAATACGTGTACTCCGTAGCTTGAATTGACAACAACAACATCACCAGCTTTACCGCCAAATGCAGCTTCCTCAAATTCAGGAATCATTCTTCCACGTGTGAAAGTACCTAGCTCGCCACCGTTGTTTTTGCTTCCTGGATCTACACTGAATTCAACCGCTAATGCAGCCATATTGCCACCATTAACGATTAAGTTTTTGATAGAGTCTGCTTTCTTTAATGCCTTGTCAACTCCACCTTCAGTAGCTGGGTTCAATAAGATATGGCTTGCAGTTACGGAATCAGGACTGAATTTTGTGTCAATGACTTTCGCAATTTCGTAAACGCCCTGAGACAAGTATGGACCAATAGTAGTACCTGCAGCTACATTAAATGCCGTAGAATCTAAAGCAGGGCTCAATTGACCTTTGCTGTAATATTTAACGGGGTATTTGTTGTCTGAGTTTAAAGAAACAAATGATGAATCCATCGTCGACGCCTGCAACTCTGTTTTCAATTTCTGAATGTTCGCTAACACCGTTGCTGTATCTGCAGCATTCGGACTTGCATTGAATAATACGTATTCAATCGATCTTGTCTCTTCTGCGTTTTTGAACGCTTTTTTGTTCTTATCGTAGTACTCTTTATAATCTGCGTCTGTCAATTTGATCTCCGCATCGTTTACTGAAGCGTAGTCTAACATCACATATTTGAAATTCGCTAATTTATTACGTGAGTTGTAATCGTACTCCGCTTCTAACGAAGTCGTGTAAATACTGTTGTTTACAAGATTAGAATATTTCTCGTTCAAACGCTCGTTTTTAACCGACTCAAGCAAGGCATTCCATTGTTGGCTAACCTCAGGATTTGTCTTCGCTTGCTCAATTACCGAGTTGATATAAGCTGCATCAACTTTACCAGTCTCTGGATTCGCAAACTGTTGTAAAATCTGTTGAGATGGGTTGTTACCAAAGATTAAGCTATTTAATTCCGCTTTGCCAACTTCAATTCCAATTTTTTCAATCTCTTGTTTCAATAACTCCTGCGAAATAAACTGATTCCAAACTTGCTGAACCGCAAATCCACGCATCTGTGGAGTTACACTACCGCCCATTTGTTGTTGATACATCGCATTTGCTTGATCTACCTGCTGGTTAAACGCGTTATAATCAACACCTTCCCCATTAACACTACCTACTTCAGATTGACTGCTACGCCAAAATGGAGTACCCATGTTGATGATATCCCCTAGTAAGAACGCAACGATTGCTAAACCGATAACGAAAATGACTAAGCCCGCTCGGTTTCGCAAATAGCTCATTAATCCCATAACTGTATTCTAAATTTTATTAAATGCTTAATTTTTTGATTAATCCTGTTTTTCTAAAACAAGGCGCAAGATACAATTTTTATGAAAAAAATTGTAATAATTTATTAAACCGCGCGTTCTAATTTTTCTGTGCACAATTGCTTCAAAACCTGCTAGTTCCCAAAGCCTGGAAACTGTTGGTTCGAGTTCATGTAATATAGACCGGTTGAGCCCTGGAATTCCACATTGTTGAAATCCGCATCCGAAGTAAATGAGGTACCCTGCATATGACCACGACCATCCGTAAACTCAATGCTGATAGGAAGCGTGTTGTAGTATTTAGCGTTCTTCTCATCATAAAATAGCTCCTCCGTTTTGACTACAGAGCCGTTTTCCATCGTTAAGACCACGTTGTTGCGAAACTCAATCAACCCACTCTCCGCATATTGCTTGGCATAGTTCGAAGTGATGCGCTGATTCTCTTTGGCAAACTCGTCAAAGAAGATAATCTTGACGCCTTTTTTGAATTCATAATCCCCTTGGTTGCGTCCTGTCGTATCATGATAAACACGCATCTCTGGTGCTGTAAGCTCGGCTTTTACCCGCGCAGAGTCGCTGTAGATAACCGTTACATGTTTGGAGATATCCACAGCTTCCTCCTTCTTCATGTTGGCCATGCGGTCAATATCTTTCATGTCATTTTCGCACGCAAATGACAAGATTGCCCCTAGCAATACAATTGTTAGGGGCAAAATCCGTAATTCCTTTATCTTAATGCAAGATGTATGCATAATGTTAATCGTAACTTCTTCTTAGGAACCAAGCGTCATTGACCGTGAATCCTAAGTTAATATTGATATATCGTTCGCGAATAAGGTTATGTTGCAAGGTGCCTTGCTGCCCAAACTCGGCAGAAATATTGACGCTGGAAAACGTCCGACCAAAGTTGGTCTCCGACAAAGGTAAGCCAAGGCCCACAGTTACCGCCATATCTGTTAAACGATGATTGTCAACCGAGATATGACTCTTATTATATCGGAATCCTAAGCGGTAATCAATAACATTCCAGTATTTTAAAGATGTTGCATCAGGCTTGAACTGACCACCAACCGCAACGCCGATATTTTTTCCTAACTTCTGTTCGCCATCACGCGTCTGGAAGTCAGACCAGTCTGCATATTTAAAATCAGCACCTACCATCCAGTTTACCCCTTTGGAGAAAGTGAAACCAACATTATGCTTCATCGGTAAGTTAAGTTTGCCATCCCGAATCACATTGAATGCAGAGGTGTCGATTGCAACCTGTTCGCCATCGGAAGACTGATCTGTTTGGGTCAAGGTTACCATTCGTGTGGTCTTATTGCTAATCTGATTATTCAAGGAACCCGAATAACCAATCGTGAAATTCATCTTATTACCTAAGGCTTTGAAGTATTGAGCACCGTAGTCAATAGAAGCACCGCGAATACGACGCGTATCCGTTTGTACTGTATTGTAGTAATCCGCCCCATATGGGAACTCGATCATCGCTTTATCATATAAATTTCCGAAAAGGAAACCAACGTTAGCACCAATGCTTAAGCCCTTGATCGGGGAAACTCCATACCCAAAGTAAGCCTTATTTACGCCGCCTTCACCAACCAGACTTGATTGGTAATTTACATTTTCGAACTGACGAATTGCCGATGAATTGTAGCCTACATCCGAGAAAGGCATTAACCCAAAGGATAAACCTCCGGCTTTTGCCAATGGAATACCGATAGTGATATGGCTGAAGGCAAAGTCAGCCGTATTATCTTTTGCTCCGTTTTTCTCTAATTGCGTCACATTGCCGTAAAGACCCGCGTCTAGAATCGTGCGTGTAAAGGCAGAATAACTCGCTGGGTTGGCGATGTTTAAGCTTGGAAGACCACCCACATAACGGACACCGGTAGACAGACCGCCCATGGCGCGTGTTTGTGGCAACAGGTCTTCACGCATCTGTCCAAGACCAAATTGTGAATACGGTGAATGGGAAGTGGATGACTGTGCGGAACTTTGCAAACTACACAGCAATAGTGAGCTTACGCCCAAGATACTCAGCAGTCGCGAATATGAAAAAATTGGCTTAAAATGTTTCAACATATTTATTTGATTCATCGATTTGAAGAACACATTTCCGATCTTTTAATGGACCAAAACGATGAGGTTAATTCTTCTGTAATGGCTGTATTCTCTTGAATTTTCGCTACAAAACTATCTATTTTTTAAATATGACGTCAATTTTAGTTGTTAAAAAAGGTTAAACAACTAAACGACAACGGTTTAGAAAAACTGAAAATAGAGAATCGTTAATAAGATTACAGCATACAGTGATTCATAAAACCATCTCGTCTTGGCATGTGTAAAAAAATAGGCGAGATAGATTGATAAAGGTGGAACACAAAGTAAAAAATGATTCACCGAGCGTTCCTGATTTAAATAAAACGATCCGAATATTAAAAGGATCATGAAAAATAACAATTGGAAACTCTTACGCACCTGAACAACACTTTTGAAAAAGTTGTCCTTTAAAATAAATAAGAAACCAATTAAAGATAAAACGATAGGAATGAGTACGAAATAATCATAAACATCCATCCCTAAGCGTGTCGGGAATGGATAGGTAAAAGGAATGAAAATCTGAAAGAACTCATCCATACGCTCCAACCAATAGTAGGCAACGGCTAATAGAAAATATACCAATATGACGCCCATCAGCGGAGTAATCCACTCTCGCCATGAAAAAGGACGGAAAATAACCAAACTGATCCAGATCAGGAGCAACATCACAATGAACGGAAAGTATATGATACTACCGAGTGCAACGAGCAGGCCTAGGTCAAACATGATGCCCTTGACATCGCCTTGCTTGTAGATGTTGAAAAGCTTATACAACATCCAGATCGTAATAAAATTACAGATTAGGGTAGGCGAAAGGACCAAAAATGGAATGAAGAGACTCACCAGAGTCATGAACATCAGGGCGGTCAGGAAGTTCGGTTTGCCCAACAAATTGAAATGGTTGACAACCCTATTGAGGTTGAACGCCTGCAATACCGTCAGTAGCAAGGTGATAATGACATTGATTTGAGGAGACAGGTTTTGACCGACCTCCAAACCAATCAAATTGGCAATTGCCGGTTCAAATAAAACCGGAGTCAAACGGTCGGGCAAATGCAGATAAACTCCTAAACATAAGACCGTACCAACCAGGGAAACTAAAAAAATATTTAGCCCCGATAATGTCCTATGTTGGTTAATCAGCATCGACAGCGCGCCTACTTATCTTTTTCTAACTTGCTAACCTTACGGTCTAAAATAAATAGATAGACAGCAACAGCTGAGAAAATAACCAGGATTACCAACACCACCACATAAATCTTTCCTTCGGAGCGTAGCGTGTCGGCCATTTCCACTTTATTTTGAGCAAAAATGGTAGAGATACCCGCAAAAAGGGCCATCACAAATAGGATAAACTTTTTCATGTATTAAAACGAATTCTTTTTGTCTTCAATTATTCGAACTCTGTAGCGCAGTGTCGTAATCCACACACCAATCAGAATCCAACCAACAACAGCGGTATAGAACACCGGACGCATATAGTTGTCCATATCTAAGTCGCCAAAGGTAGAGTTGCCGCCACTTCCAGGGTGTAATGAGTCGGTCAACTTTGGCAAAATATAAATCAATACAAACATGATTGGAAACGCAAAAATGTTGTAAATCGCAGAAATTTTAGCGCGCTTTTGTTCTTCCTCTAATGCATTGCGCAATACCAGATAGGCCAGGTACATTAAGGTTGCAATTGCAGAACCATTTAGTTTAGGGTCGTTAGGCCAAGGAGCACCCCAGGTAATATTCGCCCACAACATACCTGTCAATAATCCACAAGTACAAAACAAAATACCGGTATTTACGGCCTCAACAGCAAGAAAATCATACTCACGCTTACCACTGTTCAAATACTTAATACTGTAGATAACCGAAATCAGGTACAGAGAAATCATGGTAAACCACATTGGTACGTGGAAATACACATTTCGGATAGTCTCATTAAGGATAGGGAGAACAGGAACAGGACCCAAGAGCCCGCCAACAATGGCTGCTGCTATCATAAAAACGGCAAGGATTTTCCACCAACTTTTTCGCATAGCTATATAAAAATCAATCTCGCCAAAGGTACGGAAATAACAACAAAGAAACGGCAATTGTCACTATATTAATTGCTAGCAAAACGCCTATATCCTTCCAACTGGCGTCGAATGTTCCCCCGATAACACCCTGTTGCGAAAGGTTGATCAAAACAATCAATAAGGGAATAATGACCGGGAAACTCAGGATTGCCATAATCGTACTGTTATTGCCTGCTTTTGCACTGATACCGGCTACCATCGTGAAAACGGTCGCAAAACTGATGCTGCCCAAGAATATGCTCAACATATAAATGCCCCAATGTCCAACCGCATTCGAAAAAATAAGATTATAAACAATAAAAGCTATACTGGAGAGTAAGACCATCACCAAGGTATTGTAGACAATCTTGGCTAATATAATAGCCTTGGGGCTAACGATAGAATAATAGTATAGTTGTCGAGGGCCAGTTTCCTGTAGAAAGCTGCGGCTCATGGCATTGATCGCCGCAAACAGCAAAATTATCCAGAACAAGGTGTTCCAAATAGGAGAATCCACGGATTTGAATGATTGATAACATACAAAAACCGTGGATACTACATAAAGTAAGATGCTATTGATTGCGTATTTGGAACGCCATTCCAATAAGACATCTTTGTATATTAAGGTCTTGACTTGTGTAAACAGATTCATTGTGTACAAAGATACAAATCAATCTGTTGAGGCAAGACTGTGCGCCGATTTAATTAAGCGTTTTTAATCTCTGACTTCGCTTTATCAGCAACATCTTCCGCTTTATTAGCTAAACCATGTGCCGCATCTGATGCTTTGCTCGCCCACTCGTTAGCTTTCGACGATGCTTTATCTAAAGCGCTCTTTCCTGCGTCTTTAGCGCGTTCTCTCAAACCCTCTAAATCTTCTTTCGCTGATTTCGCAAATTTCTGAGCACGCTTCGCTTCTTTCTTCGACAGATCTTTGATCGATTTCGTTAAACTTTTAATGCCGTCGTTTGCACGATCTAATTGTTTTTTGCCGTCCTCTGTTCCTAGTAAATAGTAAGCTGCAGTACCAACTGCTAATCCTAATAGGGCAAATGCCACTAGTCCGTTTCTATTTTTTTCCATGATTATATCAATTAATATCCTATTTAATAAATAAATGTATCGATTATAGACATAACAAGCAAAAAGCCAAAATGTTTAGGCTTTTTAGAAATTAACAAAAATTAACTTTCTACCGATTGTAAGGACTGCAGATTGTATAAATGATGATAAAGGCCACAGCCCCTTCCCATAAGCTCTAGGTGGGTGCCCGAATCGGAGATGATGCCGTCTTCCACGACGATAATCATATCCGCATCACGTATTGTTGAAAGTCTATGTGCAATAATGACTGAAGTACGGTTTTTCATCAATTCTTCCAAAGCGAGTTGCACAAGTCGCTCAGATTCAGAGTCTAATGACGAGGTCGCCTCGTCTAATATTAAGATCGCAGGATCTTTTAATAGTGCTCTGGCAATGGCGATCCGTTGTCTTTGTCCTCCGGAAAGCTTGACGCCGCGTTCTCCGACAACCGTATCATAACCCTCCGGGAAGTCCATGATAAACTGGTGTGCGTTGGCGCGTTGGGCCGCAGCAATGATATCATCGCCGTCAGCATGTAGGTTGCCATAGCTTATATTTTCACGAATCGTCCCTCCAAACAAAAGTACATCTTGTGGAACTATAGCTACTTGATTACGGACATCCGTCAATGCTAACTTGTTCGATGGGATGCCATCGTAATAAATAGTCCCGCCTTTTGGCTGATAGAATTGTAAAATTAAAGACGCAATAGTCGATTTCCCGGTACCACTAGGTCCAACAATCGCGAGCTTCTTGCCTGATTTCACGTGGAATGAAATATCCTTTAATATTTCAATATCTGGACGAGTCGGGTATGCAAAACTAACCTGGTCGAAAACAATGTCGCCAGTAATGACTTGCTTGATATCTTTATCGCTCTCGTCTACCCGTATATCTTCTTGTTTTTCGTTCAAAATTTCTAACACACGTTCACTAGCGCCTAATGATCGTTGTATGCTCGCATACAGTTCAGGGAATGATCCCATCGAACCTGCAACGAACATCGAATAAAGTATATAGGTCGTCAGATCACCAACAGAAATTTCTTGAGAAGCGACTAAGGATGCCCCATACCAGATCACGAGAATAACGGCTCCGAAAATACAGAAGATGATGAACGAAGCAAATAAACCCCGAAAGGTCGCGCCGCGGATAGCTAAACCCACCGCTTTATTGAGTTTATGACCGTAACGTTGTGATTCAAAATACTCGTTCACAAAAGCCTTCACATTGGATATGCCCAGAAGCGTTTCTTGAACAATCGCATTCGAATCGGCAAGCTCATCTTGCGATTCTTTCGAGAGTTTGCGAATAAACCGTCCAAAAATCAAAGCCGCAACAATGATGATCGGAAGGATGCTGAGGTTCATTAAGGCTAGTTTCGGAGAAACCAATACCAAAAGCACTACACCGAAACCTAAACTGATCGTTTGGCGAAGTATTTCCGCCAAGGTAGTGGTCATGGTATCCTGAATCTGCGAAAGGTCAGACGATAAGCGGCTATTTAGTTCTCCAACACGGCGGTTGGCGAAGAAATCAATAGGAAGCGTAATCAACTTATGGTACGTATCTTTCCGAATGTTGGCTAAAGCTTTTTCAGCAATTTCCACAAATAAACGAATGCGGAAGAACGACATAATGGATTGAAAGGCGAGGATTCCCATGGCAACCGATCCAATATACATCACGCTCGCCGGCAACCAAGGGTAAGTTTGTCGACCTTGCGCTGCATCAATCATAGCGCCCAACAAAGCCGGGAAAGTAAGCATGGTTAAACTCGAGAGAATCAAAAACACCATACCTATCAAAAATTTCCATTTGAAAGGCTTTATATAAGAAAAAATCTTGATCGCTTTTTTGAGAATTTCTTTACTTAGCTTCGGCTTGGGTAAATCCTCCGAACGCGAGTCTCCACTATTCAATCTCGGTCTGGCCATGAATATTTAAAAATTACTGTAGTGGCAAAAGTACTTATATAAATAAGTCTTCTTATCACTATTCCGTCAATTTTTCGCCTTTTCGCTTTTTGTATTGTGAAAATAGCAAAATACTCAGTACAACGACCGCCAGAATTGCGAAGTAGAGAAGCGTCGTATTGCTCGTATCGTCTTTTTGCTCACTATTCAATTCTTCCCGAAGCTTTTCATTTTCGTCTTGAAGTTTAGTAATCGTCTTCATGTAGGCAGAAACCTGATTATCGTATTGCGATGCCAACTGTTGATAACGCTCAGTTTGCGCATCTTTTAAGTCGAGGAGCTTTCGCGTTTCGATAAAGATGTTGTTATCGTTCAATACTAAAGCACGTAGAATGTCGATAGATTTTTGCATATCGCCTTTGGTTTTGAACAAACCAAAAACACCTGTTTTCTTCTCGAGTGAGGCAGAATATTCACCAAACTTTGCCGTACGCTCATCCAATAGCTTGTTGACCCGTTGTCGTTGCGACTCATAGGACAATGAGTCGGTCTTGCGAAGAATAGAATCTTGCGCGGCAAAACTGGACGAATAGGTAAAAAGATAGGCTAAAATGTAAATAAATATGTGTGTAAGTTTCATGAACTTTAATTTAAAGAGTTAAAACGCAGATTAGAACCTTTTGGTATAAAGTAAGCTATTTTCCAATCCATATCAAAGAAGACAAGGCTTCTTTTGCTTTGTGATTAATTATGTTTCAATCAAAGCCTTTTCATTCCCATATCAAAGCCGTTCCCCAGCGGTTATGATTGGGTTATATATTGGGTTTGTATTGGGTTTGAAAGGGCTTTATGCTGTAGAAGTCTAGTCTCTCCCTTCAAGTGGATCTATTTATGTTCTGTGTATTCGTTGATTGAAACTGTTAACTGTAGCGTATTCTTTTTTCGTTGCGTTCTATCATGAACTAATCAATTAATTAATCTTATGGAAATGAGAAATCTGAGGGTCTTCGTGCTTTTTATGCTCGGTACTTTACTCTGCCTGAGTTGTGATAAAATCAGAACCGAAGGCGAGTATCTCCGAAAAATACCGATCTACAGTACGCTAGGCGAGCAACGCAAAATGAATATAGAAATTCAAAAGCCTATTGAGTTTAACAGGACCGGTAAAATCTATAGCTATAAAGACTACCTTTTCATCATGGAATTGCAAAAGGGTATTCATATCTATAACAATGCGAATCCAAACAAGCCTGTAGCCATTGGTTTATTGCCGGTGTTGGGAAATATGGATATCGCGGTAAAGGATGATGTGCTCTATGCCGATAGTTATTTTGATCTATTATCCTTTGATATTAAAGATGCGACCAAGCCAAAATTGATCGATCGTCAGCGCGATCGTTTTTCACGTTCTACATTTGCTTTTGGCATCCTTTCCAGTAATGTGAATTCAGACGAGTTGAAGATTATCGTTGATTACAAAGATAGCCTGGTGACGGAAGAATATATAGGGACTTATTATCCACAACCGGGATTGGACATGGATGGGAATTCGTTTTCGGAAGGAGGTTCGGGTACGGGCGGTTCTATGGCGAGATTTACGGTTGCTAAGGACCATTTATTTTTGCTGGACGTGAAGAATCTGCATTTGTTGGATATTACCAATCCATCCAAACCAAGATACCTCAAGGACATTGAGCTTTTTCCCGGCGTGGAAACACTCTTCCCTTACAAAGACAAGCTCTTCGTGGGGTCGACAACTGGGATGGTTATTTTTGATATCAGCAATCCTGCACAACCTGAAAAATTATCGACCTACAGCCATGTGCGCGCATGTGACCCGGTCGTGGTCGACGATAATTATGCCTATGTCACCCTGCGAACGGGTAATACCTGTGGCGGATCTAATAATCAATTGGAAGTTATCGATATCAAAGACCCGAAGAAGCCGCAGCTTGTTAGCGAGCATCGCATGAGCAATCCACATGGTTTGGCATTGGTAGGGAAATACCTTTATATCTGTGATGGTTGGGACGGTTTAAAGAGTTTTGAGGCGGAAGATGTGATGAAGATTGGAGAAAAAGGGTTGGAGCAACTGAAGCTTGGCTTAGCCTATGATATTATACCGGGGCCGAAATCCTTGATCGTTGTCAACAGTACTGCGGTCGAACAATTTGACTATAGCGATCCGAAGAAGTTAAAGAAATTAAGCAGCATTAACAGATCAAATCTCAACTAATTATGAAGAAGGCAATTTTCCTTATTTGCTTTTTATTAACGCAAATCAGCTTTTCCTATGGACAGCTTCGTTATACCAATCATCATGAAGTCGGGCTATTGACTTATGCGACCTCCATAGGCGAGAGCGGATTTTCAGTATTAACCAATCATGGTGTGACCCTCAATCCTAAGGTCTCGCTGTTGTTGGGTACGGGGGTAGAATATTATCCATATGACAGATTTCGATACGACGTTTGGACTGTGCCGCTAACCGCTGGGGTCCGTTATTTAACTAATCCTGAGGAGCGCAGTTCTTTTGTCGTGGCGGCGGATCTAGGCTATGGATTTGCCTTTTCAAAAGATGATGAGTCATCCAATGAAATTAGCAGCGGCGGTATCAAAGTAAATCCTATGTTGGGTTGGCGCTGGAAATTGGGCCAAAAAAGAAGCTGGTTACAGGCGGGTATAGGCTATCAATTTCAGTCTATTAAACTGAAGGCAGGGGCTGTCACAGGGCGAACGCCCGCGTCTGATGTAATCTTAGGTTATATCCCTGATCAGACGATATCAGAGAAAACAAGTGTCGATATGCAACGTATTGTGCTGCGTGTGGGGTTTGGATTTTAAGTAATTGGATTTTTTGATAAGAAATAATTTGCACGGGCACTGATGATGAATAGATAGAGTTTTGTTAACTGATGTTTTATGACATTTTAACGATAATAAATAAGCATTTAAAGAAAAATAATTAATTTTAGAGTTTTATATTTAATAAAAAATACAAAATGAAATTATTTAAGTACTTATTTATTGTTCCCGTTACGCTGTTCCTGTCAACAGCATTTGTAGGTTGTTCAAAAGAAGTGGGGCTAAGAACCCCGCCTAGCTTTGAAAATACTAATTTGGTATTCAATTCAGCGGCAAAAGATACGATATTGCTCGCAAGCAATGATGTTGATTGGTTTTTTGCAGATTTATATGTTAACCATAAGATGCTGGATTTTTCGGAGGTCAAATCCTATACCAAGGATATCCCGAAGAAAGCAGACAATAAGCTTGATTTTGTCTATAAATTCGAGAATGATTGGTTTTCCATAGAAAAACTAGATAACCGGAAAATCCGTGTCTTACTAAAAGAAAACCAAGGCGAGCTTTCGCGCGCGATGAGTTTCGTAGCCTCTGTAGGCAATGCTACTAAGAAAATTGAGATTGTACAGAAGCCCAAATAAAGGCAACAGATTTTGTTGATCGCAGCTGGGCTAGGTTAACGTTTATCGAGAAACTCGATTAAGATCGTCTCATCCTGATGCAGACCTAATAATTGTGCTGCATGCCCTTTATTGATGGCGATCTCCAGGAAGTTGGATATTCCAAAAAGACAGAGTTTTTCCCCTTCGGAAACTTCGTTGTAATGCCAGCTCATCTTGGAGATCGTTTCATTACGTTTGAAACGCAAGATAAACTCGCGACCTTCCTGCACCTTGTTGAACAGCTCTTTACTGATATTGCTAATCACATTGCCAAAGGAGTCAATATAACTGACATGCCCTTTGATGCTGTTCTGGTTGTAGACCGGTTGGAAGGTTACTTTCTGCATCGCGTTATTGATTGGCATGCCAATGCCCGAGAGTCTACCGCCATTGGCAATATGACAAGCAGCTTTAGTCATGATATCCGCTAATGGGAAGTGCAGATAACGCAGGTCCTGCATGATATTGATTTCCACCATTTCATCAGCGCGATCTTCCCCAAGAATAATACTGAGAATGCCATTGTCGGCACCTACGAAGAATTGCCCTTTGTAGGCCATCGCTAAATAGCGTGCGCCTTCCTGAAAGACGGTGTCTACGCCGATCAGGTGAACTGTTCTATTCGGGAAATAAGGATAGGCATTATTAATAACAAAAGCGGCGTGCTGTATGCTGAATGAAGGAATATCATGAGAGATATCGACAATCCGCACATCCGGCAATTGCGATATAATACTGCCCTTTAGCGCAGCTTGGTAAAAATCGCGATGTCCTAAATCTGTGGTTAACGTAATTACTCCCATTTGTTTTTTCAGACCCTCTGAAGAGAAATGTACTAAGTTTTATTTTATTTATAAAATACAAAAGTAGGAAAAGTAAACTGATTGCTAAATCCTATTTGAATTTATCGCCGCAAATGCTTTTAATTCTGCACAATTAGTTTGTATTTTTGAGTCAATAATCGAATAGTTTGCTTGAGAAATTTGAATAATTGGTATCTTTAAGGAGATACTAACATTGGTAGACATATTTATTCTAGAACATTAATAGCGATAAAATTTGAGCGAATTAGAAATTAACTTAGATGGTGTTAATTTAGCGACACTGTGGGGAGCACAAAATGAGAATTTTGAGTTCATCAAAAAAACATTTCCAAAGTTGCGCCTCGTGGCACGTGGAGATAGCTTAAAAGTACTAGGCGAAGAAAATGAAAGGAATAAATTCCAAAAGATATTCGAATCGATCCACGCCCATGTCAATCAGTTTCAATCACTTTCCTTATTAGAATTAGAGGGGCTTTTAGGCAGCGTTGCTACGCCTAGTACGTCGGTGATTGCGACGAAAGAGGAGGGCGAGGCTACATCGGGAGCTTTTAAAGGAGAGCCTATCGTTTATGGCCCGAATGGTCTGATTGTTAGAGCGCGGACACCAAACCAACGCAGGATGGTCGATAGTATCAATAAGAACGATATCTTATTTGCAATCGGTCCGGCCGGTACGGGTAAAACCTATACAGCGGTGGCTCTAGCAGTTCGAGCGCTTCGCAACAAGGAAATCAAGCGGATTATCCTGACACGTCCGGCGGTAGAAGCAGGGGAGAATCTTGGATTTTTACCTGGTGATTTGAAGGAAAAAGTTGACCCGTATTTACGACCTTTGTACGACGCCTTGGACGATATGATTCCGGCGGAGAAATTGAAGGGCTACCTGGAGAACAGAACGATTGAGATTGCTCCTTTAGCATTTATGCGCGGACGTACCTTGGATAATTGCTTCGTGATCCTGGATGAGGCACAGAATGCGACCGAAATGCAGCTCAAGATGTTCTTGACACGTATGGGGCCTACAGCAAAATTTATCGTAACGGGTGACATGACGCAGGTCGATCTGCCGAAAAAGAACCAGTCGGGATTGGTGAATGCGGTAAAGATTTTAGATAGTATCGAGGGTATCGATATTATTTACCTAAGTGGTTCGGATGTCGTTCGCCATAAATTGGTGAAACGTATTCTGGAAGCTTATGGAGATATTTAATTTGAAGATTAGCGCGTGAAGAACGCATTTGATATGAATACAATAAAAGAAACAAATTTCAACTTTGACAAGCAGACAGCCTTTTATAGAGGCAAGGTAAGAGATGTTTACAGTATCGCCGATGATTATTTGGTGATGGTTGCATCGGATAGAATTTCGGCATTTGATGTGGTCCTTCCGAGAGCAATTCCTTATAAAGGACAGGTCTTGAACCAGATTGCGTCGAAGTTTTTACAAGCGACTTCTGATATATTACCCAACTGGGTCGTTTCTGTGCCAGATGAGAATGTGACGATTGGGAAGCGTTGTGAGCCTTTCAAAGTAGAAATGGTGATCCGTGGTTATGTTTCGGGGCATCTTTGGAGAACCTATCGCGACGGTGGGCGTGAGCTTTGTGGCGTGAAATTGCCGGAGGGACTGCGCGAGAACGATAAATTGCCGGAGCCGATTATTACGCCGACGACAAAAGCTGCCGTTGGCCATGATATGGATATTTCTAGAGAAGAAATCATCGCGCAAGGAATAGTATCCGAAGCGGATTATACGCAATTGGAAAAATACGCGCGGGCATTATTCCAACGCGGAACTGAAATCGCCAAAGAGCGTGGATTGATCTTAGTCGATACAAAATATGAATTTGGTAAGCATGATGGTGAGATCTATTTGATCGACGAAATTCATACGCCAGATTCATCGCGTTATTTCTATGCTGAAGGCTATGAGGAGCGTCAGGAAAAAGCCGAAGCACAGAAGCAGCTGTCGAAGGAGTTCGTTCGCCAATGGTTAATCGAGAATGGTTTCCAGGGGAAAGAGGGTCAAAATGTACCTGAAATGACAGATGAAATTGTAAATTCGATTTCAGAACGCTATATTGAGCTTTTTGAGCACATCACAGGCGAGAAGTTTGTTTATCCGGGACAAGGAGATGTTTTGGATCGCGTACAACGCAATGTGGAGTCGGCTCTAAAAACCTTAACATACTAACATTGAAATATTATGAAATTTACGGTAGATAAGCATGAGCGATATGTGGTGATTGAACCTCTTCAAGAAAAGTTGGATGGGAATGCTGCCGCAAGTTTAAAAGGGGAGTTTATGCTTCGCAACACTGGAGGACAGCGTAACATTGTCTTAGACATGAATCAGGTAAAGGAGACTGATGAAGCGGGTATTCGCACGGGGCTGCTAGCACGCAGACTGTGTAAATCGCTTGGCGGGCTTTTTATCTTGACGAACCTGAACGATGGTGTGAAAGAGTTTATAAAATCGCTAGGTTTGGATAAGTACTTTATCATTACGACGGACCTGGAAAAGGCCAAGGATTTGATCTTTGGAAACGAGATTCGCCTAGACCTCAAGCAGGAGCTGAATTAAGATGATCCGTTTTGAGGTTTTAATACTTGGTAACAGCTCAGCAACGCCCATTTATGAGCGTCATCCGACCTCGCAAGTCATTAATTACAACGAGCAATTGTTTTTAATTGATTGCGGTGAAGGTACGCAGATGCAGCTGACGCGTTATGGTATTAAAAGCAATCGCATCAATCATATTTTTATCAGCCATTTACATGGTGACCATTACCTGGGCTTAGTGGGGCTATTGTCCTCTATGCATTTGGTAGGCCGGAAATCGGACTTGCATATCTATGGGCCTGCGCCCTTGGAAGAAATTCTAAATCTGCATTTCAAGTATTCGGAGACGGTTATCCGTTACAATATTATTTTTCATACCACCAACCCGGAACAAGAAGAGGTAATCTATGAGTCGAGAATGCTATCGATTACCTCTTTTCCGTTGGTACATCGAATCCCTTGCACTGGTTTTCGATTTACTGAAGGTAAGCGCAATGCTATTCTTCGCGCGGATTTGGTGGAAGATTTAGGCATCCCAGCACCTTATTATTCTGCGTTGAAGCGTGGAATTGATTATGTGGATCCACAGGGGAAGGTCTACCCGGCATCTGAACTTACTTTTCCGGCACCAGCATCGCGTAGCTATGCTTTCTGTTCCGATACCATTCGACATCCTATCTACCTGAAGACCATACATGGCGTAGATCTGCTCTACCATGAGTCGACGTTCTTACATGAGATGGTCGATCGTGCAAAGGAGACCTTCCATACCACGAGCTTGGAGGCCGCGGAAATTGCCCATGAGGTGGGAGCGAAGAAATTGCTGCTCGGGCATTACTCCGCGAGATATAAAACATTGACGCCCTTGTTGGAAGAAGCACAATCAGTTTTCCCGGCAACGGAGCTTTCAACCGAAGGTAAATGGTTTTTAGTCTAGTGATTTAATTAATTTTTCCTCATATTTACAGCTCTAATTTTTTATAAACATTAACATGTCGTTCAACTTAAACGCGCTGCTTAGGGACAATATCAGAAAATTGGTTCCCTATTCATCTGCTAGAGATGAGTTTAAAGGTGAAGCCTCGGTTTGGCTTGATGCAAATGAAAATGCTTTTGGATCGCCACTACCGCATGATTACAACCGTTATCCTGACCCTTTACAACATCAACTCAAACATAAACTTTCGAAGATAAAAGGCGTTCCGACCGAGAATATATTCCTTGGAAATGGTTCCGATGAAGCGATTGATATTCTCTATCGTGCTTTTTGTACGCCGAAATTGGACAATGTGATATTGGTACCTCCGACCTATGGTATGTATGAGGTTTCTGCCAATATCAACGATGTGGAAGTTAGAAAAGTAAACTTAACGAAAGATTATCAGCTGGATCTGGACGGTATAGCAGAAGCAATCGACCAACATACAAAGTTGATCTTTATCTGCTCGCCGAATAACCCTACCGGAAACAGTATCAACGCACAGGATATTGAAACGATACTTGTGAATTTTACTGGTATCGTGGTGGTAGACGAGGCCTATATCAATTATTCTAAACAAAAGTCTTTTACAAAGGCCTTACCCGAATTTCAAAACTTAGTCATCTTGCAAACGCTATCAAAGGCTTGGGGGTTGGCGGCACTGCGTTTGGGTTTAGCCTTTGCCAGCAAAGAGATTATCGACGTTTTCAATAAAATTAAACCACCTTACAATATCAACCAAGCTACACAGGATCTAGTGTTAGAGGCGCTGGAAGGGGTAGATATCATTAACGAATGGATTAAAGCAACGGTTGCTGAACGGGAGATATTGGTATCTAAGCTGTCAGCGCTGGAACAAGTTGAACATATTACACCTTCGGATGCTAATTTTGTTTTGGTGAAATTAGCGGAACCGCGCGCTTTATACAGTAACCTGGTAGAGCAGGGCATCATTGTTCGCGATCGTTCGAAAGTGGAGTTATGTGAGGGCTGCCTACGTGTGACGGTGGGTACAAAACTAGAAAACGAACGGTTATTAGAAGCAATCCAAACCTTTTACTATAAATAATAATGGCTGATCAATTAAAGCGTGTTCTTTTTATCGATAGAGATGGAACCTTGATTCTGGAACCTGAAGATGAGCAAATCGACTCTTTTCAGAAACTAAAGTTTTATCCCGGTGCACTTCAATATTTACCTCGTATTGCTAAGGAACTTGATTTTGACCTGGTATTGGTTTCGAATCAAGACGGCTTAGGTACAGATTCACATCCGGAAGATAAGTTTCTGCCGGTACATTCTTTTGTGATCGAGACTTTTAAAGGTGAAGGTGTCGAATTCGTAAAGGAGCATATCGATAAGACTTTTCCTCATGAAAATGCAGCAACAAGAAAACCAGGAGTTGGGATGTTGACTGAATATTTCGATGAGGCTGCATACGATCTAAAAAACTCATTTGTTATTGGTGACCGCGTTAATGATGTAAAATTAGCACAGAACCTAGGGGCTAAAGCAATCTGGCTTCGTAATAATGATGAGTTGGGGAAATTAGAGAACCATGTTTTCGAGAATGATGCCATTGCCTTGGAAACGAAGGACTGGAAGTCTATCTACGAGTTTCTAAAGCTAGGTACGCGCGTTGCGGAGCATCATCGCAAAACGAATGAAACAGATATTTATATCAAAGTTAACTTAGATGGTTCGGGGAAATCGGATATTGATACCGGTTTGCCGTTCTTCGACCATATGTTAGATCAACTGGCACGTCATGGTGCGCTTGACTTAACGATCAAGGCAAAGGGAGATCTGCATATCGATGAGCACCATACCATTGAAGATACCGGTATTGCGCTTGGCGAGATTTTCTTGAAAGTACTAGGCGATAAACGTGGTATCGAGCGCTATGCTTATACATTACCGATGGATGATTGCTTGGCACAAGTAGCATTGGACTTCGGTGGTCGCAACTGGATTGTATGGGACGCGGAATTCAAACGTGAGAAAATTGGGGATATGCCGACAGAGATGTTCTTCCATTTCTTTAAGTCTTTTTCTGATGCTTCGAAGTCTAATTTGAACATTCAGGCCAGCGGTGATAATGAGCACCACAAAATTGAGGCTATTTTTAAAGCCCTTGCTAAAACAATAAAGAAAGCCGTTCGTCGCGATGCTGAGAATATGCAGCTGCCGAGCACGAAAGGCGTATTATAAGATTTTTTGAGCCGCTGAGGCTAGAGGAAAGCGTATGATTGGGATTGTAAATTACGAAGCTGGCAATATTTTTTCTATTACTGCAGCTTTAAAGCGCCTGAATATAGCGTACGGGATGGTGAATACTCCGGAGGAACTGGAGCAATATGAAAAGATTATTATTCCCGGCGTAGGTCATGCGGGTGCTGCAATGGCGAAGCTTGAGGCACGCGGAATGGTGGAGCCTATCCGACAATTGAGGAAGCCCGTCCTGGGAATTTGTGTTGGGATGCAATTGCTAACTGACTTTTCGGAAGAGGGAAACTCTAATTTAGTGGGGATTATCCCGCTCAAGACGTTACATTTTGAGGAAAGGATTCAGCAAAAAGTACCGCATATGGGCTGGAACAGCATCGAATTTGAAAATACTTGCCCTCTTTTTCAAGACATTCCGAATAATTCCTATTTTTATTTTGTGCACTCTTACTTCATAGAGTATGATGCAACCTATACCATAGCTCGATGTGATTATGGATTACCATTTTCTGCAGCAATTTCCAAGGATAATTTCTGGGCGGTACAATTTCACCCCGAAAAATCAGGGACTGCAGGAGAGCAACTTTTGATTAACTTTGCTAAGTTTTAACCGAAATTAACGAATATGTATATAATACCTGCAATTGATGTGTTGGACAAAAAGGTTGTCCGCTTAAGAGAAGGAAACTACGACGACGTAACGACATACCCTATTTCATTAGAGGAACAAATCGAGAAATACCATGCTAATGGTACCGAGATTGTTCATATTATCGACCTGAATGGCGCAAAAGGCGACTTCAGCAATCAAGCTTACTTGTTCGATATTATCCGTAGAACGGAAATGAAAGTACAGTATGGTGGTGGTGTTCGTAGCATCGAAAAGGTGAAAGAATTGGTGGATGCAGGTGTTTACCGTGTAATCGTTGGAACACAAGCAATCACTAATCCGACTTTCTTGGAAGAACTGAGCAAGTTGAATGAGGGACGCGTTAAATATGCGGATCACATCGTTATTGCAATCGACGTATTGGATGAGGTTATCAAATACTCAGGTTGGTTGGAAAGCTCACCAATCAAATTGGTAGCATACATCGACAAATGCTTAAGCCTAGGTTTCTACCGTTTCCTATGTACGGATATTTCAAAAGACGGCAAACTAGGTGGTGCAGGAGTAGAGTTATACCAAAAACTATTGGATCACTCGCCTATCATTAAATTGATCGGTTCGGGAGGTATTAGCTCGATGGCGGATATTGAAGCGCTAAATGCTTTGGGAAGAATGGAGTCTGTGGTTGTGGGTAAAGCAATTTATGAAGAACGCATTACGATTGAAGAGATCAAAGACTGGAACTTAAAAGCGCTAATTAATTTCTAGCATGCTTGCAAAGCGTATAATTCCCTGTTTAGATGTAAAGGATGGTCGCACCGTAAAAGGAGTCAACTTTGTTGATCTTCGGGATGCGGGTGACCCTGTAGAGCTCGCTTGGCAATACTCGCAACAAGGCGCGGACGAATTAGTATTCCTGGATATCACAGCAACACATGAGCGCCGGAAAACGACCGTTGATTTGGTAAGAGCGGTTGCTTCGCAGATCAATATTCCATTTACAATTGGCGGAGGTATCAACGAGCTTAAAGATGCGGACATACTATTGAACGCAGGAGCGGATAAAATCTCGATTAACTCAGCTGCGGTTAGAAATCCAAAGCTCATCGATGAGTTGGCGGCTACCTTTGGCGTACAGTTCGTTGTCGTTGCGGTGGATACACGCTTTGTAAATGATAAGAATTATGTGCATTTACGAGGGGGTAGAGACATTACCGATATAGAGACCGAAAACTGGATCAAAGAGGCTGAAAGCAGAGGGGCTGGGGAGATCTTGTTGACATCCATGGATCATGACGGCACCAAGAATGGTTTTGATATCCATTTACTTGATAAAATAAATAAGCAGATACGTATTCCTTTAATCGCTTCTGGAGGCGCAGGGAATCAACAGCATTTTGTTGATGTATTTGAAAAGGCGCAGGTGGATGCTGCACTAGCGGCTTCCGTATTCCACTACGGCGAAATACTAATTCCAGAATTGAAACAAACCTTACAGGAAAATCAAATACCTGTAAGACTATAAGCTATTTGTAGGATGACAATAGATTTTAATAAAGGCGACGGTTTAGTGCCTGTTGTAATTCAAGATGATCAAACACTGGAAGTGTTGATGTTGGGTTACATGAATGAAGAAGCTTGGAATAAGACCCAGGCAGAAAATAAAGTAACCTTTTATTCAAGAAGCAAGAATAGACTTTGGACAAAAGGTGAAGAGAGCGGCAACTTTTTGGAAGTGGTAAGCTCACATATCGATTGTGATCATGATACTTTATTAATTAAAGTCCATCCTGCAGGACCTACTTGTCATACCGGAAGCAGAAGCTGTTTCAATACCGAATACAATCAGAACTTCCTTCTTAAGCTAGAAGCTATCGTAAAGGACCGTTTTGACTTCCCTAGCGAAGAATCTTATGTAAATAGACTTCGTAGTAAAGGAATTAATAAGATCGCTCAAAAGGTCGGAGAAGAAGCCGTGGAGACCGTGATTGCTGCACTTAATGAAACCGAGCACGACTTTATCAACGAATCTTCAGATTTACTTTTCCACTTAATCGTGCTATTGCGCGAAAAAGGAATCAGCCTGAAAGATATCGCCAAGAATTTAGAAGGAAGGCATTAGGGGGTCTAGATATTAGACATTAGATTTTAGATATCAGAGTATGGAGCCGATTAGGCTCCTTTTTTTTGCTGTCCTGAAGGGGAGGTTTTTGAGTCTTTGTTTTTGCTCTTTTGTCTTGAACCAGGAAAAAAAGGATGAAAGGATGAGCAGGATCTGGCGTCATAGGTCTTTATACTAAGTACTAACTACTAGCTACTATTTTGAAAGGATGAGCAGGATCTGACATCATAGGTCTTTGTACAAAGTACTAACTACTATTTTGAAAGGATTCACAGGCTCTGGCGTCATAGGTCTTTATACTAAGTACTAAGTACTAACTACTATTTCCCGGTTCAAAGACGGTCTAATGTCTAAAATCTGATATCTACTGTCTAAAATAAAAAAAGCCCTTTTCAGGGCTGTTTTTATTTTAAATTGCTTTCGTCTTCTCAGCTAACCAAGTTTTCTCTTCTTCGGAAAGGCTTGGGCTTAGTTGATCGAATACCCAACTATTGTACTGGTTCAACCAGTCGATATGTTTTTGATCAAGAATTGTTTTATCGACTAAGTCTGTAGCGATATAACATACGGTTAATGTTTCGAAGTCCATAAACTCACCGAAGTAATTAGATTCGACTACTTTGGAGTGTACCAGGTTTTCGATACGGATTCCGTATTGTCCTTCGCGATACAAACCAGGCTCGATGGAGGTAATCATGCCTGCTTCAATAGGAATGTCGATAGCGGCGGCATTGAATACATGCGGGCCTTCGTGAACATTCAAGAAGAAACCAACGCCATGACCTGTACCGTGTCCGTAGTTGCGAAGTTTGCTCCACAATGGATGTCTTGTAATTGCATCGATTTGGTAACCGCGCGTACCTTTCGGGAAAATGGCGGTAGAACCTTCGATGGTCCCTTTTAACACCAAAGTATAGTCTATACGTTCTTCGGCTGTGATGTTACCCAGCGATACCACGCGTGTTATATCTGTTGTACCGTCAAGGTACTGACCTCCAGAATCTACCAATAATAGTCCCTCTGGTTTCAAGGTTGCATTGCTTTCATCGGTTGCTTTATAGTGTGGCAAAGCGCCGTGCTCTAAATATCCGGCAATCGTATCGAATGAAATATCCACAAAGCCGTCTAATTCTGAACGGAATTGTTGCAAGCGCTCGGCAATGGAAATTTCGCTTAAATTTCCTGAAGCGACATTCTCTTCTAACCATTTAAAGAACTTCGTTAGGGCAACACCATCTTTGCGCATTGCATTGCGCGTGTGCTCCAATTCTGTTTCGTTCTTTACAGCCTTCAATAAGGTTGAAGGGTTCATATCCTCGATAATTTTTACGCTATCCGGAACGGCATCATAGATCGCGAAACAGGTGCGCTTTGGATCCAATAATATATTCTCGCTCTTTACATGACGGATTGCTTCGAAAGCCTTTTCATAATCTTCCACTGTAACACCGGATGCATTCAAGCTGGCTGCATCGACCTCTGATAACTTACCTGATTGGATATACAATGTATTTCTATTTCCGTCGATCAAAAGGAAGCCCAATACAACAGGATTGCACTTTACGTCGTTCCCCCGGATGTTCAATATCCAAGCTAAGTCGTCTAGGGATGATACGAAATGTGTGGTCGTACGCTTTGCTTTTAGCTTTTCGCGGATTGCCGTTAATTTATCTTTTGTGCTTTGACCGGTTGTAGCGAAGTCGAGCAGGTATGCCTTGGCCGTAGGCAATTCCGGACGTCCTTCCCAGACATCTGCAAGGATATCGATATGACCATCCACTTGAATACCTAAAGGAAGCAATTCCTCTTGCACAGCTTGTGCTACAGCAACTGCTGCAAGGTTACCGTCGAAAGCGACTACTTGTCCTTTTTGCAACTTATTCGCTAGCCAGCCTACATATTCAGGTTTTCCTTGCGCTTGTAATTTAACCAATTCGAAACCTGTACCCGCTAGTTGTTCGTTTGCCTGTACAAAATAACGAGAGTCTGTCCATAGACCTGCAAAGTCTTGTGTAATCACAAGTGTGCCTGCCGAACCGGTAAAGCCGGAAGTCCATGCTATACATTTGTAACGATCTGGAAGATATTCGCTGATATGCGGGTCAGAGGAAGGAATAATATAGGCATCTACACCCTTTTCTTTCATCACTTGGCGGATGGAAGCTAATTTTTCGATGTATTTCATTATGTTATTTTTAATAATCTGTGCAAGTTATAAAAACTATAGTAATTAAAAGTTTTACTTCATCATAGAATTGAAATTTTACAAGAATTATGTACTACTTGTGGACTATAATGCGATATTTGCTTCCTATGAGAAGATTTTTTTCTTGTCTTTGTTTATCAGCACTTTTAGTAGTTGGAGGAATTGAAACTACTTTTGCGCAAGAGGCGAAGACAAAAATTCAAAATGCTTATCAGCAATTTAAAAATGGGCCCTCTTTGACCAATGGGGTTGCGGCACTAACGGTAATCAATTCCAAAACCGGACAAATTGTATTTGAGGAGAATAGCAAAATTGGTCTTCCCACCGCTTCTACCTTGAAGGTGATGACGTCCATAACGGCTTTAGACCTGCTAGGGCCCGACTATACTTTCCCGACGCACCTATATTATACCGGAGCCGTTGATTCCATCGGTACCCTGAATGGCAATCTGATCATTGAAGGCTTAGGCGACCCAACCTTGGGTAGCGAGCGCTATCCGACGCATAATGCTGAAACTGTTTTAAATAAATGGAAAGCGGCGATTAAGGCGCTCGGCATTAAACAAATCAATGGTCTTGTGATTGCAGATGATAAGTTTTACAAGGGCAATCAAGTTCCGGGGACCTGGATGTGGACGGATATGGGCAACTACTACGGTGCGGGCGTATCGGCTTTGAACTGGAAAGAAAATGCTTATGATGTTGATTTCTCTGTGAGTCGCCCAGGTGCTGCCGCAAGTATAAAATCGCATAATATTCCGCCATTCTATCAGGTTATCAACGAAGTAACTACGGGATCAAATGGCTCTGGAGATAATGTTTATGGTTATTCGGCACCTTATTCCAAGGTTATCTATCTACGTGGAACATATGGCGCTGATCTGAAAAAGACAATCGAGCTTTCTACTCCAGACCCTGCGTTAAGCTTAGTTTATGATTTATCGAAGGCATTAACAGCTGATTCTATTGTCGTAGCAGACAGTATGATTACGACAGCAACCTTGTTGAAAAACGCGGGAATTAGCAATTGGGACGCCAATAAACAGAAGATATTAACCATTCAATCGCCTAAGCTCATCGAGATTGTACATTGGTTCAACCAAAAAAGCATTAATTTATATGGCGAGGCGATATTGAAAGCGATCGGCGGAATCTCAGCAAATAAATATGAGACCGAGGATGCGGCGACATTAGTAGCTAAATATTGGGAGAATAAGTTGAAATTGCCTGTTGGTGAGATCAAAACCTACGATGGTTCGGGATTATCTCCTCAAAATCGGGTAACGAGCAACGCTCTAGCACGCGTCATGCAATATGCACAGGGCAGACCTTGGTTTGCAGATTTCAAGAAAGGTCTTCCAACGATCAATGGCATGACTATGAAAAGCGGTACCATCGGGGGGACTTTGGGCTATACCGGCTACCAAACAGCGGCCGATGGCACGAGCTATACCTTCTCCCTATTAATAAACAACTACCACGGAGGAGCCGGACGCATGCGTCAGCAGATGTTTAAATTATTGGATGTATTAAAATAGAGAACAACAACCTACTAGAATAGTAAATTTAGAAACGTTATGAACAATAACAACAGAAAAAAGGACGCTCTGCAATACCATGCGATGGGACGTCCCGGAAAGATTGCAGTCGTTCCGACAAAACCACACAGTTCACAGAGAGATTTATCATTGGCATATTCACCAGGTGTTGCTGAGCCTTGTTTAGCAATTGCAGAAAACAGTGAAGATGCATACAAATACACAGCGAAAGGTAACCTTGTTGCTGTAATCAGTAACGGTACTGCCGTTTTAGGATTAGGTGATATCGGCGCGCAAGCGGGTAAACCGGTGATGGAAGGTAAAGGTCTATTATTTAAGATCTTTGCTGATATCGACGTGTTTGACATTGAATTGGACACGAAGAATGTTGATGAATTTGTAAATATTGTAAAAGCATTGGAGCCAACATTTGGCGGTATCAACCTGGAAGATATTAAAGCTCCGGAGTGTTTTGAAATTGAGCGTCGCCTGAAGGCGGAGATGAACATTCCTGTGATGCATGATGACCAACACGGTACAGCGATCATCTCGGGCGCAGCATTGATTAATGCTTGTGAATTGCAAGGTAAGAATATTTCGGAGGTAAAGATCGTGGTAAACGGTGCTGGAGCAGCTGCTATTTCATGTACAGCGATGTATGTAGCGGTTGGGGCTAGCAAAGAAAATATTGTCATGTTGGATAGCAAAGGTGTTATCCGTACTGACAGAGAGGGCTTAGATGCTACAAAAGCAGAATGGGCAACGGACCGTGATATCCATACCTTAGAAGATGCGGTAAAAAACAGCGATGTATTTATCGGCTTATCAAAGGCAGATGTGTTGACTGCTGAGATGTTGAAATCGATGGCTCCGAAACCAATCGTATTGGCGATGGCCAATCCTAATCCGGAGATTGCTTATGAGCTAGCAGTAGAGACTCGCGATGATTTAATTATGGGTACAGGTCGTTCTGACTTCCCGAACCAAGTAAACAATGTATTGGGATTCCCTTACATCTTCCGCGGCGCCTTAGACGTACGTGCTACAGCAATCAACGAAGCGATGAAGATTGCGGCAGTAAAAGCGATTGCTGAATTAGCGAAGCAACCGGTTCCTGAAGAAGTTAACATTGCATACAATGTAAATAACATTCGCTTCGGAGCAGACTACGTTATCCCTAAGCCTACTGACCCTCGTTTGATTACAGAAGTTTCTATCGCTGTAGCAAAAGCAGCTATTGAATCTGGTGTTGCCCGCAAAGTTATTGAAGATTGGGAGGCATACCGCGAGGAGCTTCACAAACGTTTAGGAAAAGAAGACCGTTTGATCAGAAACTTGACAGCGAAAGCGAAAAACAACCCAAAAAGAGTTGTATTTGCGGAAGCAGATAATTACAAATCCTTACGTGCGGCTCAGATTGTGAAAGAAGAAGGAATCGCATTCCCTATTCTGTTGGGTAATGAGCAAAAAATTAAAGGTTTGATTGAGGAATATGCGTTCGAATTAGATGGTGTGGAGATTATCGACCCGCTAGCAGAAACTAAATCAGAGCGATTTGAGAAATATGCCGACCATCTTTACAGCAAGAGACAACGTCGCGGTATCAATAAATTGGATTCTCGTAAGTTGATGACCAACAGAAACTACTTTGCAGCGAGTATGGTAGAATTTGGCGATGCCGATACTTTAATCTCAGGATTAACGAGAAACTACGCTTCGACGATTCGTCCGGCATTGCAGGTTATTGGTGCTAAACCAGGATCTCGCGTGGCAGGTATGTATATTATGATGACCTCAAGAGGGCCATTATTCTTCGGTGATACGACGGTGAATGAGAACCCGAATGCGCAGGAGCTTGCGGAGATCAGCGTATTATTAGATGCTGCAGTAAAACGTTTCAACGTGAAACCTCGTCTAGCGATGCTATCGTATTCGAACTTTGGTTCGAATGATGGCGCTATCTCTGATAAAGTTCGTGATGCGGTAAAAATCTTACACAAAGAACATCCGGAGATTGTTGCAGATGGCGAAGTTCAAGCAAACTTTGCATTGAACAGTGAAATGCTTGCGGATAACTTCCCATTCTCGACATTGAACGGTGCGCCTGCAAATACGTTGGTATTCCCGAACTTAGAATCAGGAAACATTGCTTACAAACTATTGCAGTCTGTTGGAAATGCGGAGGCTGTGGGTCCTATCCTGTTGGGTATGAACAAACCAGTACACGTATTGCAATTAGACAGCTCGGTTCGTGAGATTGTTAATATGGTTACTATTGCTGTTGTGGATGCTATTGAGCATCAGGCAATGAACAAATAAACTTTCGAGATGTACGAATATTTTAAAGGAAAACTAGTATTCAAAGCGCCTACCCATGTTGTTATCGAGGTAGGCGGAATTGGGTACTACGTGCATATTTCATTGACCACTTTTAGCCAGATTAAGGATCAGGAAGATTGCAAGCTCTTTATCTCTTTCCAGGTTCGTGAGGACTCACAAACGCTTTTCGGATTTGCGACAGAGGCGGAGCGCCATCTCTTCCATCATTTGATATCGGTATCTGGTATCGGCCCGAATACCGGACGCATGATGTTATCTTCAATTACCCCTGAGGAAATTCAGCAAGCGATTGTTGCCGGGCAGGTTAATGTTATTCAAAAGATTAAAGGCATCGGTCCGAAGACCGCTCAGCGCGTTATTCTTGAGCTCCAAGATAAGCTTAAGAAACAAGGCCCTGATGCATTAATCCCATTGGTTGTGAGCAAACCTTCTTCAGTAGAAGAAGCATTGACAGCCTTAGTTATGTTAGGTTTTCCTAAGCAACAGGCAGAGAAGGCACTTCAGGTCATTACGACAACAGACCCTGATCTTACTGTTGAACAACTTATTAAAGCAGCTTTAAAAAGGCTGTAATACAAAGGAGGAAGTTTCTATTCCTCCTTTAATTCTATTTTCTTTTCAGCACTTCAAAAATACGTTCAGAACATGGCAGAAGATTTATCGATCGCACAGGGTAGCAAGGAGGATCAATATCTTTCCTTAATTCCACAGATAAAGGGCCTCATCAGTGGGGAAACGAATCAGGTTGCTAATATGGCCAATATTGCGGCCGCTTTAAAAGAGCAGTTTAACTTCTTTTGGGTTGGCTTTTACCTGGTGGAAGGCGAGCAGCTTGTTTTAGGTCCCTTTCAGGGTCCGGTGGCTTGTACACGTATTGCTTACAACAAAGGAGTCTGTGGTACAGCATGGGCAAAGCGAGAAACCCTGGTTGTGCCGAATGTGGAAGAGTTTCCGGGCCACATTGCATGCAGTTCTTTGTCGAAATCAGAAATTGTTGTTCCTATCCTCCGAGATGGAAATTGCATTGGCGTATTGGATGTAGATAGTGCCGAATTAAACACATTTGATGAAACGGATGTAAAATATCTTCCACAAATAATAAAATATTTCGTAGAGAACATTATTTAAGTATATTTGTTCAACAAACGTACAGACCAACACTAACTAAGTATTAACATGCATGGAGTTCGGAACCTAGCTCTATTTAACCTGATTATTGTCAGTTTGAATTTCATCTGGATTTTGATCATAGATGCGAATTCCTTTTTTGGGGTTTCACTCTTTCGTGCGTTCAATTTATTCCCGACTCATCTTACGCCTGCAGACTTTACTTTTAAAGCTTGGTTAATCATTGCCATGACGATGATCATAGTGACCGCATTGATGTATCGCGAAACGGGCAACGAACATTTAAATATGCGTACAGTTCGCAAAGTAATGCGCATAGATTATATGTTGATCCTCAACCAGGTATTCTGTGGCATGAGTATGGTGTTGAAGTTGAATCAATACATGATTCTCTCTGTACTGTTTACCATTGCTTGTATCATTAGCTTATTGATTATCAACAATCGAATGGAGATCGAGAAATTGACTGCTAACTCCTTTACCAAATATTTTATTCGATTGGCTTTCGGTATGTACACCGGCTGGTTACTGTTCGTATTTACATTTAATATTGTCTCGACCTTCGTGAAAGCCGGTGTGATTCAGTCCGAAACGCAACAGTATGTGGTCGATGTCACTATATTAACTATAACCTTCGGTATGGCGATGTATTACTCTTTTAAGAAGATGCTTCCAACCGTTTCTGTTGCTTTTACATGGGGGATTTTCGGTGTGATATACCAGAATTTAAATCAACCTGCCTATGATGAGCATAATATTCTTATTATTCTGTACATCTTGTTTGGCTTGGGGACATTAATTTCCATGTACAACTTTTACCGTTGTAATGTCAAAAGGGCATCGAATAACCTGGCAGCACAAGCTAGCTCAACTTCCATACCTTAACCAACTTATCGTCGGAGACGGTGAAAATCCTATCCTTATTCCAGATCATTGCGTTGATAGACAAATGGTGTGAATCATAGAAACGATCTCTTGACACATTTTTTAAGAGTGTGAGGTCTTTTTCTTTCCAGATTTTCCAGGTCTTATCACGACTTGCTGTAGCAAAAATATCATCATGTCCGCCGTTATCAATACTATAGACAGTAAACATATGCGGGGTAATCTGCTGTATGGTATCTAAGTTATTGGATTCCAGCTTGAAGAGTTGGGCATCGCGACCGCCGGAGATGATATGGTTATTCATATAAATTAAGCTGGTGACCGGCATGCTATGAATCTGCTTTTTAATGCGCTCTTGATAGTCATCGGCTTGGTAAACATGGATTACACCGTTTTTATCACCGAATGCGAGTTGCTGCTGATCGTTGGATACCGCAATCGTGCGAACCGTAGTTTCTGCGATTTTAAACCTGTATAAGAGTTGGTAAGTGCGCAGGTCCCAAACATAAGCGTATCCTTCCTCACCAATCGCGATCATCTCTTGCTTATCCATTAGAATCTGGATTGAGAAGACTGCGCCATGCTCCGTCTTCCAATTGGCCACTAAGGTCTGATCAGTGCTGTCCAATAGCAATACCTGTCCTGAACGCATGCCGATAGCTAATAGATTCGTATTGGGAATCGCTTTCAGTACATACACTGATGAACCGACTTTACATAGAAGCTTTTGGAATGCCATCTTTTCCAAATCCCAAATAACGACACCCTTGTCATTTCCAGCCGTGTAGAGTAGCTGGGAATTATTCGGCTGCGCAAGTGTGAAAATCGGATTTTGATGACCTGCTAAAGTGGCTTCTAAGGTGATTTCGATATTGTTCTGCATGGTACACAAAGATACATGGAATATGCTTAATAGTAGTTAGTATTTAGATATTAGACATTAGACAGTAGATTTTAGACATGATCCTGCTGATCCTTGTATCCTTCCTTTCCTGGTTCAAAGACAATACGCCTATTTAGGTCTAACTAATAACTACTCGTCTGAACCAGGAAAGGAAGGATTTTAGGATGATCATGATCCAGTATTGCGTCAGATTTCGGTATGCACAACATCATACATGATCCTGCCAATCCTCAAATCCTTTCTTTCCTGGTTCAAGACAGCAAAAAAAAGGAGACTAATCGGCTCCAATACTCTAATATCTATTGTCTAAAATCTAAACAAATAAAAACCGTCTTTGATTATCTCAAAGACGGTTCTAAAAAACTTTGTACTAAAAGCTTACTTGATGATATCACGTAAACCTAATGCTTTAATGATAGCACGGTATCTTTCGATATCTTTTTTGTACAGATAAGCTAATAATGAACGACGCTTACCTACTAATTTTTGTAGAGAACGTTGTGTGTTAAAATCTTTTCTGTTGTTTTTTAAGTGCCCAGTTAAGTGAGCAATTCTCTTAGTGAATAAAGCTACTTGTCCTTCTGCAGAACCAGTGTTTGCTGCTGCACCTGCAAATTCTGCGAAGATATCAGCTTTGTACTCTTTACTTAAATACATTTCTTGAATAATATTGAAGCGTTAAAAAATTTATTAATTGGTCGCAAAGATAGTGTCTCCAATTGGATTGTTAAAATTTATTTTCGAGAATTTATTCAAAAACAGGGTTTTAGGCCTATTAAACTTTGATATAGATTTTCTTTTTATCTAACCAGTAACAGATTACCCACATAAATACAAGGAATACTAGGGAATATGCGAAAGATCCCAATTCTGGTGGACCTGGTATTTGAGCGCATATGTTCTTATAGAACCAGGATAAAGGACTGGAGAATATCGCTTCGCCGGCTTCATTTGTACCTGCAGGTATGCGTATCAAGCCTAATGCTTTCGGGAGTAAACCACTCAACACGAAAATGAACAATGGGTTCTTTCCGAATACATCGAAGAACTGCGTGAGCTTATTTTTTACGCCCTGGACTTCAATGTACCAAATCATCCCTCCAATGGTCATGATACCTAGTCCCGTTGTGTAAAGCACATAAGAGCTAGTCCATATCTTTTTATTGATCGGAAAACCTAAAGACCAGGTCCAAGCTAAAACCACTAGGATAAAACCAGTAACGAATAAACCTGACAGCAGTTTGAAATGCGGCTCCTTGCTTGCCGGTACTTTCGTCCACAGCCAATCAACTGATCCTTGATTTTTGATAAAGACACCCGCTAAGTAGCCAAATACTACTTGAATGATCGCAGGAAGTGTACTCATTAGTCCCTCAGGGTCGAAAGGAATTCCTTCGCCTTTGTACATATGCGCAACACCTAGAATGGCTTTGTCGTAGTCCGTTCCGAACCAGGTTTCTAATGAATAAGGATCGCCCGTACCTAAGAATGCACACATGCCCCAATAAGCAAATAAAATGACCGCGGATATGTAAATCAGATTTCTAGGTTTGAAGTAATAGGCTAGGACAGAAGCGAAGAAGTAGGCAATGGCAATGCGTTGTAAAACCCCTAAAATACGTACGCCTTTTTCAGGATCCGTGCTGCTTACCCATTCTCTAAATTGTAAGGCTCCATCTGCCCATTGTACAAATGGGAACCAGTTTAATCCCAATCCGATCAGGAAAATAAGAATTGTTCTTTTAATAACCTTTTTCCAAAAAACGCCATCACCAGCTTCCTGTAAGCGAGGTATCACAAATGACATCGCATTTCCGACAGCGAATAAGAAGAAGGGGAAGACTAAATCTGTTGGTGTACAACCGTGCCAAGGCGCGTGCTTTAAGGGGGCAAACATATGGGACCATGTTCCCGGATTGTTCACCATGATCATCAGGGCGACCGTCGCACCCCGAAAGACATCTAATGAGTAGTAACGTTGTTTCATAGTAATAAATTGAAACTAAGTTACAATTTATAGCGGTATTGAAAACGCGTTAGCTAAGATATTGGAAAGGTTGGTGAATATTTCAGAAATTAGACATCCTAATCTAGCAGACTCAAAGTAAGTTATATTAACTTTTTAAATATTTTAAAAAGTATTTGTATGTTTTCTAAAAATTAATTTAACTTTACCCCAATATTACCAAGTTGGAAAAGCTTAAATTATCGATAATCAAGCGATTATATTTTGCGAAGGCGCAATCGATTGCTGAACTCAGTGCAGCAGTAGGTAAGAGTGTGCCTAACATCACCAACTCGATAAACCAATTGATCGATTCAGATTTGGTAATTCAAAACGGTCTGGCACCATCTACGGGAGGACGACGTGCGGCAAGTTTTGCGTTAAATGCCAAGGCACTGCCATTTATCTTATCGGTTGCGATTGATCAATTCTACAGCTCGGCGGTTATCCTTGATTTTGCGAATAGACCACAGACAAAAATATTGACGGAGCAAATCTTGTTACAGAACGAAGATGCCTTCATTAAAATTTGTAGCCTGATTGCTAAAACCTTACAGCAAGTTGACCAAGCCTCTGTCTTTGTTATCGGAATCACATTGCCTGGTTTCGTCGATGGATTTGAAGGACTCAACAATTCTTTCGATAAAAGTTCGCCGTTCTATAAGATTCGCGAAAATATTGAAAAAGAGTTCGGCATTCGCACGGAGGTTGAGAATGATTCCACAGCGATTGCAATCGCAGAGCATAACTTCGGCAAAGGGGTGGATGCTCGAGACGTCCTGGTCGTAAATTTGAATTGGGGTGTGGGTTTAGGGATGATTATCGACAATGATCTCTACCGTGGCCACAGTGGATATGCGGGAGAGTTTAGTCATATACCTTTATCCGATCAGGCAAAGTTGTGTTCTTGTGGCAAGAAGGGCTGTTTAGAAGTGGAAGCTTCCTTGGTGGCGGCAAGAGACTTTGCTAATGATATGTTGAAAGCAGGGGAAGAATCGGTATTGCAAGCTACTTATTTACAACAGGGCTATATTACGGGAGATGAGTTGTTGGCGGCAGCAAATGCGGGAGACCAACTAGCGATAAAAGCGGTACGGAGAATCGGTTATATGCTAGGAAAGGGTATAGCAACCCTTATCCATATCATCAATCCTGAGAAAATCATTATTTCGGGTCGCGGTGCTAAAGCAAAACGGGTCCTGTTGCCAGAGATCCAAAGCGCGCTGCATGAATTTGCGATTCCGCGACTTTCCAAAAACACGAGATTGGAGTTTTCGGACACCGCGAACGTACAATTATTAGGTGGCGGCTGTGTTGCTGTGGCCAATTTGGATAAACTTATTTTAAAAGCAATTAACAGAATTATAAATTAAAATCATCAACAATGAGCAATTTTTACTTAAAATGTTGCAGTCTATCGTTAGTAATGTTATTAAGCATTACGACGATTTTCGCACAACAAGCTGTTACAGGAAGAGTAACAGATGGTAATACAGGAGTTGCCGGCGTTAGCGTTACGGTAGTGGGAACTACACGTGGGGGACAAACCGACGCCAATGGTAACTATTCTGTAGACGCTAATAATGGCGAGAAACTACGTTTTTCTATCGTTGGTTATACCACGCAGACGATTACGGTGTCCTCGAGAACACATAATGTGACACTGCAGGCAGACGATACGTCGATTGATGAGGTTGTCGTAACGGCGATGGGTATCAAGCGTGAAAAGAAATCCCTTGGTTATTCTTTTCAGGAGGTAAAAGGCGAGCAGCTGACGGATGCGAAAGAAACAAATATCTCAAATGCTTTAGTGGGTAAAGTGGCCGGTTTACAGGTGATCAAAGGTTCGGCAGGTCCTGCTTCTTCAACAAAGATTACTTTACGCGGTAATAACTCCTTAGCAGGCGATAACCAACCATTAATTATCGTAGATGGTGTTCCGATGAACAATTTCTTAGGTTCAAAAGGTGGTAATGGTTTAGCAAATAACGACTTCTGGAACCCAGGTACCGATATGGGTAATGGTTTAGGGGATATCAACCCGGAAGACATCGAAAGCATGTCGGTGTTGAAGAGTGGTGCTGCCTCAGCGTTATACGGTTCACGTGCGGGTAACGGCGCGATTGTTATCACGACTAAATCGGGTAGAGCACAGAAAGGCACAGGAATTACTTATTCATCAACATTAGGATTAGAAACTTTGTTCACTTTGCCAAAACTGCAAAATTCCTTTGCTCAAGGTAAAGATGGTGTTTTTGATAATTTGCAATTATATAGCTGGGGTCCGGAAATGGGATCTACGTACCAAGCTTATAATAATATCGAAGATTTCTTTAAGACAGGCGTGAATCATACGCAGAATATTTCATTCCAACAACAATATGAAAATACAAGCGTGTATACCTCTGCAACGTATTTGAATGATCAAAGCAAGATTCCTGGATCTAGTTTAGAGCGTTTAAACTTGATGTCAAGAGTGACTTCTAATTTCGGCGAAAACAAACGTTGGAGCACAGATGTCAAAGTACAATACATGAACAACAATGCGGTAAACCGTCCTACATCTGGCCAGAACAATGGAAATGCCTATAGCACCTTGTTCACCATGCCTAGATCATTAAGTATTTTGGATTACAAAAACCCATTGACGAACACCGGAAAGATGTACTGGTACGGGACGACGAACTCGATCAACCCTTACTGGTTAGCGGAATACCAGCAAAATAACGACGTTAGAAATCGTTATATGATGAATGCAAATATCAAGTATAAGCTAACAGATTGGTTAGACGCGGAAGCACGTACAGGTATGGATTCATACGTGACGCGTTTTGATAACCGTACATATGGCGGTAGTCCTATGGCTGCAAACGGTAAATATGCAAACGGTAAAACAGAGTTTGCTGAGCGTAACTATACATTAGCATTACATGCTAGAAAAGATGAGTTAGGTGGTAGCAAATGGGGATTGTCAGGATCCTTATTCGGTCAGATCATGAAATCGAACGAGACGATGTTGAATGTGAATGCTGGTGAGCTTGAGGTTCCAAACTTCTTCTCCGTACAAAACGGTGTGGGTAACCCGGCGGTTGATCAGTTGAACAACAGAAAACAAATCAATTCGATTTATGCTACGGCAGAGGTTAACTACGATGGTTTCTGGTTCTTGACATTAACAGGTCGTGAAGATTGGTCATCGACATTAGCAGATCCTTTCTTCTATCCATCGGTTAGTACATCCTTAGTAATTTCTGACATGATCAGAAAAAGAGGGGGCAACCTTCCTGAATTTATCAGCTTCTTAAAAGTGAGAGGGTCTTATGCTGAGGTAGGAAATGATACAAGACCTTATCAATTATACAACAGCTATGCGGTTGGGAAAGATCCAAATGGCAATGCGGTTGGTAGCTATGACGAAGTGAAATTCAACCCTGCTTTAGTTAATGAATTGATTAAAGCGTTAGAATTTGGTTTTGATACGAGATTATTCAACAGCCGCTTAGGTTTAGATTTTGCTTGGTATAAAAACAATGCTACAAATCAAATCATTGAGGTTCCTATGGATCCAATGAGTGGTTTCAGAGCAGAATTGATCAATGCTGGTAATATTCAAAATACAGGTTTTGAGATTGCCTTAGATGGTCAAATCTTACAGTCTGACGCAGGTTTAAACTGGAATTCTTCGGTAAACTTTTCGAAGAATACAAACAAGATTATCGAGTTGACTGACGAGATTAAAAACTATACGTTAGGTGGGTTTGATAATCTTGCAGTTCGCGCAAATGCTGGCGAGCTATATGGAAATATCTACGGTACAAAATACCGTCGTGTGGAAGATACGGCAAGCCCATTTTACGGACAAAAGATTTTAGATGCTAATGGATTACCACAAACGACAGATGCCGTATTATTGGGTAACCAAGCACCGAAGGCATTAGTTGGCTGGATCAACAGCTTCTCCTACAAAAATATCGGTTTATCTTTCCAGATTGACGGTCGTTTCGGCGGTGAGTTTTTCTCAGGTACAAACCTGAATTTACAACGTAATGGTGTGGCAGATATCACTGCACCAGGTGGTAAACGCGATAATTTCGTTGTAGATGGCGTGGTTGTAGACGGCGCGAGTTATAAAGAAAATACGAAATCGGTTTCTCAACAACAATACTGGGATCGGGTGACGAATTCAGGTAATCTCGGTATCAGTGAAGAGAATATTTACGACGCGACGAATATTCGTTTAAGAAATATTACGTTGAGCTATAACCTACCATCGTCAATATTGAAAAGCAATGTCTTACAGCGTGCAAAAATTGCATTTACTGTGAACAACGCATGGATGATCAAGAGTTATGCGAATGGAATTGACCCAGAATCTGTATTCTCGATCAACTCCAATGCGACAGGATTTGAGAATTTCTCGACTCCAACGTCAAGATCATTTTTCATTAACCTAACATTAGGATTTTAATTTTAAGAGCAAAGACACATGAAAAATATTATATCAAAAGCGGGATTGTTTTTTGCACTTGCGGCAAGCGTAACGTCGTGTTCGGATTTTGAGGAGATGAACACTCCCCCTCTGAAAGTAAATGAGGATCAGGTACAAGTAGAATATTTGTTTAACGATGCATTAATTGGTGCACAACAAGATCCCAATATTGCCGAGCGAATTTTTGTGCTGTATTGGAAAACTGCGGCAAGACAACACTTGTCAAACGGTATTGCTGTCTGTACGCATAATGACGGTTGGTCCAATGAATATTGGGGCAGAGGATATGGTGCGAAATGGTTAACCAGTATCAACAAAGCTATCAAAGTCGGAGAGGAGCGCATTGCTGCAAATACGGCCGAGCCATATTTAAACAATATGGTTCAGATTTCTAGAATTTGGAGAGCTTATCTACTCAGTGAATTGTCTGACAACTTCGGTCCGGTTCCCTTAGAAGGTTTTGAAGGTACCAACCCGAAATATAATACCGTTGAAGAAGTTTATACTTTTATCTTGAATGACTTGAAAGATGCGGTGTCAAAATTAGATGCGAATAATCCGGTTCCTAATACCAAGACCAAGTTTGATAACGCTTATGGCTTTAAGGTTGATAACTGGACGAAATATGGAAACTCTTTGCGTATGCGTTTTGCGATGCGTATCGCTGAGGTCGCTCCTGAAAAAGCAAAGGCAGAATTTGAAAGTGCAGCAGCCGGTGGCAACTACATTAAAAATGCAGGCGAGATGTTCGCTATTCAAGAGAAACCAGGATGGGATCCACTTTCTGGTGTCATGAGCCGCGAATGGAACGGACAAGTGCTTTCAGCAACCTTAAATAATCTATATTTAGGTTTAGGCGGTATCAAGTCGCAAGATCAACTAGCAGCAAGCTTCCACACTGCGATTAAGCCTGCAGACTATGTAGGAAAGCGTATGTTAGAGCATTATTCGGTAAAGACGAACGACCCTTCTGCAGGATACTTTTTCGATGGACTTCCTCATACGATCGATCCACGTGCTTACAAAACATTCTACATTCCTGGAGATGTTTCTAGTAGTACTTGGTCAAACTATCCATCTTGGACCAACGATGCTAAGGAGACTGAGGTGACCATGAAACGCGCGTCTGGCGATATTAAGTTAAACACAAAAAATACGTGGAGCACAACTGCAATCGGTGATTTTGGCGCTTTGGGTACAGCAAACGGTATTCGTTCAGTGCAGATTGGCAAAATTCCTGGCTTATCTCAGGCATTTAGAGCAAGTGGTTCAAAACGTGTATTCTTTGCAGCATGGGAATCCTATTTCTTATTAGCAGAAGCGGCATTGAAAGGCTGGTCTGTAGGTACAACAGCGCAAGCTGCATATGAGAATGGAGTAAAATCAAGCTTTGAGTATTGGGGTGTTTCCCAACATGCTGCTGCTTACTTAGCATCTGAGGATTATAACCGCGTTGGTACGTCCGCTAAATTTACACATACTGCAGAGCCTGGGAATTCGCATAACATGACTTATGTTGATGGCTATACGAATGCTACAGGAACAGCGAGCATTGCTTATCCGGCCAATACGATCTATAAAAATGGTACTGTACGTAACGATGCTTTAACGAAGATTATTACGCAAAAATATATTGCTAATATGCCATGGTTGCCATTAGAGGCATGGAGCGATCACCGAAGATTGGGATTGCCGTTCTTCGAAAATCCAGCTGTTGAAAATCCATTAACAAATCTTCCGGATTTAAATAGTGGAAACTTCATGACAAACCGTGTTAGATTCTTCCCGCAACGTATTCCTTTCCCTTCGGTATTTAGAGAATCGTCGCCCGAAGGTTATGCGCAAGCAGTAACAGCGCTTGGTGCTGAAGACAAAGCATTAACACCACTTTGGTGGGCTAAGAAAAACTAATCTCAGTTTTATACCATATTGAATTCCTATAGGGCATCGCCCTATAGGAATTTATCGTTTTTAACAGTTCGCATGACTGAAATTCTAGCGATAGACTATGCGAATTATTATATTTGAACAGCTCATAAAATCCGATATTTTACACTATAATTCATGAGAAAATTAAGCCTATTTTTTTTATTTATCATTTACACGTTATTTACCCATGCACAGACGGATAAGGCTCAATGGTTAGCGGATGCCCGTTATGGTATGTTTATTCACTGGGGGCTTTATAGTGCTACCGAGGGGATTTGGAAGGGCGAGCGCTTGCGCCACCCGAATAACTATGCGGAGTGGATCCGTTATAGAAATCGGATTGGGGAGGCTGAATATGGAGCTTTAGCAAAGCGATTTGATTGGGAAAAAATCAATCCGGAAGAGTGGGTTTTGCTGGCGAAGAAGGCCGGCATGAAATATATTATCATCACGTCGAAACATCACGATGGTGTTGCGCTATGGGATACAAAGGTAGGTTCTTATTCTTTACCGAAATTGAGTGGAAGCGGGCGAGATGTGATTAAGGAAATAGCAGATGCCTGTCGAAAACACGATATGAAATTGGGATTTTATTATTCCCACTGGATCGATTGGCAACATCCGTATGCTTGGAACCATAATCAAGAAGTAACTGGGCGCGTGACTGACGCACAGTATAATCAGTACTGGCAGGAGAAAGTGATTCCCCAAGTACGTGAGCTTTTGACAAATTACGGTGATATTGCGCTGATGTGGTTTGATATGTGGATTCCCTATCAGCAGAGTATCATCAAGAAGGAACAGTTGGATCAATTGGCGAGCATGATACATCAACTGCAGCCAAAGTGCTTAATCAATTCGCGCTTAGGGCTTCCAATCAGCGATGAAAACGTGGATTTTGAGACGCTTGGAGATAATGTATTTGGGGAAGCTTATACGGATCATATTTGGGAAACGCCGGGTACTATTGCGCATTCCTGGGGTTTTAATGCTCTAGAGAACGAATGGAAATCCACCAACCAACTATTCCAATCTTTGATTAACAACGTAAGCTTGAATGGATCATATACCTTAAACATCGGGCCTCGAGCAGATGGTTCTGTGCCTTTTGAAGGTGTAGAACGTTTGGAAACGATTGGTAAGTGGTTAGCGCAATACGGCGAAGCTTTATATGCTAACAAAGGATTGAAGCTAAGAAGTTCGCAACATGATTGGGGGCGAATTACGCAAGATCAAAGTGGGACGAACTTATATCTTCATGTTTATAACTGGCCGTTAGACAAAAAACTTCGCGTTTCCGGATTGTTAGGAAAACCGGTGCGGGCAACGCTTTTGAGCTCCGCCGAGCCGCTTGATTTAAAGGTTGAGCAGTTCGGGCCTTTGATGCATATTCAGCTTCCCGAAACACAAGCAGATCCATACGTTTCGGTAGTAAAAATGAGTTTCGATGAAATCCATTTAGATGAGCAAGTTGTGGGCGAATCTACTTTTGGCGGCTTTGCATTGAATGCAAGAAATCTTGTAACTCCGGGAGTTGAAATGAAAGCATTTGATGGTACCCGACCGGATTATTTAATGTTAAAGGAGCATCAGGACATTGCATGGAAAGTTTATCTACCAAAAGCCGGGAGATATAAATTGACTTCGAACATCCATAATGGACATGGGAAGGAAAGCACGTTAAAAATCGCTGTACAACGCTTGACTTTAGAAGCGAGTGCTGCCGCTAAGCGATATCGTCAAGACTTTTCTGTTTCGGCCAAACCCAATGGAAAAGTAACAGTTGAGCCGAATGAGAATTGGTATGTTGAAGAGTTTTTGGATCAAGAGGTTGGGACTTTCAACGCGGATCGTGCTGGATATTATGAAGTGCACTTCTCTGCGAGTTCCCCTATTTGGTTTAACAAGATATGGATTGAATCGATAAAATAATATCCGATTAGGAAACTTCTCCTTTGCAGCTGTAAAAAATAAGCCACTACTAGGTTTAGGGAGGAAATTTTAATTACCTTTGTGCGATTAAAAAGGTCAAAATTAAATTGATGCATTCTATTTGAGGCAACTGCATCACAACGAAAACACAATGAGTTATAACGAACACAAAGTAACAATTGAGATGGGCGGCGGACTTGCTCCTATCGAATTGTCTACCGGAAAGTTAGCGAAGCAAGCTGACGGATCGGTGGTATTAAAGCAAGGAAACACGATGTTATTGGCAACGGTTGTTTCATCCAAAGAAGCTAAGGCGGGGGTTGATTTCCTTCCTTTATCTGTAGATTACCAAGAAAAATATGCGGCTACCGGCCGTATCCCAGGCGGTTTCTTACGCCGTGAAGCTAGACTTTCAGATTATGAAGTTTTAATTTCAAGATTAATAGATAGAGCGTTACGTCCATTATTCCCAGATACTTACCATGCAGATACACAGGTTATGGTGAGTTTGATTTCTGCGGATAAGGAGATCATGCCAGATGCATTAGCAGGATTGGCTGCTTCTGCAGCGATCGCAGTATCTGATATTCCATTCAATGGTCCTATTTCAGAAGTTCGCGTGGCGAAGGTAGATGGTCAATTAGTGATCAATCCAACGGTTTCCGTTTTGGAGAATGCGAGCTTAGAGTTTATCGTTGCGGGATCTGCACAAGATATCGTGATGGTGGAAGGCGAAGCGAAAGAGATTTCTGAAGCAGAGATGGTTGAAGCGATTGCTTTTGCGCACGAAGCAATTAAAAAGCAAGTTGCAGGACAAGTAGAATTAAGCAGATTAGTAGGTTCGGAAACCAAACGCGAGTTTGTTCATGAGCCTTCGAACCCTGAGTTAAGAGAAGCTGTTTATGCAGCGACTTATGATAAAGTTTATGAGGTAGCGAAATCAGGATCGACGAAGCACGAACGTACAGAGCGATTTGCCGAAATTGGTGAAGAGTTTTTTGCCACTCAAGGTGAGGAAATCGACGACGATACTGCTTTCTTGTTAAAGAAATACTACCACGACGTTCAATACGATGCTGTACGTAATTTAGTATTGGACGAAGGAATTCGTTTAGATGGCCGTGATGTTCGTACCGTACGTCCGATTTGGTCTGAGGTTGATTATTTGCCGGCTGCACACGGTTCTGCTGTGTTTACACGTGGTGAAACGCAATCATTAACTTCCGTAACTTTAGGAGCTAAAGATGATGAGCAAATGATTGATGGAGCATTTTTCCATGGTTATAACAAGTTCATTTTGCACTATAATTTCCCAGGATTCTCTACAGGTGAAGTAAGACCGAACAGAGGTCCAGGTCGTCGTGAAGTTGGACATGGTAACTTAGCGATGCGTTCATTGAAACAAGTATTGCCAACAGGTGAAGATAATCCTTACACAATCCGTGTAGTTTCAGATATTTTAGAATCTAATGGTTCTTCGTCTATGGCTACTGTTTGTGCTGGTACTTTAGCATTGATGGATGCAGGTGTTAAAATTGCAGCTCCAGTTTCTGGTATTGCCATGGGATTGATCACGGATGAGAAGACTGGTAAATACGCAATTTTATCAGATATCTTGGGTGATGAAGACCACTTAGGTGATATGGACTTTAAAGTTACAGGTACGCAAAAAGGTATCGTTGGATGTCAAATGGACTTGAAGATCAACGGTTTGAAATGGGAAGTGTTGACTCAAGCCTTAGATCAAGCTAAAGAGGCTCGCTTACACATCTTAGGCGAGATGGCTAAGACTATCCAAACGCCTCGTGAAGATTACAAACCTCACGCTCCACGCATTGTTCAAATTACGATCGATAAGGAATTTATCGGTGCTGTGATTGGCCCTGGTGGTAAAGTGATTCAAGAAATGCAACGTGAAACAGGTGCTACGATTTCAATCGAAGAGGTTGATAACAAAGGTATTGTTCAGTTCTTCGCAGAAAATAAAGATTCGATCGATGCAGCAATGGCGCGTGTGAAAGCGATCGTTACGAAACCTGAGATTGGTGAAGTATATGAAGGTAAAGTGAAGTCTATCATGGCATTCGGTGCTTTCGTTGAAATTTTACCAGGTAAAGATGGTTTATTGCACATCTCTGAGATTGACTGGAAGCGTCTAGAAACCATGGACGGCGTATTTAAAGAAGGGGATATGGTAACCGTTAAGTTATTAGATATTGATAAACAGGGTAAGATGAAGCTTTCTCGTAAAGCCTTATTACCTCGCCCTCCAAGAGAAGATAAGCCAAAGCAAGAGCAAAAGCCAGCGACTGATGCGTCGGCAACAGATGCTCCTCAAGCTTAATTGACTTGATAAGATAAAAAAGCCATCCAAACGGATGGCTTTTTTATTTATAAAAATGATCAGGTTTTTAATTCATTATATTTGCTTCTCCACTCGCTGGAGTACATCCCTCGCTCATTCAGGAACATTTACGTGAGTTTGAAGCGGAGGAATATTGATATAAACAATGCGGAATTAGTAGAATAGACCATTAAAGAAATATAATCGGAAAAATAAGCATAAAGAAAGGGTGCCAATTTGACACCCTTGCTTTATGCTTATTTTTATAACATCATTACACCGGGTATCTCTGCTACCTTTTTGTAATATTCTATCACCTCATCAGCAGAGTTTACAAAATTTTCTATGCTGATTGATGTGTATTTTCCACCTGAAGAACTTTTTTCGGAAAACTTCGCTGATGAATGGGTAAATAATGCTTTAACCTGTTCGCCCTGATCCGAGTCCGTTTTAACGATAAACTTAAAGGTATAGATTGAAGGAAATTGTTCAACCTCTATTAATTTTTCCCTAAAGTTTTTGTAGAAATCTTGACCGTTATTTCCGTCCTGAATATCTTTTATGTTAATGTTGTTGAAATCACTCATTATGTTTTTCTCCTTTCCCTTATTGTTATCAAAATGTGTACCTAAGGTTAAAACATGACAATTTGTGATATGTTCTAATTTTCCATCGATGTTGCTTGATCTCTACGCTTGTTGCCGAACTTTTTATTTGGCGTGGGCGACATTTCGAATACCAGGTCGCCACCTTTCATCATTTCGGAATGCGTAATATAGGATTTTGTGTATTTCTTCCCATCTAATCGGATAGACCTAATGTAGATATTCTTTTTGCTGTTGTTTTTAGCGCTTATGCGAAATAGTTTTCCACTAGGCATCTGGATTGTTGCTGCATCTAAAACAGGGCTCCCAAAGATGTATTCGCCATTGACAGGGCTTGCAGGGTATAATCCCATCATGGACCATACTGCCCACGCACTCATCTGTCCGGCATCTTCATTTCCAGCATAGCCGTCTGGTCGATCATGGTACATAGAATCTATAATAGCTCTTACTTTTTCTTGGGTCTTCCAAGGTTTGCCGATATAACTATACATATAAGCAATATGGTGGCTTGGTTCATTGCCATGGGCATATTGTCCTATAAATCCGGAAGCATCGGGCGACTGGTTTTCTCCGGTCATATGTGATGGCGCCGCAAATAGCTTATCCAACATCTTATCCAAGCCGTCCTTTTTGGGGAATAGATTTGCTAGGCCTCGCACATCGTGCGGAACAAAAAAGGAATGTTGCCAAGCATTTCCTTCTATATACTGACTTTTATCGAAATCATGTTCTGAGTAGAAAGGGTCGAATGGTTCTATGAATTTTCCATCTTTCTTTTTAGCGCGCATAAATCCAGATTGTGGGTCGAAATGATTAACATAACTTTTCGCGCGCTTCGTGAATTTTTTATAATCCTCTTGTTTACCTAATTTTTTAGCAACTAAGGAAATGCAATAATCGTCAAATGCGTATTCCAGTGTCTTAGTTACCGAGCCACCATTGACATCTTGAGGAACATAGCCATACTCGATATAAGCAGGAACCTCTCGGATAGACTGATGGGCACTTGCTAACATCGCTTGATATGCGCGTTCTTGATCAATCCCTGGCCAATCTTTCAGGATCGCATCAGCAATCACGGGAATCGCATGATAGCCAGTCATTGTATTGGTTTCGAAAGTGCTCAGATCCCAAACAGGAAGCAAACCGTTTTCATCGTAAAACGCAAGCATGCTGTTAATAATGTCGGTATATCGTTCGGGTTGCGTGATGGTAAATAGCGGTTTTAACGCTCTGAACGTATCCCATAGTGAGAATAAGGTATAACGCTGGCCGTTATTTGGCATCTTGTGTTGTTCTCCTTTATAGTTCTTGTAAGCGCCGTCCTGGTCTGAGTACAGTGTTGGGGAAATCGCTGTATGATATAACGCAGTGTAGAAAATCCTTTTCAAGCGATCGTCCTTGCTTTCCACTTCAATCTTTCCTAATTCTTTCTCCCATTTCTGTTCGGCTTGGGTTTTCACCTGCTCAAATGACCAATTCGGAATCTCGTTTAGTGCTAATAGTGCTTTCTGTTCATTGCTTGTGGATAGTGCTACCTTCAGTTCGATCTGTTTGCCGCTCGGGAATACGAACTGCGCGTTGACAGCGGGTTCTGCAAGTTTTCCTTGATTTTCTATGCGTAATTTTTTTGCATTGCTTTCTATCCCATTGAGTAGGTATTGCTTGAATGGTGAAGAAAAGCGAACGGCAAAGTAGATATGTTGCTGATTCGCCCATCCATAGGAGTATCGCTTACCGATGACCGTGCTGTCATTTAAAATTTGAATCTCCGTATCGGTTGGTTTATCCCAATTGAAGGCATGATTTAAATCTAAGCGTATTGTGGGTTCTGATGAAGCTGGAAATTGATATTGGTGATAACCAACGCGTTCGGTTGCTGTAAGCCTTGCTTGTATCTGATTGTTTAATTGTACGGCGTAATATCCAGGGCTTGCTTTTTCCTTATCGTGCGAAAATGCAACACGGGTATCGACTTTATAGTTTTTTATTGGTTTCAGCATAGGCATGATGGCGATATCCAACCAGTCGCCTATTCCAGTTCCGCTTAGATGCATATGGCTGAATCCGGCGATAGAATCTGCGGAGATATGGTATCCGCTGACCCAATCCCAACCATTTTTACCGTTGTCCGGAGATAATTGAACTAAAGAGAACGGGACTGTAGCACCAGGAAAGGTATGCCCATGCCCTCCGGTTCCGATAAATGGGTCGACATACTGTGTCAATTTTTGTGCTTCAGCATGGCTAGCTGATATCAGGATTACCGTGCTTAGGAAAATGGATTTTAGTGCCTTAGTATAATGAAAGGTCATAATCTTCGTTATAAATGTGTACTCTATACAAAAGTAGTTTTATTTCTTTAATAAATCCTTTTAGCCTATTTTTTAGCAAATAGTTTAGCAATTGTTTGCTAAACTTTAGCTGAAATTATATATTTGGTAAAATTTCCTATAATCCACTGTTGACCTAGCATGAGAAAGCGTATTTTAATTAGTGATATTGCAAAAACTCTTGGAGTTTCCGTTACGACCGTATCTTTTATTTTGAATGGAAAAGCGAAAGAGAAACGAATTAGTGAAAGTTTAACCAAACGCGTCTTAGAGTACGTCAAGAAGGTAGGGTATAAACCAAATCAATTAGCCCAAAGTTTAAGAACCGGGCAGTCCAAAATATTAGGCTTGATTGTCGAAGATATCTCAAACCCATTTTTTTCGAATATCGCAAAGTACATAGAGCGTATAGCCTATGAAAATGGCTATCACATTATCTACTGTAGTATGGATAATGATCCAACGAAAGCTAAAGAACTGATTCAATTATTTTATGACCGACAGGTCGATGGCTATATCATTACGCCCCCTGAAGGTTTGGAGGATACTTTGAGCAATTTGAACAAGAATAATGTGCCTTTGGTGTTGTTTGACCGCTATGTGGCGCAGTTGGAAACTCATTATGTGGTACTGGATAACTTCAATGGAGCTTTTGAAGCCACCAAACATTTGCTGGATAATCCCAAGAATAAAAAGGTGGGTTTTGTTTCGCTCTACTCTAATCAAACGCAGATGCGCGATCGTTTAGAGGGGTATATGAAGGCAATTGATGATTATCAGCAGCAGGCGTACATCAAGAAAGTTCGTTTAGATGAGGATGAAGAAACCGCAGTTGAGCAACTGTATGAATTTATTCATGATAATAACCTAGATGCTGTTTTGTTTGCGACCAATTATTTGGCAATTGATGGTTTGAAAGCTGTTAAAGAGAATGGCATTAAGCTGCCTAATATGGTTGCTTTTGATGACCATACATTGTTCAAATTGCATGATCCCGATATTTCTGTGGTGACTCAGGACACCGTAGCGATAGCGAACGAGCTCATACACACTTTGTTGAATGAAATCAAAGGAAAAAATAAGGAATTACAAAAAATTGTAATCCCTTGTGAGCTTCTTGTCAGAGGTTCATCGGCTATTGTTGAGGAGCCGCAGGAACAAACTTCATTGAAATAGAGTTTACACAATGCCTCGTGTTTTTGGCGGTGAAACCTTCGCCCTCAAAAACATGACCGAGGTGTGCTCCACACTTGGCGCATAGAATTTCTGTTCTACGTCCGTCGGCATCGACCTCTCTTTTTACAGCGCCTGGTATTTCATCGTCAAAACTCGGCCAGCCACAATGTGACTCAAATTTATCTTCAGACGTGTATAAAGGGGCGTCGCAGCGTCGGCAGATATACGTTCCTTTTGCTTTGTTATCCAGAAGTTCGCCGGTAAATGGTCGCTCTGTTCCTTTATGAAGAATGACATATTCTTCTTCAGGCGTTAATTTGTTGTATTTCGTTTCGTCATTCATAGTCGTATGTGTATACTTCGATTGTGATTGGGCACAACTTGTAAATAAAAAAAAGAGAAAGAAGAAATTTATCCATTTCATAGTCATACTAAGTTAACAATAAAAAGCTGGTATAAAATCACATTATTGTTATATTTAGGGCACTTTATGACGATTCTATGATATCTATTTAGAATGATTATAAATTGATAAATTACGTCATCAGATTGTCAGGGATTGCTTAATAAGTTATACTTTTGTGCATTGTTTTGTACGCTTCTGTGTACATACTCTAAGTGTCAACAATTAATTATTACACATAAAATAGTATAAAGTGCTAAATATGAGAAATATCTCATCCGTTTTGGGAAGACTTGCGAAGTCAATATCGATCAGTTTGGTATTGTTATTTGCCGTTACAACAACCTCGCAAGCACAGGATGCCGCGAATGGTGCTGCTCTCTTCAAATCGAACGCTTGTAACTCTTGTCACGCTGTTGGTAAGAAAATTACAGGTCCAGATTTAAAGGGTTTATCTGAGCGTCGTGAAGAGGCTTGGATTGTTAAGTGGATTCATAATCCACAAGGAATGGTTGATTCAGGAGATGAGCAAGCTGTTGCATTGAAGGCTGAGTACCCGACAATGATGGCTCCTTACGCTCATTTGTCGGAGACTGATATTAAGGATATCATCGCCTTTTTGAAAGCAGAGGAAGTTAAGTTAGCTGAGAAGGCTGCGAAAGCTCCAGCTGGTGGTGCTGCTGCTAGCAGTGATGCCAGTGGAATGATGATCATTGGCTTAGTTGCATTGTTCGTTGTTGCTGTTGCGGTAATCTTTGCTTTAAACCGTGTTACAAAAACTTTAGAGAAGGTAATTGCTGCTAACCAAGCGACAATTGCTGCTGCACAAGCTCAACATGAAGAGGCTGGCGAAAGCGGTTCTGCTAAGTTTGCGAAAGCATTCTTGAAGAACAAAAAGCTAGTGTTCTTTGTGGTGTTGATGGTTGTCGGTTTGTTAGGCGTTGCGGGTTGGAAAGCGATGTGGAACGTGGGTGTACATGAAGGTTATAAGCCAGTACAACCTATTAAGTTCTCTCACCAAATTCACGCGGGTGTTAACCAAATTGAGTGTCAATATTGTCACGGTGGTGCGTTCAAATCTAAGAATGCTTCGATTCCATCAGCAAACGTTTGTATGAACTGTCACAACACAGTAACTGCATCTGATCACTACGATGGCGAGATTTCACCAGAGATTTTGAAGATCTATCGTGCGGTTGATTTTGATCCAGAGACTAAGACTTACGGAAATAATCCTCGTCCTATCGAATGGGTTAGAATTCATAACTTACCTGACTTTGCATATTTCAACCACTCACAACACGTAGTTGTTGCAGGTGTTGAGTGTCAAACATGTCACGGTCCGATCCAAGATATGGAAGAAGTTTATCAATATTCTCCTTTAACAATGAAATGGTGTGTTGACTGTCACAAAACGACAGAGGTAAATGCGGATAACGCATATTACGATCAATTGATCAAAGCACATGAGAAATTGAAAAAAGGAGAGAAGATGACTGCTGCAATGATCGGTGGATTAGAGTGTGGTAAGTGTCACTATTAATAGAGTTTAATTAGAAATACGGAATCTTATATATAGCTTAAATGGAAAGCAATAAAAAATATTGGAAAGGTTTAGAAGAGTTAAATCAGACTCCAGCTTTTGTAGAAGGAAGCAAAGGGGAGTTTGCTGAGCCTATTCCCGTAGAAGATGTGTTAAATGAAGCAGGTTTAAGTACAAAAACTCCACGTCGTGACTTTTTGAAGGCATTGGGCTTTGGGTTAGGTGCTGTAACTTTAGCGGCATGTAACCGTACGCCGATTCATAAGGCTGTACCTTATGTAATCAAGCCGGAGGAGGTTACTCCAGGTATCCCTAACTTTTACGCATCATCCTTCAATGGTCAGAGTGTAATCGTTAGAACTCGCGAGGGACGTCCAATCTCTTTAGAGGCTAATAAAAATTCAGTTGGCTTAAATCAAGGTACTGACGCGCAAACTGCAGCTTCTGTACTTGAATTATATGATATGTCCAAACTACAAAATCCGCAAATTGGCGGTAAGGATGTAGAATGGTCTCAGTTGGATAAAGCTGTTGTTGATGCTTTGAACAAAGCGCAAGGTGCTGGTAAGCAAATTACCATTGTTGCTAACACAGTAAATAGTCCTTCGACATTAGCTGCTATCGCTGCTTTAGCTGCGAAATACCCTTCAACTAACTTAGTTCAGGTTGATGCTGTTTCTTACAGCGGTATTATCGAAGCAAATAGAACAGCATTTGGTAAAGCAGTTATTCCTTCATACCACTTTGATAAAGCACAGGTTGTTGTTTCGGTAGCAGCTGACTTTTTAGGATCGTGGGTAGCAGGAGAAGAGCACACACAAGATTATATTAAAAACCGTGACCATAAATCGTTGAAAGGCGGAAAAATGTCACGTCATATTCAATTCGAATCAGGTCTATCGATGACAGGTTCGAATGCTGATGCGCGTGTTGCGATTAAGCCATCGGAAGAAGGCGCTGTTTTAATTTCGTTGTACAACGAGATTACAGGACAGTCTGTCTCTGGTGGTACAAATAATGCGAAAGCAAAAAAAGTAATTACTTTAGCTGCGAAAGAATTAGTTGCTGCTAGAGGTGCTGCTTTAGTTGTTGCGGGATCAAATGATACTAACGTTCAATTGTTAGTAAATGCGATCAACTCGGCATTAGGCGCATACGGAGCGATTATCGATTTAGATAATTACTCAAAACAATATCAAGGTTCGGATGCTGCTTTCCAACAGTTCTTAACTGCTGCTAAAGCGGGTCAAGTTGGTGTTGCTTTCTTCTTAAATAGCAACCCAGTTTATGATTATTTCAAAGTTGATGATGTAAAGGCTGCGATCGCGAAAATCGATTATTCGGTATCTTTCGCGGATAGAGCAGACGAGACAGCATCGGAGCTGAAGGCAATTGCTCCTAACTGTACTTTCTTAGAAGCATGGGGTGACTCATCTGCGAAAGAAGGTTTATTTACGATCGTTCAACCTACCATCAATCCTGTATTTAACACACGTCAAGCAGAACAGTCATTGTTAGTTTGGGCTGGTGTTAATAAGCCAATCCACGATTTCGTGAAAGAGTACTGGGAAGCTAATATCTTAGCAGGTACAGGAAAAACATGGAAAGACGTTTTACAACAAGGTTTCGTATTTAAAGGAACTACGACAGGATCATCATACAGCGCTGCTGTAGATGCAAATGCTGTAGCTGCGGCAATTGCGAACGATAGCAAACGCATCGCTGGTGGAGTAGAATTGAAATTATATGAGTCTACTACATTAAGAGACGGACGTTATGCAAATAACGCATACTTACAAGAGTTGCCAGATCCAGTTTCGAAAGTAACTTGGGATAACTATGCAGCTATCAACCCTCAGGATGCTGAAGAACTAGGTGTTAAAGAAACAGGAAAAGTGACTGTTGAAGCTAATGGTTACAAAGTAGATTTACCTGTTGTATTGCAACCTGGTCAAGCTAAAGGCACAGTTTCTATTGCTGTAGGTTATGGTCGTACGAAAGTTGGTAAAGCGGGTAATAACGTAGGTGTGAATGCTTATCCTTTCGCAAGTTTAGTGAATGGTACAGTTCAATTTACAGCTAAAGCTACTGTTTCTAAAGCATCAGGAATCTACGAATTAGCACAAACGCAAACTCACCACACGATCGAAGGTCGTAATATCATTCGCGAAACTTCATTCGCTAAATACTTAAAAGATCCAAACTCAGAATCAGGCCGTTTTGCCGATACGCACCAAACTTATGACTTATGGAACAAGTTTGAGCAACCAGGTCACCGTTGGGTGATGGCAATCGACTTGAACGCTTGTACAGGTTGTGGGTCATGTATCGTAGCATGTAACGTTGAAAACAACATTCCAGTTGTTGGTCGTGACGAGGTTCGCCGTCGTCGTGAGATGCACTGGTTGCGTATTGACCGTTACTACACGATCAACAGTGGTGAAGCGAAGCTTACAAAAGAGAAAGAAATTGCGAAAGCAGACGGTTTGGATTACGAAGATGTAACTGTTGTTCATCAACCGATGTTGTGTCAACACTGTGAGCATGCTCCATGTGAGACTGTATGTCCGGTACTAGCGACTGTTCACTCTTCAGAAGGTCTTAACCATATGGCTTACAACCGTTGTTTCGGTACTCGTTACTGTGCAAACAACTGTCCATATAAAGTACGTCGTTTTAACTGGTTTAACTACTGGAATGATTCACGCTTTGACAACTACTTGAATAATGAATTTACACAATTAGTATTGAATCCAGATGTAACGACACGTTCTCGTGGGGTTATGGAGAAATGTTCAATGTGTATCCAACGTATTCAAGCTGGTAAATTGAAAGCTAAGATCGAAAATCGTAAAGTTAAGGACGGAGATATTCAAATGGCTTGTCAAGCAGCATGTTCGGCAAATGCGATTATCTTTGGAGATGCTAACGATCCAGAATCAGAAGTTTCAAAAGCACTACGTAACGAGCGTGTTTATTACGTACTAGAAGAAATCAACGTGCAACCAAATATTGGTTACATGACTAAGGTAAGAAACACATTTGAAGCGTAATTTATTCAATACTGAAATAAAATAACTATGTCATCGCATAACGAATCAATATTAAGAGAACCATTAGTAACCGGCAAGAATATCACGTATGCAAAAGTTACAGATGATATCTTGCTACCGGTTGAAAATAAACCGAACAAAGCTTGGTGGATTGGCTTTACAGTAGCTGTCCTTGGAGCAATGTTATGGGTAGTAAGTGTTGGATACACTTTCTGGACAGGTATCGGCGCCTGGGGTTTGAACAAAACCGTAGGTTGGGCTTGGGATATCACCGACTTCGTATGGTGGGTGGGTATTGGTCACGCCGGAACCCTGATTTCCGCAGTACTATTACTTTTCCGTCAAAACTGGCGTAACTCCATTAACCGCTCGGCAGAGGCGATGACAATCTTTGCCGTGATCTGTGCCGCAACTTACGTTGTTGCTCACATGGGACGCCCTTGGTTAGCATACTGGATTTTCCCATTGCCAAACCAATTCGGATCTTTATGGGTAAACTTTAACTCACCATTGGTATGGGACGCATTTGCGATCTCTACATACTTCACAGTTTCCTTAGTGTTCTGGTACTGTGGTTTATTACCGGATATCGCGTCAGTTCGTGACCGTGCTTCTGGTTTAAAACGTAGAATTTATTCAATCCTTTCTTTTGGATGGAATGGTTCAGTAAAGACATGGCAGCGTTTTGAGATCGTTTCATTGATCTTAGCTGGTATCTCTACACCTCTTGTACTTTCAGTACACACCATCGTATCCATGGACTTTGCAACTTCGGTAATTCCAGGATGGCACACCACGATCTTCCCTCCATACTTCGTTGCTGGAGCGATTTTCTCAGGTTTCGCGATGGTACAAACTTTATTGTTAATCCTTCGTAAGGTAATGAACTTTGAGGACTACATCACGATGTTCCACATTGAAGCGATGAATAAAATCATCATGACAACAGGATCTATCGTAGGTATTGCATACTTAACAGAGTTATTTATTGCATGGTACTCAGGTTCTGAATATGAAATGTATGCATTCGCAAACCGTGTTGCTGGTCCTTATGCTTGGGCTTACTGGGCGATGATGACTTGTAACGTGATTTCACCACAATTATTCTGGTTCAAGAAAATCAGAACAAGTATTCCAATCTCTTGGGTATTATCTATTGTGGTAAACATCGGTATGTGGTTTGAGCGTTTCGTAATTATCGTTACTTCCTTACACCGTGACTACCTTCCATCATCATGGGCAATGTTCTACCCAACTTGGGTTGATGTGGGTATTTTCGTAGGATCAATTGGTTTATTCTTCACTTTATTCTTGTTGTTCCTTCGTTTCTTACCAGGTATTGCTATCGCAGAGGTTAAGTTGTTGTTGAAGAGCGCGAGTTTACAACAGAAAACTAAACTTGTTCAAGAAGGTGCATTCCCTGAGGATCAAGTTGAGTTCTTCAGAAACTCTTTGGAGAAATACGATACAGTTACAGAAGAGGATATTAAAGAATTACGTAAAAAATAGTAGCAATGAGCAATACAAAATATATACTAGGTAGTTTTGCGGATCCTGATGAAATGATGCACGGGATTGACAAGTTGCAAGCAAATAACATTAGCATTTATGATTGTTTTACACCAATGCCGATTCACGGTATTGAAGCTAAATTAGGCGTAAAACCATCACGTTTACCGATTGCTGCATTTTTATTCGGTGCAACAGGTACAATTTTAGGTTTCAGTTTATTGTTTTACACAATGGCTTACGACTGGCCGATGAACATTGGTGGTAAACCATCATTGCCATTGCCAAACTTTGTTCCGGTTACATTTGAGGTTACAATCTTAATCTGTGCGCTAGGAATGGTTGCTACATTCTTCTATCGCAATCACTTATTCCCAGGACGTGCTCCACGTGTGATGGATCTTCGTGCAACGGATGACAGATTTATTATTGCAGTTGATGCTCGTGAAAATACTGATCATGCGTTGATCGATAGTCTATTGAAAGAAGCAGGAGCAGTAGAAGTTAAATACAATGAAAGAAAATATGTTAGCTATGAATAAGAAGAATTTTCTTGGAACTGTATGTGTTGCTGCTGCTTTAGCTGCAGTAGTTTCTGCCTGCGGAGATGGTACGACACGCAGTACAGGCTTAGAATTCTCGAGAAATATGTATGATCCAATTGCATTCAATCCGGATCAGCCAAATGATAATTTTAAAAATAAGCAGACAGCGCAATTACCTCCGGCGAGTACTACGCCAATAGGTTTCGAGCGTTTTGATTATCCGAATACAGTTGAAGGGTATGAGTTAGCTGGAGCAGAGGTTAAAAACCCTTTGTTAGTTACTCAAGCGCATTTAGCTGAAGGGGAGACCTTGTTTTTAACTTACTGTGCTGTTTGTCATGGTAAGGATGGAGCAGGAGATGGCCCTATTACTAAAGATAGATCAGTTACTGATTCTAGAGGTACTAGAGCGTTAGAGAATTTCCCTCCGCCGCCATCATACCATCAGTCTGCTGGAGTTCCATCTTCAAGAGGTGGCAAAATGTCAGAATTAACGGACGGTAAGATTTACCACACCATTACTTATGGTTATAACTCAATGGGAGCACATGCTTCACAATTGACACCAGAAGAGCGTTGGAAAGTGGTTATGTACGTTCATGAATTACAAAAAAAATAATTAACATCGATATTATAAATGGGAACTCACAATCATCATCACGATTATAATTTCAGCGAGCAATTTCAATTCGCCGGCATCGCTAAGGTGTTGAGCTTGGTTGCGATCGTTGTAGGAATTGCCGCAATTGCACTTGGCTTACTTTCCAGTGACCACATCATGGTTGAGCGTACATATGCCAATTTATTATTGATGGGCTATTATTTTACGTGTGTATGTGCAGCCGGAGCATTCTTCGTTGCATTGCAATTAGTAACTCAATCAGGCTGGTCTGCTGGATTAATTCGTATCCCTCAGGCAATGGCTAGTATTTTACCTATCGCTTCAATCCTATTATTAGTGATTGTAGCTTTGGGACTAACTACACATAACCTTTATCATCACTGGCATGCAGATGGATTAACAGATCCTAGCAGCCCTAACTATGATAAGTTAGTTGCCGGTAAAGCAGCTTTCTTGAATGTTCCTGGATTTTTGATCCGTCAGATCATCTTCATGGGAAGCTACAGTATTTTCGCCTTCATCTTAGCTAAACTTTCATACAACGAAGATTTACAAGGTGGGTTAAATTCTTACAAAAAAGGATTTAAGTTATCGGCTATCTTCTTAGTAATTTTCGGTTTCACTACACCAATTTGGTCTTTTGACACGATCATGTCTTTAGAGGCTCACTGGTTCTCGACCATGTTCGGTTGGTATAATTTCGCAGCAATGTGGGTAAGTGGAATCGCTGCTATCGTTATCATCCTTGTTTTGGTTAAGAAGGCAGGTTACATGGCATGGGTTAATGAAAATCACTTACACGATTTAGGTAAGTTAATGTTCGGTTTCTCTATCTTTTGGTGTTACGTTTGGTTTGCTCAGTTCATGTTGATTTGGTATTCGAATATTCCTGAAGAGACAGTTTATTTCTATAAACGTTGGGAACCTGAGTACAAACCTTGGTTTTGGTTGAGCATTATTATTAACTTTGTGGCGCCATTATTATTATTGGTGGATAGAGATGCTAAGCGTAAAGGTAATGTGATGTTGTTCGTAGCGATCATGTTGTTATGTGGTCACTGGTTAGATTACTACATTATGATTATGCCTGGTACAGTTGAATCACACAGAGGATTTGGTTTTGTAGAGATTGGTACTGCTATTGGATTTGTTGGATTGTTTACTTTCTTAGTGATGTCTAAATTGAGTAAGCATGCATTAGCTCCGAAGCATCATCCGCTTCTTGATGAAAGTTTACATCATCAGATTTAATAAAAGATAAAGTTGGGATAACGTTCAAACGTCTTATAAAAAAATGAAGTTTACATTAAATAACAGATTCAAGTCCTTAATTGGAGGTTTATTAGCGATCAACTTGATGTTGGCTACGCCTCTATTTGCTTCCATTCAGGACACGGCTACCGTTGCTACACAAACTGAGCAAGCAGCTGTAGCTGCTCCGGCAGACTCTGCGGCAACTGCAGTTGTAGATTCGGCGGCAGCTCCGGCGGCGACTGATTCAACGACTGTAGCAGCAGCATCTAGTTCTTCATCGTCTAGCTCTGCGGCAGCAGCTCCACAAGAAGAAAAGAAAATTGATCCACAGGTTTACAAAAACTTGTTGTATTATGTTTTCATTTTATTAATTGCCTGTGCGGTTGTAGGGGTAGTTTTTAAAGTACTTTCCATTTATTCATTGACAAAGAAGGTTAATGGTAAATACAATCCATTAGCAAACAATACTTTACAAGCGGTTTTACTGTTTGTTTTCCTGATCGCCTTTTTAGCATTTACCTATTACTCATATGCAGTATGGGGAAGCTGGGCATGGAGAGAGGCAGTAACGGAACACGGTAAGGATATTGATAGAATGTTCATTATTACGACAGTTATTATTACGATCGTTTTAGTGTTAGTTCACATCTTATTATTGACATTCAGCTTAATCTATAGGATGCGTGCGAAACGTACGGCGTATTACTATCCGCACAATGATGCTATCGAAAGATTATGGACAATTGTTCCTGCTGTTGTTTTAACCATCTTAGTATTATTCGGTTTCTTCACTTGGAGATCAATTACGAATATTCCTGAGGATCTTAAGAAATCAGCTTTACAAGTTGAGGTTTTAGGAGAGCAATTCCAATGGACAGTTCGTTATCCAGGTAATGACGGTGTAATTGGTAAACGTAATTATAAATTGACGACTCCAACGAACTCTTATGGTATTGATTTCAATGATAAAAGTTCTTGGGATGATGTTAAAGGTGATGAAATCGTAATTCCGGTAAATAAGCCTGTTCGTTTCCACATCTTGTCAAAAGATATCATTCACTCTTTCTATATTCCTGATTTCCGTGTACAAATTAATGCGGTTCCAGGTATGACGAATTACTTCCAATTTACTCCAACGGTAACTACAGAAGAGATGCGTGATCGTCAGAATGATCCAGCTTACGACTATTATATGTTGTGTGCTAAGATCTGTGGAAGTAGCCATTATAACATGAAGAAAAAGGTTATCGTGGTTTCTGAAGCAGAATATAAAGAATGGTTAAGCAAACAAGCTAAGTTCTTTACAGAAGATCTTCAAAAAGAATTCGCACAAAAAGAAGACAATACAATTAAGGAGAGCCGTATTGCAGCTTCATTAAATTAATAGAACAGAGAGAATTTATATTAGAATATGTCAACTACAGTTATATCGCACGACGCAGCTCATCACGGTCATGATCACCATCATGAGACGTTCTTGACGAAGTATGTCTTCAGTCAGGATCACAAGATGATTGCAAAGCAATTTTTGATCACAGGTATTGTGATGGCAGTATTTGCCATGCTTTTGTCGATCTTATTCCGTATTCAACTTGCATGGCCAGACGCTGAATTCCCTATCTTGGAGGTTTTCTTAGGCAAATGGGCTGAAGGTGGTCGTATTAGACCCGACTTCTTCCTTTCCTTGGTTACTATCCACGGTACGATGATGGTATTCTTCGTATTAACGGCAGGTTTGTCGGGTACATTCAGTAACTTATTAATCCCTTACCAATTAGGGGCACGTGATATGGCATCGCCATTAATGAACATGCTTTCTTATTGGTTCTTCTTTGTTGCCTGTGTGATCATGGTAGCTTCTTTCTTCGTTGAAAGTGGTCCAGCATCTGCAGGATGGACAATTTATCCGCCACTATCTGCTGTTCCTACAGCGATCCCTGGTTCTGGATTGGGTATGACCTTATGGTTAATCAGTATGACCTTATTCATTGCATCTCAGGTATTAGGTGGTGTAAACTACATCAGTACGGTATTAAACATGCGTACAAAAGGAATGGAATTATGGAAAATGCCTTTAACGATTTGGGCGTTCTTCTTAACTGCAATCGTAGGTTTATTATCATTCCCAGTATTAGTATCTGCAGTAGTATTATTATTCTTTGACCGTTCGGTTGGTACTTCATTCTATTTATCAGACTTAGTAGTTGGTGGTAACATTCTTCCTAACGAAGGTGGTTCTCCAATCTTATTCCAACACTTATTCTGGTTCTTAGGTCACCCAGAAGTATATATCGTTGTTATGCCTGCATTAGGTTTAACATCAGAAGTAATTTCTACAAACTCACGTAAACCTATCTTCGGTTACCACGCGATGGTTTACTCTTTAGTAGGTATTACTGTATTGTCATTTATCGTATGGGGTCACCACATGTTCGTTACGGGTATGAGTCCTTTCTTAGGAGGGGTATTCATGATCACGACGTTGATTATTGCGGTTCCTTCGGCGGTAAAAGCATTTAACTATATCGCTACGCTATGGCGTGGTAATATCCGTTTTACTCCAGCGATGATGTTTGCTATCGGTATGGTATCATTCTTCGTATCTGGTGGTTTAACAGGTTTATACTTAGGTAATGCTGCCTTAGACATCAACTTACACGACACTTACTTCGTTGTTGCTCACTTCCACTTGGTAATGGGTTCTGCATCGATCTTCGGTATGTTGTGTGGTGTTTACCATTGGTATCCAAAAATGTTCGGTCGTATGATGGACGAGCGTTTGGGTTATTTCCACTTCTGGTTAACATTCATTGGTGCTTACTTAGTATTCTTCCCGATGCACTTTATGGGTATCGACGGTGTTCCTCGTCGTTACTACGCTTTCACTGAGTTCCCTTTCATGGAGAAATGGGTATCAGTTAATATTTTGGTTACTTGGGCTGCGATTGTTTCGGCTGTCGGTCAGATCGCTTTCTTGTGGAACTTCTTCTCATCAATCTGGTGTGGAAAACGTGCTCCTCAGAACCCTTGGAATGCAAACACATTAGAATGGACGACACCTGTAGAACATATCCACGGAAACTGGCCAGGAGAAATCCCTACAGTATACCGTTGGCCGTATGACTACAGTAAGCCAGGTCATGACGCTGACTTTATTCCTCAGAACGTTCCACATTCTCAAACGATGAGTTCTAACTTGATCCACGATTGGGAAGGTAATGAAGAAGGAATTGCTGCTCAGCGTGCTTATGACAAAGAGCATAACAGAGAAACAGAAGGGTAGGGTAAAACCTACCTCTCTTTTATACGATAAAATTTTGTAAAGGGAGGGATATTGATGTTCCCATCAGCTGAGAGGCGTTTTATTCGCACAACAAAGATCACAATCTTCGTTCTTTTTTTAGTGATTACAGCAGGCGGAATTGTTCGGAGTACAGGTTCAGGAATGGGCTGTCCGGACTGGCCGAAGTGTTTTAACCGCATTATTCCACCTACAGATATTTCTCAATTGCCTTCAGGTTATGAGCAACATTATGTAGAGGGACGCGTTAAGAAGAACACACGTTTTGCCAATATGATTGAGTTCTTTGGTTACAAGGATTTAGCAGATCAAATTCGTCATGATGAAACTATTCTTCAACATGAGGAGTTCAATCCTGTGAAGACTTGGACAGAATACATCAATCGACTGACAGGCGTTGTTGCGGGATTTTGTTTGTTGTTTTCAGCTATCTTTTCTTTTACCTATTGGAAAAAGAAAAAGTCCATCACAGTATGGAGCGTTCTTAATCTTATTGTCGTTGTTATACAAGCTTGGTTAGGCTCTATAGTAGTTTCTACTAACCTTACTCCTTGGGTAATTACGGTGCATATGTTGCTCGCTATTGTTATTGTTTGTATAAGTATTCATACTTATTTCCTTGCAGTGACGCTACGTGATAAGTCTCTTCTGCACGCTAATTCCCGAGACCGAAGTATTTTTATTCTCTCGGTTGTTTCCATCATTCTTCTGGTAGTTCAGGTTGTTTATGGAACGGAAGTAAGAGAAGCCATTGACCATTTAAACGCACAGCAAATACAACGTGATTCATGGATCGAATCGATAGGTGCTAACTATCATATTCACCGTGTGCTGGCTTACGTTACACTTGCCATTACGGCGTATTTGTTTTTCAAAACTAGATCCGTATATGTGAAAGCGACTCAGCAATATCGTTTTGCGCTGATTGCCTTTGCGTTGGTTTGTATACAAATGTTAACAGGAATTATTTTAGCAAGGTTTCATGTTCCTGCCGTTGCACAGACTGTGCATCTCGTAGTAGCGACGTTGTTCTTCGGAGCACAATATTATTTAATGCTACTCGTGAGTAAGCCAAAGCAAGATGCTATAAGCAATACCACGGTTTAGGATTTATTTTGATTATGAAGGAATTTATTTCGGATTTTAACAAACTTGTTAAGTTAAGGCTTACTTTAACTGTAGTCTTTTCAGCATCGATTTCTTTTTTGATTGGTGCAACACAACAAGGAGATATAATCTGGTTTAATTGGGCATTGCTAACTGTTGGAGGTTTTCTGGTAACTGGTGCTGCGAATGGGTTCAATGAAATCATTGAGAAAGATTTAGATAAATTGATGGAGCGCACAATGGATCGACCGTTGCCTGCTGGAAGAATGACTACAGGGCAAGCGTTGGTTTTGAGTGTGTTTATGGGAATTGCTGGTACATTGGTATTGGTGAATTTAAACTTCATCGCTGGACTGATCTCCGTTTTTTCGATTTTCTTATACGCATTTGTTTATACGCCATTAAAGCAGAAATCACCAATTGCGGTTTGGGTTGGAGCGATTCCAGGCGCATTGCCACCACTGATCGGATATTATGCCGCTTTCGAATCCTCAGGATTTGGTTTAGCATATGCCGCAGTTAGTGAGAAAGCAGTCGTTATCACACCGCTAGTTTTATTTGCTATTCAGTTTTTTTGGCAGTTTCCGCATTTTTGGGCAATTGCTTGGGTAGCAGATGACGATTATAAGCGCGCAGGCTTTAGATTGTTGCCAACAACGAGAAAAGATAAAGGATCCGCATGGATGATCTTTATTTCTGCAGCATTAATGATCCCGGTAGGCTTCTTGCCGATGTACTTCGGTTTCGGAGGATGGGTCTTTACGATAGTGTCATTAATTGGCGCATTGATGTTCACCTGGTATGGTCTCCAACATCTTAAAAAAATGGAAATTAGTACCGCTAAGCGAATTATGTTTACATCGTTTGCTTATTTACCGATCACACAATTGGTCTTATTACTAGATTTTAAACCTTTTTAAGTTTAAATGGAATTGAATTTAACGATGGATAATCAGAGTTTGTTAAGTGAAGAAGCAGTTAAGTCAAGAAAAGCCAAAAAGTTTAACTTATGGCTTGGAATGATTGGCATGTTTATGATGTTTGCAGCTCTTTCCAGCGGTTTTATAGTTTACACGGCGAGTGGAGTGGATAAAGGAATTAAAACAATTCTCCCTTACGCGTTTATCTATAGTACTGCGGCTATTGTGCTTAGTAGTTTAACTATGCACCTAGCATATAACGCAGTGAAAGCACAAAACTTCGCAAAGCAAAAGCTATTCTTAGGAATTACGATTGCATTAGGGGTAGTTTTCTTTTTCTTACAAGTAGACGCATGGTCCGCTTTAACAGAAAGAAACATCACTTTTGTGAATTCAAATGCTTCACAATCGTTTATTTATGTGTTTACAGGGTTACACCTGGCGCACATTATTGCTGGAATATTGGTATTGGTGAGATGTCTTTTTGGTGTGCTAAAAAACATCCCTTATATCAACAATCTATTCCGGATGGAAATTGCCTCGATTTTCTGGCATTTTCTAGATCTATTATGGATATATATTTATGTTTTCTTACTTTTGAATCAATAACACTAAACAATGAGTACAACAGTATCGCAATTGGATAAGGTAAAAGAGGGCCCTTGGAGCGGAGGTAAATCTCCATGGAATTTGGAGTATGGAAAAATCATGATGTGGTTTTTCTTAGTATCGGATGCATTTACATTTTCTGCATTCCTAATCTATTATGGTGCTCAAAAGTTCGCTCAACCTACTTGGATTGATGCAGATAAGATCTTCCAATCTATCCCAGGAATCGCTGAATCAGGTCAACCTTTAGTATTCGTAGGTATCATGACCTTTATCTTGATTATGTCTTCTGTGACGATGGTATTAGCTGTAGAAGCTGGACACCGTAATTCTAAACATGAAGTCGTAAAATGGATGTTATGGACTATCTTAGGTGGTTTGTGTTTCATCGGCTGTCAAGCTATTGAGTGGTCGCACTTACACCATCAAGGTTTTTGGTTCGGTCGTAACCCAGCAACAGGCTTAACAGATCCTGACGCAATTGTCAATGCATTACAGCCTTATTTCACCAAAGAGATATCTTACACCGCTGCATTGCAATTCTCTAACTTGTTCTTTACGATCACTGGTTTCCACGGATTCCACGTATCGATTGGTATCTTGTTAAATATCATCGTATTGTCGATGACATTAAACAATACTTTCGAAAGAAGAGGATCTTACTTAATGGTAGAGAAAGTTGGTCTTTACTGGCACTTTGTAGACTTAGTTTGGGTATTCGTATTTACCTTCTTCTACTTAATCTAATTTTTTGGTCTAATATTAATAACAAAGATATAATGAGTAATCACGATCATATTGCTGCACACGATGCGCACGGACATGAAGAGGGAATGGATAAAAAACGTATCTGGTCCGTATTCTTTATCTTATTAGCATTAACTGCGTTAGAATTCTTAATCGCATTAGGTTTTGTACATCACTGGGGGATTCTTCAAAAAGGAACTTTAGTAAATGTGATTTACATTGCATTAACATTAGTAAAAGCATTTTATATTGTTGCTTTCTTCATGCACTTGAAATTTGAGAAGTCCGGATTTATAGTTTGCTGTAGCATAGTGTTTTTATTTATTGTGTATTTCATCATCTTGCTTCTTACAGAAGGTGATTTCTTACACGGTGCAATGACTCACCAACCTATTTTCCCTCATAAATAAGAAAGCTTGTAATGAGTAAAAGTACTCGTTCTAAGAACATATCAAAATTAATAATCCTGGCACTTGTACTATTTGTGCCAGGATTTTTATATATACTGGTTAATAATATGGGCTCGAATGAGTACGTAAGATTACCGGTGTTTGGTGAAAAAAGCCTCTCTGGCAAAATGAACCGAGTGATGGGACGTGAAATTCCCGACACTGTTTTTCACCAAGTCAAACCACTGAATTTATTGGACTTGAATGGCAATGATGTTCCCTTTCTTCAATCGGACACCATCATCTCTGTCGCCCATCTATTCTATTCTCGTGATTCGGCACTTTCGAAACAGTTGATTCACGACTTGAGCAGTATCGCTGAGCGTTTCAAAAACAATCCTAAAGTTCGCCTTTACTCTATTAGTGTAGACCCGCGCGACACGAAGGATGATTTAGAACGTGTTATTGCGCCATATAAAAAAATTGCCAACCCGAACTGGTTCGTCGTATTCAAGCCAAAGGAAGATATCCTGAGCTATGCACGTGAGCAATTGCTGATCGAAGGGATGATCAATCCGAGCGATAGCAGCAGTTATGTCATTGGGAGTAATTTTGTTCTTTTGGATTCAAAGCGTCGTATCCGTGGTATCTATGATATCAGTTTAAAAACAGAGACTGCTCGTTTGGAAGATGAAATTAAAGTTCAGTTGGTTGAAGAAATCAGAAATAACCCCCTTAAAGTAGAAAGGAAGTAATATGGCAATGACCGAAGAAGAAAAAAAATATAAGGGAATTATCTGGACGCTGTCCATTATTATTCCTTTAGCTGTTGCAGCGTTGTTTGGTGTTAATTTAAAGCGTATGGGTTTCGATGTGGAGCCTTTAGGGTTCTTGCCTCCAATCTACGCAACCATTAACGGTATCACCGCAGTGTTTTTAGTCATTGCAGTTGCTGCCATCAAACGTGGGAATGCAAAACTTCACGAAAATTTAATCAAACTATGTATGGTTTGTTCGGCACTGTTCTTAGTGATGTATGTCGCCTATCATATGACTTCGGAGTCGACGAAATTTCTTGGCGAAGGAGCTATTCGCTATGTATATTATTTCATTCTGATTACACACATCGTTTTGTCGGTAATTATTATCCCATTCGTATTGTTTACCTTTGTGAGAGGTATAGCTGGGGCCTATGAACGCCATAAAAAGCTTGCCCGCATTACATATCCAATGTGGTTATATGTTGCTGTAACTGGTGTTATTGTCTATTTGATGATTTCACCGTATTATACACATTAAGAAAGGGGACCCTTATGAAGAAGGTTTGGATTTATCAAGCTGATCGTTTCTTTACGCAGCCAGAGCTGGAAACTGCACAGGCACAATTAAGAGACTTTGTAGCAGAATGGACTGCCCACGGTAGTCAATTGGCAGGAAATGCGGAAATAAAGCATAATCTTTTTATCATCCTGACGGTAGATGAAGAATTGGCACAGGCGACAGGCTGTTCGATCGACAAGTCTGTTCATATGCTTAAAAAGCTGGAGGCTGATCTTCAAATCGATCTTTTCAACCGCATGTTAATGGCATATCGCGATGTCGATGGCAATATTCAACTGGTTTCGCGCGATGTATTTGATGCCCTTTATAAGGAAGGTGTAATCAACGAAGATACAATTGTCTATAACAATTTAATTCAATCTGCCGATGAGCTGACAACAAAATGGGAGGTCCCGTTTAAAGATAGTTGGCATGCTACAGTTTTTAAGAAATAAAAAGAAAGCCTCTCCATTGGAGAGGCTTTCTTTTTCTATTTTTTATCGACGCTCAATCGTCCCGGCCCCATGATCGCAAAAGCAACATAAACCGCTAAGAATTCAATGGCATGTGATGCGCCAGAAAGGCCATCTCCCTTGCTCAGATGCATAATAGCAGCGATCAGCATCGTAAATGCTAACAGTGAAGAAGCAGGACGAGTCCAAAGTCCTAAAATCAATAAAAATGAACCTACAGTTTCTGTAAATCCGGCAGAAAAACCCCATACCGTAGGTAGAAAGTTAATCCCAATTGCTTGCATAGATTGACCTATCTTCGTCCATCCCTCAACACCCCCCATTAGTTTTGGAATCCCGTGAAATGCAATCATCGTTGTACCGATAACTACCCGGATAATTAATAAGCCAATGTCAGTTTTTGAATTACGCATGTTTTTACTCGTTTAATGATAAAATGTGAATCCAATATACTGATTTTTTGCAGCTAATACTGCTGGGGTGTATTAGAATAGTACATTTTGACGTATCTTTGTACGATACATAGCAGTATAATTTTTTAATCTTAATCAGCTGTTTACATTGGATATTTTTAATAAACAACGCTATACCATTACCTCGGCATTACCTTATGCTAATGGTCCATTACATATTGGCCACCTTGCAGGAGCCTACATTCCCGGAGATATTTTCGTTCGTTTCCTACGTTTAAACAATAAGGATGTTGTTTATGTCTGCGGTTCTGACGAGCACGGGGCGGCGATTACCATCAAAGCAAAAAAAGAAGGCGTAACTCCGCAGCAGATTATCGATAAGTACAATCAGCAGATTAAAGAGAGTTTTGAAGAATTCGGAATCTCTTTCAATATCTATCACCGTACATCGGAGCCAATTCACCATGAGCTTTCACAAGAGTTCTTTTTGAACCTTTATGAAAAAGGAGAGTTTATTGAGCGTTTCTCAGAGCAATACTACGATGAAGAATATCATCAATTCTTAGCCGATCGCTATATTGTAGGAACTTGTCCTCATTGTGGAAATGACGGCGCCTACGGCGACCAATGCGAGAAATGCGGTACTTCGCTTAATCCAACAGATTTAATTAATCCTAAGTCGACTTTGAGCGGTAAAACACCGATTCTAAAGGCAACTAAACACTGGTATTTGCCTTTAGACAAATATCAACCTTGGTTAGAGAAATGGTTAATCGAAGGCAAGAAAAATGTGTTGAAGTCGAATGTATTTGGTCAATGTCAATCTTGGTTGAAATCCGGCTTACAGCCACGTTCGATGACCCGCGATTTGGATTGGGGCGTTGATGTTCCGTTGGAAGAAGCAGAAGGCAAGAAACTTTACGTTTGGCTAGATGCTCCAATTGGCTATATCTCCGCAACCAAGCAATGGGCAATCGATGAAGGTAAAAACTGGGAGCTATACTGGAAAAAGCAAGCTAATCCAGCAGATGAATCGACTTTGATCCACTTTATCGGTAAAGACAATATCGTTTTCCACTGTATTATTTTCCCTGCCATCTTACATGCGCATGGGGAATACATATTGCCAGAGAATGTACCGGCAAACGAGTTCTTGAACCTAGAAGGCGATAAGCTTTCTACCTCTCGTAATCATGCCGTTTGGTTGCATGAATATTTGCAGGAATTCCCAGGAAAGCAAGATGAGCTTCGTTATATGTTGACTTCTATTCTTCCAGAAACTTCAGATAGTGAATTCACATGGAAAGACTTCCAGGCACGTGTGAATAACGAGCTAGTTGCAATCTTTGGAAACTTCGTGAACCGTGTCATGGTTCTTTCGCATAAATATTTCGACGGACAAGTTTTGATGGGATCTCCATTAACTGCTGCCGATGAAGAAGTATTGAAAGAATTGGCGACTTTCCCTGACTTGATCAAACAATCCCTTTCGCAATACCGCTTCCGCGAAGCATTAGCACAGTTTATGAATGCGGCGCGTTTAGGAAATAAATATTTAGCGGATGAAGAACCATGGAAAGTAATTAAAACTGCTGAAGAACGCGTTAAGACAGTGTTATTTGTCGCAGGACAGATCGTGGCCAACCTGGCTGTATTAGGACAACCTTTCTTGCCATTCACCAGTGCGAAGATTTTTGAAATGTTGAATCTTCCACAAAGCGACTGGGATACTGCAGGAAAAGCAAATCTACTGTCGTCCGGACATAAATTAGACGAAACACAGTTGTTGTTTGAGAAAATCACCGATGAGCAAGTGGAGTTCCAGTTGAATAAACTAGCACAAGCGAAGGCATCAAATGCGTTAGCAGCACCAAAAGCAGCTCAAAAAGCAAATGTCTCTTTTGACGACTTCGTAAAGATGGATATCCGTGTCGGCCGAATTTTGACTGCTGAAAAAGTAGCGAAAACAAAGAAATTGCTGAAATTAACCATCGATACAGGTATCGACAAACGTACTGTCGTATCAGGAATCGCAGAATTCTTCCAACCGGAAGAAATTGTCGGCAAACAAGTGTCTATTCTTGTGAACTTGGAGCCTAGAGAAATCAAAGGAATTCAGTCACAAGGAATGATCTTGATGGCAGAAGACGCAGACGGTCGTTTAGACTTTGTAAATCCAACATCAGAAATATCAGTAGGAAGCGGAATCCGTTAGAAATCCACTCTGCTGCGACATAAAAAATGGCAGTCCAAACGGACTGCCTTTTTTATGTCGCAGCAGAGTGGATAGTATTTAGTAGTTAGTACTTAGTAGTTAGACCTATGGCGGCTATTATACTAGACAATTAGATGTTAGACCTCAGATATTAGACCCGATCCTGCCAATCCTTTTATCCTTCCTTTCTTGGTTCAGAAATAGTATTTAGTAGTTAGTACTTAGTAGTTAGACCCGATCCCGCCAATCCTTAAATCCTTCCTTTCTTGTTTCATAAATAGTATTTAGTAGTTAGTACTTAGTAGTTAGACCCGATCCTGCCAATCCTTAAATCCTTCCTTTCCTGGTTCAGACAAATGCAATGCCGCCATAGGTCTTTATACTAACTACTAACTACTAACTACTACAACGTTAAATTTTGTTAATTGAATCTGCCCAAGACACGAAAGGCATAGCAATTGCGTTTATGTATTAAAGCAAAAGTAAAAGAGTAAAAATTTCATAATTTAGGTTAATAATTGGTTTGGTAAAAATCCTGAGGTTCCCCGCCTCAGGATTTTTTTATGTTATTAACCTTCTTTCGAAAGGCTTTTATCAATCGCTAGGAAGATCAGGAAGAAGATAGCCGAAGGCACTACCCAACCTAATTCGTATGCGAAAAACGGTATCTTATCCAGGATTGCTAATGTGGAGTCATTCAGCATTCCTAAGTATTTCAAAAGATTGAACGCTGCGATAATGGTGGAAGCTATTAAAGCTCCTACGTAGGGCAGTTTATGTTTAACAAATGGCCCGAAAAATACGGTATAGAGTACTAACGTAATCACGATAGGATATACGAAGATCAATACCGGATAGGCAAATGAAATAATATTGTCTACGCCTGTGATGGATAGCAAGCAGGATAAGACACAACAAGTCGTCACGAGAACTTTATAGGACAGTTTGTTGTTGGTCAGTTGTGAGAAGAATGTCCCAACCGCAGATGTCAGTGCAATGGCTGTCGTTAGACAAGCCAATGCGATACTTAATGCAATCGCAATCATGCCATAATGGCCTAAAACGGACTTGGATATATGAATCAAGAGTTCCGAACGCTTCATGTTCAGATCGGTTATTCCAGAGGTCGCGCCTAATTGTATAAGCCCACCATAGATTAGGAAGAGGCAGATTGCAGCCAATAGGCCAGCAGCAATAACCACCTGGTTTTTAGATTTTACGCTATTATATCCCTTCGTTCTTGCAGCAGCGATGATAATGCCTGCAAAAATTACTGAAGCCAGCACATCTAAAGTTTGGTAGCCTTCAGTGAATCCTAACGTAAATGACTCGCCTGTATTTAAAGACTGAACATTATAGTCTGCAATCGGCGAAAATACGCCAATGGCAATAAGCCCCAGCAAGAGCACCAGCAATACCGGTGTAAGGATATTTCCAATGATATCTACCACTTTCGAAGGTTTGATTGTTAATACCCAGGTCACGGCGAAAAATATGATAGACGTCCAGATAGGACTACTATTCGGAAACGAAGGCAATACACCGACTTCATACGTCGTTGCGGCCGTTCGTGGAATGGCAATCATCGGACCAATACAAAGCATAATAACACTCCCTAAAATAGGGGCTATTCCTTTGTTTATCCTGTTTCCTAAATCGTTGAACGTATCGCCAGAATTGACGATGGACAGGATTCCGAAAAAGGGTAGTAAAATGCCGGTTAATCCGAAGGCGAGTATGGTTATCCAAACGTGGTTTCCCACTTGTAGGCCGATAAATAGGGGTAATAAAAGATTGCCAGCTCCAAAAAACATGGCAAATAAAGCAAATCCGATGGTAATGATATCTCCGGTCTTTTTCAAAATAGGGGTTTAAGTAAAAAATAAATCAACTAATTGTCTCGCTTCCTTCACGTCATGTACCCGCAGCAGCTGAACGCCACGCTCGAGCAGGAGCGTATTTAAGGCAGTTGTACCCGTTAAAACTTGATCCGCTGTGGTATTCAGTTTTTTGTAAATCATAGATTTTCGCGAAACTCCGCCTAAGATAGGTAATCCAAAGTAATGAAGCTCATCAACGCGTAATAATAGTTCGTAATTCTGAGAAATGGTCTTTGCAAATCCATATCCAGGATCCAGAATAATGTCTTTAAGGCCTAGAGCACGGAGTGTAGCAATGCGCTCGCCAAGGAAATAGGCAACCTCATTCACAACGTCTGCATAATCTGTCAGGCTTTGCATCGTCTGAGGTGTTCCGCGCATATGCATCAGGATATACGGCACCTGCAGTCGAGCAACAGTTTCAAACATAGCCTCATCCAGCGTGCCGCCAGAAACATCATTGATGATATGGGCGCCCGCTTGAATGCAGGCTTCCGCTACGTCCGCACGGAAGGTGTCGATGGAAAGAATGGCTTCGGGGTATTTTGAAGCAATAGCCTCAATGATCGGAACAGCACGTTGTATTTCTTCAGTAGCGTCAATAGCTTTCGCTCCGGGACGCGTAGAATAGGCGCCAATATCAATAATATCGGCACCCTCATCCAATATTTGCTGCGCCCGGATCAAGGCTGCCTCGACCTGTATGTACTTTCCGCCATCATAAAAACTATCGGGCGTAAGATTCAGTATCCCCATAATTTTTGGACGATCGAAAGTCATTAAACGACCCTTGAGGTTGATGCTTTGAGCAGGAGAGGTATGGAAAATCGGCATATAGATCAGGCAAATAATGAAATAAGTGAATTCAATAAATCGCGCTTTTATAGGTATAATTGCGTAGGAGCCCTTTTGTTAAAGGGCTCCTACGATGTATTTAGAACAACTTGTTAATTGCTCATTTAGCAAATGATAAAACTGGACTCAATTATTCGAGCAGTTTATTTTACAACAAGAACGCCGTCTGCCACCACAGAGATGTCTTGTTTTGGCTTATTGATCTTGGCAATCTCTTCTTTGCTTTTTCCCATGTCTTCAGCATAGTGTTTTTGCCATTCAACAGTTGTTTCTTTTACCTTAGCTTTTCCTTCGATAACTACCGTTTTTCCGATCAAATCTTCAGGAACAAAGTATGCGTAGTCTGTGAAACGAACCATAATTGGATCTTGATCACCTTCTCTTTTCAACGTCAGAAAACATCCTTTCTTCTTACATACCTGTACCACTTGACCTTCGATCTTACCGTCGAATGTTTTGCTTTTTGCTAAGTTAGACTCCAACTTCTTCACAGAAACTGCGCCGCTTTTGTCGATTTTCTTACCATAGTTTACTCCAACTTTAGCAGGTTGGATTTTGCTTTGCGCATGGCTCATGCCAATGAACGCGAAAACACAAACTAGCAATGTAATTAACTTTTTCATATCTATTTTCGAATAAATTCAAACTTCCCGCTGGCATCAATCTTCATAATCGTAGAAGCCTGATGTTTGCTCATATCCATTTGACCATACTGTACAACGTAGTCAACCCCATCTTTGATCTCTTCAGAAATCTCCGAAAAGTTTTGCGCAGTCGCCTCGCCCGAGATATTCGCAGAGGTAGAAACGATTGGTTTTCTAAAACGTTGAATCAGCTCCTCGCAAAAGGTATGCTGAACCACCCGAATACCGATACTGCCGTCTTCAGCAACAACATTGGGCGCTAAGTTCTTCGCCTTGTTATAAATAATGGTCAATGGTTTGTCCGCAACTTCAATCAATTGATAAGCGACTTCTGGTACCTCCTGCACATAAGCCTCGAGCTGATAATCATTCCCTAAAAGAACAATCATACTCTTTCCTTTATCGCGACCTTTCAATGCGAAGATCTTCTCAACGGCTTCTGGATTCGTCGCATCGCAGCCTATACCCCAGATCGTATCAGTTGGATATAAGATGAGTCCGCCAGCCTTTAAAGTTTCTAAGGCTTGCTTCATATCATCTTTGTCGTACGGAATTCTCATTTCTTATACTCCAAATCTATTAAACTGCTACGTTGTGATCACGTAGTGCATCGTTTAACGATGTTTTCTTATCTGTTGACTCTTTACGCTGTCCGATGATCAATGCGCAAGGAACTTGATATTCGCCTGCTGGGAATTTCTTCGTATAAGAACCTGGGATGACAACCGAACGCGCCGGAACATAGCCTTTATATTCTTTCGGCTCCGGTCCAGAAACGTCGATAATTTTTGTTGATGCAGTCAACACAACGTTTGCTCCTAATACAGCTTCCTCCTCAACACGAACACCTTCGACAACAATGGCTCTGGAACCAACAAAAACGTTGTCTTCAATGATAACCGGTGCTGCTTGCACAGGTTCTAAAACACCACCAATACCAACACCGCCGCTTAAGTGTACATTCTTACCAATCTGCGCACAAGAACCTACAGTAGCCCAAGTGTCAACCATCGTTCCTTCACCGACATATGCACCAATATTAACATAGGAAGGCATCATGATTACTCCTTTAGACAAGTAAGCTCCATAACGAGCAGAAGCACCAGGAACAACGCGCACACCGAGTTCTTTGTAGTTAGTTTTTAACTTCATTTTATCGTGATACACAAAAGGCTCATTTTTGATAACCTCCATATTGCGAATCGGGAAGTATAAAATAACGGCTTTCTTGATCCAATCATTAACGAACCAAGTTTCGCCCATCGGCTCCGCAACGCGTAGTTCACCTTTATCTAAGTGTTGAATAACAAACTCAACAGCTTCATAATACTCTTTATATTCTAATAATTGTCTATTTTCCCAAGCTTCTTCAACTAGTTTCTTAAGGATTGTGCAGTCGATCATAACGATTATAAACTAAATTTTGTTAATCACAAATATGGAGATTTTTGCTGATATGTCGGCCAAAAACAGGCTAAAATTAAGAAGATATGTATATTTTTGTTAAATGGCAGAAGCAGAAAAATTAAGGATCGATAAGTATTTGTGGGCGATTCGTATTTTCAAGACACGTAGTTTAGCTACAGAGGCTTGCAAAGCTGGTCGGGTGAAATTGAATGGACAAAATGTGAAGCCTTCTTATGTCGTTAAAGTCGGTGAGACCTACCAAATACAGAAGGGCATTGAGCGCAAGGTTATCTTGGTGACAGGTTTGTTAGAACGTCGTGTGGATGCCAAGACTGCCGTGCAATTCTACGAAGACCATACACCAGTCGAGGAAACCTATGCTTTCAAATCAACTTTCCATGCCCCAGTATTGAAGCGCGATCGAGGAACAGGAAGACCAACGAAGAAAGACCGTCGTGAGATCGATGATCTGAAAAGCGATTGGTGGGATAACGAAAATGAAGAGTAGACCTAACAGATCAAACGCAATCTACTTCTATAGCTGTCTTTTGATGGTTATATGCTATTCTCATGCCTTCTCTCAAAATAGAATTCAACAGTTTCCCTTGGACTCAATCGAGCGCGAGCTCAACAAAACCTTAAGCCGGAAGACCGCCTATGATAGCGAAAAGGTTGGAAGGCTAAATGCATTAAAATTACAACTAAAGCGCGCAGAAACAGATCGCGAACGCTATGCGCTTCAGAAAACACTATTTGAGGCCTACCAGTCTTATCAGATAGATTCTGCCATTCGTTATGTATCTGCGAATGAGCAGCTTGCCCATCGTTTAAACGACTCCAAGTTACAATACGAGTCCTTAATCCAATTGGCAGGCCTTTATTCCTATGCCGGTCGTTTTATCGAGTCCAGTGATATCCTTAAAGCAATACCCCGAGCAAACCTTTCGGCTGATCAACTAAGCGACTACTTTAGAACTTATTCTGATTTCTATTCGCACTATGGTCAAAGCACTAATTTTCATGAGTACTTCTACCAGAGCGGACGATATAGAGACTCTTTGGTAACCACCCTGCCTACGGACTCTTATGAATACCGGTTGACTGCAGCAACGAAGAACCTCTTCGGAAATAACGTCGAAACCGCGGAAAAGCAGTTGAAGGGGCTCTTATCCGAATTGGACGAAACCAATAGAGAACGAGCCGTCGTTGCCTATCTGATTGGACTGATTTATAAACAGCGGAACGAACTGGATGGGCAAATCTACTATTTCGGATTGTCCGCCCTCACCGATATTAAGAATAGCATTCGCGATAATGCCTCCTTACAAAGCCTTGCTTTGGCTTATTTTGAAAAGGATAATATTGACATGGCTTATATTTTTATCCAAAAAGCCATGGAAGATGCGATATTCTGTAATGTTCGCTTCAGAACCGTTGAAAATTCCTCCTTCTATCCGATTATTAATTCGGCTTTTCAAGAGAAAGAAGCCCAGCGCAAGGATGAGCTCAAGACTTTTTTATATATCATCTCCGTACTCTCCATCTTGCTCTTCGTTGTCTTTGTAATCGTTTATCTGCAAATGAAACGCCTAAAGGTTGTCCGAAAAGATCTCAAAAAGGTAAATGAAGAGCTATTTAGCTTAAACGAACAATTATTGGGGACCAATAGAGACTTGCAGGAGGCCAATCACTTGAAAGAAGAATACATGGCTCAGTTTTTTGAGATCTGTTCTTCCTATATTGATAAGCTCGATTCCAGCCGGAAAGGTATGCTGAAGAAATTATCCAATAAACAGTATGATGAAATTAGTAAAGAACTCAAGTCGCCAAACTTTATAAAAGGAGAGCTGGAAGATTTGTATCACAACTTTGATATTATATTCTTAAACCTATACCCAACCTTTATTCAAGATTTCAATAAGTTGCTCAAAGAAGATGAAAGAATTGTGCTGAAGCAAGATGAATTACTGAATTCTGAACTTCGAATATTTGCATTAATCCGTCTTGGGATTTCCGACTCGACCAAGATTGCTCGCTTCCTTCGGTATTCTCTGCGGACGGTTTATAACTACCGCGTAAAGGTTCGGAACAAAGTCGAAGGATCAAAAGAAGACTTCGAAGAAAGCATCAAAAGCATCGGAAATCTTAACCTTTAGCCCTAAAATAGGGTTACTTTTATCCGCTTCAATTTATCGATAACTAGCTGTAATTTAACATGTTAATATTAGAACGTGTTACTTTTTTGTTTTGCCTGTTTTGAAATGGGTTAAAGTTGCACAGTTGCTTTCTACATTTGTCTTAGAGGAGACTCTACCTAAGTTATTTTAATTCAACAAACAATTATAAATCCTATGAGGCTTTTTACAAAAGTAACATTTGGTCTATTTCTGATCTTGTATGCAATGCTAGGATCCTTGGCTTTCGGTCAGGCGAGCAATACGATTCAAGGTCGAGTAATAGATGCAACAACCCAGGAGCCTATCGCTGGGGCAACGGTTGCTGTCATTGGGGGGGAAATCCGATCTTCATCAGATGCTGAGGGACGATTCTCATTGACAGGCGTACCGAACAACGCAAGACTACGCGTATCTTATATAGGATATGATAATAAGGAAGTCATTGCACAAAGCGGAAACATGACCATCAGCATGAGCGCATCGACCAATGCATTGGAAGATGTAGTCGTTATCGGTTATGGCTCTGTAAAACGTAAAGATGTCACGACTGCAATTGCATCGGTATCGTTAGAAGATATCAACGAACGCCCAATTGTTAATGCGGCACAAGCTATTCAAGGGCGTGCGGCAGGGGTTACTGTCACACAACCTAGTGGTGCACCGGGAGGCGGGACAGCAATTCGTATTCGCGGTACTACCTCTTTTAACGGTAGTAATAACCCAACTTATGTTGTAGACGGAGTGCCTGTCGACAATATAGATTTCTTAGCTCCAACGGACATTGCGGATATGCAAATCCTTAAAGATGCCTCATCTGCGGCTATTTACGGTTCGATGGGAGCTAATGGGGTGGTACTGATCACGACAAAAAAAGGTCGCGTTGGAGATGCTAAAATTGGATTAAACCTACAGACTACACAAAATAAAATTACCAGTAAGATCGATCCGCTGAATACCGCGCAATATAAAGAATTGATGGATGAGATCGGTTTAGTGGATCTCCCTGTAAATCTTACCGATCAAACAGACTGGTTTAATGAAGCGTTCCGTAAAGGTGTTACCCAGAACTATCAGGTTTCTGTATCTGATGGTACCGACAAGCTGAAATATTTTCTATCCGGAGGTTATCTGAATGAAAAAGGGATCTTAAATACCGCTTTCTTCAGACGTTATAGCTTCCGCGCGAACATTGAGAACGATATCCGTAAATGGTTAACGGTTAATGCGAACTTCTCCTATACCGACAACAACCGCAATGGGGTTTCGGAAGGATTGGGCGCTAACCGCGGTGGTACAGTATTATCGGTAATCAATACGCCAACCTACGCACCTATTTGGGACCCTTATGAACCGAATCGCTATTTCAACCAATTCTATGGTATCAATAACATCACAAGCCCATTGGAAAATATGGCTAGAAGCAAGAATAATCGCGATCGTGAAAACCGTTTATTAGCTGCTGGTAGTGCGGTAGTGAAATTTATGCCTGAATTGCAATTCAGAACTTCTTTCGCCTTCGACAGAAGAAACGGATTGAATACGCAGTTCTTAGATCCATACTCTACGGCATGGGGCAGAGAGAATCGCGGTTTAGCATTCGACGGCCGTAATATGAATACCGTGTTGACTTTTGATAATGTATTAACGTTTAACAAATCATTCAACCAACATAATCTGGAAGCTATGGTGGGAAGCTCTTGGGTAAGCTCGGACTATACCAACAGCTATATCAACGCATCACACTTCCGTGATGATATTATACAAACCTTAAACGCTGCCAACAAGATTATCTGGGACAACACCGGTTCTGGTGCGTCAGACTGGGCAACGATGTCGTACTTCAGCCGCCTGTCTTACAACTATGATGGTAAATACCTCGTGACGGCAAACTTCCGTGGAGATGGCTCATCCAAGCTAAGTCCGGAAAACAGATGGAAATATTTCCCTTCTTTCTCTGCCGCATGGCGCTTATCGTCCGAAGAGTTTATGCAGGATGTATCTTGGATCAACGACTTAAAAATTCGCGGAGGCTGGGGTAAAACGGGTAATCAATCTGGAATCGGAGATTATTCCTACCTGATGCAATACAATATACGCCGAATCGAATGGTGGTTAGAGAACCAACAAAATGCTTTGGCGACCATTAGTCCAGCAAATTTAAGAACACGCGATTTAACCTGGGAGACCACCACACAAACCAACATAGGTTTAGACTTTACGGCTTTCCAACAACGCTTGACCGTGAATATGGACTATTACTACAAGTACACGACTGATATGTTGACTTACATCAGCCTTCCTGAAGGACAATCCTTTGCTAACACAATCCGCCGTAATGAAGCAGAGATGAGCAATCGTGGTTTTGAGGTCAATGTGAATAGCAAAAATTTGGTAGGCGACTTTAAATGGAATACCAACTTCAATATTTCTTTCAACAAGAATAGATTAGAACATTTAGACTTTCAACAGATTTACGATGCTGCGAGAACATCGGACGTAGTCAATGCCAATGTGGTACGTAATACGCCGGGACGCTCAATGAGTAATTTCTACGGCTATATCAGTGATGGCGTTGATCCGGAAACTGGCGAGCTAAAATACCGCGATTTAAACAACGATGGTCGTCTTTCGGTGTCCGATCGTACTTTCATCGGCGACCCAAATCCGAAGTTTACTTACGGTTTAACGAATGACCTTTCTTACAAGGGATTCAACCTAAGTTTATTTATACAAGGTTCTCAAGGCAATGATATCTTCAACGCTTCACGTATGGAAACGGAAGGTATGTACGATGGCAAGAACCAAACGACCGCAGTTTTACAGCGTTGGAGAGTGCCCGGACAGATTACGGAAGTGCCAAAAGCAAATTTCAATATGTTGAACTCGACCTATTTTGTGGAAGACGGAAGCTACCTACGCCTGAAAAACGTGTCGCTTTCTTACAATATTAAGTCGGAGGTATTGAGCAGAGCAGGAATCAACAAGCTGCAGCCTTTCGTGTCCGCGACTAATTTATTCACCCTGACGAAATATAAAGGATTCGATCCTGAAGTAAATCAATGGGGAAATAACGGCGCGATCCAAGGTATTGATTGGGGAACATATCCGCAGAGCAAATCTTTTGTTGTAGGATTAAGCATGGAGTTTTAAGATTTAAACTGGCTAATGATGAAAAGAAATTTCAAATATATACTGTTGATGCTTGGTGCAGTAGGCTTGATGGCTAGCTGTTCATTAGACAAGGATCCCTTAGGAGACTTCTCTGATGTAACCGAAGGTATCAACGAAGAAGGGAAAACAGTCGTATTCAAGGATAAGGCTGCGGTGGATAACCAGATGACCACCATCTATAACCAATTGCGGGATAGACAAGAGCACTGGTATATGGATCAGTTACTGATTGCTGAAGCTCATTCTGATAATGCTTATGCCGGTACGACAGGGGCAGAGGTCGTTCCCTTTGAGAATAATGGCATTGAGGGTTCTAACTCGGTAATCGAGCGTGATTGGCGACGTTTTATGGAAGATATCGGTCGGGCAAATGTCTTGATCGTCAATATTGACTCAGTAACCGATCAGTCGTTAACAACGACGCTCCGCAATCAGTATAAAGCTGAGGCAAAGATATTCCGCGCAATGATCATGTTTGATATGGTGAGGTTATGGGGCAATATACCCGTAACAACGACGGTAGGAGGCGACATTACGGAGGAAACATTGGAAGATGTTTATGATGATTACTTCCCGGAACAAAAAACAGAGAAAGAAGCCTATGAGCAAATCGTGAAAGACTTGACCGAGGCAATTCCTTATGCGCCATCTAACAATAGCAGCGATAAAACAAAGCTTTCCAAATCAGTGGCAAAAGCGGTGTTAGCAAAAGTCTATGCCGAGAAGCCTCTACGTGACTATAGCAAGGTAATTCAGTATGCAGATGATCTTGCCGCGGATGGTTTCGATTTGGAAGCCGACTACACTGATTTATTTGGCGTAGTAGAGGGCTCCGCCGATCCTAAAAAGCGAAACACAAGAGAAGCAATCTTAGAAGCGCACTACTCGCAGGGTAATGGAAACTGGGTGACCTGGATGTTCGGACGTGATTTATCAAATTGGGATAGCAACTTTACCTGGGCAAAATGGGTAACTCCATCGCGCGACTTGATTAAAGCTTTCCAAACAGAGAACGATCAAATCCGTTATAGCGAATCTATCGTCTATTATCAAACCAGCTGGAGCAATTACTATCCATCGAGCAATTACCCATTTATGTACAAAACACGCTCAGCATTCAGCAATATCATTAAATACCGTTACGCCGATATTCTTTTATTGAAAGCAGAAGCTCTAATTATGGGAAGTACGGCTAATCTGGCAGCAGCAGCGGAGATTATCGACAAAGTAAGAGCACGTGTTAAGCTTCCAAAGTTGAGCAGCAGCGTTCGTGGGAACAAAGATGCTATGTTAGAAGCTTTACTGAAAGAAAGACGTTTAGAGCTAGCATTTGAAGGGCAGCGCTGGTATGATCTGGTGCGCTTGGACAAAGTAGAGTCGGTGATGAACAGTGTTTTTGCGAAAGATTCAGGTCGTAAAGCACAGGTATATCCTTTCAATGAGAACTCATATAAGATGCCTATTCCACAGGCAATTATCGATCAGAATCCTAAAATTAATCAAAACCCAGGTTATTAAAATTGTGAATTATGCTTAATATCAAGAAACTATTATTATTCGGAACCATATATAGCTCTGTGTTGACGGCTTGTGGAAATGATGCCATTAACGTAACACCCGAGCCGCCGACAGGCCCACAATCGGGAGATGTAAAAATTTACACCACAACGGCATCGCTAAGCCAGGATTTCCAAAAAACCTATGTGGACTTCAGCAAAACATCGAATATGTCGCCAAAGACAATCAAGTTAGTTGAGGGAACAAAGTTCCAAACGATGGATGGCTTTGGTTCAGCAATTACAGGGTCAACAGCCTACAACCTGTTGAAAATGACGGCAGCAGATCGTACGAAGTTCTTAACAGAGACCTTCTCTCCAACGGAGGGCATGGGACAAAGTTACATCCGTATTGCGATTGGCTGTTCAGATTTCTCATTGAGCGAGTACACCTTGAACGATAAACCAGGTATTGCGAATTTCGCATTGCAGGAAGAAGAGCTGAAATATGTGATCCCGGTACTGAAAGAGATTTTGGCAATCAACCCAAGCTTAAAGATCATGGGCTCCCCATGGACCGCTCCTTTATGGATGAAGGTGAATAACCTCGCGGATCTTGCTCCCTACGAATCATGGACCGGTGGGCACTTGAACCCGAAATATTATCAGGATTACGGAACATACTTCGTCAAATGGATTCAGGCAATGGCAGCAGAGGGTATTAAAATCTATTCGATTACGCCTCAGAACGAGCCTTTGAATCATAAGAACTCCGCTTCTATGGTTATGTTCTGGCCAGAGCAACTTGCTTTCGTTAAAACGGCATTGGGACCGAAATTAAAAGCGGCAGGATTGGAAACTAAAATTTATGCATTCGACCATAACTACAATTATGATGATATGGCCGATCAGCAGGATTATCCAGTAAAGATCTATGAAGATGCGGTAGCAGCAGCCTTCTTTGCAGGAGCGGCTTACCACAACTATGGTGGCGATAAAAAAGAATTATTGGATATCCACGCGAAAGCTCCAAATAAGGAACTGATCTTTACCGAAACATCCATCGGGACTTGGAATGATGGCAACAACCTGGCGAAGCGCCTAACAGAGGATATGCGCGAGGTTGCTTTAGGTACAGTAAACAACTGGGCTAAAGGTGTCATCGTTTGGAACTTGATGCTGGATACCGATAAGGGGCCAAACCGTGAAGGCGGATGCCAAACTTGTTATGGCGCGGTTGATATCAGCAAGCATGACTATAAAACTATACGCAAAAATTCACACTACTATATCATAGGGCATCTGTCATCAGTTGTTAAACCGGGGGCGGTTAGAATAGGAACAGAGGGATACACGGCCAATGGCCTGGTATACTCAGCGTTCAAAAACACTGATGGCAGCTATGCCTTTGTTTTGTTGAATGACACAGGCGAGGCAAGTCGCGTCACCCTGAATGATGGTAAGAATCATTTCAGCTATGAAGCACCTGCAAGCTCTGTTGTATCTTATACTTGGAAGCCATGAGAAAACTAGTCAATTATTCCTATTTATTGATGCTCCTTTCCATCCTCGTGGGATGTAAAGAAGAGTTCATTGTGCCTACTGGGGGTGGTAGTCCAACGATTGAAATTGTTTCTAAACCGAATGCCGCATTCTTTGCAGATAGCATTAGCTATAAAGTGAAGGTTGCGGATCAAGGTGTCGATCTATCGACCTTGAAAGTCGAGCTTTTATACAGCGAGGATGTGGTAGCAAGCCAGACGATCCGCACCAAAGAATATGGAGAATATCAAGGTAAGCTATTTGCCCCATTCTTAAAGAATGTGGCCAACGGTACGGCAACGTTACGTTTCACCGCGCAGAATGTGGAACTTACAAAAACGGAAGTGCTGGCCGATCTACCTTTGACGCGACCGGAATTTCCTTTCCTGAACTTAATTGTTGAAGGTAAAACCTACAAAATGCTGCGTAAGTCGGCAAATCAGTATGAGGTATCCGATAAGTTCGCAACGAAAGTAAATGGATATATCGAAGCACCTGCCTTTGGAGCGAACGGTAATACGGTGCAATTTGGCTGGGATGGCGAAGCGATCACGCAAGGCGTAACAGCTAATATTCCATTCACTAATATCATTGAGGGTGTATATCCAATAAGCTTCAATACCATGACTTATCAAGGAAGTCCATTTGTTGCCTATAAATTGAACGGCGAGGATATGACGATGGTTGCGGAAGATGTTTATAGCATCGATATGGATATGGACAAAGATCAGGAACTTGTTTTTGAAGGTCTTCAAGGCTTAGATACCTGGTGGGTTGACCGAGATTTCTTACGTAAAGAAAGCGATAAATTCCTTTTCAACGCTATCAAAGGAAGATACCGTATCACCGCAGATTTGAAGAAGAAGTACTTTATCGTCGAGGCGATGAACGGAAGTAACCTGGCTTCGCTGAATGCTGACGGCACTGGTGCAATCTGGATTATTGGTGAAGGAATCGGTAAACCGAGTGTAGCATCCAATGAAGTGGGTTGGAATACGGATAAAGCACTTTGTTTAGCGCCTATCGGTGGCAAGAAATACCGCGTAACGGTGGTTGCCGGAACATCAATCAGAGCAAACTCGATCAACTTTAAATTCTTCCATCAAAAAGGATGGGGTGGCGAGTTTAAAAATACCGATATCTCCACAAAAAGTGATATTATCTTCATCGGAAATGGCAGTAATGGACGCGACCCAGGGAACTTTGGTATTGTCAATGGCAAGCAACTCGAAGCCGGCGCAACCTATGTATTCGAAGTCGACCTATCACAGGGCAACAGCAAAGCTGTATTAACCGTAAACAAACAACAATAGTAATATATTAAACTACGGGGGTTAATTCTCCAACCAAGAAGCTGTCCGAAAGGGCAGCTTTTTTTGGGTAGTATTTAGTAGTTAGTATTTAGTAGTTAGACCTATGGCAGGAGTGAGATTTTAGACAAAATCAAACGTCTCCCATCCCCATCATAGGTCTTAATACTAACTACTAAATACTAACTACTATATACCAACTACTACTCAATCCCCTTGTAAAGCCCTTTCAAACCCAATGTAGAACCCAATCAAACCCGCTTGGGAGCGGCTTTGATTTGGGTATGCATAGGTTAAAGAAGGGTTGTCATATCATTTAGGTCCCTGCTGCTATTTATTCGTGTTTATATAAAAAAAACTACTAATTTCGAGTTAAATAAACAAGATATGAAAATACGTTCAGCCTTTTCGGCGATTTTAATCTTAGGAATTATGACCTTTTCTTCCGCTAGTTTTGCACAGCAAAAAGCAACAAAATATATCATGGTTATCCATGGTGGTGCTGGAACGATCTTAAAGAAAAACATGACCGATTCGCTTGAGAAAGCCTATATCGCAGTTTTGACGCAGGCTTTGGAGACGGGCTACAAACAATTGGCGGCAGGAAAATCGAGTTTAGATGCGGTGGAAGCCACGGTTCATGTGATGGAAGATTCGCCCTTATTTAATGCGGGGAAGGGTGCCGTATTTACGAACCAGGGCAAGAATGAAATGGACGCATCGATTATGGAAGGAGCGACCTTGAAAGCTGGTGCTGTCGCGGGGGTTACTACGATTAAGAACCCGATATCAGCGGCGCGTGCCGTGATGGAGAAGTCAGAACATGTGATGATGGTTGGCGCAGGGGCGGAGGAGTTCGCGAAGCGCGTGGGTTTGACGATTGTCGATCCTTCGTATTTCTGGACAAAATCGCGCTATGACGCTTTACAGAATATCTTGAAACGCGATGCGGAGAAGACAGAGTTAGATCATTCAAATCCACAAACATCCATCGCTCCCTTCGTCAAGGATGAGAAATTTGGCACTGTGGGTGCTGTTGCCTTGGATAAACAAGGCAATCTAGCCGCGGCGACTTCGACGGGCGGAATGACCAACAAGAAATTTGGACGCGTCGGTGACTCCCCGATTATTGGGGCGGGCACCTATGCGGATAATAATAGCGTTGCAGTGTCCTGTACAGGCTGGGGTGAGTTCTTTATTCGTGCAAATGCGGCCTATGATGTCGCTGCCAGAATGAAATATGGGAAAGCTTCGTTGAAAGATGCTTCGCAACAAGTCATCGATCGTATTGGTCAGATGGGGGGTGATGGTGGATTGATCGCCTTGGATAAAAAAGGTCAGGTGGCTATGCCATTTAATACCGAAGGCATGTATCGCGGAACGGTGACTGAAGACGGAAAGATTACTGTAGAGATTTACAAATAGAAAAAGAAATCCCTGAGTTGCTTACTCAGGGATTTTATAGTAGTTGATATAGCGAACAATACTGTTTGCTCTCCGGTTGATATAGGCCGAAGGTCTTCTTGCATCCCACTTTTGTGGACTTGGTAAAATAGCAATAATAAGCGCTGCTTCCTTTTTCGTTAAGCTTTTGCCCGATTTATGGAAGTAGTATTGTGCAGCAGCCTCAGCGCCATAAACACCTTGGCCCATCTCAATAACATTTAAATACACTTCCAGTATTCGCTTCTTACTCCAAAACAGCTCAATCAAGCCTGTAAAGTATGTTTCTAATCCCTTCCGTAGCCATGAGCGCTCCGGCCACAGAAAAACGTTTTTCGCGGTTTGCTGGCTGATGGTACTGCCGCCACGTAATTTTTTGCCTTCTTGATTTCTCTCGAATGCCTTTTTGATTGCGTCGGTATCAAAACCATTATGTGTCATGAAATGTGCATCCTCGCCAGCAATTGCTGCCCGCTTCAGGTTATCGGACATATCTTCATAAGCAAGCCATTTCCTGTCAATCTTCCATTCTTTACCGGCTTCCTTGCGCTCAAAACCGCGTTGAAGCATTAAATAGGTGATTGGCGGGTTGATAAAGCGTAGGGCAATCACCCAGAGTATGGTAATCGCAAAAAAAGCTAAAATACCTTTCAACACCCAACTTAAGATTTTCTTGGATAAGGAGGCATTGGATTTTGGTTTGCTTTGCTTTCTCTTGTTTGTATTCGTAGCTCGCTTAATAGCCATCTGCACTAATTTTGATGCAAAGCTAATAGGTATTTTTTAATTTCCATGTCATAAACAACAATCTTCCCGCATTTCCATTTACATCCGGCAACTCTTGACTCTGCCGAAAACAAGAAATATGCTTGCAACGGTGTAAAGACGTGAATCTAAAATCTAGTGTCTTACATCTAAAATCTGATATCTAATATCTCATTGTCTCACGTTTGGCAAATCGGGCTAATTCTGCTATTTTTACAGCTTAGAAAAAACAGAGAATACCTTGGCAAAAGAAAAGAAGCAAACCCCTTTAATGCAGCAATATAATACGATTAAGGCGAAGTATCCTGGCGCATTATTGTTGTTTAGAGTGGGCGATTTTTACGAGACATTTGGAGAGGATGCGATGAAAGCGGCCAAAATATTGGGAATCGTTTTAACGAAGCGTGGGAATGGCTCGGAATCGGAGACTGCTTTGGCGGGGTTTCCGCATCACTCTTTGGAGACCTATCTACCAAAGTTAGTACGTGCGGGGCAGCGCGTTGCCATTTGTGATCAATTGGAAGACCCCAAGCAGACCAAGACCATTGTGAAGCGTGGTGTGACGGAGCTGGTGACGCCTGGTGTGTCCTACAACGAAAACATCGTTCAACAGAAATCGAATAATTATTTGGCTTCGCTGTTTATCGATAAGCAGAGCATCGGTATCTCTTTTCTGGATATTTCAACGGGTGAGTTTTTAGTAGCACAGGGCAATTTCGGCTATATCGACAAGTTACTTCAAGGCTTTAAACCGACAGAGATTATCCTTCCAAAAAAACAATACAAAGAATTTGTAGAACATTTTGGCTCGAGCTATTATACTTATACGCTCGACGAATGGCCATATACTGGCGATTATGCGACGGAATGTTTGTTGAAGCATTTTGAAGTCAACTCAATGAAAGGTTTCGGAATCGATCGACTACCGGTTGGTATTGTTGCAGCGGGCGTTGCTTTACATTATCTGAATGAAACAGAGCACCGTAATCTACAGCATATATCCAATATCTCCAGGATTGAGGAGGATCGGTATATGTGGCTGGATCGCTTTACTATCCGCAATCTGGAGCTTATCGGTTCGCAGAATGAAAATGCAACTACGCTTTCGGACGTTTTAGATGAAACCTCCTCACCAATGGGGGCACGTTTGCTGAAACGTTGGATCGTAATGCCGCTCAAAGATGTGAAATCTATCAATGAGCGTCTGCAGGTGGTTGAATATTTTCATAAGCACCGCGAATTGCGGGAGCAATTGATTGGCGAGATCAAGCAGGTCGGCGATTTAGAACGATTGATCAGTAAGATTGGTTTGCAGAAAGCCAACCCACGTGAGATTAGCCAGTTGAAGCGTGCGCTGTATGCGGTAGAGAAATTAAAGACATTATGTGATGTTCCGGCATCTGAGTCCTTGCGTGTCATCTCGGAGCAATTGAATCCTTGTGTTCTGATAAGAGAGAAGATTGAGTCGACCATACAGGCAGAACCTCCTGTAGCGCTGAATAAGGGTAATGTAATCGCTGATGGCGTCGATGCAGACCTCGATAAATTGCGCAAGGTGGCTTTCGGAGGCAAGGATTATCTCCTGGAAATCCAAAAGCGCGAATCGGAAGCGACAGGAATTCCATCGTTGAAAATAGCCTTCAACAATGTGTTCGGTTATTATTTAGAAGTTACAAATACCCATAAAGACAAAGTTCCTGAGGGCTGGATCAGAAAGCAGACCTTAGTGAATGCAGAGCGATACATCACCGAGGAGCTTAAAGAATATGAAGAACAGATTCTAGGTGCGGAAGAGAAGATCCAGCAAATAGAAAATAGGTTATACGGTGAACTCTTGATTTCCATTGCGGAATATATCAAGCCGATTCAGCTGAATGCCCAATTGATTGCGAAACTGGATGTGTTATTGAACTTTGCGACCATCGCGGAGAAGAATTTCTACGTGAAACCGGAAGTCAATAATGGCAAATCCCTCGACATTAAGGGGGGAAGGCATCCCGTTATTGAGAAGAATTTGCCGATTGGCGAGGATTACATCACCAACGATACTTACCTGGATCCGGAGACACAGCAGATTATCATCATCACCGGACCTAATATGGCGGGTAAGTCTGCCTTATTGAGACAAACGGGATTAATTGTGTTGATGGCGCAAATTGGATCATTCGTTCCTGCGAAAGAAGCGGAGCTAGGAGTCGTCGATAAAATCTTTACGCGTGTTGGCGCGTCGGATAACCTGTCTTCGGGTGAGTCGACCTTTATGGTGGAGATGAACGAGACGGCTAGCATCATGAACAACCTCTCGGACCGCAGTTTGATCTTGTTGGACGAGATTGGTCGTGGAACTAGTACTTACGATGGTATTTCTATTGCCTGGGCAATTGCAGAATATTTGCATTCGCATCCGGCAGCGCGAGCAAAAACTTTGTTTGCAACGCACTATCATGAATTGAATGAGCTTTGCAATTCCATGCCTCGCATCAAGAATTACAACGTCAGCGTGAAGGAAGTGAACAATAAGGTCATCTTCTTGCGTAAGCTGATTCCGGGTGGGTCGGAGCACAGCTTCGGTATTCACGTAGCGAAGTTAGCAGGTATGCCACCGAAACTTATCGGGCGTGCGAGTGAGATTTTGAAACGTTTGGAACAGGAGCGTACCGGTGGGGAGAAGATTAAAGATAGCATGAGGAAGATTCAGAAGCAGGCTTATCAATTGCAGATGTTTGCGATTGATGATCCCGTTTTGGAGAAGATTCGCGATATGCTGAACAATCTGGATGTCAATACGCTGACACCGGTAGAAGCGTTGATGAAGTTGGATGAAATTCAGCGCTTGCTGAAAAATTAAGCAATAGATCGATGGGGAGCATTTTCCAATTCAAGCAGTTTGCGGTAGATCAGCAGGATTGCCCCATGCGAATCAATACGGATGGCGTTATCTTGGGTGCTCATGCGTATGCAGATTCCCCAAAACATATTTTAGACATCGGAACGGGAACCGGTGTGATCGCTTTGATGTTGGCGCAGCGATTCGAGCAAGCAACAGTTACCGGAGTGGAGATCGATGAACTAGCGGCGCATACCGCGCTGGAGAACTTTAAGGCTTCGCCTTTTGTCGATCGTTTGGAATTGGTGAACTCGGATATTTTCCTTTGGACTCCCGCTATATCATACGATCTGATTGTTTCGAATCCACCTTTTTATATCAATTCCCTTCATAATCCAGACGCCAGACGTAAAACGGCCAAACATACGGATGTCACTTTCTTCGAAGGACTATTGGATTTTGTTGCATTACATTTAAACTCGACCGGAAAACTGCAGATCATCGTGCCTGTGGAGCTGAAAGACTTTTTGGTCAGCATGGCAGCGTCGAAGGGATTACACTTGCTAGAGGAGCTTAAAATACGTTCATTCGACGACGCAGAGCCGATTCGCTTAATCTTAAGTTTTACCAAGATGCAGGGGGTAGACTTTGCATCGGAAGGTTTTGTGATATATAAGGATCGCGGCCAGCATTCGGAAGCATACAGACAATTGTTGAAACCTTTCTTTTTAGCCTTTTAGAAATGAAAATCGGACTGATATCGGATACCCATAACTACCTGGACCCGGCAGTATTTACCTATTTCGAGCATTGCGACGAGATATGGCATGCTGGTGATTTCGGAAGTATGGAGGTCATAGAGCAACTGCGCGGTTTCAAGCCTTTGCGTGGTGTATTCGGTAATATAGACGATAAGCCTATTCGACTGGAATATCCGGAACACTTACGCTTCATGTGTGAGGATGTTGATGTTTGGATGACGCATATTGGAGGCTATCCCGGGAAATACTCTCCTTTGGTTCGCGAAGAGATCAGGAAAAACCCACCCAAGCTTTTTATTTGTGGGCATTCGCATATCCTCAAGGTTCAATTTGATCAGAAACTTGGCTTATTGCATCTTAATCCTGGTGCCGCCGGGAAACAAGGCTGGCATCAAGTCAGAACGCTGATGCGTTTTGATATCAATGGCGATAAGATTGAGAATTTGGAAGTGATCGAGTTGAATCCGCGCTACTAAACCTATAAGCTATCGCGAACCTCAATTAAGAAGCTCTTTAGTTTTTCTAGGGAATCCACCACACGCTGGTTTTCTTTCGCCTCGTTCTTATTGCTGCGTAAGAAGTCGCGCGCACCTTGAAGGGTGTACCCTTTATCTTTTACTAAATTAAAGATGATCTTTAGGTTAGAGATATCATTCTGTGTGAACAGGCGATTTCCTTTTTTATTCTTCTTCGGTTGTAGGATATCAAACTCACGCTCATAGAATCGGATTTGTGAAGCATTAACACCGAACATTTCAGTTACCTCTCCCATTGTATAATACAATTTATTTATTTCTCGATCTTTATAAGGCATGTGTTTCCGCGTTGATGATATTAACAAATATACAACCTAGTTTTGAAATTCAAAAAAAGCAAGCCTTTTATAAAGTTGGTACCTATTTTGTAAATTTAACGGCATGAAAGGTAAGGTGATTGTCAGCAGCTTTTGGACCCGTTTTTTTTCCTTCGGAAAAGCACAGGCAATTACGATATTCCCCTTCATCTTTCTGCGATATCGTATCGATAAAGCGGATAAGATCCTTATAAACCACGAAAGGATACATCTTATCCAAGCCCTCGAGCTCCTCGTAATCCCTTTCTATATCTGGTATCTCAGCGAGTTTTTATATCGCTATATTCAACATCGAGACTTTAATACGGCTTATTTCCATATTTCCTTCGAACGCGAAGCATATAGCAATCAACATGATATGGACTACCTGAAGAATAGAAAGCGATTTGGGTTTTGGAAATATTCGTAGTAGGTAGACGATGTTAGACATTAGATGTGAGATTTTAGGCGCGTGTCTTGAACCAAGAAAAAAAGGATGCAAGGATGGTCAGGATCGGGGCGCTATAGGTCTAACTACTAAATACTAACTACTAAATACTATTTTTAATGTCTAACCTAAAACCTAAACGGCGAAACCGGTAATCCTCTGCTATTAAATAAATTAGGCATAGCCGTTTCCGAGAATCCGAACTTGACAGATACGGGATTCTTTACTTCCTTGGATTGCACGATAAGTTTGTCGCCTTTGATGGTTCCCTTTGCAGGATAGTATTTATTATCGGCTCCGGCGATTTCCAGTTCGGTGATATCACCTTTAGATTTTAGCCCGCCTTCGGCGTAATAGAAGGAGATCTCGATATTACTTCCTTTGACTTCGTGGGATTTGTAAATTGGCGATTTATAGTTTTTGATGGGTTTGTCGTAGACCTCCGCTAAGGTCATATCGGATAGGCGTTTTGCGACCTCTTTCTTTTGGTTCGGGTGGATGTTCTTGACATCGTCGACGAGGTCAGTGATCACAACCATTCCGGTTTTTTGGAGTTCTAGGGCAGTTTTTGCCTGTAGCTCGCGCAGTAGGGCACCTTTAGGTTCGTTCTTACTATTGTAAGCGTAAGGGGCGATTTGAACGAAATAAAAAGGGAAGTCCTTGTTCCACGCATTTCTCCAGGAAGTTACTAGGGCTTTCATAAGCTTATCATAGCTAGGGTAGTAGCCGACATTGCTTTCGCCCTGATACCAATAGGCTGCAGTGAGGTTGTATCCGGCATAGGGATGGATCATGCTGTTCCATAAAACGCCACCTTCGTGCGGACGATAAGGGTTTACATCCTGCATTTTTGCATATTTCAATAGGAAAGGGTCATTGATGATGAGGTGGTTTGGAGTCCACACTTCGGCACCTGTTCCTCCCCAACTTGCATTGATGACGCCAATAGGAACGTTCAATTCCTTATTGAGCTCCTTGGCGATAAAGTATCCGATGGCAGAAAAGGGTTTCAATGTTTCAGCGCTGAGGGTAGTCCAGCTATTGTTGATATCCTCTTGTGGGTAGTTTGCTGCGATGCGGCTAACCTGCAACAGACGAATATTGGGATTATTGGCTGTAGGTAGCTCATCCATTATTTCCTTGAGGTTCTGGTTTCCGCCCCATTCCATATTGGATTGTCCGGAACATAGAAATACATCGCCCAATAAAATATCGTTAAGGCTGATGGTCTCGTTGTTTGAGATGACTTTTAACTGGTATGGTCCGCCGGCTTGACCTTCCGGAAGTTTAACCGACCACTTGCCATTGTAATCTACTTTAGTGGATACGGTGTCTGTAAACCATGATCCGATGACTTTAACAGGTCGATTCGCCCCTCCCCATCCCCAGAAGTTGATTTCTGTATTACGTTGAAGGACCATATGGTCGGATAGGAAGTGCGGGAGGCGAAGTTGTGCTACAGCGGTTTGCAACATGGCAATGCTGGCAATGAAGCCCAGGCGTAGTGATTTTAGTTTCATTGGCTTTGTTATAGGTTTAAGATATAAAAGTAAGAAATGTGCTGGATTAGCTGTCCTGTGCTATCAGGATATCTTGAAGGTCGCCGATTTTTAGAAAGCGGAATTGCTGAGCAGCCTGTAGGAAGCGTTTGTTCGCTATGTTTGTAAAGCAACAAAGCCGTCTATTCAGACGGCTTTGCGATATTTTTTATAATTTTTGCTTACTTCACTAGTTTCAAGAAAGTACCAACTTTATCTTTCAATTGTCTTCTATCAACAATAAAGTCTAAGAATCCGTGTTCCAATACAAACTCTGAAGTTTGGAATCCTTTAGGAAGGTCTTTCTTAATGGTTTCTTTGATGACACGTGGTCCTGCGAAACCAATCAGCGCGCCTGGTTCTGCGATATTGATATCACCTAACATGGCATATGATGCAGTTACACCTCCTGTTGTTGGGTCTGTCAATAAACAGATGTAAGGAAGCTTTGCTTGTGCTAATAGTGCTAGTTTTGCAGATGTTTTTGCCATTTGCATCAATGAGAATGCGGCTTCCATCATACGTGCCCCACCAGATTTCGAGATCAGCATAAATGGTAATTTATGCTCGATACAGTAATCTATAGAGCGTGCAATTTTCTCACCTACTACCGATCCCATGGAACCTCCGATGAAGGAGAAGTCCATACAGGCTACAACAATTTCTTGTCCGTCCAATTTTCCTACAGCCGAGCGTAAAGCGTCATTAAGGCCAGTTTTTGCTTGGCTTTCTACAAGACGGTCTTTGTACGGTTTTGAATCGACGAAGTTCAAAGGGTCGCCCGCTTTAAGATTTGGGAAAAGCTCTGTGTATTCGTTGTTATCAAATAATATAGAGAAATAGGCGGTAGAACCTATACGGATATGGTAATCGCAGTAATGGCAGACAAACTTATTTTCTACCTGCTCAACGTTTAAAAGGGGCTTTTTGCAATTTGGACATTTGTTCCACATGCCATCAGGAGCCTCTTTTTTGTTTTCTGTAGCAGTTTGAATTCCTGCTTTGTTTCGTTTAAACCAACTCATAGACTATTGTTAATCGGATTACAAATAAACAAAAAATATCTAATATGTAGAGGGTGAAATCGAAATGAAGGATGGGGTGGGTAGGTTATAAATAAAAAATGGGCAAGCCCCCTTTATCGCACCGCTCAACCAAATACCCTTGCTTTGTTCCCAACCTGGGGGAGTCAATGGGAGCTGGTCGTAAAGGACTTACCCACGGCAAAATTAACAAATTTTTAATGTTTCCGAAAACATATTTGCATCGCCGACTTATCCTGCTGACTGTCAGTCAGGAAAATTTACATTTTATCGTTATGATATTCGCCTTTGAGGGCATAATATCCAAATATTCCCAACCCGCAGGAGATAATTGGGGTCAGAATAAAGAGGATAATGATACCGAAAACGACATCTTCCTGTTGTCCGGAAACAATTTTTGGGATGCCAAATTTGGCAATACAGAAATATGCGGTCAGAACTGCAAGGACTATCCAAACGATTCCTAATAGTTTTTTTAGTGTTTCCATGTTAATCAAGATCTTTAGCTACCATGTTTTTGTTAATATACAACGCTCCGATAATAAAGCAGACTGCCGATATAATGATCGGATACCATAACCCCTCGAGATAGAAGGTGGGGTCGTTTGATAGTTTGGCATTGCTGGCTAAGTAGGTTGAAACGGCCGGCAGGAGTCCTCCAAATATTCCGTTTCCGATGTGGTATGGCAGGGACATGGAGGTGTAGCGGATTTTCACCGGGAATATTTCGACTAAGAAAGCTGCAATGGGTCCATAGACCAAAGTAATATAGATTACCTGGATAAAGATCAGAAATATGAGATAGAAATAATTAGTGCCTTCAATATGCACGGTATTTTTCACGACTGTATTCACACCTTCACTGTTATTGCGTTCCACACCATCCTGAAAGAAATGCGCTATTTCTGTTGTTTTTAAAACGGTTCCATCGCTGTATTTTGTTACGCTTGTTGTCGTTTTATCATATCCACCTTCTGTTGGCACTTGAACCGGCTCTGAAACGGTCGCCGGGCCAAGTTCTGTTTTCGTTTTCAGGTTAGTGACTTGATACATGGCTTCGTATATGGGGCGATAAGTCAAGACCGCGAGCAACATTCCGGTTAGCATGACCCATTTTCGACCTACACGGTCTGAGAGCTTACCAAAGACCACAAAGAATGGAGTAGCAAAGAGCAGGGCAATTCCCAGTATCATGTCTGCTTGGTCTGAATCCAGGCTCATGACGGTCTTCATATAACTCATGGAGTAGAACTGTCCCGTGTACCAAACAACACCTTGACCCATCGCGGCACCAAATAACGCAAGCAATACGAATTTAAGGTTGTATTTGTTTCCAAAGCTTTCCTGAAGAGGGTTTTTAGACGTCTTTCCTTCGGATTTCGCTTTTTGGAACTCTGGCGATTCATCCATGTTTTTACGAATTAAGTAAGACACATAGACCATCAGGATGGATAAGAGGAATGGGACACGCCATCCCCAGGTGTCAAACTGTGCCTCGGTGAGGAATGCGCGGGTTACCAGGATTACGACAAGGGATATAAAGAGTCCGAAGGTTGCGGTTGTTTGAATCCAGGAAGTCCAATAGCCACGCTCTCCTTTGGGGGCATGTTCTGCAACATAGGTCGCAGCTCCTCCATATTCTCCGCCTAGAGCGAGGCCTTGTAATAGCCTCAAGACGAGTACAATGGCAGGTGCAAAGTAGCCTATGCTATCATAGCTGGGAATACAGCCGATGAGGAAAGTGGCACCACCCATCAGCACCAGAGTGACCATAAAGGTGTATTTACGGCCGATCATGTCGCCGAGCCTACCAAAGAATAATGCGCCGAATGGCCTCACGACAAAGCCGGCGGCAAAGGTCGCTAGGGTGGATAGGAACGCTGCTGTGGGATTGTCTGATGGAAAAAACTTCGTCGATATGACGATGGATAAACTTCCGAAAATGAAAAAGTCATACCATTCGATGAGGGTTCCTAAGGAGGACGCACCGATGACTTTCCAGATTCCTTTCTTACTTACTTGTTCTTGCATTTTAGTTTAGGTTTATTAGGTATTATTTGTTGTTAGTTGTTTTTGTACACTTTTCCGGGGAGAGCGACGATATGTCCGGCCATTTCCATTTCGAGGAGCACGATAGCGAGTTTGCTTTGTGGCCAATCGCTATGAAAGGCTATCTCATCGACACTGGCCTCATCGCTTTCGCGGAGAAACTCATGGACGATGCGTTGATCCTCGGAGAGATCGGGCAGTAAGGAGAGTTGTATGCCTTTGTCCTTGTTGCCTTCCTGGTTATGCCATTGCATCAGATCGAGCAGGTCCTGACTATTTCGAATGAGGTGTGCCTGGTTATTTTTGATAAGCTGGTTGCATCCTGCAGAGTACAATTGATCTACCGCGCCTGGGTAAGCACAGACATCGCGATTATAGTCGTTTGCCAGCCCTGCAGTAATCAAGGCTCCTCCTTTCTCTCCTGCCTCAACCACAACCGTGACATCCGCCAGACCTGCAATAATGCGATTGCGCATGGGGAAGTTGTTTTTATCGGGGATGGTGTTGAAGGTAAATTCGGTTAGTAATGCACCATGATGGATAATTTCACGGGAAACATCACGATGATGGGCAGGGTAGATTCTACTCAAGCCATGTCCTAATACCGCAATGTTGCAGATATTGCGATGTATGCAGCCCATATGGGCCATTACATCGACCCCCATGGCAAGACCGCTTACGACCAAAGCATCTAAATCGCTAATGCCGTCCAGTAGCTCATCGATGATGCGCTTGCCATAATGTGTGGCGTTTCGGGTTCCGACAATACTGACTATTTTTTGTTTGTTGTAATCGGCATGGCCATAGCTATAAAGCACCAATGGGGCATCCTCACAGTGCCTTAAGCGTTGCGGATAGGCTTTGTCTTCTAACCAAAGTAAATCAATGCCGTGTTTCTCGATATGATAGAGTTCATCCTCCGCCTCCTTAAAGACGGCCTTCGATTGGATCTGCTGAATTACAGCGCTACTAAGTCCGGGGATAGATTTTAGTTCTTGGGTTGAGCTGGCGAAAAGGTCTGCTACATTGCCGAAATAAGCCAACAGAAGTCGGCTATATTTAGGGCCAATGCCCTTGATTTTGGTCAAAGCAATCTTTTCTATTGCACTCATAAACGGTTAGTTCTGTTAAAGATAATTAATCAGGTTCCCTTCTGCAAGCCTCTTATTGAATTTTATAATTAACTTTGTTTTGTATTAAATAGTTGATTATGGAGTTACAAGAGCCTTTTGATATAGAAGTAGGAGAGATTACCTACTCGGTTTTCCCTGATGAGAAAGACACTTATACGGTTTTTAAAGACGGGAAAGAGTATGTGCAGATTATTAAAGATACTGACACTACTTGGCTAAAGCTGAACCCAGAGACGGGATTGCCGATGTTTGGGATGGATGAGGAGATTAACCTGATCGGAACAGCGATTAGCAAGAACTTAGGATAGTTTTTTGAGCTCAATCTTGCAGCTTTTCATAAGTTCCATTGTTCTTCCTGGAACACGGGATCTGTAGGAAACGTCTTTGATTAAATCAAGTTTCTTTTCAATATAGATCCCTGATAATAACTTCGGGGTATTATCCTGATTGCTATTGGATTTATTGTTTTTCATTTCGTTCTATATCTAAGTTTATCTAAATATGAACAAAAAGACGTTAAGTTCTTTTTAAGAAAAACTTTTATTCAGCCTCAGAAACTCTAACAGTAATTAATAGTCTTGATGGAGTTTGAAAACAGCATCTTTCATAAAAGCAGAAGTCCTAACAGGACTTACATAGGCACATAGACCACATACTTTGTATCAAAGAATTCGTCTTTAAAGTATGCAGAAAGCGGATGTAATTCGGCTTTCACCCTAGCTTCTTTGATCTCTTCTTTTAAGTCTCCACCTTTCAGGTATAATATTCCATTCGGAATACCATTCTTATCTTGTTTTTCGAACTTATTTCTAATCCAAGGAATAAATTCAGCAAGTCTTGTTACGGCTCTGGAAACCACGAAATCGTATTTGTAGTCAATCTGTTCTGCACGCATGTGGTCTGCTTCGACATTCGTTAGTCCAATAGCCTCAGCGACTTCACGTACCACCTTAATTTTCTTGCCAATCGAATCGACCAGGTGAAACTCAACATGTGGAAACATAATGGCTAAGGGGATACCCGGGAATCCACCACCTGTACCCACATCTAAAACACGCGTTCCTGGCGTAAATTCAGTGACGAACTTGGCAATGCCTAGCGAGTGCAACACATGCTTTAGGTATAAACTTTCAATATCTTTTCTGGAAACAACATTGATTTGGTCATTCCAAAATGGATATACTTCCGCGAGTTTAGCAAATTGCTCTTTCTGAGTTTCCGTAAGGTGTGGAAAATGCTGATAGATTATGTCGACTGTTGGATTCACGTTTTTTCAATTTGGTATTATTTCCAACTCACCTGCTGCTTGGAACGATTGAACAGGCCGTTGAAACATATGTAAAAATAATAATATATATCTAGTATAGGTAGCCATATCAGAATGTCCAATACGGCGAGTTTCTTATAGATTGAATAGAACACGAGGAACTGACAGATCAGGCGAAGCAGATAGGCGCTAAGGCTGATATACCACAGACTCGGAAATAAGGCAACACAGACGAATAACGCGATATAAAACAGCAGCGCCGTAATCAGTTGGGTGGCCAGCATGCGCTTGTGCCTGCCTTTGTAAAGTACTGAGGCTCCTGCGTGTCTTGCTTTCTGTTTGTAATAGCTCTTCCAAGTGAGTTTCGGAGCGGAATAAACATGCGCGTCCGGGTGTATGGCAATATCTACGTTGGATTTGGTTGCATTCTGATTGATAAATAAATCATCATCGCCCGACTTGATATGCATATGTGCATTGAAGCCTTTACCTTTGAAAAACAATGCCTTTTTATAGGCTAGGTTTCTTCCCACTCCCATATAAGCGTTCCTTTTGAGAGCATAAGACAGATAGCTCATAGCCGTATGCGTGGTTTCAAAACGAATAAGCTTGTTCAAGAAGCCTTTATGCTTAAAGTATGGGGAATAGCCCAATACGATTTCTTTATGATCCTGGAAAGCACCTGCCATCTCTTTTATCCAATTCGGACTGTTCGGCTGGCAATCCGCATCGCACATGAGTAAGGTTTCATGTTTAGCGCCTTTTATGCCCATTGTCAGAGCAAACTTCTTGCTGTGCTTCAATTGCACATGTTCCTTAATCTCCACTACCCGCAAATGTGGATACTGCGCACAGAAATCCTTTAATATCCACTTGCTATCATCTTCGGAACAATCATCAACAACGATGACCTCAAAGTCCGGGTAATCTTGCTCCAATATGCTCGGAAGGTATTCTTTGAGATTTTCTTGCTCGTTATGAGCACAGATGATAAGCGACACGGCAGGATATGCTTCTTTATCTTGATAAGATTTGACGCGATATCGCGCTAGTTTGCTGTAAACAAATAGAATGTAATAGAGCTGGAATAACAGGAGGATCGCTAAAATTCCGAGAGGAAAGTAGCTCATTATGATGTTTATGTACAATTCGGTGTCCATAGAATAGCGACAAAGATACGGTATATCCCTGCAATTCTGTCGCCTGTATGTTAATAAATGCGAATTAAATGAGGCAAATGCATCACGCTCGAAATTTTATAGTATTTTTGCGCTTGATTAAGGATTAGTATGAAATTTACGCTTCAAGCACAAGATAAACTCTCGAGAGCCAGGGCAGGAGAGATCGAGACCGCCCATGGAACAATAAAAACACCGATTTTCATGCCAGTTGGTACTGCTGGAACTGTCAAAGCGGTGCATCAGCACGAGCTTGTCAATGACATCCAAGCACAGATTATCTTGGGGAATACTTACCATTTGTATTTACGCCCGGGATTAGATGTTTTGAATAAGGCTGGCGGTTTACATAAGTTTATTAACTGGAACAGACCCATCTTAACAGATTCTGGAGGCTATCAAGTTTACTCTTTAACTGAAGTTCGTAAAATCCGCGAGGAAGGCGTGACTTTTCGATCGCATATCGACGGCTCCAAGCATTTATTCACTCCGGAGAATGTCATGGATACTCAGCGCGTCATCGGTGCTGATATTATTATGGCTTTCGATGAATGTACTCCGTATCCTTGCGACTACCGCTATGCTCGTCGTTCCTTGGATATGACACACCGTTGGTTAAAACGTTGTTGCGATCGCTTTGATTCTACAGAACCGCTATATGGTTATGATCAAACCCTTTTCCCTATTGTTCAAGGTTCGGTATATAAAGATCTTCGTGAGAAGTCTGCAGAGACCATTGCTTCTTTCAACAGAGAAGGGAATGCAATCGGTGGACTTTCGGTGGGAGAGCCTGCAGAGGAGATGTATGCCATGACGGAAGTCGTAACGAATATCCTCCCTAAAGAAAAACCACGTTATTTAATGGGTGTCGGAACTCCTGTCAATATTCTGGAGAATATTGCACTGGGTATTGACATGTTCGACTGCGTTATGCCAACTAGAAATGCGCGTAATGGGATGCTATTTACGCAGAATGGCATAATCAATATTAAAAACGAGAAGTGGAAAGACGACTTTAGTCCGATTGAAGCAGAGAGTGATCTACTAGTCGATCAGATTCATACAAAAGCATACCTTCGTCACTTAATCCGCTCTCAGGAAATCTTAGGAGCGCAGATTGCTTCGCTTCATAACTTGCATTTCTACCTCTGGTTAGTCGATCAAGCACGTGAGAAAATTATTGATGGCACGTTCTATGATTGGAAAAATAAAATGGTTAAGATCTTAGGCCAACGCTTGTAATATTGTAATGAACATCATTGATCGTTATATCATAAAGAAGTATCTGTCAACATTTGCGTTTACAGTAGCCATCTTTTGTGTGGTTATTGTGATCTTCGATGTTTCAGAGAAGATTGATGATTTCAACAAGTATAAGGCGCCGATGTCACGTGTATTTCTTGAATATTATGCACTCGGTAGCTTGCCTTTCTTTATCAATATGCTTACGCCACTGTTTAATTTCATTGCGGTAATCTTCTTTACATCGAAGATGGCAGATCAAACAGAAATTGTTCCGATCCTTAGCGGCGGTATGAGCTTCAATCGAATGCTTCGCCCGTATATGTTTTGCGCGGGACTAATCTTTGCGCTGACACTAGTTTCCAATATCTACATTATTCCCTTTACCAATACCATCAAAGTAAATTTCGAGAATGTATATGTCAAGCCGGATAAAATCAGCACCTCATCTACCTCTACCCACATGCAAATCGACTCCAATACCTATGTGTATATGGGCTCTTTCGATACGCAAGGGAAAGTAGGCTATAACTTCTCGCTGGAACGATTTGATGGAGACAAGATGGTAGAGAAGCTCATGGCGGATCGGATATCTTGGGATTCTGTTGCTAACAAATGGAGTGTACATGCTTATACCAATCGTATTATCGATGGGTTTAAGGAAACAATGGAATCTGGAGAGAAGAGAGATACCACATTAGATATGCGACCTCAGGATTTCGAAGTATATGAAAATATCTTCACCACGATGAATCAGCTCGACTTGGAAGAGCGGATCGCCAAGGAAGAGATTCGAGGAACTGGCATGATGAACGATCTGTTGTTGGAGAAGTATAAGCGTCTGATCAACCCTTTTTCAGCCTTTATTTTGACCCTTATTGGTGTTTCCTTGTCATCGAAAAAGGTTCGTGGAGGGATTGGATTAAGCTTAGGACTTGGTATCGGGCTAAGCTGCGTCTATATTGTTCTTGAGCGTTTCTCGAGTATGTTCTCCTTAAAAGGCGGGCTAGATCCACTAATTTCCGTATTAATACCAAACGTTATTTTCTTATTACTGAGCTTTTATCTTCTGAAAAAGGCCCCTAAATAATTTCTTAGGATATGTCAAAGTTGGCAATCAATCGCAATATCTTGATATTGCATTTCACTGTATTGATTTGGGGATTCACTGGTGTACTAGGTGAACTGATTTCTGTATCAGCTTTACATCTCGTTTGGTATAGAGTACTGATTGCTGCTATCTCCCTATGGGTTTACTTCCTGCTTACTAAAAAGCCAATTCTGGTCACCAAATCCCAGTTGTTTCAATACCTAGCCGTAGGAATGCTTGTAGGATTGCATTGGGTGCTGTTCTTCCATGCGATCAAGATTTCCACCGTCTCGGTTACACTGGTTACCCTGTCATCCGTTACGTTGTTTACAGCGATTCTCGAACCTATGATAAATCGAAAGAAGATATCGATCGCTGATATCCTCATCGGGCTTGTTATTATTTTCGGAATCTATCTCATCTTTAAATTCGAATTTCAATACTTTTGGGGGATAGTCTTTGGCCTTTCATGTGCCTTCTGTGCGAGTATATTCTCTATATTCAATGCGCGGATGGTAAAAAAAGGGAGCCCGACTTCGATCACCTTTTATGAAATGATCGGCGCATTGATAGGAGTTTCTATCATCATGCTCCTATCCGGACAGTTTGACGAGCAAATGATCTTAAGCCAGTCGGATTTGATGTATTTATTAGTCCTTGGGGTTGGATGCACGGCAATTGCTTATGTGCTTGGAGTTGCCGTTATGAGAGAACTATCGGCCTTTACAGTAGCACTGACAACGAATATGGAGCCTGTTTACGGAATTATCCTCGCCTTACTGATCTTTGGACAAAAAGAAGCGATGAGCACTGGGTTTTACTTCGGAGCAATTATTGTTCTTTTGGCAGTGTTCATTTATCCTTATCTGAAAACCAAGCTGAAATTTTAGAGCTTTCCCCCATTCCTTTTTTACCGATGCTATTAAGAATATCGACGAATTCGGGAGAGGTTCTTGCAAAACTAATTCCCAGCTCCGAATATTTTCTACTGCACTTTAAATTATTTAATTTTTCTTAACTCAATTCGAGTGTCGATGTAATGCTACAATTAGTTAATAATATCGTCACACCCACCCAACGAAATCGATTTCGTAATCTTTTATTCTTGGCGGGTAAGTGATTTCGCTGTATCTTTTTCAAAAAATTTACAAGAGTGGTTTTTTAGGGTTAAAAAAATAAGTAAAGACTGCCCTTGTAACTTGATATCTACTGCTGTTGCTGGATCTACGCTGGATAAATTAAATGACTTATGTCATTTTTCCACAATTAATAGTTTCGATAAATAGTTTCCAGACAATTAATAACAGTAATATTACCATTGCTCGCTAAAACTTGCACGAAAGTTGCAATTAGTTTAAGAGAGTTTTAAAATGCAAAATGTAAAAACGGTTAATTTTTAAATCAACGGTTTTTATTCGATAGAATCTCTAACTATTAATTTTCAAAACGAGAAATGAGGCTGCTTTTCACACAAGCAGCCTCTCTTTTTAAGTGCTTTTCCCGTTCTGTCATCGCCGAATAAATATTCCATTGATTTTTGTATTGTATCACCAAGATGTTTGATTAAATCGTAACTTTGTACCTTTACAAAAAGCTGAAATAATAAGTTGCCGAGAGGGTAACGAATCAATAGAATAATATGGCAAATATCGTAGCAATTGTTGGAAGACCGAATGTTGGTAAATCTACCTTATACAATCGATTAACAGAAAGTCGTAAGGCTATCGTGGATGACTTCAGTGGAGTAACCCGCGATCGTCATTATGGACAAGCCGAGTGGATCGGCAAGAAATTTACAGTAATAGATACTGGTGGTTTTGTACATGGTTCTGACGACGTATTTGAAGCGGCAATTCGTGAGCAAGTGCATATTGCTATCGAAGAAGCTTCTGTCATCTTGTTTGTCGTTGATGTAACAACGGGAATAACAGACTTGGATGATGAGATTGCCGATATCCTACGCCGTAGTAAGAAGCCGGTATACATTGTTGCTAACAAAGTAGACAGTGCAAAGCAGGCCAATGACTCGGCCGAGTTCTATTCTTTCGGTCTTGGCGAACCTTATGATATTTCATCGATGACCGGATCTGGAACAGGTGAGTTATTGGATGAGGTGGTTAGCCATTTCGAAGTGGAAGATGAAGAAGAGTCCACTCTACCTAAGTTCACCATTGTTGGTCGTCCGAACGTGGGCAAATCATCTTTAACGAATGCACTATTAGGTAAAGAGCGGAACATCGTGACGCCGATTGCAGGAACTACACGTGATGCCATCCGCATTCATTATAATCAATTCGGACATGAATTCTTATTAGTTGATACCGCTGGTCTTCGCCGTAAGTCGAAGGTGAATGAGAACATCGAGTTCTATTCCGTAATGCGCACAATTAAAGCTTTAGAGGATTCTGATGTTGTTATCTTGATGATCGATGCCAAGGATGGCATTGAAGCACAGGATATCAATATCTTCCACCTAGCAGAGAAAAACAAAAAAGGTATTGTTATTCTTGTTAACAAATGGGATACCATTGAGAAAGATCATAAAACAGCGAAGCAGTTCGAGGATACGATCCGTAAAAAGATCGCTCCTTTCTCCGATGTTCCTATCTTATTTACTTCCGTAACAGAGAAGCAACGTATCTTCAAGACCGTTGAGACTGCGATGGAAGTGTATAACAACAAGACCAAGAAAATCCCTACGTCGAAACTAAACGACGTGATGTTGGATATCATCGAGAACTTTCCTCCACCATCCACCAAAGGGAAATACATCAAGATCAAGTATGTAACACAGTTGCCAGGCAGATCTCCAATGTTTGCTTTCTTCTGTAATCTACCTCAGTATATCAAAGATCCATATAAGCGCTTTGTTGAAAACAAACTGCGCGAGAACTTTGATTTCTCAGGTGTTCCTATTCAAATATTCTTTAGACAAAAATAAGCTACCGTCAATCGCTATGCAGCACAACTTAGTATTGTACAATACCCTGACTCGTAAGAAGGAGAAATTCGAACCTATACATCCCAACTTGGTTGGTATGTATGTTTGTGGTCCAACGGTTTACAGTGATGTACATTTAGGGAACTGTAGAACCTTCGTGTCGTTTGATCTTATCTTTCGCTACCTGCTTCATCTAGGGTATAAAGTGCGTTATGTACGCAATATCACTGACGCAGGGCACTTAGAAGGTGACAATGATGAGGGCGATGATAAGTTTGCAAAGAAAGCGAAGTTAGAACAGCTGGAGCCAATGGAAATTGTACAAAAGTACACCATAGGCTTTCACGATGTCTTGCGCTTATTCAACACCTTACCTCCGAGTATTGAACCAACAGCGACCGGACATATTTCCGAGCAGATCGAAATGGTTCAACAGATCATAGCGAATGGATATGCTTATGAGGTGGATGGAACGGTTTATTTTGATGTTGAAAAATACGTTAAAGAACATAACTATACGATCCTAACGAATCGTAATCTAGAAGATCTATTAAATAATACACGCGAGCTGGGCGGACAAGACGAAAAACGTGGTCGCCTCGACTTTGCATTATGGATTAAGGCTAAACCGGAACATATTATGCGCTGGCCTTCGCCTTGGGGCGTAGGATTCCCAGGTTGGCATATCGAATGTTCGGCCATGAGCAGAAAATACTTAGGCGATCAGTTCGATATACATGGCGGTGGAATGGACTTGGCCGCTACTCACCATACCAACGAAATCGCACAATCGCAGGCTTGTAACCATACGACACCAGCGAAATACTGGATGCATACGAATATGCTTACCGTGAATGGAGCGAGAATGTCGAAATCCGCAGGCAATGGATTTCTACCGGGCGAGCTCTTTACAGGAGACCATCCTTTATTGCAAAGAGGCTATTCGCCAATGGCGGTACGCTTCTTCATGCTGCAAGCTCACTACAGAAGCACCTTAGACTTTTCAAATGAGGCTTTGGACGCTGCTGATAAAGGCTTCAAGCGCTTAATGACAGCAATTAGCTTACTCGATAAGATTACGGTATCCGCTAAATCTAACTTCGCGGATCTGAAGGCAATCAAAGAGAAATGCTACGCAGCGATGGACGATGACTTCAATAGCCCTGTGCTTATCGCGGAATTATTTGAAGTGGTTCGTATCATCAACTCGATCTATGATGGTAAACTAACAATCAATCAGGCTGATCTTGAAGACTTGAAAAGCTTTGTTCATGCCTTCGTATTCGATATCCTAGGATTGAAGGATGATCAATTAGAAAACACAGACAACGTCGATGATTTGATGCAGATCATTATTGATTTGCGTAATGACGCCAAGAAGAATAAAGACTTTGTTACCTCAGATCGAATTCGCGAACACCTAACTGCGATTGGTATTCAACTGAAAGACAGTAAGGATGGTACACTTTGGAATAAGATTTGATTACTAAGGTAAAATTTGTACAATGATTAAAAAAAAGGCCTTTACTGTATTAACAACAGCATTAATAGCCTTATCAAGTTATGGTCAGTTACCAGACAAGATAGGGGGACTGTTAACAGTAGATCGAACGGCAGCAAATCTTTCAAAAACAGTAAATCCACACACCGGATTAAAATACATGGTAGACAAAGAGTCTACTTTCTTTGTGCCATCTCCGGTAAATGCGGTTAACTATTTAGATAATCGTCCGAATATTCCAGATGTACTGACCTGGAATCCCAACTTCGTATTGGTATCCCGAAGTTTAGATTGGGGTGTAACGTCAGGTCCCTTGGAGTTTCAAAAAGTAGGGGCGATCAAACGCTATGGCCAGTACCTAACGGTATGGAGAAGAGATAAGAAAGGTAACTGGAAGGCTCATATCCGTGCGGAAGTAGAAAACTTCGGAAAAGGGAAAGCAAGTCCTTTAGAATATTACGAACCAGATGATAAAACTTATCTTAAGCATCGCTCAGATAAACGCTTAGCACAGCGTGAAGAAGTCGTATTGCAAACGGATGAGTTGTTCTCGACGATCTTAAAAGCGGATACCAGAACCGGTTACAACGAGTTTATGGCAGACGACGCTCGCTTCTACTTTCCTTGGCAAGCAGAAATCGAAGGCAGAGACAAGATTCTCGCGTTCCTGAAGAAAGAGCGCATCGAGATCGATACGGATCCTACAGGAGTCGGGCGTGCCTACAGTGGCGAATTCGCCTATACCAACGGCACGGCGACCGTCGGTATGAAAGATAAGGTTGTGAAGTTTAACTACGTACGTATCTGGCAATTGAAAGAAGACTTCCAATGGAAAGTAATTTTAGAAATGATGTTCGAAAGATAATCGACAACAGATAAAAAAAGAAAAGCGAACCAATCGGTTCGCTTTTCTTTTTTTATGCTTTCAGGCGTTTACTTCGCTGCGATATCATTATCGGTAGGAGTAAGCCATACTTTCAATTCTTCACACTGATGGAAATCATCGCTGACGTGTACAAAGGTTGCCTTGGTCTTTTTCTCGAACCATTCGCTTAGCTTTCTACGCGTCTTATCCTCTTGCGCAGCCTCTTGTATCTTCGCGAAATCTTGCTCTAAACTAGCTTTATGCGGCGGTATACGCGTCTTTAAGTAGTTGAATTTATAGGCCACTTGTCCCGTTCTATCGGTAAACTGGAAGGGCTTTGAGTATTCGCCAGGTTGTAATGGATCAATCGCTACGAATAATTCCTTCTCCAACATATCCACCGGGATTAGTGTCGTTCTGGATTGGGACTGTTCGTTGATCACCATACCACCGTTGAATTTTGTCTCTTTATTATCAGAGTATAAAGATGCAGCGGTATGGAATGGAAGCTTGCCGGACGACACTTTCTCATAGATACTGTCGATCTTCGCTTTCGTACGCTCTAAGCTCGCTGTGGTTGGCTTTGTTTTGATCAAGACGTGTCTTACATTCACCTCTTCACCACGGCGCTCTAATACCTGTAAAAAGTGAAATCCAAACTGTGTCTCAAATACGGGTGAAACTTCACCTTCTTTTAATTTGAAGGCCATTGCCGAGAATTCCTTCACATAGGCATCACGGGTTGCGAAACCTAACTCACCACCATAAGGGGCAGAACCATCTTCAGAGTAGAAACGTGCAACCGTACCGAAGTCGGTTCCATCAATTACTTGCTTTCTATAACCCTCCGCTTTCTCACGGAATACATTTTTCTCTTCTTTCGTCAATACCGGGTTTACGACGATCTCGCCAATCTCCACCTCTGTATTGAAACTTGGTAAGCTATCCTGGTTCAAGCCCTCGAAATAGCGTTTTACCTCTTGTGGTGTAATCGTGATTTTCTGAACGATCGTTCCTTGAAGCTTGTTAGCCTTCAATTGTTCAGAAAGAATTGGTCTCATCTCTTCTTTGTACTGTAACAAAGAACGTTTCAAGAAGCCTTCTAAGCGTTCCTGACTTCCCGCACGACGAACCATTTCGCGCATACGAGCATTCAATTGATCATCAACCTCCGATTCCGTCACTTCGACCGAGTCGATTACCGCTTGCTGCGCAAGCAATTTCGTCATAATCAATTGCTGCAAAGCCGTACACTTGAAATCATCATCCGGTGTCCCGCCGTTCGCAAGATACTGCATGTACTGATTGTCAATGTCGGATTGTAAGATAATGCCCGAGCCCACAGTTGCAACCACACGGTCAATAAGCCTTTCCTGAGCATTCACCCCGATGGAACAAAACGTCAGTAAAAGTGTTATTATAGTAAAAAGGTTCTTCATTCTTTTATAGTCAATCTAGATGAGATAGTCTAGGGGCAAAATTATTAAATATTATGCCTTTTTTCTACATTTATACCATAATAAATAATATAAAGTAAAAATACTATCCTCACACTGGCGCTAAAATACCTATTTGAAGATAAACTTACTGTGTTTTAACCATATTTAACAGATGAAAAAAACTTGCCTGATCCTACTCATTTCGATAATGACTGCACACTTTACATATGCACAAAATCAACTTGTTCCCCTGTTCGTAGGGACCTATACGTCGAAGGGCGGAAGCAAAGGAATCTCTTCTTATTTGTTCGATCAGGTCACTGGGAATTATGATTTGATAAGTGAAGTGGAAACACCAAACCCATCTTTTTTAGCACGCACAGATAAGTTTTTGGTAGCAGTAAACGAGTTGGGCGACGGTAACCAATCCATCTCATCTTTTAATCTTGCTGATGAGACTTTGACTTTCGAGAATAAAGTTTCCACCAAGGGAGGAGCACCCTGCCACGTGCTATTGGGAGATAAAGGACGCTATGCAGTCGTTTCCAACTACTCCGGCGGTTCTTTAGCGTTATTTAGTATCGATGAGAATGGTCATATATCTGAAATGGACGATTACCGCGAGTTTAAAGGAAGCAGCGTTGATCCGAAACGCCAGAGCAAATCGCATATCCATTCAGCGTTTATGGGGCCTGATAAATCAATCTATGTCTCCGATCTGGGTGCCGATATGATCTATGTCTTTGACGTCGTTAAAGACGGAACAAAGTATCAATTTAAAGAAAAAGAATCAATTGCTGTTACAAAGGGAGGTGGACCCAGACATATTGCATTCCATCCTAAAGGAAAAACCATGTATTCCTTGCAGGAACTGACTGGAGATATCGTGGTTTTTAAGAAAGAAAAGAAGAGCTGGAAGCAATCGCAGATCATCAATATGAATGGTGCCGATTTCAAAGGTCAACATGGCGCTGCAGACTTGAAAATATCGCCTGACGGCAAATTCCTTTACAGTACCAATCGCACTGATGCAAATACCGTCTCGGTCTTTGCCATTAAAAGAGACGGTTCCCTAGAATTGAAACAAGTGATATCTGCCTTAGGGACTGGTCCTAGAAATTTAAATATAACGCCAAACGGGAGGTATGTATTGGTTGCCAATCAATTGACAGATCAAATCGTGGTATTTGCGAGAGATTTAAAATCGGGCTTGCTGCGGGATCACGGTAGAAGAATCGAGCTGTCCAAACCGGTCTGCATTATCTTTTAATCCGTAGCATCTTCGGTATCGGCGATATTGTCTTTTTCTGTCTTATCCGCTTTGCTAGGGTCGCTTTCTAGGATATTCTTCTCATGATTATACATGCCCTGCAGTTGATCGATGACAGTACCTTTCCAAAGTGGGGTGTCCGTCGTGTAAGCTGCACGGCCAATCATATGGGCGGCGATCGGAGCAGTAAGAATCAAAAAGAAAATAATAGCGATAGACTTCGTCGTGACCGATACATCATCAGGGAACATAATGGCCGCGCAGATCAACAATAAACCTACGCCCAAAGTCGATGCCTTGACCGTGACAGACAGGCGGAGATAAAAATCAGGCATCCGAAGGACACCGATCGATGCGAAGAGGATCGACAATGCGCCCACTGTACTTAATACTGCTAAAATAATATCAATCATCGCGTTGTTTTTCTATGTAATACGAAAAGGCGATTGTACCTAAAAAGGCAATAAGCGCCAAAATAATAGCTACGTCCAACAGAACTTCCTGCTCTTGTCGGATACTGTATACCGTGATAATCCCAATACCAATAGTGATGATAAGATCCAGCGCAATCACGCGATCCACTACGGTAGGTCCTTTGAACAAACGGATAAAGACCAGCAAAACCGAAATGGTCAAGATGGGTAAAATCACAAAATCAAAATACGCTTCTAAACTCATCTTATGATCTCTAATAATCTTCGTTCAACCCCTGTTTTTAACTGTCTAATAAATTGCTGTTCATCCTTCAGATACATGACGTGGATGTAAATAGCCTTTTTATCGTCGCTAATGTCGATAATCAGCGTTCCTGGTGTCAGTGAAATAAAAGTCGACAGCAAATTGATCTCAAAATCTGTCTTGGTATTCACCGGATAACGGACGATGCCAGGTTTGAAGAAATACTTCGGTGTAACAACATCATAGGCTACCTGAATATTCGCTTTGAGCAACTCGTAAAGGAAATAGAAAAAGAAGGAAATAATCTTCGGCACCCGATAGAAGTAGCGCTGATCTGTTTCATTCCTGTTCATGATCCACAGCACGCCAAACCCTAATAAATAGCCAAACAAAAAGTTTGAATATAAAAGGGAGCCCGATAGTGCTACCCAAATAAAGGATAGCAATAAGTTCATCAAGAAAAACTTAATCATTTCTCAAAAACTTTATCACCCAATACCGTACGTACGTATGAGCTTGTATCCAACAATTCGTTACTTATGCGATCTACAGCAATGACAATGTTCTCCGCATTTAAGCCGATATATAAAGTTACCGAACATAAAAGTAGAATCGGCATCACCAATAATAGTTTCTTGAAAGGAGGTAGCTCCTTAAACTTATCTTCCATCACGCTCTCATCAGGACATTTCTTCCAAAATACATCCGCCCACATCTTTGCGATGACATACATGGTTACTAAGCTTCCTACAATCAACGCTCCAACAAAGAAATAATGCTTCCCTACGAAAGCTTCCTGAAAAAGGTAGATTTTAGGCCAGAAGCCTGATAATGGCGGAACACCAACCAAAGAAAAAAGCACCAAAGCAATAATCAATGATATCAGCGGATAGGAGGCGTATAATCCACCTAATCGATTCATGTCCATTGTCCCGCGCACCTGACGTATATACCCCGCAATCAAGAACATATTTGTTTTGACCATGATGTCATGGATTAAGTAGAATACTGCGCCCATCAATGCAGCTTTGGTAAACATCGCAATACCGCCTAACATAAAACCGATATGACAGACAATTAAATAAGAAAACAAGCGACGGATATTGGTTTTGATCAGGGCGCCAAAGGCTCCTGTCAAAATGGTTAAAACCGCCATGACCATCAGCAGATTCTTCGTAAACTCATCCGGGATGAACATCAAACTGAACACCCGTAAAATTGCGTAGACCCCGACTTTCGTTAATAAACCACCAAAGGTTGCAGCAACGGCAGAAGGAGGTGTATGATAGGAAGAAGGCAACCAATAATAAAGCGGAAATACCGCAGACTTAATACCAAAACCTAATAGAAAGAAAATCGCCGCAATATCAATTAATGACTGATTATGAAATTCACGAATGCGGATTGAAAGATCAGCCATATTCAATGAGCCGGTGATTCCGTAAAGAATACCGATGCCTGTCAAAAAGAATGTCGAGGCTAGAATATTCATCGCCATATACTTTACAGCACCTTCCAGCTGCGCTTTTCGGCCGCCCAGCGTCATCAACACAAAAGAAGAGATAATGATCACCTCAAACCAAACATACAGGTTGAAGATATCGCCTGTTAAAAACGCCCCATTCAGCCCCATCAATAGGAAATGGAAAATAGGGAAGTAGCCATACAACATCCTTTGGCGTGCAATGCCCACGGATGAAAAAATCGAAACAGCAAATCCGGCAATAGAGGTCAACAAAACCATACTGACCGCCAATAAGTCGGCAACAAAGACAATTCCAAAGGGTGCTTCCCAGTTGGAAGCATTCATGGATAAGGTGCCTTCCGTATAAACCTTCGCAAAAAGACGGATCGCAATCAATAGCCCAATAAAGGCACCTCCAACACTAATAAAGCGCTGCGTTACGGTTTTCCGCCAGGCAATAAGCTGCAGAATAGCCGTGAACAGGTGGATAAAAACAGGAGCTAAAATGTGGTTATCAATCATATATCTTCTTCTTCCGGCGTATTTAAATCATCTAAATCGTCTGAATCAACTAAGGCATAAACCCTTTTCAATAGCACGATCGCAAAAGCCGTTAAAGCGAAACTGATGACAATCGCCGTCAGAATCAAGGATTGCGGAATCGGATCTGCGTAAATATCTTCGAAAACATTGTGGTTCGGGTCAATAACTGGAGGCTTCCCCTTGGTAATGGTTCCTAAAAGGAAGATCAGGATATTCGTACCGTTGCCTAGGAGCATAATTCCTAAGAGCAATTTCACCATACTGCGGCGTAGAATTAAAAAGATTCCCGCAGCATATAAAAAGCCTAAAACAACGACTAATAATAACTCCATATGCTTAGTCCTTGGTTAGTGAAATGGTAAACAATATTGTCAATACCACACCGACAACGACCAGGTAAACTCCGAGGTCGAAGAATAGTGCCGAACCAATGGAGCCAATGACCGGAATTTTCTCCTCAAACCATAGGCCCGTCATGGGGGGGAGACCAAAAAAGGTAGGCGAGATAACAGCCAACGAGGCAACGCCAAGGCCGACAGGAATCAGTGATAAAGGTTTTCTTCCTAATAACTTCATGGTCTCTTCGGTCCCATGCGCAAAACTATGCAGCACAAAGGCAATTGATGCAACCAGGCCCCCAACGAAGCCCCCACCAGGAAAATAATGCCCTCTTAATAATAAAAAGAAAGAGAACAGCAACAAAATCGGTAGCAGATACCGCGTAGCGGTCTGTAAGATAATACTCTTCATAAATTATTCTTTCTCCGACGACTTTAATCTCAATTTTAACAAACTATAAACTCCGACCGCAGCAATACTCAATACCACCGTCTCAAACATCGTATCGATACCCCTAAAGTCTGCCAAGATCACGTTCACCACATTCTTTCCCTTCGCCAGAATATAGGCATTCTCGCCATAAAAATTCGAGGTGTCCTTGGACACAGGTTCGTAGAGCACTTTCAAGGCGATAATCGAAAGGATAGCGCCGAAACCAAGCGCAACGAACATATCTCTGATTTTTTGCCTTGGAGATGCTAGACTCAGGAAAGATGGTAATTTATAGAGAACCAATACAAAAAGTACGGTCGTCAAGGTGTCAATAGTAAATTGCGTCATGGCCAAATCGGGCGCGCTGTAGAATACAAACATCAAACAGATACAATAGCCGATGACACTCATGGAAACAACAGAGGTCAGCCTGGACGGGGTAATAATTACAATCAATAAAGCGCCAAGCAGGATGATAACAACTGCCACCTCATAGATGGTCAGCGGGGAAAGATGGTCGAAATTAATCTGTATAGGGCCGCTGAGCCATAACCTATAGATTAAAAGTGCCTCCGCAAATAAAATAATCTTTGAGTGGTACGATCGAAGATAGCCGTTGTGTATCGTATTGGTGTACCAGGTTGAGAACCTGAATAAATCGTTGCTATACCTTGTTAAGACCGTTTGTGCGGAGAACGCATTCCACTTTTCTACTCGCTTCACTTTTGCCTCACTTGGCTTGTTGATCAGGTAAATTAGCGTACCAACGACTAAGGTAATTCCGCTTAACAATAAAACGGTATTGAAACCATGCCATATCGCCAAGTGCATTGCTGTATCCTGCCCGAAAATGGCGTTGGCAGTTTGATAACTCAGCAAGTCGCCTACAATGCCCGGGAATACACCAAAAAGTACACACAAGATCCCTAGTATCAGTGGTGGAAGCCACATCGAGAGATAAGGCAAATGCAGTTTGCTATATTTCTCCGGCAGTTCGCCAAAGAAGGGTTTGAAACCCGCCATAAAACCTGCAGCGAGCAGACAGATATTCGTCACTAAGGCTAGTCCTGTCAATATCGTGCTCAAATGAGGGACGGCGTGTAAAGTAGACTCATAGATCAGGTCCTTTCCGATAAAGCCAAAAGTCAAAGGCACGCCAGCGCTGGAAAGTGCAGCTAATCCTGCAGCAATACCGACCGGCAAAAGGACCTTCCGTAGCCCCGATAAAACAGTAATATCGCGGGTCCCGGTTTCATGGTCAATAATACCCGTCACAAGGAATAATGTCGCTTTGTATAGTGCATGCACCAGGATGAAAACGCTGGCAGCAATAATCGCTTCCTTCGTCCCGATGCCCAGTAGAAAAACTAATATACCGAGCGCAGAAATCGTCGTATAGGCCAAAATCGACTTGAGGTCGATGCGGAATAAGGAATGTATTGCAGCGAAGAGCATGGTGAACCCACCGACGATCATCAATGGATAAGACCACATCTCCGTACCTCCCAAAATTGGAAAGAAACGCGCAAGCAGGTAGATGCCCGCTTTTACCATCGTCGCAGAGTGCAGATAAGCCGATACCGGCGTCGGTGCCTTCATTGCGCCCGGCAGCCAGAAATGGAATGGGAACTGCGCGGATTTGGTAAAAGCGCCAATAAAAAGAAAACCTAAAATCAAGGGATACAGCTCATGCTCTATAATCATGCTGCGCTGTTCAACCAAAGCAGAGATAGAGTAAGTCCCCGCTATATTGCCGAGCAACACTAAGCCGGCAACCAGGAAGAAACCGCCCATACCGGTTATCGTAAGTGCCGTTAATGCGCTCTTTCTAGATTCCGCCTGCTCATTGTTGAAACCGATCAGGAAAAAGGAACTGATACTCGTGAGCTCCCAAAAAATGAAAAGTAACAGCAGGTTATCCGACAGGACGAGCCCCAGCATTGCCGACATGAATAGTAACAGATAGCCAAAGAAACGATCGAAATAGGGATGTCCCTTGAGATATGTACGCGCATAAAAAAAGATGCCCGTACCGATTCCGGTAATCAGTAGACTAAAAAGCAGGGAAAGACCGTCGAGTCGAAAATCAAAATTTATGTTCAAGGACGGAACCCAGTCTATGTGTTGGATAAATGTACTCCCCGCGGATATCTTAGGAACGTAGCCCAGGTAGTACGCAAATAAACATGCCGGCACAATTGGTAGAATAATACTCCACTTCGATTTGATTTTTTTGCCAAACGGCACAAGAAATAAAGCAGTTATTAAACCAAATAAAATTGTAAAAAGCATGAATTATATTATAGTTAATTTGGGAATTGCCCTAAAAATAGTAAAAAACTACGATTTTTCCATGTAAAATTCAACCTAAAGATCAATTTAACTCGGAAAAGCTTACAATTATTATTAGCTTTAAACAATCAATTACTCGAATTGTTATGAATAATCTACCTAGACTTATGCTAGGCCTCATCCTTGGCCTATTGATTTTTGCGTTGCCAACTTTTGCACAGCAAGCCTACGTAAAACCGAAGCTTTCGAATCCCGAATCTTGGTCCTTTGTCCTCATCCCCGATCCGCAGACCTATATGAAATTCGAACGAAATCTAGGGACTTTTCACACCATGATTTCCTGGATTAAAGAAAATAAGGACTCCTTGAATACGCAGTTTGTCCTATGTACAGGTGATCTAGTCGAGCAAAACGATTTGCTGAACCCGAATGGAAAGCAAGCAAATCAAACCAGCAAACAGCAGTGGACAAGCATCAGCTCGGCTTTCCATCGCCTGAATGGTTTAGTACCTTACGTTCTTGCAACAGGAAACCATGATTACGGACATGTAAGCGCCGAATACCGCGCCACCCAATACGATAAATACTTCTCCCTAGAGCAAAATCCACTAAATGCAGCCGCAATCCGTGAGGTGGGCCCTAATCTGAATGGGGCATCAAGCGCTGTGAACGCGGTTTACGAATTTAAGACCCCACATCAGCAAAAGTTGTTGGTCATGGTTTTAGAGTTCGCTCCGCGCGATGAAGTCGTTGACTGGGCAAAAAAGACCTTAGATCAACCGAAATATGCAGACCATAGCGTTTTCCTCTTAACTCACACCTATCTTAACAGAGATAGCAAGCATATGCCTAGAGAAGGTTACAAGATTGAAGATGCAAATTACGGCGAAGCCCTATTCGAGAAACTCGTAAAACCTTCCAAAAACATTCGTATGGTATTCTCCGGGCATATCGGCGCTCCAGATAACTGGGCCGGCCACCTCGGATTCAGAGAAGACAAGAATGCCGCAGGAAAATCCGTCGTACAAATGGCATTTAACGCCCAAGCAATGGGCGGCGGATGGCATGGAAACGGTGGCGACGGCTGGCTACGCTATCTGGAATTCCTCCCGGACGGCAAAACCGTTAAAGTGAAAACATTCTCACCACTATTCGCTATTTCTCCAGCAACAAGACACCTCGCTTTCGAAAGAAGCGCAACACAGGAGTTTGAGTTTAAACTGTAATAGTATTTAGTAGTTAGTACTTAGTATAAAGACCTTTGGCGCAAATACGCTAATATCTCACATCTAATATCTAAAATCTAATCCCGCCCTAGGTCTAATTACTAACTACTAACTACTAAATACTACCCAATGCATACCCCTATCAAACCCGCTTCCAAGCGGGTTTGATAGGGGTATGCATTGGGTTTAAAAGGGGTTTGAAAGGGCTTTATGCAGAAGCAGACTCGAACAAAAAAAGAGGCTAACCCCTGGTTAGCCTCTGTACTATCTCTTTGTAATTCTTACTTAGGATTGCGATCTGAATTCTTCTGCTCCTTTGATAATCGATTCCACTACGGTTGGATCTTGTAGAGTCGAGGTATCTCCGAGGTTATTTAATTCGCCTTCGGCGATTTTTCTTAGGATTCGGCGCATAATCTTACCGGATCTTGTTTTCGGTAAATCTTGCACAAATTGGATGATATCCGGTTTTGCGATTGCTCCGATAATACGTTGAACAGTCTGCAAGATATCTTGGCGTGTTTTTTCAGCGTCGATATGGTGATTCGCAATGACATAAGCGTAGATGCCTTGTCCTTTTACAGGGTGTGGGTAGCCTACGATTGCTGACTCTACTACGTCGGCGTGCATGTTGATTGCGTTTTCCACTTCGGCGGTACCGATACGGTGTCCGGATACGTTCAATACATCATCCACACGGCCGGTAATGCGGTAATAACCTTCCGGGCTGCGGTAACAACCGTCGCCGGTGAAGTACATATTCTCGTATGTAGAGAAATAAGTTTGCTTACAACGCTCGTGGTCGCCCCATGTCGTGCGTAGCATACCTGGCCAAGGGAACTTGATACATAAGTTGCCCGACACATCATTGCCTTGAATTTCTTCACCGTTTTCATCCATCAAGGTTGGTTGAACGCCCGGCAATGGCAACATGGCATAACCTGGAATTTCAGGTGTAATTCCTGCAATTGGCGTAATTAAGTGACCGCCGTTCTCTGTCTGCCACCAGGTATCGGCAATCGGACATTTGCCCTTGCCAACTTTGTTATGATACCATTCCCACGCTTCTTGGTTGATTGGCTCACCTACGGATCCTAATACGCGAAGTGAAGAAAGGTCTTTATTTTCTACATACTCGTCACCAAATGCCATTAACGAACGTAGCGCTGTTGGTGCGGTATAAATGATATTTACTTTATGCTTATCGACGATATCCCAGTAACGACCAGCGTCAGGGAAAGTCGGGATACCTTCAAACATGAGTGAGGTTGCCCCTTGTGATAATGGACCGTAGACGATGTAACTATGTCCGGTGATCCATCCGATGTCCGCTGTACAGAAATATACTTCACCCGGTTGGTACTGGAAAGTGTTTGCGAAGGTATAGCCGGTATAAACCATATAACCTGCGGTTGTATGCACAACACCCTTTGGCTTACCCGTCGAACCCGAAGTGTACAGGATGAATAATACATCCTCTGCATCCATCTCTTCTGCCGGACAAGCAGGATTTCCTTGTGTTTCCACTTTTTTGATCTCATCTTCCCACCATACATCACGTCCTTTGATCATTGAAATTGGCGTGCGTGAGCGCGTCAATACGATTACTTTTTCTACCGACTTGCATTGCATCAATGCATCATCTACGATCGTTTTAAGTTCCAATACTTTTTTGCCGCGGAAGCCGCCGTCTGCCGTAATCACCAATTTACATTCCGCATCGTTGATACGATCGGCGATTGACTGTGCGGAGAATCCACCGAATACCACCGAGTGGATGGCACCGATACGTGCACAGGCAAGAACAGCAATCACAAGCTCAGGAACCATCGGTAGGTAGATACACACACGGTCGCCTTTGCGGATATTGTTGTTCTTTAATACATTCGCAAACTGCTCTACCTTCTGTAGCAATTGCTTGTACGATAATACACGGTGTGCTTCGCTGGGGTCGTTAGGTTCCCAAATAATAGCCGGCTTATCGCCGTTCAAATAGATATGACGATCTAAACAGTTTTCGGTGATATTTAATTTCCCACCTTCAAACCATTTTATCTTTGGCTCATCGAAATTCCAGTCAAGAACATTCGTCCATTTTCTCTTCCAAAAGAAATTGTCGGCAATCTCTGCCCAGAATGCTTCAGGTTGTTCTACACTCTTCTTATAGGCATCTTGATACGCCTCAAAAGATTTAATTTGAAAACTCATTTTTAATAAAAAAAAATTATAGGTCTACATTATCTTTGTCAGAGTTTTATTATTTTCGGTCAAATTGTTATTAAAAACGAAAAAATAATACCTCTTTAGCACTAATCTACCGATTTTTGTGAAGATTTGCTAATTTTTGTGTTCGTGAATCAAACCGCCTTTATCAATTGTTTGCAAGAAAGAACATTGAAATACGTTAGAGCAACATATCATTTTTTCGTCCATAGCAACCTTCTGATTGCCCTTGCTGCGGTGGCTCAATGCGCGCTAACCTATTACGTGCTGGACTTCGATATTAATCCGGCTATTCTATGGATTGAAGGCTCGACGACGCTCTTGCTATACAATCTCAGTTTATATCTTTCGAAACCGTCCAATCCCCAACAATCGCCATACTTAAGAACCCGTTGGGTTTTTAAATATGAATGGTTATTGTGGTTAAATAGTGTACTGGCAGTTCTGTTGCTTATTTACGCGCTTTTACAAATCCATCCCTATACCTTTTTTTATCTAGCCTTTGTCGGCTTAGTCAGTATGGCCTATGCAGTTCCTTTTGTTCGGATCAATGGGCAACGTCGGGGACTGCGATCAGTGCCCGGGCTTAAGCTCTTCTATATTGCGCTGGTATGGTCGCTCAGTAGTGTTGGTTTGCCTGTGCTGGAGCTTTACGTAGAAGGAGCGACGATTGATTGGTTTACAGCGAATTATCTGGGATTGGTCAAGATTGTCTTTCTTCTGATCTGCACCCTTCCTTTTGACATTCGCGACATGGAGCAGGATAGCTACTATAAACTCAAAACAGTGCCTACCATGCTCGGCGAGCCAGCGGCCATCAATCTTGCCTATATTCTTGGTATTGCCCATTTACTTCTTATCGCTTTCTCCCCCTACAGTATTCCGGTAAAAGCGGGGATGTTACTAACTACGCTGCTGATATTGCTGTTGATGAAATCGGTTGTTTTTACCAGAAAACGAAATTATCACACCGTCTATTTATTGGATTTAGCACTTATTGTGCAGTGGTTTTTGGTGTTTTTGTTTCGCTTAGCCTAGCGTATCCATTGTAATAATTGTTTGAACTTCTCCGAATTTTTGTAATACAAAAATATTTTCCCTTATTTTGTTAAATAATTATTAATAATATCCTAGAATACGTCTATCGTTTTAGCGAATCACTTATTAATGCGGATCTGTATCAGTTTCTAAAGCTGATATAAGCTATGTTTAGTGATTTTTTTATGAATTATGATTGAGATTGACTTATGGAATTTACTGCAGGAGGGAGATGAAGAAGCTTTCGCGCAAGTGTATCAACAGCATGTTGATGCATTATATTCTTATGGTCTCAACTTAGGATACAGTCCGGATGACGTTCAGGATAGTATTCACGATTTATTTGTTAATATATATAATAAACGTGGTCGATACACAGCCGTAAAAAATGTCAAGGTTTATCTGTTCATAGCTTTAAAAAATACCTTATTGAATCGCAGTTCCAAAATGGCGACGGTTTCTCTAAACCCGGAGGAGCATGATAGCGGTGAAGCAAGCGTTGAAGATTATTGGATCGCATCGGAAGCGGAAGGCGACTCGCGTGAACTGCTGAAACGTGGTATTGCGCAATTGAGCAGACGTCAGAAACAGGTGTTATATTTTCGATATTATAAAACCATGAGTTTTAAAGAAATTGCTGAACATCTGCACATCAACCCACAGTCTGCAAAGAACCTTGCCCAGTCTGCGGTCAAGAAATTAAGAGCATTTCTGATGATGATTTTGATTTTAGCCTTCCTCATTGCCTAATATTTTCTGAAACAGTCTGTTTTCAAAGGGCATCAAGTACTTTTCTTTAATGCTGTTCCAAGGGAAATATGATTTTTTTCTTCCTCTAAGTGCCTATCAACGCTGTTTTTAGAAAAAAGATAAAAAAATAACTTTTTTCATGAGTACCTTTTTGCAATTCTCATGTCCTTCCTATACCAGGCCGTAATGACCTTCTATTTATGAACGTTAATAACTATAATAACCATACTACTGAAGCTGATTTGCTTCGCGACGATTTCTTTATCAGGTCGATGCTCGCACCGACGGAAGAAACAGAGCGCTTTTGGCAACAGGTATTATTGGTAAATAATCTATCTGAAGAAGTTTTTGAGGGGGCAAAGCAAAAGCTATTGCAACCTGCCCATAGCATGAATCAGCATGCGAAGGATGCGCTATTTTCTCAGATCACGGAATCTACGCATACGCGCGTTCGTAAAATTTCCTACTATCGTTATGCTGCTGCAGCAATCCTCCTAGTACTCGGTATTTCATTTGCTCTTTTTCGGTATCAATCGAACGAAGTGCCTGTAAAGGAACTTGCAGAGAAGAGCCAAGCTGATACAAGCGGTATCCTATTGGTTACAGGAGATGGGGAAACCGTCAATATTGAGGGGAAAGAAGCAGTGTTAGATTTCTCTAATGCCAATGCGGTAACCGTTAATAAAAAGAAACTTGAGGTTGCGAGAATAAGTCAGGCTGTTCAACATGAAGTGCGTGTGCCGGTTGGCAAGCGTATATCGTTAATCCTTTCCGATGGGACCAAGATGTGGGTGAATGCAGGATCCATTGTTAAATTCCCAAGTCATTTTGATAAGAAGCAACGCGAGGTTTCAGTTGATGGGGAAGTATATGCGGATGTGGTGAAAAACCCGAAAAAACCTTTTGTATTCCATACGAAAGAATTCAATGTACAGGTATTGGGAACAAGTTTAAATATCCACGCCTATTCCGATGACCCGAATCAGCAGGTAACCTTAGTAGAAGGAAAGGTAAAAGTAAAGAGCTCACAAGGGGAGCATTTCTTGAAACCGGATGAGTCGTATTTCGCGGATGGTAAAACGGAAGAGGTACGCGAGGTTGACGTGACATTCTTTACCTCCTGGAAAGATGGCTTTTATCGTTTCAAAGATCAGCAGTTAAAGGATGTGATCCAAAATTTAGAACGCTACTACGGTACCGATATCGAATGCTCACCGAAGATTGCTAAAATGACCTGTTCGGGATATCTGGATCTGAAAGATGATATCAATATGGTTTTGCGTGGGGTAGCCTTTTCGATGGATATCAAATTTAAAAAAGAAGAATCATCATATAAATTATACCAATAAGCCTATGAATAGATAGTGAAATCTGATACTTAATTAACCAAAAAAAAGGCAATACATAAAATGTATTGCCCCCAAAATGCGTTTGCCGCGCATCTTATTTAAATAACTCTGATTAACAAATTTATGAAAGAATTTGAAAAGCTTCGCATTTCTCGATCAAAACAGTATTGCAGAAGCCTAGTATTAAGTTCGCTGCTTTTATTTTACGCAACGAACGAAACATTTGCCTCTCAATTCGACAAGATTGATGCAGCCACGCCGAGAATTACCGTTCATATTGGTAACACCACTCTGGTAGAGGCATTTAAGAAACTTGAAAACCATGGTGTTTTAGTTTTTTATTCTAATAATATTGATAAACCGAACAAATCGGTGAACGTTCATGCCGACAATAAAACACTAAATGAAGTGTTTGATAATTTGTTGGCCGGGACGAACAATACCTATTCTGTTGAAGGACGCCAGGTCTTTGTCAAGCGCAAAGGGGCTGCTGCTACCGGGCTCAGGCAAGGCAACGAAACGGCAAAACAAGAGCTAGAGGCTTCCGGACGTGTGTTCTCGGAGGACGGTAAACCTATTGGTGGTGCTTCGGTAACCGTAGTAGGGACCATGACTTCGGCAGCGACCGACGACAGTGGACATTTTAAAATTAAAGTTCCTAATGGCAAGGCAAAGCTTTCCATTAGTTATGTTGGCTATGAAACGCAACAAGTAAATGCCGGTCTCGACATCCGTGTTAGCTTAACGAAAAAAGAGGATGTGATCGAAGAAGTGGTGGTGACGGGTGTGACGAAGATGGATAGACGTTTATTCACAGGTGCCGCTACGAAGCTGAACGCTGAAGACATGAAGATCGACGGTATGCCCGAGATCAGCCGTTCGCTAGAAGGCCGTGTTGCCGGGGTTTCTGTACAGAACGTTTCGGGAACATTTGGTACAGCGCCAAAGATTCGTGTTCGTGGTGCTACTTCCATTTATGGTAGCTCTAAACCTTTATGGGTTGTGGACGGGGTAATCATGGAAGATGTAACAGAGGTGAGCGCGGACGATCTATCGTCTGGAGATGCGGTTACTCTGATCAGTTCGGCGGTTGCTGGACTGAATGCGGATGACATCGAGAGTTTCCAAATTCTAAAGGATGGATCAGCAACGTCGATTTATGGTGCTCGTGCTATGGCGGGGGTAATCGTTGTAACAACCAAACGTGGTAAAGCCGGCGTTAGCCGTTTAAGCTATACTGGTGAGTACACCAACCGTCAGATTCCTAGCTATGGGGAATTCAATATCATGAACTCGCAAGAGCAAATGGGCGTGTACAAGGAGATGGAAAGCAAAGGTTGGTTGAACTTCGGTGAAACGTACCGTGCACAGAACTCCGGTGTATATGGTCATATGTATAAATTACTGAATACCTACGACGTAAGGACTGGGATGTTCGGCTTAGCAAACACAGAAGAGCAAAAGCTTGCTTATTTACGTGCTGCTGAAATGCGCAATACGGACTGGTTTGATGTGTTGTTCAACAACAACTTAATGCAAAACCATTCCTTGAGTATGACAAACGGTACGGAAAAGTCTACTTACTATGCTTCTATTTCTGCGATGACCGATCCAGGATGGACCAAGCAAAGTAAGACCAACCGCTATACGGCAAACTTGAACATGAGTTATAAGATATTGCCAGATTTGACATTGAATTTAATTTCCAATGCGTCTACACGTCAGCAAAAAGCACCAGGTACTTTAAGTCAAGAGACCGACCCGGTATTTGGTGAGGTGAAGCGTAATTTTGATATCAACCCTTACAATTACGCAATGAATACATCGCGCGCATTGGAGGAAAATACATTCTATACGCGTAACTACGCGCCATTTAACATTCTTCATGAATTAGAGAACAACTACATTGATATCAATGTAACGGGTTTGAAATTCCAGGGAGAGGTGAAATGGAGAGCGATGCCTGGTTTAGAATTTACGGCTTTAGGTGCGTTCAAATATGAGAACAGTTCCCAACAGCACAATATATTGGACGATGCTAACCAAGCTTTAGCGTACCGCGCAATGGGCGACGCAACGATTCGTGATCAGAATAGCTTCTTATATACTGATCCGAATAATCCATACGCACTACCTATTTCGGTTCTTCCTGAAGGAGGTATCTATCGCCGTACGGATTATGGCATGTCGGGGCAGGATTTCCGTGTTTCCGGAGCTTACTCGAAAACTATTGCTGATAAGCACATCATCAATATGAACGTGGGCGGGGAGTACAACTCTTACGATAGAGATCGCTCTTTGTTTACGGGTTGGGGTATGCAGTATGCCCTAGGTGAAATTCCATTCTACGTTTATGAGTTCTTTAAACAAGGGATTGAAGCCGGTACTGACTATTATGCTTTGAACCATACGAGATCACGTAAGGTAGGTTTCTACGCAAACCCAACGTACTCTTATAAGCATAAATATATTCTGACCGGTACGGTTCGTTATGACGGTAGTAACCGTTTAGGATCTGCTAACTCAGCGAGATGGCTACCAACCTGGAATATTGGCGCTTCATGGAATGCGCATGAGGAAGATTTCTTTACGCGCTTGTTCGTACCAACATTTTCACATTTTACCCTTCGTACATCCTACAGTTTAACGGGGGAGAGCGGTGTTGACTTCGTGAACAATGCGAACATGATCATCAACAGTTTCAACCCATGGCGTCCATTCTCGGATATGAAAGAAAGTGGTCTGAAGATCACCGAATTCCCGAATGATAACTTGACCTATGAGAAGAAGCATGAGTTGAATATCGGTGCTGACTTAGGGTTTCTTGACAACCGCATCAACTTTGTGGTGGATGCCTATACGCGTAATAACTTTGACTTGATTGGCCCGATCTACACCGATGGTGTTGCTGGTAAATCGTTGAAGTGGGGTAACGTAGCGGCGATGAAGTCCAAAGGTATCGAGTTCACCCTATCCACACGCAACATTGTTCGTGAGGACTTCAACTGGGCATCTAGCTTTACGATGGCTTGGAACGAGACCAATATTACTCGTTTAGATGCGACATCGCGTGTGGTAGACTTAGTTAAAGGTACGGGATATGTGCAAGAAGGATATCCGGTTAGAGCGATTTTCTCTATTCCATTCGTAGGATTGGACAGAGAGGGTTTGCCGGTGTACATCAATCAAGATGGAATAGAAACCTCTTATGACATCGACTTCCAAGAGAATGCGCCGAATAAGATGAGTTTCTTGAAATACGAAGGTTCAGCCGATCCAAATACGATGGGTTCTTTTGGTAATATCTTCACATATAAAAATTTCCGCTTAAATGTGTTTATGACTTACTCGTTTGGAAATGTGATTCGTTTGGATCAGGTTTTCAGAAACAAGTATGACGATATGCGTGCGATGCCACGTGAGTTTGCGAACCGTTGGACTTTACCTGGCGATGAGGCCTATACAACCATTCCGGCTTTGGTTAACCGTCGTGATTCAGACGATAACCCAGATATGAAGATCGCTTATAATGCCTACAACTTCTCAACGGAGCGTATTGCTGACGGTGGTTTCATTCGTATGAAAGAGATTTCTCTAGGCTATGATTTCCCTAAAGACTGGCTTGGTCCGCGTATGAACAACCTTTCTGTTAAGTTACAAGCGACCAACCCATTCTTAATCTACGCAGATAAGAAGTTAAATGGTCAGGATCCAGAGTTCTTCCGTTCAGGCGGTGTTGCAGCTCCGGTACCAAGACAATACACTTTCACGGTGAGAGTTGGAATATAATCTATAATTGAATATCAAATGAAAAGAATATATAAATTATTATTAGTCTCTGTTTCTACTGTAGCATTCTTAGGTTCTTGTGATAAAACCTTAGATACACCTCCGGATTCAAGAACAGAGCTGGATACGCCCGAAAAGATTCAGAAATTACTGGTCTCTGCCTATCCCGCGGCGTCCACGTATTGGATGAACGAGATGTCTTCGGATAATGCGGATTATAACGGCGACGTATGGTTAGCTTACGACCGCTTTCATGGACAGTCTTTCTTTTGGCAAGATATTACCGAAGCCTCCAATGATAATACCTATGAGATTTGGAGCAAACACTACGGCGCTATTGGTACGGCCAATGCGGTATTAGAGGCGATCGAGAAGCTTGGAAATCCTAGTAACCTAGATGCGGCTCGAGGCGAAGCATTAATCTGTAGAGCCTACAGTCATTTTGTGTTAGTTAACACATTCTCGCATGCTTACAATAAAACGACGAGTCAAACGGATTTAGGGATCCCATATTCGGATAAGATCGAGAAGGAACTGATTACAGAACATGATCGTAGTACTGTTGCGAGAACTTACGAGTTGATTCAACAGGATATCGAAAAAGGACTGCCTTTAATCAGTGATTCGTACTATACACAACCAAAGTTCCACTTTAACATCAAAGCAGCACATGCTTTTGCTGCGCGCTTCTATTTGTATCATAGAGAATATGACAAGGCGATCGCTGCGGCGACAAAAGCTATTGGCACAGCCGGGAATGCAGATTTAAGAGATTGGAATGCGTTGCAGAAACTGAGCAACAATAATTTTATAAAACCCAATGCTTACATCAGTAAAGACGAAAAAGCAAATTACTTATTGATGGACGCGGTTTCAAGCTGGCCATATTGCCATGGTCCTTACCGAGGTGGCGGTCGTTACTCATTCAGTAAGTACATCTCTGATAATGAGGCGAGCACTTCAAATGGGCCTTGGGGCGATTATGCATTGTTGAACTTTAGAGCATTAAACTACGACGCGAATGCGAAGAAGATGGTGGCTTATAAAATCGCCGGCTACTTCGAGTATACCGATGTCATCAACAAGATTGGTTATGTGCATTCTGTACAGGCAATTTTTACAGCTGATGAAACGCTTTTGACGCGTGCAGAAGCTTATGCATTGAAGGGTGATGTGGATAATGCGGCAAAAGATATGTTGACATTTCTAGGGAATTATTCGGTAAAGCGTAATATCACGAAGCAGAGCATCCTAGATTTCTACAAAAACATTGATTATTACAAGTATGATGTTCCTACGCCTAAGAAAGCCTTCAATATTGACTTTTCTTTATCTCAAGATCAAGAGAACATGATTCACGCAATTTTACATAGCCGTCGCGTTCTAACGATGCACGAGGGGCAGCGTTGGAATGATATCAAGCGTTATGGTATCGTCATTTATAGACGCTTAGTCCAAAATAATGAGGTAGGCTTGCTGGATGAATTGAAACCAAATGACCCTCGTCGTGCTTACCAATTACCGAAAGAGATTTTAGGTGCTGGATTACCAGGAAACCCAAGATAATATTATGAAAATGAAGAAATTAAATATACTCTATTTTATTGCTGTACTGGCAGTTCTTGTAACTTCATGTCGAAAGGATGACCCTGTTGACAAAGATAACTCGATCTTCCAGCCTGCAGACCCGGCCACCGTTACGGAGTTCGATAACTGGCTAATCAAGAATATCGCCTATCCATATAACATCGATATTCTATATAAATATAACGATATCAATACCGATCCTCGTTTTATCCTGGTCCCTGCAGATGTTAAGAAGTCGCAATTAGCGATTCAAGTATTGAAGTACGCTTGGTTGGAAGCATACGACGAGGTCTTAGGTGTGGATTTCACCAGACAATATGCTCCTAAGCAATTTATGTTCGTAGGGTCTTCAGCGATTGAAAGCGATAATACGAAAGTAATGGCTACCGCAGAGGGAGGGGTTAAGATTACTATGTACGAGGTGAATACCCTGGAATTGGACGCCGCTAAATTGAATGACGGATATTTCCATATCATCCACCACGAGTTTAGCCACATTTTACACCAAACGAAAAACTACAGCACAGACTACCAAAAGATTTCGGAATCTGATTATATCAAAGATGATTGGTGGTTGACTTCGGATGCTGACGCGAGAAAGAAAGGTTTTGTTTCTGCCTATTCGATGGTGGAGCCGAACGAGGATTTTGCGGAGGTGTATTCGATTTTTATCACTTCGACAGACGCGCAATGGAAATCAATCATCGCACAAGCAGGAACAGAGGGTGCGGAAAAAATCAATAAGAAGCTGAATATCATTCGTGAATATGCGAAGAACTCTTGGGAATTTGATCTTGATGAATTACGCTCCGTAGTACTTCGTCGTTCGGAACGTGTTCCGGGTTTATCGTTTGTTGACTTTAATTAATTGAGAAAATGAAAAACATAAATAAGATATTTCTTGCTTGTGCGCTTGCATTGACCTTTAGTAGCTGTAGCCGTTTCGAAGATCCTATCTTCGATGATTCCTCAGCACAAAGAATGAACGAAGCGTTCGCCGAGTATGATAAGACACTTCAGAGTGCACCATACGGTTGGAGTTTGGATTATTACTACGGTGATTCTAAGAACCCGCTTGGCGGTTATAAGATGCTTGCAAAGTTTAAGGAAGGTAAAGTGGAATTAGCGTCTGAGCTGACTACAAATAAAGTGAACGCGGGGACTTCCCAAACTTCGACTTACAGCTTTGTTTCTGACAATGGTCCAGTTTTGAGTTTTGATAGTTATAATCCTATTCTTCATTATTATTCAGAGGCGTCGCCATCCTCTCCAGATGGATTGGGTGGAGATTATGAATTTATTATGGAGTCCGTAACGGCGGAAAAAATTGTTATGCGCGGCAAGAAATTCGGCAACACAATCGTTATGCGTCCGCTTAATGAGGAGAAGGACTTCGTAGCGTATGTGAATGAAATTAAAGAATTGAAAAATATCTTCAGTAAACTGATGCGTTTTGATGTTCAAACTGCTGCTGGAACTACTGGTGGAGCCATTAACTTGGATCAAAGTAAATGGTACAACACTGAGAATCCGGAGAAAGTAACATATTATGCAGTTTCTGACGAAGGTATTGATTTGCAATTCCCCGTGACTCTAGATGGTAAAGAATACGATAGCTTTATCTTCAATAAGGATACAAAAACCTTTCATGCTAGAGGAAATACCGCTATTACGATTAAAAGCGTCCGCTTGGAATATGCAGATATTCCAGGAAGTTACAAGTTATCTTATATCAGTAATCGTGGTTCAAAGAACGAGATTGTTACTATAAAAGCTAAAGAAGAAGGTAAGTCCTATACATTGACCTCTGAGACGTTTATTCTCCCTATTCAGTTAGATTATGAAAATGGGAACTTAATTTTCAAGCCACAAAATTTAGGTAGAACGCCTGACGGTTCTTCTGGCAACTTGTGGTTGACAGTGGGTTACGAAACGAATCTATTAGGCTATATCAGCCAAACTTACCAAAATACGCCAGAGCACATTATGGGAGGTTTATGGATGCAGGGCACGCGTGAGAAACCATCATTAACGGTTATGTCACAATACACAAAGCCAGGCATTTTTGGAGCATCGCCAATGAAATTTTTAGGCTTACATAAGATCGTTGGAACCACAAAAACATTTTACGATAATAAGGATGGGGTAAACTTCCTTTACAATATTAAACTCGTTAAGCAATAAGAATAATGACGATGAGAAATTTATTAAAATATATTTTCCTTTTAGGAGTCATGGCTACGGTCATGGTATCCTGTAAGAAGGATAATTCTGCGCCTGAATTGTCTGTTGTTGAGACAAAATTAGGAACTGGCCCCCTAGAAAATAAAGGGACCATCCAGCTAAGTTCAGCAGATTACACCGCAACTGTCGAAGATGCATGGTGTAAAATTGAGCAAGATGGAAATATCATTCACATCACAGTTGAACAGAACGATGATAAGACGAATCGCTCAACGCTGATCCACATCACATCGGGTGATGGCAAAATGCTAGTTGTTCCGATTACGCAGAGAGGGCTATTGTTTGATATAAACTCGCCCATTAAAGATTTGAATTATTCATTCAAAGGAGGAGTTAAGAAGATCAATATCATCAGTAACGTGGACTACAAGGTGGAATTTGATCAGGATTGGTTGAGCTATAAAGTAGAAGGCGATACACTCTATATCACTGCGGATAGCTATCAGCCTGCTGACAAAAACACGAAGCGAACAGCGAAAGCGACAATCATCTACGGGACTGATGAGGCGGTTTTAGATTTGACACAGCTGAATATTTTGTCTTACGAAGAATTCCTGGGGCCTGGCCGCTTATCATTTATTGATAACGCTACGGTCAATGAAACTTATCGTAAAACACTGTCAGTAAATATTGTAGAGAAAGTAAATGGTTCTGTGTTTACTGTAGTGACCGGGCCAATAGCAACACTTAGCAACAGATCCATCAAAATCGACGTCACGTATAACCCGGATGGGTCTATTCAGATTAATTCAGGACAATTGCTGTTTGAAGACTACTATGATGAAAGATCGACAGAGATTAACACGAACAAATTAGTTCGAGTTTATGGTATGATGTACAATATCGCTGCTAAGACCTATAGCTCTAATTTCGATCCTTTGTTGAAGGCAATAGCTGAATCTTCAACGACGGGTATGGTTTATAGATTTAATGCGTTTAATAAATGGAACAATGGTTCTCCGCTTGAGATTTTATACAGAGAATACGCTGCAGACGGTATGGCGTTTCCTGCTTATAAGTTGAATACAACAACAATCAGTAGGTTTACCAACATCCCTCCATATGTTTATATGCTTGGGATGCGTTTAGAAAAGTAATTTCATTGTTTAGTTAATAATTGCTTAGAAGCTGCCCCTCGGGGCAGCTTCTTTTTTTTCTGAAAGCGTTTGTTTTCAACGGCCATCAAGAATTTTCATGTTTGTTGGTTTTATGGAAGTATGAAAGATTTTGTGTCTGATTGTTACAAAGGGGCAAGCTGTTTTTCATTTCAGTTGGGTACACAAGAAAGCTGGACTCAAAGTATCATACATTTAATATTTGATTCATATTCTTTGGTATACAACTGAGTTAGTTTTGAAATATAAGAGGGATTAAATTGATGAGAAATAAAAATACACAGCATGCTGTTTGTCGTTCCGGGAGGAGTTGGCAAAACATGTTCTTTGACATCTTGATAGTGTGGGAATTAGGCTGTCTCCGTCCTTTCAAATAGACGGAGATTAAATGGGCTAGCTATAGCGGGAATCGCTTACTTTTTGATGTAAGCGATGATTTTTTCTGCCAAGAAGCTCGATAGCTTGTAATAGCTTTCGAAGGTCCAACCTGCGACATGCGGACTTAATAATACATTGTCGCGGCTAATAAGATCTTTGTACCATGCTTGTTCAGCTAGCGTGGGGAATTTTTCAATGGGCAATACATCGAATGCTGCTCCTAATATTTTGCCTTGATCTAAATATTTCAATACCGCCGGGATCTGCGCTATTCCACCTCGTGCTCCCATCAAAAAGAAGATAGGCTTACGGAAATGGAATAGGTACTCCTCGTCAACCATGCCTTTCGTTTCTCTCGTTAATGGGATGTGGAAGCTTAGTACATCGGCTAGCTTGACCACTTCTTCCATAGAGACTTCGCGGGCATACTGGTCGGAGAAGCCTGTTTTGTATTTGTCATAGGCAATGACCTTGACTTCAAAACCGGATAGTTTCTTTGCCATGGCCTGTCCGTTATGGCCATATCCTATGATCGCGACCGTACGTCCTTTGAGTTCGTAGCCACGGTTTTCTTCCCGCAACCATTTTTCCGAACGAACTTCCTGGTCGCCACGACGTAGGTTGTTCATAAGGGATAGCAACATGCCGATCATGTGCTCGCCGACCGCATCCTTATTTCCGTCGTTAGCACTGAATAAAGCGATGCCTTTGCTGTCGGCATATGCTTCGTCGATATTGTCCATTCCTGCTCCGGAGCGACCAATAAGCTTTAGCTTGCTGCCCAGGTCGATAAAATCGGAGTCCACCTGAAACTTTGAACGGATGACTAAGCCCTCGTATTCGGGAATCAACTGTTCTGCTTCTTCGCGCGTAATTTCAGGTTGATAGTTATAAGGAATCTTCGCTTGGTCTAATTTTTCTAAGAAGACTTCATGAAGGTCATCGACGATTAGAATATTCATTTGCATTAGGTGTTAAGAGTCATGAAATCTTGTTTGAAGAGCTTCTCCAAAGCTTTCTGATTTGCTTTGGCGGGAAGCATTTTCATCATCGTGTTTCGCACGCTGATCATAATGGGGTTTTCCCATTGTGACACTTGTCCGATCATCTTGGAGGTGTCGGTAATATATTTTGTTCGTGCCAGCCTTCTGTGTTCGAAAGACTTGAAGGCCGCAAGGACATCGGTTTTCTTTTTCAGTTCATCTTGCAGCACGACAACATCCTCTAGGGCTTGACATGCGCCCTGTCCCATATTTGGGGTCGTGGCGTGTCCAGCGTCGCCTATCAGCAGGATATTGCCGTAGGCGAGGTTTTTCAATGGAGCTATATCGATGATGTCGCTCCAGATGAGGTCTTCATCGCGTGTATTTGCAAGGAGGGTTGGAATAGGATCGTGGTAGTCTGCAAATTGCTTTTGCAAATCTGCCACGCGGTATTTGCTAAATGCAGGATGATTGCGCGGTCCGTTGATGCAAGCATACCAATAGATGCGGTTATTTACGAGCGGTGTCATCCCGAATCTGCCGTCTTTTCCCCAGGTCTCTGTTCCTAAGCTAAGCTGGATTTCACTGTTGTCGATCGTTGCACGCCAGCAACTGTATCCCGCATAGCGAGGGCTAGAAGTGGGCACTAGCTGTTGACGAAGTGGCGACTTGACACCATCGGCAATGATAAGGTACTTGCATTCGTGCTTGCTGCCATCGGCAAAGGATAATAAGATGCTATCGGATTTTTGTACTAGCTCGATGGCTTGTTTCCCTAGCTGCAAACGCTGAGCTTGCAATTTGCTTAATAGGTAAAGATGTAGATCTGCCCGATGTATGGCGAAGTTCTGCTGTTGATACTTATCAGAAAGCGTGCTAGTATTGGGATTGACGAGGATGTTTCCACGTTGATCTAGTATGGCAAAGGAACCTAGGTAATAGCCTATTTTCTCTACTTCGGGGCGTAGTCCAAGAATTTCGAGGGCTCGCATGGCGTTGGCGGCTAAGCCGAAGCCGGCACCTATTCCTTTTACTTCTTTGGTTTGTTCAAAAAGGCAGAAGTCGCGACCCAGTTGTTCCAGAGCAATGCCAGCCGTTAAGCCGGCCACTCCGCCTCCTACGATCGCAAACTCACTTTTTGTTAGCATATCATTTGGTATTCGAGATTTCGTTTGTTAGCAATTCAAAGTCAGCAACGCTCAGTCGCTCTGCGCGAAGCTCATATAGTGGATTATCGCTCATTTTGTCTTTCGGTACAACAGCGGATAATGCATTCCTCAAGGTCTTGCGACGTTGGTTAAAGCCTGCTTTTACTACACGCCAGAACAGTTTTTCGTCACAGTCCAGGGTTTCGCGATTGTTTCTGACCATGCGCATCACGCCCGAAAGTACTTTAGGCGGCGGGTTAAAAGCTCCTGCTTTGACCGTGAAGAGGTAGGAAACATCGTAATACGCTTGCAGAAATACGGAAAGTATGCCGTATTCTTTGTTGCCTGGCTTTGCCACGCAACGCTCGGCGACTTCTTTTTGAAACATACCCACCATTTCCACAACGCGATTGCGTTCTTCCAATATCTTGAATAGGATCTGTGAAGAGATGTTGTAAGGGAAGTTTCCGATGACAGCCATCTTTGCGTCGAAATACTTGCTGAAATCCAGTTCTAAGAAGTCCCCATGGATCAATCGATCTCCCAATTGAGGGTATTTATCAGCAAGGAATTCAATGGATTCATCATCGACATCGATTAAGAAAGTCTCGTATTGTTCGTTTTGCAGTAAGAAATCGGATAGAACGCCCATTCCTGGCCCTACTTCCAATACCTGTTTAAAGCCTAAACTCGGTGTTAGAGCATCTACAATGCGTTGGGCTGCATTCTTATCATTTAGAAAGTGTTGACCTAGGTGTTTCTTTGCGCGTACTGAACTCATACTGTAAATTTATCAACAAAGATACTATTTTATGTCGGCTACTGTGATAGGTTACAAATAAGTATTTAAATAGGAATAGAAACTGCTCTTTTAGGTTTTTTTGTTATTTTTGACATACTAAAGAGCTATTACGATGAGTGAAAAGTTAAAAATTGGTATTTCGATAGGTGATATTAATGGGATTGGTTTAGAGGTGATTATTAAGTCTTTGCTGGATAATCGCGTACTGGACTTCTTTACACCGATTGTTTATGGAAATACAAAGGTTGCTTCTTTTCACCGTAAAGCGATTGGTGTTAACGACTTTAGCTTTAATGTCATTAACTCTGCAGATCAGGCGAATGCGAAGCGTCCGAACATGATCAACTGCTGGCAGGAGGATGTAAAGATCAGTCTGGGCGAGCAGAACGAGATTGGCGGTAAATACGCGTTCCTTTCGTTGCAAAGAGCGACTGAAGATTTAAAAGCCGGCTTGATCGATGCTTTAGTAACGGCGCCTATCAATAAGCATAATATTCAGCAAGAAGGTTTCCATTTTCCTGGGCATACCGAGTATCTGCAGGCCGCTTTCGGGGCGAAGGATGTGTTGATGTTTATGGTGAGTGAAGATCTTCGCGTAGGTGTAGTGACGGGGCATATTCCGGTAAAGGATGTTGCTGCGGCGATTACGGTAGATAGCATCTTGCATAAGCTACGCATGATGAATGATAGCTTAAAGACGGACTTTTGGATTCAGAAACCGAAGATTGCTGTTCTGGGCTTGAACCCACATGCTGGCGATGACGGATTGATTGGAACAGAAGACCTGGAGATTATCCGTCCTGCGATTGAAAAAGCGAATGAAGAGGGTATTTTCTGTTTTGGACCTTATCCGGCAGATGGCTTCTTTGCGGCAGATGCTTATACGAAGTTTGATGCGGTATTAGCGATGTATCATGACCAAGGACTGATTCCATTTAAGCATATTGCTTCCCGGACGGGAATTAACTTTACTGCTGGATTGCCAGTCGTACGTACCTCTCCGGATCACGGAACCGGATATGATATTGCTGGGCAGAATCTTGCGTCGCATACTTCTTTTGTAGAGGCGATGTTTGAAGCGGTACATATTGTTAATCGCCGTAGAGAGCAGGCTATATTAACGGAGAATCCACTTTCTTTCCGTCGTTTATCGAAAGATAGAGATTAAGAGATCTTTGTTTCCTGCTTATCGCAATAAGCATTTTCTTTTATTTTTCCTTACTTTTGCACTTTGTTGCTATGAGTGAAGATTTAACACATCCCATATTTCCCATTATCAAAGATTTGGCCGAGGAACTACATGTTGCTTGCTATGTCATTGGTGGCTATGTGCGGGATAGATTGATGGGGCGTCCCTTCAAAGATGATGTCGATATATTGGTGCTGGGGAGTGGTATTGAGTTTGCTACGGCCTTGGGCGAAAAACTGCATACGAAGGTTGCTGTTTATAAATCCTTTGGCACGGCGATGTTGATCTATCAAGGGCTTCAGGTCGAGTTTGTGGGTGCTCGTAAAGAGTCTTACCGCTCGGAATCCAGAAAGCCTATTGTGGAAGATGGCACCTTGGCCGACGATCAGAATCGTCGCGACTTCACCATCAATGCGATGGCTTATTCGTTGAATGAGGCTAGCTATGGCGAGCTTGTTGATCCTTTCCAGGGACAAGAAGATATTGCGAATCGTATTATCCGAACGCCCTTAGAACCGGGGATTACCTTCTCAGACGATCCTTTAAGGATGATGCGTGCTATTCGCTTTGCGACTCAATTAAACTTTAAGATTGATGCTGTTGCCCTGAATGCTATTCATGAGCAAGTGGAACGCATTAAGATCATCTCTAAAGAACGCATTGCCGATGAGCTTAATAAGATTATTCTTGCAGAAAAACCTTCTATAGGTTTTAAGTACCTATTCGATACGGGTTTGCTGGAACACATATTTCCTGCAATGCAGCAATTGCATGGCGTTGAATACATTGATGGCAAAGGTCATAAGGACAACTTCTATCACACCTTAGAAGTGTTGGACAATGTTGCTGAACTGTCTGACGACTTGTGGCTGCGCTGGGCGGCAATTATGCATGATATTGCAAAGCCTGCGACGAAGCGTTTTGACAAGAAGAGCGGATGGACCTTCCACGGTCATGAAGATAAGGGGGCGAAAATGGTCCCTAAGCTTTTTGCCGAGCTGAAACTTCCATTGAACGAAAAGATGAAGTTTGTGCAGAAGCTTGTGCTTCTTCATCTGCGACCTATCGTATTGGCGAAGGATATCGTAACGGATTCAGCGGTTAGAAGACTCTTATTCGAGGCGGGAGACGACATCGATGCCTTGATGATGCTATGCCATGCGGACGTAACGACTAAGAACGAGTTTAAGAAAAAGAAGTATCGGGAGAACTTCGAGCTAGTAAAGCAAAAGCTAAAGGATGTGGAAGAGCGAGATCATCTCCGCAACTGGCAGCCTCCTGTCGATGGGGATGACATTATGAAAGCCTTTAATATAGGGCCAGGCAGACATGTCGGCATGATTAAGAATGCCATCCGTGAAGCGATTCTGGAAGGTGAAATCCCAAATACGAGAGACGCTGCTTTTGCGTTTATGATTGAGCGGGGCATAAGCTTAGGACTACAGCAGGTAGAGAAAGCGTAAAAGCAAAAAAATTATTAACTTTAGCGGTTGAATTTAAACCACAGACAACTTTATATAAGAAATGGCAATTTATAGATTTAGAATAACCTTTGAGGATTATGAGGATGTATATAGGGAAATAGATATGCCTTCGAAGAGCACATTCCTAGAATTACACCACGCAATACATACCGCTACAGGTTACGAAGTAGAGCGTTCATCTTCCTTCTATGTGAGTAATGATCAATGGAAAAAAGGAACGGAGATCGCTTATCTACCTAACGACCGTAAGAAAGCTGCCGGCGTATTGGAGATGGAGCTTATCAAAATGAGCAAGTTCATCGATGATCCGCATCAGAAATTCTATTATATCTATAATTTTGACCGCCCATATGATTTCCATGTGGAACTCATCAAAATCCTAAAAGAGGAAGACGGTAAATCCTATCCAGCGATCTTCAAGTCTGTTGGTGAAGTTCCTAAGAACATCACGGCAGCGAACTTCCCTGTGGCAGGTGCGGATGAGGATGACGATGAGGAGTATGTAGATGAATCTGCTGAAGAGTACGGTGTAGACGAGGAGGATGATTACGATATGTTCGACGATGAAGAAGAGGCTGGAGAGGAAGACGGACAAAGCGAAAAAGGCATGAACGACGACTATTAGTCGTAATAAAAATAAAGAACTATTTTGAGGAACTAGCGACTTTCTTTTATAGTTGCTAGTTCCTTAATTTTTAAAAAAGTATTTGTTTTCCCCTGCCAATTTGAAGTGTTCTTCGGTTGCATTTCAAATGGAAAGATAAAACATATTTATACCCCAATTAAAGCATGGAGTTTCCTAAATCCCTGATTGTCGTTGTTGGTCCTACGGCTGTCGGCAAGACGGCAATGGCTATTGCTTTAGCGAAGCATTATCAGACTTCCATTATATCAGCGGATTCCAGACAATTCTATTGGGAGATGAGTATTGGCACAGCCAAGCCCTCAGCTCAGGAACTTCAGGAAGCCACACATTACTTCATCAATTCGCATTCTATTTCAGACGATTACTCGGCTGGCGACTTCGAGAGAGAGGCGCTGTTGCAAGTAGAAAAGCTGTTCGAGGAAAGCGACAAAGTAATCGTCGTGGGAGGCTCCGGCTTATTTGTTCGAGCGCTTTGCGAAGGGTTGGACGATCTTCCGAAAGCTCCAGAAGCGATCAGAGAAGCCTTGAATGCAGCTTTAGAGCGAGATGGATTGGCTGTATTACAAGAACGCCTGCGGGCTATAGATCCAGATAACTATGAGCAGATGGATCATGATAACCCACAACGTGTGGTTCGTGCTTTAGAAGTTTATGAGGCTACTGGAAAGCCTATTTCCTATTATCAGAAAAACCAAAGAAGCAAGCGCAATTTCAATATCATTACGGTTGGATTAAATACCGACCGAGCGGTACTCTACGATAGAATCAACAAGCGTGTTGATTTGATGATGCAAGAAGGTTTGTTGGAGGAGGTGAAGAGCCTCATTCCTTATCGGGCGAAGCCTGCCTTGCTGACGGTAGGATATGCTGAACTCTTCGATTACTTAGACGGCAATATCAGCTTAGCGCAAGCTATCGATAGTATCAAGCAAAACTCGAGGCGCTATGCCAAGCGACAGATCACCTGGTTTAAAAAATATGGCGGTACTACCTGGTTTGAACCCAAGCAGCTGGAAGATATTATCGAATTTATCGATAGCAAGACGAAGAAATAGCAAAAGAGCCCAGCAAGTCTGCGCTATAATTGAACTAGCCTTTTTAGAAAACTAAGACAAACTTTAAGGATATACACAAGTGCTGTTTTATACCTAGCGGCCTGTTAAACTTCCTAAAAACAGGATGTTGATGAGGGACATGTTCTGTTAAAATACTTTATACGATTGTGTAAAAAATTAAGTGAAAAACGATTTCGTAGATTGTGCAATCGATTGAATTCCTTTAGGCTCGATTAAATGTTTATTTTAGAAGATTATAACCCAAATAATCTATGAACAAATTTACTAGCCTGTTTGCGGTCGCAACTGCACTCCTACTAGGTAATCAATGCATCGCCCAATCTCGTGTAGTACAATCTTTTAACGACGATTGGAAGTTCTATAAAGCAAATAACTCCACATTCTTTACCGATTTTGAGAATGGTCAGAAATACTTCGAAAGTCAAAGTCAATGGACGAAGCTTGAGGTGTGGGAAGATGTGACACTCCCACATACCTACAACCGTACGGATATGCAAACCGACCGTAACTTCTTCGAAGGCAAAGCGGTCTATACCAAAACCTTCTCCGTAGATGCTGCCTCGAAAGATAAACGCACATTCATTAAGTTCGAAGGCGTAGGCGCAATTGCTAAGTTATACATCAATGATAATTTTATCGGCGAGCATAAAGGTGGTTACAGCATGTTCACTTACGAGATTACAAATTCAGTGAACTACGATAAACCTAATACCATCACGGTCATTGCCGATAATGCTTCTCGTAAAGATATCATTCCCATAAACCAGTTCTTATTTCCGGTATATGGTGGAATTTACAGACCTGTCCACTTGATTACAACCAACAAAACCAGCTTTGTTGTAACCGATCGTGCTGCCCCGGGAATACAGATTCGCCAGCAGAACGTATCTGCGAAGAATGCTGATATTGAGGTTTCTGCAAAATTGGAAACCAAGGAAAAGACGGCACAAGCGGCAGAGCTATGGGTGGAGATTAGAGATTATGATGGCAAGCTTGTACAAACTGAGAAGCAACCCGTAAAGATTAGTCCTCAGGGAGTAACCTATGTGAAGCAAGCGGTAAAGATGAAATCACCACGCCTTTGGGACGGTATCCGCGATCCTTATCTGTATTCCGTAACGGCAAAAATTATGTCGGGTGGCAAAGAACTGGATGCGGTAAAACAACCCTTAGGAGTTCGTAAAGTAGAGATCAATGGAGGTCAGAATGTGTTGTTGAACGGAAAGCCTTATCCGATGTATGGTGTTTGTAGACATCAGGATCGTGAAGGTTTCGGATCAGCATTGAGTTTTGCACAACATAAAGAGGACATGTTGATGATTAAAGAAATGGGCGCCACGACGATTCGCTTAGCACATTATCAACAATCGCCGGAAATCTATTCTCTTGCTGACACATTAGGTTTCCTCACATGGGCAGAAATCCCATTCGTTAATCGTGTGTCTTACTATGAAAATGACAATGCGAAACAACAGATGACGGAGCTTGTGAAGCAGAATATGAATCACCCCTCTATTTATATCTGGGGAGTTCACAATGAAGTTTATTCTAAAACAGCAGACGAACAAGTTCCGGTGCTTTCGCGCGAACTCAATGATATCGCGAAGACCTTAGACCCTGATCGTTATACAGTAGCCGTTACAGGATACAATGTTGTTGACCGACAAGAAAATTTAACTACGGATGTTCAAGGGATCAACCATTATTTCGGTTGGTACGGTGGCAAGATCGAAGATCTTGGTCCATGGGCTAAAAAAGTACAACAAGACTTCCCGGGATACAAAATCATGCTTTCCGAATACGGAGCAGACGGTAATATGGATATCGGTCAGGAGGAATTGAAGATGCCGGATAACGTAGTTTCGGGGAAGTCATTCCCGGAAAACTATCAGACTGAGACGCATATTCAGCAATGGGCCGCTATTCAGCAGAATCCTATAATCGTGGCCTCTTATGTTTGGAATATGTTCGAATTTGCGGTACCTGCATGGAATCGCGGAGGCGTGAATGCTCGAAACCTGAAAGGGTTAGTGAGCTTCGACCGCAAGCGCAAGAAAGATTCCTTCTACTGGTATAAAGCGAATTGGAATCCAGAGCCGATGATCTACCTAGCGAACAGAAGAGATAATGAGCGGACGAAGGCACAAGGCAAAGTACAGGTGTTCTCCAATCTAAAAGATGTGAAACTAGAAGTCAATGGTAAGAGCTATACAGCTAAACAGGGCGTAAATGATAAGCACTGGGTTGTTGAACAGGTCGATCTGAAGCAAGGTCAAAACACGATCGTTGCTGTTGGAAAAGATGGTTCAAAGGAACTCAGAGATGAGATGGTTTGGAACTTAAAATAAACGAAGGAATGAACGTACTAAAATATTCAATGCTAACCCTTTTAGGAATGGGCTTAGCGTCGGGACAAGTGTCAGCGCAATGGACGGGGCCAAAGCAGAAACCTGCAGAACGTAAAGAAGTGAAATTCGGGCCGATTACTCCAAAGAATCGAACCGATGCAAATATGGAAGCCTTCCGTAATTATGGCTTAGGACAATTTATTCACTGGGGATTGTATGCTATTCCTGGTAATGAGTGGGAGGGAGTTTCTGCGCGCAAAGGAGCGGCAGCATCCGAGTGGATTCGCACATGGTCTGGTCCTAACGCGCCGAAAAATTGGAAAGAAACTTATGACAACCTTTACAAGCAGTTCGATCCAAAATCTTTCGATGCCAAAGCTTGGGCAAAACAGGCTAAAGATATGGGTGCGAAGTATATGATTTTCACCACGAAGCACCATGACGGATTTGCATTATGGCCGACACAGTATTCGGAATATGATGTTATGGCGTCGCCTTATAAAAAGGATATTGTAAAGGAAGTTGTCGATGCTTACACCGCGGAAGGTATTGATGTTTATCTATACTTCTCCGTTTTGGAATGGAATAATCCGGATTACCTGACGAAGGCACCGGTAACTGCCGAAGAAAAAGCGAAGTACAATAAGTTCTTGCAGTACACGAAGAACCAATTAATGGAATTATTGACCAATTATCCACAGATTAAGGGCTTTTGGTTCGACGGTACTTGGGATCAATCCTGGGTACAGTCCTATGAGTTCACCTATAATCTGGAGAAAGAGCTAAGAGAAAAACATCCAGGATTAATCATCGGCTCTCGTTTTCGCAATGATGAATTCGGAAAACGCCATTTTGATAGCAACGGTGATATCTTAGGCGATTACGAGCAAGGATGGGAGCGGAAGCTACCTCAGGCCTACGAATGGCTTGATGGCAACGACTGGGATGCGGTTATGACGATTCCTCCAAATGGTTGGGGCTATATGAAAGACTGGTCTGGATTATATACCAAAACAACAGACGATCTATTGGATATGTTAATGCAGTCCGTTTCGCTGAATGGAAACTTTGTATTGAACTTTGGACCTGATGGCCAAGGAAAGATGCATCCAGGAGAAGATAAGATTGCAAAAGAATTAGGCGCATGGATGAAAGTCAATGGCGAGGCTGTACATGGCGCGCGTCATGCTGACCTTCCAGTCTCGAAGTTAGGATACTATACAGCAAAGGGAAATACACTTTATCTATCCGTATTTAACCGCCCAGTCAATAATATCGCACGCATCGCTGTACCAAAGAACAGCAAACGCGTTCCTATATCTGCTCAGATTTTAGGAAATAAAGCGCAGTTGAAAGTCGTACATTCGGACATAGGCTTGGACTTGGATAAGAATACCTACTATGATGTAATAATTCCTAAAGGGTATAAAAGCGACAGAGCTTTTGTGATCAAAATGGAATTGGGCGAGCCAAGCAAAGCTACAGACAAGCTGATGGATGCTAAAATGTAATAGCTAACATTAAAAATAAACTAAAAAAGCCACCGCTCTTTTTTAGGGCGGTGGCTTTTTTTGTGCTTAAAATATTTTTTTAAGCTAGATAGGCGATGAACATCTATCCAGCTTAACGATGTCTGCGATTTTACTTTGTCACATTGACAACATACCATACTTGTAGGTTGCCCGATTTGATAACAACAGTATCCTTACCTACACTAACGCCAGTTACCAAACCAGCGTTAGAGAATGTAGCGATCTCCGGATGCTTGTTCGAATACGTTGCATCTGTTACGGTTCTGTTGCCAGGTGTAACAGCCAGATTTAATTGCAATGGTGTTCCGATCTTTACCGGAATCTGCATATTGCCTGCCGCATTCACAGCTTCTCTCGCTGTTAAACTCTCGCCAAAGTCTACCTTGTCTTTTTTACAAGAGTAAAGTAAGGACATGCCGATTCCAGCAACGAGGAACAGGCGTGTAATATATTTAGTTTTCATGATCTTTCTATTAATTGATAAACAAATTACTCACCTAACCATCCTGGGTTCTGCTTCAACTGAGTGCCTTCCAATGAAAGTTCAAATAACGGAAGCGGCCAATAGTAACGGTAGTCGGACCAAAGGGCTTTCCCTTGAACAATATTCGGACTTCTTGGATAAGCAATAATAAAGCCTTGAGCATCCACAAATACATCCTTATCAAGTTGTTCTTTTAACGCGATGATTGGCTTTTGTAGTTTGGTGCCATCGTATAATTTTTGTTTTTCGGCAGTAAACTTCATTCCGCGGTAAGGGACAGTCAGGAATTTACCTGCTTTCCATCGCATTAAATCTTCATAGCGACGGTCTTCCAATACCATTTCTACTCGACGCTCACGTCTGATTTCGCGTAGAATAGGTGTTACCTCATAATCTAAAAATTGCGCATTGAGAGCATCCATACGTGGATCTTTCGGAACATTCGCCAATTGTAGACGGCTGTTTGGATAAGCAGCGAAATCAAAACCCGCACGTTGTCTTAGCGCGTTGATCGTACGATCCAGGTCATTTTGCGTCAAGGTACCTAAGATTGCTTTTGCTTCCGCTAACATCAATAATACCTCGCCATAACGAAACTCGATAGCAGTCTGTTGTCCACTTGTGGTTGCATCGTGCTCTTTCTTATCGCCCATCCAGTTTTTAATTGCCATGTATCCGGTAACCGTTGTTCTGTCAGCAACGTTATACGACAATCTAGGATAGGTTATTCCATTCTCCGCAGCACTGGTCAAGTCGTTGTTCACATTGTAAATGGAACGGTTTTCTCCAGGAAAATTAATGGTTTGTTTTAGACGTGGATCTCTGTTCTCCAATTCTGTCCACATACCATCGTAGCCTTTGAATAGGGGATTTGCTGTGTAGCTGCCTTCCGAACCTGATAAATAGATCGGGCGTCCATCAATACATAAGTACTCATCGACTAAACTGCGTGTTGCTCCACCCGCTGGACGTGCGCCGCTGATACTGTTATTCTGCTGCCAATAACGCTGGGTAGCATGCCCAACTTTAACACCGTCATAAACACGCGCTAAAATCGCCTCTTTGTTCTGATCGGCTTCAGGATTGTTCTTAAATGTAAAGAGCTTCCAATATGGATTTGTTCCTGCACTGTACAGTTGATATTTTCCGGAGCTGATGATCTTTTCACAAGCATCAACACATGCCTCTAAGAAAGGCGCTGCGGTACTCTTCAATTGCAATTCGCTATGGTATGTTCTGAACGAACCCTCAAACAGGGCGATTCTTGCTTTCAGGAATAAGGCCATGTTCTGGTTAATACGACCGTCTGCGCGTCCGCTTACCCCCTCCAGTTTGTTGATAGACTGATTGATCGTGTACAACAATGAATCAGCTACCAAAGTCCGCTTGTCGCGCGCCTTGTACAAGTCTTCACTATCGATATTCATGGTGGAGTTGTACCATGGCACATCCCCGAATAATGTTAATTTTCTGTAGTAATCCCAGGATTTGAAAAATAAAGCCTCACCGACATATTTATCAAGCTTTTTAGAATCATTGTTAACCGACGGTAATGCATTTTTATAGTTTTCTAAGAAATAATGAACCGACCGTAGATCTTCCCATACCCAACCCACATCCGTTCCGTTAGTTGGCGTTTTGTATGTTTGGTCTTGGATACTATGTATATTTCCATACTTTACCATATTGTCGGTCATAAAATCACCGGCCAATAAGTGACTACCACCGGTAATGCTTGGACTCAATCTGGCGTCGCCCCAGCCATCAAAATGTCCTTTGATGTAACGTCCATAAAGGTTGTTCAAATACAGCGTTAACTCTGTTTCTGACTGTAAAGAATTACCTACTGAAAGTTCCGTTTCCGGATTCAGGTTCAAGAAGTCTTTCTTGCAGGACTGCAGCAAACTAACCGCCACAACTCCTGATAATATATATTTAAATGTTCTTTTCATGATGTAGAAGATTAAAAGGTAATCTGAGCACCGAAAGCAACCGAACGTTTTTGTGGGTATGTTGATGAAATTTGATCCACATCAAATACATTCGGGATTTCTGAGATTTCAAATAAATTAAATCCAGAAAGCGTAAAGCGCAGGCGGTCTATTTTTAGTTTTTCAGTAAGCGTAGAAGGGAGAGTATATCCTAATACTGCCTGTTTTAAACGTAAGTAAGCGCCATTGATCAGATATTGATCATTAACCGATGGAGCTGCGCCATACATTGGAAATTCTGCATTTGTACGCTCTGGCGTCCATGAACGCTCCAGCATCCAGCGCGATCCAGCGCCTCCGCCCCAGTATGCGGAACTACCCGTCCATACATCACGTTTAATAACCCCTTGCACCAATACATCTAAATCAAAGTTTTTGAATGCTACATTTCCAGTAATACCAAAACGATAGCGTGGCGTAGAATTTCCCAATACGACTCTGTCGCCTGTGTTACCGATCTTATTTAAGCCAGCATCAATTTTTCCGTCAGGAAGACCATCAGGTCCACCGATATCCTGATAGCGCAAGAAACCCGGGTATAAGTTGCCTTGATATGGTCCCGAATAGATCCAATTTCCGTTTGCAGGGTTCTTACCGTTGAAATCCGATTCCTGTAAAATTCCGCCGCTCTTGTAACCCCAAATCTCGCCAATCGTTTTTCCATCATACATAATCTCTCTGTTGTCGGCATTTGTGATGAGTAATCCTGAGTTTCCGGCATAATGCACCACCTTGGTTAAGTAGTCGGATAAATTAACACCGACGCGATAGCGAAGACCGTTGTCTAATGTTTCTTTCCAGCCAATAGCCAACTCCATACCTTTCGTTTCTAAAATTCCAGAGTTCACGTATGGTGCCAGCGTACCTAGCGTATTCGGGAATGTCGCATCTCCTCTCGTCAGAATATCCGTTGTTTTTCTGTTGTAGTACTCAAAAGTCACATCAAGCTTGTTCTGCAGGAATGCTGCATCCACACCAATGTTCCAGGTTCTAGCCTTCTCGAAAGTCAAATGTGGAGAAACTAAATTAGGGGGATTGATGTAGACAATTTGTTGTCCGTTGATTAGGAAAGCTGCACGACCAGATCCTAAAGTCGCTTGAAATGGATAAGCATCTCCTGGTTGGTTGCCTAATTTACCCCAGCTTCCGCGGAGTTTTAGCTCATTCACCCAGTTGCTGAGGCCATCCATAAATGATTCTTTAGAGATTCTCCATCCCGCCGAAAAAGATGGGAAGGCAACGAAACGCTCATCTTTTGTGAATTTTGCATTTCCATCATAACGTAAATTGCTCTCTAGAAAATACTTCTCCGCATAATTATATGCGATTCGACCAAACACGGCTCTTCCCGCTAAGGTCTCGGCATATCGAGTAGTTTCGTTTAAGGTAGGATCTTCTACCGCATTTGGATTCTGAATATTCGCGTTAATCAACCGGCGATACGTGTTCGTGAGCTGCTCATAAGTTGTTTGCTCTTGGTTGTAACCTAATACGGCAGAGAAATTATGCTTTTCTGCCCAGGTTTGCTGATAATCAGCATAGATATTGATCAGGTAATTATCGCGTTTATTATTGTCAAGGTAGGCTCTGTTTTCCTGTGCCTCTGTTTGGTTGGTTCCCAAGCTGCTCCAGGATTCCAGCACTTGCGCCATTTTTGGACTATATCTGTTCAAGCTATAGCTCTGTGGTTGGTAGGCCAAATCGGCTTTCACCTTCAATTTATTTGGAAGAATGATAAATTCTGGCGATGCTAATAAAGACATACGTCTATTCACCGATCTATTTCTTGCACCATAGCTAATCCACGATAGAATATTGTCGGTATACGCATTTGGAAGCGGATCATTTGGTCCGGTCATCAATGGCATATTAATGTTTCGGGCAGGATCCGTCATCATGGCTTCCCAAAGATTGCCTTTGCCACCCACTAAATAAGGAGTTTCGTAATGTGTTTGATCGAAACTTACCTTTCCAAATAAATTAAACCAGCTGGTAATTTTTGCATTGACATTGATCAATGCATTATAACGCTTGAATTCATCGGTGTTAATCTTATACATCCCCGACTGATTTTGCAGACCTGTCGATATATAGTAATTTACCGCTTCGCCACCACCGCTGAAGTTTAAGGTATGCTTCTGCATAGGTGTCCATTTTTTTACTGCCGTTTCATAGGGATTCACATTGCCTACCCAAATAACTCTTCCGCCCTCCTCGTACCAAGCATTCTCAGGCGTCGGGTTATCCAGATATTTTTGGATCATGTTCAATTTGTTCTCTTCAGAATTGCTCACCGAACCATTTGTCCACAATGTACGATCCATCGATGCACGCTGGATTTGATACGAATTTAATACGTCAGGTAATGCAGAAGGGGTGTCAAAGTTGGCGTCGAAGTTGTAAGATATTCTTCCTTTTTGATTGAATTCACCGGTTTTCGTACGAACCAAAATAACGCCGTATGCTGCCTTCGTACCATAAATAGCACCTGCGGAAGCATCTTTGATAAACGACATGTCTTTGATATCGTTTGGATTTAGCTGGTTCAACGCGGCTGTTGTATTTTCAACACCGTCGATAATGACTAGAGGGTCACCATTAACCGTTTCGAATTCTTTTGTATTTGCATTGTAGGCCATTGAGGTTCCACCACGTAAGTTGAAACCCGGAGTCGTATTTGGTGCTCCATTTCCGAAGCTGATGTTCAAGTTGGGAACCAAACCCTGTAAGGCTTGACCAATATTGGCAACCGGACGGTTCTCGAAAGCTTCTTTACCAACGTGTGCAATCGCACCTGTTAGATTAACCTTCTTCTGCGTCCCGAAACCTACGACTACAACTTCCTCAATTTGATCTTCCGCCGCTTGCAAGCTAATGGATGAAGCCTCCATTGCTGGAACCTCTTTTTGTCCAAAACCTATCGAGCTAATAACAAGTATAGAACTGCGCGATGACACCTGTAGCGTAAATGTACCATCAGCCGCACTCTGTGTGGTCTGATTCGTGTTTTTCTCGCGAATCGTTGCTCCTGCAACAGGATTTCCCTGATCGTCAACAATCTTACCCTTGATCTCTTCTTGGAAGCGACTCAGGTAGGAATCATTTAAAAACAGCGGCGATTCCGCGATAAGACTATGACCGATTGTTCTTGTTTCGGCATAGGAGGGAAGGGAACTCATAAATGCTAGGCTATAACATAGGGGTATCCACTTCATCCTGGAATTTGTAAAGAAAATTCGCATGATTCGATGTTTTAAAAGTTATGATAGTTGTACCTATTGGTTATCGATGCGAATGTGACGAAAAAAGAGTCAGGTTGCATCTGAAAATGCAATGCAATCGTTTGAGCAATCTACGAAAACGATGTAAATTTATATACTGGGGATAATCTGTAAAAAAACTATCGGTTGAAAATTGTAACTAATAAAATGTGGGATAGAAAGGAAAGATTTTCCACAAATATTCTTCTACAAAGTAGCTTTTTATGTGTTATGTTGCTGATTTTTAGCGAAATAAAAAATACCTCGAGTATGGTTTGATGAAAATAACAAAGGGGCTTTTTTGTTAAAAAAGCCCCTTTGTTAAAATTCTTTATGACTATGGTAAATTACTTTACAATTAAGTTCCAGCCGTGTGTATCTTCGCTCTTTCCGTAGCGTAAATCGTTCAAGTAAGAAAGGACTTTTAACGAGAACTCTCTGCCTTCAACCGGAGGAAGTGTATAGTCTTGTCCTTCGAATCCGATGCGATCAATATGTGTAATTGTAGCAGCAGTTCCGGCAGCGAAAGCTTCTGTCACTGTTCCAGCTTTGATACCATCGATTAACTCTTGAACCGACACTTTACGTTGCTCAGCTTTGTAACCCCACTCTTCTGCCAATTCCATAATCGTGCGGCGGGTAACACCATGAAGAATCGTATCGCCATGTGGTGTAATAATGCTGTCGCCGATACGGAAAATTAAGTTTGCCGTACCTGCCTCTTCAATGTACTTATGCTCATTGGCATCTGTCCACATAATTTGGTCATAGCCTTCGTTGTTGGCTAATTGTGTTGGGTATAAAGATAAAGCGTAGTTACCTGCGTTTTTCGAGAAACCAACACCACCTTCAGCAGCACGTGTATAATGTGTTTCCACTTTCAAACTGATGGGCTTGCTATAGTACGCACCAACAGGGCAAGTGATGATAATAAACTTATAGGATATTGATGGGTGCACGCCTAAGGCTGCTTCTGTCGCAAACATAAAAGGACGGATGTACAATGCGGTGCCTTCTGTTGATGGGATCCACTCACGATCAACATCCAATAACTTTTTCAAACCGTCCATGAAGATCTCTTCTGGAACTTCCGGCATCTGTAGACGCGCCGCTGATTTATTAAAACGCTCCCAGTTCTTATCTGGACGGAAGATACTTACGGTGCCATCTGCAAACTTATAACCTTTAATACCTTCAAAAATTGCTTGTCCGTAATGTAATGCAGACATGGAAGGGCTCAGGGTTAAATCGCCGTAAGGGACGATAGCCACATCTGTCCATTGTCCGTTCTCATAATTTGCGACCAGCATATGGTCCGACATGATCTGTCCAAATTTTAAGTTGTTGAAATCTACTTGCGAGAGTCTTGATGTTTTTGTTGGCTCTACGCGAATTGAGATTTGTTCTGTCGCGCTCATATCAATTGATTGTTTTTATGCCCGCAAGTTAGCAAAAAAATAAAAGCTAAGCTTTATAACCCGCTAAAATTAATTAGCAAGAAGGCAAGCAAACGATAGCAAATGTTAAGTTAATGTTATGTGTTTCAACATTTAATATGAAGACTCTAACTGTGTTTTTACATTCTGTATGTTTTCCTATGCAATACTGTCTACTGTTTGCTATAGTAAAAAAAACGGGATATCAGTTAAGACCATGCTGGACGCAGATTCCGATTCTCGGTACTGTTATTGCATTCAGAGTACTGAATTTGTGGCAAGCAGTTCACAGATTTTTAACTAAAATATTGAAACAAGTCGTAGAAGTTTATTGATGATGTGGTTGGCTTTGCTGGATAAAAATTGCTTAGTAAAGCAATCCGGTTAAGAAAGAGTACTACAACTTGTCAATCAGTTTTTAAGTCAACCAAAGAAATAACTAATGGAAAGAGAATTAGCAAACATCAGTACGCAAGAGACCAAACAAGTCGGCGTTTTTAAGTTTATCATCGGTTTTATCGTATTCTTGTATAAAACTGCTATCCGCCCGTAAAAGGACGTTTACCCCGAAGAGGGCCTTCCCATCAAGATACTTTTGCGAGCGGAAAGTCTATCAACCTATGACCTGACGAGCATTTACCAATGCTCTTTGTCATCACGCTTATATTTCAAATTTCTTTTATTTGATAGGTTTTTCTTCTGAGCCTGTCCATCTCTAAATTGCAAAAAGAATTTCCTTTTTGTTGCTGTTTCCGTAGTAGCATCAATGTTTTTATCTTTGTATGAAGCTTGCTCGCGGTTTGAACAAGCACAGTTGAACTCTTGTTCAACTTAAAACCCTTTCAAAGCCCTTTCAAACCCAATGTAAAACCCAATCAAACCCGCTCTGAAAGGGCTATGATATGGTTAATAAAAGGCTTTGATTAAAGTATGTTTGCACGAAGGTAACAACGACTACCTTGTCGGTATAGCCGAATACAATAAATACAGAAATTTAGTGTCTCTTAAGAAAGAAGCTTCAAGATAGGGTCAAGGTATTCTCGACTATTTGCTAAACGCGGGACCTTATTCTGCCCGCCCAACTTACCTCTTGATTTCATCCATTGGTAGAAAGTATCTGTTGGGGCGTTGTGAATGACAGGTGCAGATAGAGCCATATTTTTATAGCGCTTGGCATCGTAGTCGGAGTTGATTTCGCGAAGGGTCTGATCTAGTATTTCACAAAACCTGTTGAAATCTTGGGGCTGTTTTTCGAATTCGATAACCCATTCATGCGCACCAGCGCCTTTGTCTTTAAAGTAGACCGGGCCGGCCGTATAGTCTTTGATACTAGCTTCAGTTGCTTTGCAGGCCGCTTCTAAAGCTTGATCGGCATTATCTACAATCACTTCCTCGCCAAATGTATTGATGTATTGTTTCGTGCGTCCGGATATTTGAAAACGATATGGCGATAAGGAAGTGAATTTGATCGTGTCGCCGATTTTGTAGCGCCATAGGCCCGCATTGGTCGTAATGATCAAGGCATAGTTCTTTCCAATCTCTACCTCATGCAGACCCAAGGTTTTTGGATGTTCTTCATGCAGGTTCTCCATCGGTAGAAATTCATAATAGATTCCATAGTCCAACATCAGCAACAGGTCATCCGAGTCTGAGCGATCCTGTAAACCGAAATAGCCTTCTGAAGCGTTATAATTCTCCAGGTAGTACATGTTGTCGGTTGGAATTAGTTTTTTGAATTGCTCACGGTATGGTTTAAAGCTAACACCACCATGGCTATAGAATTCTAGGTTAGGCCATACTTCCAATAGATTCTCCTTGCCTGTTATTTCTAGAATACGATTGGCCATAACCATGTTCCAGGTTGGAACGCCCGCAAGGCTCGTTACGTTTTCTTTCAATGTGATCTGACAGATCTGCTCGATCTTCTCCTCAAAATTAGGATTCAAGGTTACTTCAATATTCGGTGTTCTTTTGAATTCTGCCCAAAAAGGAAGGTTGCGAATCAGGATAGATGATAAATCTCCGTAATAGGAGTCCGGGCTAAAGTTGTTGATCTGCGACGAACCGCCGATTACTACTGATTTTCCTGTAAATATTTTGTTTTCGGGTTTGTTGTGGCAGTAGATGGAAAGCATGTCTTTCCCGCCTTGGTAGTGACACTCTTCGAGGGCTTCGATACTGACCGGAATAAATTTGCTGCGGTCGGCTGTCGTGCCCGAAGATTTCGCAAACCATTTGATATCCGAAGGCCATAGTACATTTTGTTCCCCTTTGATCATCCTGTCGATATATCCTTTCAGACTGTCATAATCTTGGATAGGGACTCTTTCTTTATATTGATCGGGTGTTAGTATGCTGTTGTAGTCATACTTCTTGCCCCATTCCGTTGCTTCCGCTGCAGATATTAGACTTTGGAACCACTCTTCTTGTACGTCGTGCGGATACTTCATGAAAAGGTCGATTTGGTGCATTCGCTTTTTCATAATCCACGTAAAGAGAGAATTTAGTAAGGCCATATGATTTGTAAAAACCTAAATTTAAAACTTTTTACGTCTTAATTCAAAATGTCGACCTAGATAAAACTTGCGTGCAAGCTCATTATTGGCGATTTCCTCGGGTGTTCCTGTCAACATGATCTTTCCTTCCGTCAACAAATAAGCACGATCGGTAATGGATAAGGTTTCCTGTACGTTGTGGTCGGTAATTAGGATTCCGATGTTGCGTGTTTTAAGTTTAGCCACGATGGTTTGGATTTCCTCCACCGCAATGGGGTCTACGCCGGCAAAGGGTTCATCTAAAAGGATAAAATGCGGGTTTGCCGCAAGCGCGCGTGCAATCTCAGTACGGCGTCTTTCACCTCCGGACAATAGGTCGCCTCGGTTCTTGCGAACACGGTGCAGACTAAATTCCGTTAATAGCTCTTCCAGTTTTTCTTTACGTTCTGCTTTATTCGGGTAGTGTATCTCGAGTACCGAAAGGATATTATTCTCTACGGATAACTTCCTAAAGACAGAGGCCTCCTGAGCGAGATAACCGATTCCGCGTTGAGCGCGACGATACATCGGGTCGTCCGTAATTTCTAGATCATCTAAATAGACGTTGCCCTCATTGGGTTTAATCAATCCCACGATCATATAGAAAGAAGTTGTTTTTCCGGCACCATTGGGGCCAAGCAATCCTACAATTTCTCCTTGTTCCACATAGAATGATACGTCGTTAACAACAGTACGTTGCTTATATTTCTTGATTAGATGTTCTGCTTTAAGAATCATGGGCTTAACCTTTCCTTGCAAATATATTTTTAAAATCGAATTGCTTTAATATTTAATTGCAAATTCTTCTTGCCGCGCCAGTTATTTTCCTCTATGCAATAGCATATATCGAATGGCTTTCCTTCATTTATTGCATTGACATGCTCGCCAAGACCGAAGCCAATACATTCGAAGGCGTAGGAATCTTCTTGCTTTACGCTGAACTTAAGATGCGTAGAGCCGACGATATAAGCCGTAGCTGCCGCCGTTACGCGCTTGGTCATGAAAATTGGCGCTTCGTTTTGTGGGCCGAAGGGCTCAAACTGCTTCAATATGCGGTAGAACTTACTGTCAATGTCAATCAGGTTGATGTCTTTTTCGATAAGAACCTCCTGTTGCAACATCTCTGGTTTGATTGTTTTGCTGACAACTTCTTCGAAACGCTCCTGGAATAAGGCAACGTTGCTATGTTGCATGGTGAGTCCGGCAGCATACTTGTGCCCACCGTATTGATCTAGTAGATCGCTGCATTCGCTCAAGGCTTCATATAAGTCAAAACCTATCACAGATCGCGCCGATCCGGCAATATGTCCGTTGGTTTCCGTTAAGATAATCGTCGGGCGGTAATAACGCTCCGTCAGACGCGATGCGACGATACCAATGACGCCCTTATGCCAATCTGATTTATAGAGAACGGTTGTTTTCTTGCTGTGTTGCAATACGTCATTATCCAAAATGGATAATGCTTCTTCCGTAATGCGCAGGTCGAAATCTTTGCGAACATTGTTCTGGTCGTCGATATTGACGGAAAACTCCTTCGCATCCGACAGGGATTTTGCGATCAATAGCTGTACAGCGTCTTTCGCGTGGTCAATTCGCCCGGCAGCATTGATGCGTGGGCCTATCTGAAAAACGATATCATTAACGGAGAACTGTCCTGTTTTGTGCGACGATAGGTTGATTAATGCTTGTAATCCGCAGCTCGCATTGCCATTGAGCTTAATTAAGCCGTAATGTGCAAGAATGCGGTTTTCGCCGGTAATGGGGACAATATCGGAAGCTATACTTACCGCTACGAGATCCAGGTACTGATAGGCAAGCTCCATATCCATGCTGTTCTGCTTTATAAACGCCTGTATGATTTTAAATCCGATACCACAGCCTGAAAGCTCTTTGTAAGGGTATGAGCAATCGGAACGCTTCGGGTCAAGAACAGCGACTGCCTCAGGGAGTTCATCACCCGGTAGGTGGTGGTCGCCAATGATAAAGTCAATGTTCTTGGAATTTGCATAAGCAATCTTATCGTTGGCCTTGATACCGCAGTCTAGTGCAATAATAAGCGAAAATCCGTTGTCATGGGCGTAATCAATTCCAGCGGTCGAGATTCCATACCCCTCTTTGTAACGGTCGGGGATGTAATATTCGATTCTGGAATGGAAATCGCGGAAAAAACTATAGACGACAGCTACGGCGGTTGTACCGTCCACGTCATAGTCACCATAAATCAGGATCTTTTCATTATTGCCGATTGCTTTCTCGATACGGGCAATTGCTATATCCATCCCTTTCATCAGGAACGGGTCGTGCAGATAGTCTAAAGATGGTCTAAAAAAAATGCGTGCCTGCTCAAAAGTTTCAACGTCGCGATTTAATAATAACTCTGCAATAATACTATTGACGCCCAACTCATCCCTCAATTTATTAATCTTTCCGACATCTTTTTTTGGTTTCAGCACCCACCTTTTTTGCATATCTTTGCATTAATTTTAACGTGTAAATATACATTTTATAGCGCTACTAACCTAATAGGAGGGGGGCTATATGTGGGCACACTTACTTAACTCGCAAGTAAACAAATAAATAGATATGGTTAGCGCATATTCCCTTTACGAGGGCTCTTATTCTGTAGATAAATCCAAGAAATTCATTCCGTTTGATCCGAAAAAAGACGATCCGAAGGATCGTCCGGGCTCTTTATTCATCCATGTTCACCCTTTTTTGGTAGAGACCAAAGCGGGTTTAGTTTTGTTAGATACCGGGCTCGGCCGTCGTACAGATGATGATGAATTGATGATTCACGCGAACATCAAAAAGCTGGGTTTTGATATCGAAGACGTACGTTATGTATTGATGTCGCACTTGCATAAGGATCATGCCAATGGGATGGTTGATTTTAAAGATGGGACGAAGCGAGTAGCTTTTCCGAATGCCGAATATGTAATTCAGGAGCAGGAGTGGGAAGCCGCTTTCAGCACGGAGTCGCCTTCCTATCGTACCGATGTTTTTGAAGTGTTGCAGCGTAGTGGGAATCTATTGTTTGTTAATGGTGATGGTCGTTTAAATGATGAGATCCGTTATGAGCTTTCAGGGGGACACTCGGAGTTTCATCAGGTGTTCCATATCGGAACCGGTGAGGAGCATTTCTTCTTCGGTGGGGATGAATTGCCGGAGCCTGAGGAGATTTTCCGCAACTTTATTGCAAAGTATGATTACGATGGTCGTCGTGCGAAGCAATTACGCGAGGAATACTGGGCGGCTGGTGCGCCAGAAGGCTGGGTATTCTTGTTCTATCATTCGAAAAGCATTGCTATCGGGCGTCCCGAGCAGCGCGAAGATGGAACATACAAGATCATCGATGCCACGAAATAAAAGGAGAATTCTTATATTTGGGTGAGCCGTATTTTTAGAAACTTAAGTTTTATTTAAATAGAAAGTTAACATGTCGATAGTTAGAGAAAGTGATCTAATAGGCATTGGGAAGAAATACCAGATTGAGACCGAAGCAGGTGACAATATGGTTGTGGTTATTCATGATGATGGTCGTCGCGAGTTGTATCGCCACGAAGATGAAGACAACGAAACCCACTGTGTAATGACTTTGTCCGATGAGGAATCTAGACAGGTAGCGGGTATTTTAGGGGGATTGTCCTATAAGCCGAAAGCACTTGAAACGATTGAAGTTGCTTTAGACGATTTGCGTATAGAATGGTATAAAGTAGAGTCATCGAATGATGGAGTCAACAAAAGCATCGGAGAACTGGAAGTACGACAGCGTACCGGAGCGTCAATCATTGCCGCTATTCGCGAGGATGAAACCATTATTAACCCAGGTCCAGAATACATTATCCAACCTGGAGCGACACTAGTAATCGCTGGTAAGCTAAAAAATATCAAACTTTTAAAAGAAATCCTTCTGTAATATTCGCCTATGCCTAATACCATTATTATTGAAATTGGAATTGCCGTTTTACTAGTAGCCCTTGTTGGCCTGCTCGCCAACAGACTTCGTTTTTCAGTTATTCCCTTTTTTATTGTAATAGGTATGGTCTTGGGCAATGAGTCCTATCCAGGTTTTGTTGCCGATGGATTGGCGCGTATCGGAAATGAGGGTTTTACCCAAGCGGTCAACTCGGTTTGGAAGTTCTTTACTTTTACTGAAAGTAAACCTTTCATTGATTTTATGGGTAGGCTAGGGGTGTTGTTCTTGCTGTTTTATTTGGGCTTGGAGTTTTCAGTTGGCCGATTGATCAAGTCTGGGAAGTCCATTGTGGCTGGCGGGAGCTTTTATGTGGCTTTAAACTTTGTGTCCGGCCTTTTAGTCGGCTGGATGATGGACTTGCCTTTCAAGGAGACCATGGTACTCTGCGGTATTATGACTAGTTCTTCCACAGCAATTGTCGCGAAGGTGTTAACCGATCTGAAGCGTACTGCCAATCCGGAAACAGAGGTAATCATGGGGATGATCATGTTCGATGATCTTTTCATAGCGATGCATATCTCTTTCCTATCCGGTTTAATCCTGACAGGAAGCAGTTCGTTTTGGGCTGTAGCCGGTACCTCACTATTAGCACTAGGTTTTATACTGACTTTCCTCATTCTCGGGAGAAAACTGATTCCATTTATTGATAAGATACTACAGGAGAAATCTTCTGAATTGTTCATTCTGATCATCTTCAGCTTGCTATTCACGATTGCGGGTTTTTCGGAAACTATCCATGTCGCTGAAGCCATTGGGGCACTAATGGCGGGGTTGGTATTTGCGGATTCCAAGTATTTGAAGAAGATTGAGGGGATGGTATTGCCATTTAAAGATTTCTTTGGTGCCATGTTCTTCTTTAGCTTTGGGCTTTCTATTGATATGTATTCTTTAGGTGGTGCGGTCGGCTGGGCAGCATTTGCGGCTTTGATCACCATTATCGGCAATGTCGCATCGGGTTATTTTGCAACTCGGTTCTCCAATTTGAAGCCTAAGAACTCGGTCGATATCGGATTTACTTTATCGGCGCGTGGTGAGTTTTCCATCATTATGGCAAACATCGGTAAGGCAGGTAAGCTATTGCCGGTGATACAATCCTTCGTGGTGGTCTATGTGTTGATCTTATCAATCGTTTCGCCGCTTCTAACGAAGGAATCCAGAAATATATGGAATAAGCTGTCGGGACAAAAAGAAGCTCCTAAGCGGGCTAAGAAAAAGCTTAGCGACTTAGAAGCTGCTGTGCAGGAATCGTAGGTTTCCTGTTTATCTTAATTTCGCGTTTCGCGAATGTCTTAATCGTCGTATCCGAAACGTTTCAGGTAGTTTTTCTTGCTTCGCCAATCCGGCAATACTTTGACGAACATTTCTAAGAATACTTTTCCTCCGATAAATTCTTCAATATCCTGGCGAGCGTAGGTTCCTACCTTTTTAATCATCGCACCGGCTTTACCGATAATGATGTTCTTTTGAGAGTCACGCTCTACAATAATTTCTGCAGCAATGCGCGTAATCTTTGGCTCTTCTTTAAAAGAAGTGATGATTACTTCGGTACTGTATGGAATCTCTTTGTCGTATAATTTGAATACTTTTTCACGAATAATCTCTGAAACAAAGAAACGCATAGATTTATCGGTCAATTCATCTTTTTCGTAGTAGGCCGCATGCTCCGGTAATTTTTCTTTGATGTATGCCATAACAGACTCAACGTTGTAGCCTAATAAAGCAGAGATCGGGAAGATAACATCGGGATTGATTTTCTCTTTCCAGAATTCAATCTTCGCTTTAACTTCTTCTTCGCTGGATTTATCAACCTTGTTGATGACCACTGCAACGGGTGAGTTGGTATTACGAAGTTTTTCTAAAACGTCGTTTTCATCGTATTTTTCGTTGATGTCTGTAACAAATAAAAGAATGTCGGCGTCGATAATGGATCCCATTACGAAATTCATCATCGATTCTTGTAAGGAATAGTTCGGTTTGATCACTCCGGGGGTGTCTGAAAAGACAATTTGATGGTTTTCATCGTTGACAATTCCGATAATTCGGTGTCTGGTAGTTTGTGCCTTCGGCGTGATAATTGACATCTTTTCTCCCACTAACGCGTTCATTAGGGTAGATTTACCCGCGTTAGGTTTCCCTATTATACTTACGAATCCAGCTTTATGCGACATTATTTTCTTTTTTATTTGTTTTACAAAGAAACAAATAATATCTTTGTGCTCCAATTCGGAGATAATATAATCTGCATCTACGACGCAACGAGGTCAGATTTCATAAAATATATTGCGGGGTGGAGCAGTTGGTAGCTCGTCGGGCTCATAACCCGAAGGTCATCAGTTCGAGTCTGGTCCCCGCTACTAAATGGATTAAGCGCGAGGCTTAATCCAAAGACATTCAAAAATATATTGCGGGGTGGAGCAGTTGGTAGCTCGTCGGGCTCATAACCCGAAGGTCATCAGTTCGAGTCTGGTCCCCGCTACTATTTAAGGTTTCAATCGAAAGATTGGAACCTTTTTTTATTAGATATTAGATGTGAGATATAAAATATTAGAGTATAGCGCCGCATAGGTGCCTTTTTTGTATAGTTGTTTTAGTTTTTATTGGCGACTAAGTTTTTGAAGTAGGAAAGGAAGGGGGGTGTCTTGAACCAAGAAAGGAAGGATGCAAGGATGAGCAGGATGTTTCGTCATGGGTCCTAAGACTAAGTACTGACTATTATTTCTTTCGTCGTTCAAGAAAACCTTTCATGTTTCCATTTAAACAGCAACTAGGAGTAGGTTCTTATTAGGTTTTGGAAACAGACACTTTCAGGAAAAACAGTTGTCACAATGCTTGTGGTACCACTGAGATGAACTTACAACTCGTAATAATCCGTATTTACTTTTCTAGGATAGAAATACCCCTTTATGCAATTTGGATTCCTGATACATAGCTGGATATGGTCTTTCTCACGAAATCCCGCGTTAGGGTACAACTCAGCGCCTTCCCAGAAAACACCTCGCACGCTATCAAACTCCCTTAACAACTCTTCTCTCCGCACTTGATGTATCGTTTGTATTACTGCGCAATCCAATTTGCGAACCATTAGTTCATTCAGTTTTCCAATAGCAATATTTTTAGGGAGTTTGTCCGTTGTAGCTTTTAAAAGCTCAAAACCTGCTTTTAAGATTTTAAGGTTTTCATAATCCAGTAGGTCCAAGCAATTGCCTAGATGAATAATAGCCCCTATTACACACGGATCTTTAATAGGATGTTTCGCTTGCCTAGGATTTGCCTTTAAGTTCTCAGCATACTCAAGTGCTCGCGAAGGACTGTTTTCCCAAAAATACATGCCATTTCCGAGCCAGTCATATTCATTTTTGCTATTTTTGAGTGTTAATTTTTGGTTTATTATCTTTTCAGCAATAGACCGGTCACATCCGTGAAAACCATATACTATTCCTGTTCCTGCGGAATACATAGACTTTTATAATTTTTATCCAGATTTCCGTTCTTATCAATAATTCCCACTTTAGTCAAAAAAATCTTCGAAGACTCCTCGGTTTTTGATACCTTCTTCTTATACTTTTTTAGAATCGCAACAAAAGAATTTGTATCAATTTCTTTCCTATTCACTTTATTGTTCTTCATGATCTAAAATATTATACAACAAATATATGAAAATATCGATTTAAAGCCTAATATTTAGCGTGTTACAGATTTAACCCACCTTCCTTTCCAGCCGATCCTGCCAATCCTTGCATCCTTCCTTTCCTGGTTCAAAGACTAAACGCCAATAAAAAAAGCAACTATACAAAAAAGGCGCCTAAGCGGCGCCATACTCTAATATCTAATTCTAATATCTAATCTAACCTCTAATATCTAGTTCCGATTTCCCCATCAAAAACTCATCTACTTTTCGGGCGCATTCGCGGCCTTCGGAGATTGCCCATACCACTAGGGACTGTCCTCTACGCATATCGCCGGCGGTGAATACGTTGCTGAGGTTTGTTTTATATTCTGCTTCGCTGGCAAGAACATTGCCTCTAGGGTCAAGATCGACGCCTAGTTGTTGTAATAAGCCTTCGTGTTGTGGGTTCAGGAATCCCATGGCTAATGTTACAAGTTCGCAGGGGATTTCACGTTCAGAGCCTTCCACTTCGGCAAATTTCGTAGGACGTCCATTCTCGTCAGTTTCCCAGCTTAAGTCTACCACTTTTGCGGCACGGAGGTTTCCATTTTCATCGCCTAAGAACTCTTTGGTGCTGATACTCCAATGTCTTTGACAGCCTTCCTCGTGCGAGGTTGTAGTTTTTAATAGCATCGGGTAAGTCGGCCATGGCATGGCGTCAGTTCGCGACTGTGGCGGCGTTGGCATTAGTTCAAACTGTGTTACGGATACTGCGCCATGTCGGTTGGAAGTTCCCACACAGTCGGAGCCCGTATCTCCACCTCCAATAACCAGTACGTTTTTGCCTGCCGCGTGAATCTCTTCCACTTCAATAGGCGAGTTGCCGACTCTTTTGTTCTGTTGCTTTAAGAAGTCCATTGCATAATGTACTCCCTTCAGTTCGCGACCAGGAATCTTCAGGTCGCGAGGTATAGTAGACCCTCCAGCAAGAACAATAGCATCATATGCTTTTAGCTCCTGTGCCGGCACATTGTTGCCAACTTCGGCATTGGTTCTGAATTCTATACCCGACTGCTCCATGATTTCGATTCGGCGATCAATGACCGACTTGTCTAGCTTGAAATCAGGGATGCCGTATCGTAATAATCCGCCCACCTTGTCATCACGTTCATACACGACTACATCATGTCCCGCTTTGTTGAGCTGCGCCGCTGCGGCCAAACCTGATGGTCCTGATCCAACTACGGCTACGCGTTTTCCGGTTTTTAAGTAGCTCTTATTCGGTTGTACATAGCCTTTCTTATAGGCGATTTCGATGATATGTTTCTCGATTTCCTCAATGGCAACCGGCGATTTGTTGATCCCTAGTACACATGCTGACTCGCAGGGAGCAGGGCATATACGGCCGGTAAACTCCGGGAAGTTGTTGGTGGAGGAAAGAATTTGATAGGCTTCCTCCCATTTACCATCATAAACAGCATCGTTGAATTCCGGAATTACATTTCCTAGTGGACATCCTGAATGGCAGAATGGTATTCCACAATTCATACAGCGCGCTGCCTGATTATTTAATTGTTCATCCGTGTAAGACTGGACGAACTCTTGATAATTCTGTTTTCTGCTTTCCACAGCATCTTTCTGAGGAAGCGTTCTTTCATATTCTAAAAATCCTGTTGCTTTTCCCATGATAATTTTCCTCCTTGATTATGCTATTACTAACTTTACTTGAATAACTTGTTTATACTCTCTTGGGAATACCTTGATGAACTTGCTCTTTTCCGATGCCCAGTTCGTAAGGATGGTATTCGCTCTTTCGCTCTTCGTTAGTAATATATGTTTCTTCAGCAGGTTGATGATTTCCGTTTCATCTTCTGCTTCCAATGGATCAAGGTCGACCATTTCTTTATTGCAATTTTCGCGGAAATTGCCATTTAAGTCGTATACCCATGCGATACCACCGCTCATTCCGGCAGCGAAATTTCTACCTGTTTCGCCAAGGATAAGCGCTCTTCCACCTGTCATATACTCACAGCCATGGTCTCCGATACCCTCTACGACCGCTGTTGCTCCGGAGTTTCGAACAGCGAAGCGCTCACCTGCACGACCATTAATAAATAGGTGTCCCGAGGTTGCTCCATAGAGCGCGACATTACCAATGATGATGTTCTCATCAGGTACTAAATTGCTTTCAGCAGCAGGGTAAATTGCCAATTGCGCACCAGATAAACCTTTGCCGACGTAATCATTCGCTTCGCCCTCCAACTCAAAGGAGATTCCTTTGGTGTTGAATGCGCCGAAAGATTGACCAGCGGATCCTTTAAATTTAAAGTTGATGCTGTTGTCAGGCAGACCTTCCGACCCATATATTTTTGAAATCTCATTGGATAGCAGAGTACCAATGGTTCTATCCGTATTCTTCACATGGAAGGTTCCGAACACCGGTGTTTTGCTTTCCAACGCGGGTTTTGCTTGGGTAAGTAATCCCCAGTCTAATATCATGCTCATGCCGTGGTCCTGTTCTTCTGTATTGTAAAGGGTTTGTCCACTAGCGTTTGCCGCCACATGTAGGATTCCAGAGAAATCAATTTTGGAGGCTTTCCAATGTGGTAGATCTTCTCTTTTCTTTAAGAATTGCGCTCTACCGACCATTTCATTGATGGTTCGGAATCCTAACTGCGCCATAATTTCGCGCATCTCTTCGGCAAGGAATCTAAATAAGTTCACCACATCTTCCGGTTTTCCGGAGAACAGTTTTCTCAATTCGGGATCTTGTGTTGCTACGCCTACAGGGCAGGTATTGAGGTGACACTTGCGCATCATAATACATCCCCCCGCCACTAATGCTGCTGTTGCTACGCCCCATTCTTCAGCCCCTAAGAGCGTTGCGATAACTAAATCTCTACCGGTTTTCATTTGCCCGTCAGCCTGCAATACGACACGGCTACGGAGTTTATTTTGCACTAAGGTTTGATGTGCTTCAGCGAGTCCGAGTTCCCAAGGGAGGCCTGCATGCTTGATAGAGCTGATGGGGGAAGCACCAGTCCCCCCGTCATAACCAGCGATTAGGATTACGTCAGCATGCGCCTTTGCCACACCTGCGGCAATGGTACCAACGCCGGCCTTGGAAACCAGTTTTACGTTGATACGGGCGTCTCTATTAGCATTTTTCAAATCGAAAATTAGCTGTGCTAAATCTTCGATAGAATAAATATCGTGGTGCGGAGGTGGAGAAATTAAACCCACTCCTGGAGTGGAGTGCCTTACTTTTGCGATCCAATCATCCACTTTATGTCCTGGTAATTGTCCTCCTTCTCCTGGTTTAGCCCCCTGTGCCATTTTGATCTGTATTTCATCGGCCTGGGTCAGGTAGTTTGAGGTCACACCAAAGCGTGCCGAAGCCACCTGTTTAATGGCAGAACGCATGGAATCGCCATTTGGTAATTTCGCGTATCGGATCTCGTCTTCACCACCTTCTCCAGTGTTTGATTTACCGCCGATGCGGTTCATGGCGATAGCCAAGGTGCTGTGTGCCTCATGGGAGATGGAGCCGAAAGACATGGCACCGGTTGCAAATCTTTTCATGATATCGCTTGCCGGTTCTACCTGATCGATAGAAATTGGCGTGCGATGTTTGGCGAACTCCAACAGGCCACGAAGTGTGAACATATGCTCTTTTTGGTTGTTGATTAAGCTCGCGTATTTCTTATAGGTCTCAAAGCTATCTGTGCGACAGGCTTGTTGAAGTAAATGCACGGTTTGTGGGTTCCACAGGTGTCCTTCGCCACGACGTTTCCATTGGTATAAGCCACCCTCAGGAAGTAAAGTCGGCGTCACGCGGCTATGCTCAAATCCGCGCCAGTGTTTTGCAAGCGCTTCTTTGGCGATATCGTCTAGCGTCAATCCTCCAATGCGTGAAACAGCGCCGCAGAAGTACTTATCGACAACAGAAGAGTCAATACCCAACACTTCGAAGATTTGGGCGCCATGGTAGGATTGCAAGGTGGAGATACCCATCTTCGAGAAAATCTTCAATAAACCATTGCAAACCGCTTTAACATAGTTTTTCTTTAGATCATCCCAGGTTAAATCGGTATCTAGTTGCCCTTGCTCGCGCATAGTACGGATGCTAGCCAAGGCCATATAAGGGTTAATCGCCGTAGCGCCGAAAGCCAATAGACAAGCGAAATGGTGAACTTCCCACGCATCACCCGCTTCGACAACTAATCCAACCGCACCGCGGTTTCCAGTTTTGATCAAATGGTGATGAACCGCAGACACAGCAAGTAGGGAAGGGATCGCGCAGTGCTGCGAGTCGATTGCTCGATCCGACAGGATAATAACTTCGAATCCGTCCCTTACAGCATCGTCGGCATAGCGGCAAAGTCTTTCAAGACCGGCTTCTAAAGAACCTGACTTGCCATCGGCACGAAAATAACTTTGTATAGTTTTCGCTTGGAAAACCCCTGTATCAATGGAACGTAGTTTCTCGAGTTCGCTTGAAGTAAGTATAGGATGCTCTAAGGTTACACAGTGGCAGAATTTTTTATCCTCAATCAGTATGTTGCCCGCATTTCCAATAAAGGTCGCTAAGCTCATCACTAAACGCTCGCGAATAGGGTCGATTGGTGGATTGGTCACCTGTGCGAAGAACTGCTTAAAATAGCTGGATATATGTTGCGGCTGGTCGGATAAGACGGCCAAAGGCACATCTGTACCCATAGAACCGATTGGCTCATAGCCTGTTAAAGCCATCGGTGTAAGGATGGTCTCGATATCCTCGCGAGAATAACCGAAGGATTGCTGATACTTAAATACCGATTCTTTGGATAGGTATGTGAATGTAACGCGTGGCTCTGCTAGCTCTTCTAATTTGATTTTATAATTATTGATCCATTCTCCATAGGGTTGCTGGCGAACTAAAGCGCCTTTCACCTCTTCATCTGAACGAATCTTTCCGGCCTCCATATCCACGACGAATATTTTACCAGGCTGTTGTCTTCCTTTTTTAATGATGGTAGCTTCATCGATTGGCAAGGCGCCTGCCTCCGATGCTACAACAACGCGATCGTCGTTGGTGATGGCATAGCGTAGCGGACGAAGGCCGTTGCGATCTAGTGTCGCACCGATTATATTGCCATCGGTAAAACAAAGTGCAGCAGGGCCGTCCCATGGCTCCATTAAGGTTGCATGATACTCATAAAACGCCTTTTTCAAGGGATCCATCTGATCATTTCCATCCCAAGCTTCCGGCACGAGCATCAGCATCACATGTGGAAGGCTTCTGCCACTGTGCAACAATAATTCAACAACGTTATCTAAACAGGCAGAATCCGATTGTCCGCGGTCAACGACCGGCAACAAGATCTCCATCTCCTCATCGGTAAAATATGGAGATGAAAGCGCACGGACACCTGCGTAGAACCAGTTTAAGTTTCCGGTCAAGGTATTGATTTCGCCATTATGAGCAATCATGCGGAAAGGTTGCGCGAGTGACCAAGATGGGAATGTATTGGTTGAGAAACGCGAGTGCACCAGGCCGAAAGCGGATACCACACGCGGATCATGTAAATCTTTAAAGTAAGAACCTACTTGGTAAGTGGTCAACTGACCTTTGTAGACTATTGTTTTGCAAGAAAGTGAGGCAATATAAAGTGGTAGAGGGTAGGCTTGGTGAGTTTTGATTTTCTGGATAATTAAGCGTCGTAGTACATATAATTTCCGTTCAAATTCTTCGGTGTTACCTACGCCCTCGGGTCTTGAAATAAAGAACTGCACGATTTCTGGTTCTGCACTCAAGGCTGTCGGGCCGATCCCGGCACGGTCCACCGATACAGGTCGGTAGCCCAATAGCTCCATGTTTCGTTCGGCTGCAGCTTCGGCGATTACCTGACGGCAGATCGCATTCATTTCCGCTTCCTTTGGAAGGAACAACATACCGACACCATAATAGCCCGGTTCCTGTAGTTGAATGCCCAAATTAATACACTCTTCCCAAAGAAATTCATGTGGTAATTGAATCATGATACCCGCACCGTCTCCCGACTCTGGGTCGCATCCGCATGCCCCGCGGTGCTCCATGTTCTCTAACATTGTTAGTGCATCTTGCACTTGTCGATGTGATTTTTGTCCTTTTATATGGGCTACAAAACCTACCCCACAGGCATCGTGTTCAAACGCTGGATTGTATAGTCCTTCTTGCTGCATCGTGTTGTGAATATTTTATATTTTAACAATAGGTTTGCTAATATACGAATAAAATTAACAGTTTATTGAAAAACTAATAAAAAATAAACGAAAACGTTGAGTATAATATAAAATAATCCGTTTTTATTATTGAAATTGTATTTGATTCGCTAAACTATTGTAAAAATGGAATATCATTCGCTAAATTTGGCGATATAACAAACGAAGTCATGACCATAACCGAAATTGAAATCTATAGACTTAGTATTCCGATGGAGCCCTTTGTGATTGCCACAGGGACAATGGATTACGCCCAGAATACTTTTATTCGTGTAAGAACGGATAGTGAGCACTTCGGTGTTGGGGAATGTTCTGCATTTCCAATGATTGTTGGGGAGACGCAAAATACCTGTATTGCGTTGGCGAAAGATTTTGCGAAAATATGGTTAGGCAAAGATCCTTTACAGATAGCAGAACGGATGGCGGAGCTGCATTTATATATTGCGGGCAACGCGACGATCAAATCGGCTTTTGATATGGCTTTATATGACTTGGCGGCAAAGGCTGCCGGGCTACCTCTTTATCAGTTCCTAGGCGGTAAAGTCCGTGATATCGTTACGGATATCACGTTAGGAATTGCTTCTCCGGAAGAAATGGCTGACAAAGCGTTGAAACTATATGAGGGCGGAGCCGTTGCATTAAAAGTAAAGCTTGGGAAGAAACCTCAGGATGATGTTGCGCGAATCAAAGCGATTCGACAAGCGGTGGGTTTTGATATTCCGATTCGTATCGATGCCAATCAGGGCTGGACGTATGAAGAGGCAGTGGAAGCATTACAAGGTTTAGAGCCGCTTAAAATACAGTTCTGTGAGCAACCGATGCGTACTTACAATGATCATTTGCTAGCTCAATTGCGTAGTGAAACTATAGTGCCTATTATGGCTGATGAATCGGTTTATAATCATCATGATGCGGAGCGTTTATGCCGTACGGATAGTTGTGATTATATCAATATCAAGTTTTCTAAATCATCGGGGATTACAGAGTCGCTGAAAATTCAAGCTGTAGCACAGGAATACAATATCCCATGTATGATCGGGGGGATGTTGGAAAGCCGCTTGGCATTGGCTGCCAAAGCACATTTTGCGTATGCTGCGCCAAACGTGAAGTTTTTTGATCTGGATACCTGCATGGTCGGGCATCTAGAAGATCCCGTGATTGGTGGAATTCAATATGATGGTTATCAGATTCATATTGGAGAGGGCTTAGGAATTGCAGCAGATATGGATCCCGCATTTTTGGAGACTTGTGATAAATGGGTAATCTCTTAAAAACATTCGACTGGAGACAATCTAATAAAATTGCATCATCAAAGATTGACAGATATAAAATTTCAATAAATAAAATATCCTATGTTAAATAATGATACTTGGAGTCTAGGCTTGCCGGAGATCCTCATATTGGCCATTTTGGTTATTATACTGGCGTTTTTCGCTTATATTTTCAAAAAATTGCTACGTAGAAAGTAAATCGTTAGGCTTGGACTGTTTAGGGAATAAATCAGTACCTTTGTCCCCAATATCAGATATAAAAAAACATGAGCACACAACGCGGACCTATCTCTCAATTTATCGAGAAGAATTATCTTCATTTTAACGCGGCTTCTTTAGTAGACGCGGCAAAAGGATATGAAACGCACCTTGCTGAAGGTGGTAAAATGTTGGTTTCTTTAGCAGGAGCAATGAGTACTGCTGAATTGGGTATTTCATTAGCTGAAATGATCCGTCAAGATAAAGTCGCTATCATTTCTTGTACTGGAGCGAATTTGGAAGAAGACGTGATGAATTTAGTAGCACACTCACACTACAAGCGTGTTCCTAACTACCGTGACTTAACTCCTCAGGACGAGTGGGAATTGTTAGAAAACCACTACAACCGTGTAACGGATACTTGTATTCCTGAAGAAGAGGCTTTCAGACGTTTACAATCGCACTTAGAAAAAGCTTGGAAAGACGCAGAAGCAGCAGGCGAGCGTTACTTCCCACACGAATTTTTATACAAAGTAGTATTATCTGGTGATCTAGAGCAATACTATGAAATCGATCCTAAAAACTCATGGATCCTTGCAGCGGCAGAAAAGAATATTCCAATCATCTGTCCAGGATGGGAAGATTCAACCACCGGTAATATCTTCGCATCATACGTTATCAAAGGAGAGTTAAATGTACATACCGTTAAAACGGGTATTGAGTACATGATTTACTTAACAGAATGGTACCGTGCGAACTCAGGTGGTAAAGGTGTAGGATTCTTCCAAATTGGTGGTGGTATCGCTGGTGACTTCCCTATCTGTGTTGTCCCAATGATGTACCAAGATTTAGAATGGCATGATGTTCCTTTCTGGTCATATTTCTGCCAAATCTCGGATTCGACTACTTCTTACGGTTCTTACTCGGGAGCAGTTCCAAATGAGAAAATTACTTGGGGTAAACTAGATACAGAGTCTCCTAAATTTATCGTTGAATCTGATGCAACAATCGTTGCTCCGTTGATCTTTGCTTGGGTATTAGGTCAATAAGATTTTTTACAGAATAATAGGATTATACATTGGGATCGAATTTAACCACAGATAATGTAGCGGCCTTGCAGGCATTAATGTCTGAGACCATCTTTACGATGGGCGAGGAGACCGCATTGCCTGGCGGTTCGATCCATAGCAATCCTAATCAAGATATTCCTCAGGCTGCTACTGAAACAGCAGCTGAGGAATTTATTTTTCAGGGCGATAAATCGACAGGAGTACTTTTTATCCTTCGATATCCTGACTATCCGTACTTCTCGCCAGCAGCAGAGGAGGCGTTCTTAAAAACCATCGGCGCCTTGCAACTCAATGCAAGCAATGTTGCCGTTGTGAATTTGGCCAATCCGCATAACCCGAACGATTGGACCCGTATCATGAAGTTCTTTCAACCAAAGAAGATTACCTTGCTGGGTGTCGAACCTACTTCGCTGAAGCTTCCTACAATCGCACATAACTCTTACATGAAAGGTAAGATTGCTACAGTATTCAATACCTTCAGTTTTGAAGAGATGTTTGCCGATGTACAGAAGAAGAAACTCTTCTGGGGCGAATTCAAAACCTTTATAGGCTCTTAATTTTTGTTTTTTCTGTTATTCCCTTTGCATATTGCTATTTTTGGCAATTATTGATAGACTATGGAATTAATATTCGCGACAAACAACGCACATAAACTGGAAGAGGTTCAACAGATGGTGGGGGAGCAATTCACGCTTAAATCATTGGCAGATATCGGCTGCGAGGATGATATCCCCGAAACTGGAGTTACCTTTCAAGAGAATGCTAAACAAAAGACGGACTATCTGGTTGCCAAATATGGGGTGAACTGCTTTGGAGATGATTCAGGGCTAGAAATCGACGCTCTGAATGGTGAGCCTGGCGTTTACTCCGCACGTTACTCTGGTTCTCGCGATATGGAAAAAAATATAGACTTGGTGCTAGGGCGATTGGGCGACACTGAACAGAGAACAGCGCGTTTTAAGACCGTAATTTCACTCTTCATAAATGGCGAGCAGCACTTTTTCGAAGGCACGGTTGAGGGAAGCATTATTAAAGAGCGAATTGGGACAGAAGGCTTTGGCTATGATCCTATTTTTATCCCTCAGGGTTATGAACATACCTTCGCTGAGATGAGCATGGAGGCGAAAAACAAAATTAGCCACCGAGCGCAAGCTATTGCTAAGCTAGTTGCATTTTTGAAAAGCTAGCCAAAGGCTGAGAATAGCTTTTTTTAAAGCGCGTTGTTCGCAATGTTGCTTTTCTTGGATGGGGATGAAAAAGAAAGAGAAGAACAAGATCTTCGGAAAAATAAAAAGCAACCGTTAATTTTCGGTTGCTTTTTCCAATATCTCTTCCGCCTGTTTGGCTTTCGTTGCTTCTATTGCTTTTGTTTCCTGTTTTGCTTCCCCATTCTTTTCTTCCTTTTCGTCGGCTTCGTCCGGTTCAGAAATGAGGGATTGACCGGCCCGCTTTCTATTTAGCATATCCTCAACAGACTTGGGCCGATCTTCGGGTTTCCATTGGAACCCGGGAAGCACTTCGAGTTCTTGCGTGACTAATTTGAATGGATAAATTTTCTGATCGATCTTTCGAATCGAAACATAATCGATAATCTTATTGTTCTCCATGGTGATTTTAATCCGACTGCTTCGGTCATGGAACATCTCCGTGATGGTATTGGTCTTATCGTTTGTCGAGAAGACTAGATTTTCAGCATTGCCATCGACAAACAGACGCTCGATAGCATTATTAGCAAAAAATGCCGTAATCTTTCTGCCTTTAAGCTGATTGAACTTGAGCGTATCAAGGACAGCATTCACCATAAAAGCATTCTGTTTTAAGAGCGCATTATCCATCTTGCCATTCTTGATCTGCATAAAAATGGTGTCTGCGGAAATTTGAGACCCGTCAGACCAGATCATCGGCTTGCCCATAAAACGGAACATGGAGTCGACCATGCCGTAATAAACGGAGTCTGCCACGGCTTGTAGATCCGATTTGAATACCCTAACATTATAGTTTGCCCGGACGATACGGGTTCTCGCAGTATCGGCAAAGATCTGTGTGGAATCCTTTAATAAAGTGTCCGCGGTTTGAGCGGTTTTCAGTGCATCCGACAGTAAATCATCGTGTTCTGTTCCTGTTGGCATTCCGGCTTTCTTTCGTAGGACGCTGTCGGCTTTTGTCGTGACTTCGATGTTCAGCGAGTCGGGCACTTTTGCTTTTGCAGGCGCCTTCTTCGGAGCTGCAGCCGGCTTAACAGTTTCTGTTTTCTTGAGGATTTTCGGTTCCGCGGTTTCTAGATTCTTTTCTAGAATCGGATCGCCGATACTAAGGCTGTCGGTATCATCGAAAGAGGTTGAGTCATCCACATCGCCATAGTCTACCTCTGTAGATTCCTCAATCTGTCCGCCGTTGCGGTCAAGTTTAAGGTCTAAGGGTTTATAGTCTCTTACAAAAATCACCTTGGAATAAAGTGTGTCTGCGGTCATGTAGGCCGTATCAACTTTAGGAGGCTCTTTCGTCGGGACGACGACCTTGTTTTCTGTAGAGTCAGCCGTATTCTTAACATCGACTTCCTTCAGTTGTTTCTCTTGCGCCTTGAGTTCTTTCTCCTTTTCTTTTTCGAGTTTTCTGATTTCTCGTTTCGAAAGGTTCTTATTGGCCTGTAAGCTGTCTGTATTTAGTGAGTCGGCTTCTTGTTTTGAGGTGTCATTCTGAATGACGTATTTGACTAAAGGCTTGTCCGTCATCAAGATAGATTGGTCCGCTTCGATATATTTTCCATAACCTCCATTCGAATAGAATTTATCAAGCGTGTCCACAAATACGACATTGCGGAAGGCTTCGCCAATTCCTTTGTTGCGGTCATAGAACAGACTATCGCCTTTTAAAAAGCGACTGCCTTCGGTATAAAGGTTGTTTTTATTGAATTTGGCAATCCCAAATGCGGTATTATAAGTTCCTTTTTCGGTGTAGAGGTTTTCTCCTTTACGGCCTTTGATATTCGTTGGACCGAAAAAGAAGGCATCTCTATACATGGTATTATACTGCATGGTATCGGTATAGATGATGACGTTCGGCGATCTTACGACTACTTTATTATTGAAGTAGGCGTCTTTGGAGGTTTCGAAATAATAAGCGTTTTGCGAAGTGATGGTGTCACCCTGACCTTCAATACGGCCACCATTGCGGTATGTTCCACGTTGGCTACGCATGTTGTAGGTGAGGTAATTTGTCGTAAGGGTGGTTTGGCCATCGACCATACGTACATTCTTGGTCAACACGGCTTGCTGTGAAGCCGCATCGTAGTGTAAGTGAGTTCCATAGATCACCGATCCGGAGGTCTGTGTTATTACGATATTACCATGAGCTTCAAAGAATTCACGTCCGATATCGTCTTTATACAAATCCCCGCTATCAGCAGAGAGTGTCGAGCCCTTATGCTCGTAGACAGGATGGTAACTGCGTAATATTTTTTGATTGATAAATCTACTGCTCGAAGAGGATAATAAACGCATTTCGCTGCCGGTTGGGGCAGGCGTAAGTGTTGCTTGTCCATAGCCGGAAACACAGCACAGAAGCGTTAGAAGAATAAATAGGTACCTCACAAGCGCAAAAATATATAAATAATTAGCAAAAAATTGTTAAAGGCTAAATTTTAATCTACAAATCAACATATTGTAGATATTAGCGAAAAGCAGACCAATTTCAGTGAAGAAATTAGCGCTCAAGAAATGGATTGCGTATTTTTGAAATATGGCGACCATCAATAAGTTAAAAAGCTTTATCAAAGAGAAGCAACTGCTGTCTACGGCAGACAAGGTTTTGTTGGCCGTGAGCGGGGGTAAGGACTCGATGTTGATGGCTTGCTTATTTCACGATTTAGGCTATCAGTGCATTGTTGCACATTGTAATTTCCAGTTGCGTGCGGAGGAATCTGATCTGGATGAGGCACTTGTTCGACAGTATGCTGAAGAACTTGGTTACCCTTTCTTCGTAAAGCGTTTCGATACTGAGAAATATGCTAAAAAGCATAAGGAATCAATTCAAATGGCCGCCAGGACGTTACGCTACGCCTGGTTTGAGGAACTGAAGCTTGCAGAGGGCTGTACAGTCATCTGCATAGCCCAGCATCTGAATGACCATATAGAAACAGCCTTATTGAATTTGACGCGTTCTACAGGCTTGCAAGGTTTACTTGGTATATCGCCTCGGCGCGAGGATATCGTTCGACCATTGCTCTGCTTAACGGCAGAGGAGGTGGAGAAAACGGTAGCTGAGTATAATGTTCCGTATCGGGACGATCAGTCAAACTTTTCGACTAAATATGCAAGGAACAAAGTTCGCTTGGAGATTATCCCGAAGTTTGAGGAAATCCAGCCCGAATTTAAAGCTATCATGATTCAGAATATCAAGCATTTTGAGGATAGTTACAGCTTTATTAAAAAGCAGGTCAATGCTATTCGTGAGCAGGTTTTTCAGAAAGAAGAAAATCGCATTCTCATAAACAAGGCGGCATTGGCACCTCATATTAGCGACAGCTATCTTTTGTTTGAACTTTTTAAGCCTTATGATTTCAACAGAGAGATTCTGATTGATTTGCAAGATTGCTTGGATAGAGAGATGGGGCAAGTATTTCAATCCAGTAGCCACGAGCTGCTATTGGATCGCGATAAGCTCATTCTCCGGCCAAGAGCAAGCGTTGGAAAGCTAGAAATCAAAATTGAACAGGGAACTAAGGTTGTCGATCTTGGAAATGCGGAATTGGCCTTGCAACCGGGGAGTATTGATTACCGCAATAAGGAAAAACATCAGGTCGACGTGGATGCCGAGCTTTTAATTTACCCTTTAGTGATCAGGAATTGGCGCGAAGGTGATGTCTTTGTTCCATTTGGCATGATCGGACGAAAAAAGCTGAGTGATTTCTTTATTCAGCAAAAAATAAATCGCTTCGAAAAAGAGCGTGTAGCGATATTGCTGAATGGAAATGGAGAGATCGTTTGGATTATCAACCATCGTCTAGATAATCGCTACAAAGTGACTGAAAATACAAAGAAAGTACTTACTTTAGTGTACAAATAGGAAGTATGGAGGAACAATTACTTTTTAAAGAGAAGCAATATTTAGGCAGAGATATGACATGGATCAGTGTTCGTTTGATCCTCGCCTTGTTCTGCTTCATTGCCTATTATATCAATTTAGAGCATATGCTCTCACGACAGTTATTCTTTATTGTCGGTGGAGGCATCTTAATTGTGTCCATTATTATGCTTTACATGATCAGTTATAGAACCAAGGTTTTTCCAACGCATGTATTGCTGAGTGGCTTATGGACAACGTCTGTGGTTAAAATTGATTTGAGCTCAATCGTCAAAGTGGAAAAGAGACGCTATTCCAGCTTCATCTTCAACAATCCTGTATACAACTTACATAAGAATGGTAAAATCCGTTTTTATTCCGGGGGCAAGGATGCTATCTGGTTAACTGATCGTGATGGGCTGATATATGTGATTGGTTCACAGCATCCCCAAGAGCTATTGAACGCGATTGAAGTGGCTAGAGGCAAATCCTAAAATTTTGTTAACTGATATTTGCCTGACAATAGAATTTAGTTTGAAACCAATATTTTTTTAAATTTGGTAAAAAGCATTAAAAATGACATTTATCTATTTCCTTATATCCATTATTTTATTTTATTACCTTTTTAAGTTTGGTATGCGTTTGCTGATGCCGTTCTTTATGCGTAAGCTGACAGAGCGTTTGATGAATAAACAGCAACAGTATGCTAATGAAGGCCCATTTCAACAGTCGTACGGGGATGCATTTAGAGAATACAATCAACGTGAGACACGTAATGATGGAAAAGTAAAAGTTGAGTTTACTCCTCCAAAGCAAGCTCCCAAAAAGGGTACTGCTACTGCGGGTGAGTTCATTGATTTTGAAGAGGTAAAATAAGATAGAGCAACATAAAAAGCCTATCTTTGTGTTGCTATGTGGCTTAAACACCTTTCGGTACTAAATTTTAAAAACTATACGGAATCTACCTTAGATTTTCTTCCTGATACGAATGCCTTTACAGGACAGAACGGAGCGGGGAAGACGAATCTTCTAGATGCTATACACTATCTTTCGCTCTGTAAATCCTATTTCAATCCTATTGATTCTCAACATATTAAAAAGGGTGAAGATTGGTTTATGGTGCAGGGTGAGTTCGATAGAGAGCTGATGGCCGATCAGGTTTCTTGTAGCCTAAAGCGGAACCAAAAGAAACAGTTCAAAAAGAATAAAAAAGAATATGGTCGCTTGGCAGATCATATCGGACAATTCCCATTGGTGATGATATCACCCAATGATTCGTTTATTATCATGGATGGCAGCGAAGAGCGCCGCAAGTTTATCGATAATGTCATCTCCCAAACAGATAACCATTATTTGGACTATCTAATCAACTACAATAGAATCTTGTTACAGCGAAATACCGTGTTGAAGAACATCAGGGAAACAGGTGTTTTTGACGTGGGTCTGTTGGAGGTTCTCAATCTGCAATTGGTGGAAAGTGGCGAGCGGATATTTGCAAGACGACGAGAGTTTATGGAAGCTTTCCTTCCCGAGTTCCAGCGGTATTATCAATTTCTATCCGAAGATGCCGAACAAGTCAACCTCGTCTATGAGTCCCAGTTGCTGAGCAATGATTTTCTCCATCTTCTAAATACCCAACTGGACAAAGATCGTGCACTGGAGCGCACTACTGTGGGTATCCACAAAGATGATTTGCTATTCAGTATACATGAAGGCATGCCATTGAAGAAGTTTGGTTCTCAGGGGCAGCAGAAGTCCTTCTTAATTGCACTGAAGCTTGCCCAGTATTCTTTCTTAAAGAATAAAAAGCATTTTAAACCACTATTATTATTGGATGATATCTTCGATAAATTGGATGATCATCGCACGAAGAAGCTGATGCAATTGGTATCAGAGGATGAGTTCGGACAGATTTTTCTCACGGATACGGATTCCTCAAGAATCGAGCGTATTTTTAAAGAAATTGAAAAACCTATTCGTATCTTTGAAGTAGAAGGAGGACAGGTTCATGGCGAAATATAGCGACGATGCATTTAGACGAAGTGACGATATCACGATTAAACAAGCCGTAGATAAGTTACTTGATGTATATCGTCTGCGCCGTAAATTCGACGAAACTTCTATTATTTCAGCCTGGCCCGAGTTAATAGGCTCAGCAATCGCCAACCGAACCCAACAGATTTATATTCGCGATAGAAAGTTGTTTGTCAAAGTGGAGTCTGCAGTTATCAAGAATGAGCTAGCCATTATGCGTCGTCAGATTATAGGGCGTGTTAATGAATATGTTGGTCAGGTCGTGATCGAAGAATTCGTTATCCTTTAGTTCTTTTTACACTGTTTTTCGCTAGCTATGAAGTACTATACATCAGCATTGATGGGGTTTATTATTTGGGGCACCTTTGCCTTGGTATTAAAGCCACTCAGCGCGTTCGGAGCACTTGATATCCTTATTCATCGTGTTATTTTTGCGGCAATCTCTATTGTCATTGCTTGTTTCCTATTCAGGAGAAAACAAACCCTAGCCAGTCTTCAGTATATAAAAACTCTCGATAGAAGAGGGAAATCGAAATTGCTTATCAACGTTGTATTTTCAGCCATTTTTCTTGCATTCAATTGGTTTTCATTTATCTATGTGATGAATGCAATCAGCGTCAATGCGACGTCGCTGGCATATTTAATCTGTCCCATATTGACCACAATTCTGGCCAGCATGTTTCTGAACGAAAGGTTGAATAACGGGCAATGGTTAGCTGTTGTATTAGCGGCTATCAGCTGTATTATACTAGCATATGGGCATTTCATGGATCTGTTTTACAGTATGATCATCGCATTATCCTATGCGATTTATCTCATCTTGCAAAAGAATAGCTTCCAAATTGATAAGTTCTTTTCCTTAACTATTCACATTGTCGTGAGTATGTTCCTTCTCCTGCCTTTATTGAGTGTTGTGGATACAACGACAGTCAAAACAAATGAGTTTTATTGGCTTGTGCTGATTATAGCGGTTGGTTATACCATTATCCCTTTGTTCATGAATATCTTTGCATTGAAAGGCTTAGATTCTTCTGTTGTTGGGATTCTAATGTATCTAAACCCGATTATTAGTTTCTTTTTAGCCGTTTTTTATTATCATGAACCGATTAATACACAGCAGATTATTGCATTCTCCATGATCATGTTGGCTATATTAGTATTCAATATCGCTTATATTTACGAGCGGAAGCGGAAATTAGCTGTACAAGCCATAAAACATGAACTTTAAAGAATCGTTGTTTCAAATGTTCGAAGTGTCGGATGCACAGGCCGACTTAATCTTATCTAAGTTCAAGGAGGAACACTTGAACAAGAATGATCTATTCTTATCGGAAGGTAAGCACTGTCAGAAGTTAAGCTTTATAAGCTCAGGCTATTGCCGAGTGTTTAAGATGACGCCAAATAAGGAGGTTACTCAATGGATCGGTGGCAACGGATATTTTATTACAGACTTGGCGTCTTTCCTTTTTGATCAAAAGGCTATTTGGAGTATAGACGCATTAACGCCTGTTACGCTGTGGACACTCAACAAAAAGGATTACTTAACATTAGAAAACGAAATCCCGGATTGGAACGTATTAGAGAAGCGTTTCATCGCTAAGTGCTTTATGACATTAGAGCAACGTATTTTCAATTTCATTGCACTTTCGGCAGAAGAGCGATATCTGCATTACTTTGAGCAACAAAAAGATCTATTCAATCAAGTTCCCTTACAATATATCGCTTCAGTGTTAGGTATGAGTCCTGAAACGCTATCTAGGATTCGAAATAAAAGCTTACAAACAAAACCCTAATTGAAAGAGATTAAATTCTGCACATCTGCTAACAAGACTTCTAAACGTCCAATAGTTGGGCTGCCCTCCTCATATAGGCTTCCAAATGTTTCATTAATCCGATCTTCATACTTACTCGGAGCAAATTCGAAGCGATCAATACGTTTAATCGCTTTTTTTTCGTTTAAAAAATACACTTTATTCTTTGCGAAGATCACTTGATTTAAAGCTGATACCATTCTAAAGATATGTCCGCTAAGATAATACCGATCTCCTGAGGAAATAGCTTTCTTAGCCAGCATCAATGAAAAGTCAGCTTCGAATAAGTAGAATTGAATAACCGAAGCTTGTAGCTTATCCGGATACTGCTGAGCTAATGTTTTAAGATCTCTAAAGCGATGGTCTTTGGCGTATTGTATTTTACTCGATGCTAACTCCCCACGATACATAAAACTTAGGTAAGCGTGTGGATGACCTAAATGATAATTGTTAGAAAATATACCTGCATTTGTTTGATCGATTACATTTTCTACCCGACCTAAATCTCTAAAAATAAGATCTACCGCTTTTCCATCTATTTGCAACCAACCGCCAAAATTTACCCATTGCCCCCAATCGCCTTCTTTTCCTATTAAATGATCTCGATGTTGATCATCGAGTGATTTTGCTATACTATTCAGCTCGTCATAGTCAAGACAATGTGGTCTGTAATATAAACCGATATCAATATCGGAGTCTTGATTAAAGCTCGCTGTTGCTCTGGAACCACCGAGCACTATCCCCTCGATGCAGGCTAAACTTGAAAAGGCTGTAGTTACTTTTCGTAGAATTTTATCTTCCATAGAAATCCTATATTACTATCTAGCATTAATTTACAAAAAAATCTTCTTGATAAATGTCAAGTGGCTTTGGAGATCCTGCCACTAACTTTGAGGTATGAGAGAAATATTAGAAACTCAAGTGATAATCAATGCTCCGGCGGCAGCTGTATGGAAAGTGTTGAGCGATTTTGCAGCGTATCCGCAATGGAGCCCCAGCGTTCGCCAATTTGAAGGAACTCCAGTTGTAGGGAAAAGGACGAAGGTTCTTCTGCAACAACCCGGAGGCACTTCCATCAAGATGAATCCTGTTTTCTTGAAAATAGAGAAAGATAAAGAGTTGCGTTGGAAAGGTAAATTGGGAATCAGCGGAATCTTTGATGGTGAACATTATTTTGTCCTACAAGTCATTTCCGCAGAGCAAACTAAACTAATACAAGGCGAGATATTTTCGGGTATCCTTGTTCCATTCCTAAAGAAGATGATTCATGGAAATACATTAGCAGGCTTTGAGGCCTTCAATGCAGCTTTAAAACAACGAGTAGAGGAGCAGGGACTATAGATATAAATCCAGGTCTCCCTTTCCTTCCCTGATGACCTCAAATTCGCCAGAAGTCACATCAACGACCGTTGAAGCTACGTTGTCACCGAATCCACCATCGATAACTAGATCAACTTTCTCCTGATACTTCTCGTAAATCAGTTCTGGATCCGTTGAGTATTCGATGATTTCATCTTCATCGTGGATGGATGTCGTTACGATCGGATTGCCCAATGCTTTCACGATGTCCCTTACGATATTATTATCAGGGATACGAATACCCACCGTCTTTTTCTTCGAGCTCAAAAGTTTTGGAACCTGCGAGCTGGCATTGAAAATAAAGGTAAATGGACCGGGAAGAGCTTTCTTCAATACACGGAATACTGCTGTATCAAAAGGCTTCGTGTATTGCGAAATATCGGTTAGGTCATAACAAATGAATGAAAGGTTAGACTTATCAGGCTTCAAACCGCGGATAGCACAAACTCTTTCAATAGCTTTCTGATTCGTTATATCGCAGCCCATACCATAAACCGTATCCGTAGGATAGATAATTACTCCACCTTTGCGTAGAATTTCTACCGCCTGATCGATTGATTTGGGATTCGGGTTGTCGTTGTATATTTTTACTAGCATAGCCTTGTCTAATCGTAATGTATTTCTTAGGATAAACAAAAACCGTCAAAATTAGTTTTTTGACGGTTTTTGTGTTTATATACCATGCGGCTTAAAACTCCGCATTATTAGGTGTTCTTGGGAAAGGAATTACGTCACGTATGTTCGTCATTCCCGTTGTAAATAGTACTAAGCGTTCAAAGCCTACTCCAAAACCAGAGTGTGGTACTGAACCAAAGCGACGTGTATCTAAGAACCATTCCATTTCTTCTGTTGGAATACCAACTTCGCCCATTCTGGTGATCAGTTTTTCCAGGTTTTCCTCACGCTGTGATCCACCTACCATCTCTCCGATTCCTGGGAACAAGATATCCATCGCGCGAACGGTATTTCTACCTTCCGCATCTACTGGATTCTGTTTCATATAGAAAGACTTAATTTCTCTAGGATAATCCGTAAGAATTACCGGCTTCTTAAAGTGTTTCTCCACCAAATAACGCTCATGCTCAGACTGTAAGTCTGCTCCCCATCCTTCAATTAAGTATTTAAATTGTTTCTTTTGGTTAGGCTTGCTCTTTTGCAAGATCTCTACCGCTTCTGTATAAGTTACACGTTCGAAATCATTGTCGATGACAAAGTTTAACTTCTCGACTAAGTTTAACTCAGAACGCTCTGCTTGAGGTTTTGATTTCTCTTCTTCCAATAAACGGTTCTTCAAGAATTCAATCTCCTCAGGACAAGTGTCAAGGGCATAACGGATTACATATTTCAATAAGTCTTCCGCTAAATCCATATTATCTTCCAACTCGTAGAATGCCATCTCCGGCTCAATCATCCAGAACTCCGCTAGGTGGCGCGTCGTATTCGAATTCTCAGCACGGAACGTAGGACCGAAGGTGTAGATATTACCGAAGGCCATAGCCGCCAATTCTCCCTCTAACTGGCCAGATACGGTTAAGTTCGTTGCTTTTCCAAAGAAATCTTCTTTAAAATCTATTGCACCAGATTCTGTGCGCGGAGGATTGTTTAAGTCTAGCGTAGTCACTTGGAACATTTCACCAGCACCTTCTGCATCCGAACCTGTAATAATAGGCGTATGCATATAAACGAAATCTCTTTCGTTGAAGAATTTGTGCACAGCGAATGCTAAGGCATTACGAACTTTAAAAACCGCATTGAATGTTCCTGTGCGGAAGCGCAAGTGCGCAATCTCACGTAAGAATTCCAGGCTGTGTTTTTTAGGTTGCAAAGGATATTTCTCTGGATCAGAATCGCCAATAATAGAAACTTCCGTAGCCTTTACCTCTACGCGCTGTCCTTTTCCTTGCGACTCCACTAAAATCCCTTTCACACGTACCGCTGCACCTGTAGTAATACGTTTTAAAATCTCATCTGCTGTATTTTCAAAGTCAACAACAGCTTGTATATTATTGATGGTCGAACCATCGTTGATAGCAATAAATTGATTGTTACGGAAAGTACGAACCCAACCTTTTACGATTACTTCTTTTCCGAATTCCTCCGATTTTAATAAGTCTTTAATTCTAGTATGTTCCATTGTATTGAAAAGAATGATAGTAGGCTAATTTGTAAGCCCTACAAAAATAGCCATTTAATTGATTTATCAGCTATTTCACCCAGCCTTTTTCGATCACTTCCTTCGCATGATAGGTTAGGATCGACGTTGCTCCGGCGCGCTTAAAGCTCAATAGCGTTTCTAAAATAACCTGCTCACTTAGCCAGCCATTAGCGATAGCAGCCTTTAGCATGGCATATTCACCAGAAACGTTATATGCAGCAATTGGCAAATCAAAGTTATCGTGAAGTAGTTTGATGACATCCAAATAGGGAAGACCAGGTTTAACCATTAAGAAGTCTGCACCCTCTTCCATATCCAATTGCGCCTCAATGAGTGCCTCGCGGCTATTTGCCGGATTCATTTGATAAGTTTTCTTATCGCCTTTTTTCGGAGCTGACCCTAAGGCATCGCGGAATGGACCATAATATGCCGACGCATATTTCGCAGTGTAAGACATTAGCGATACATTCGTGAAACCATTCGTATCTAACACATCGCGTAAATAGCCAATACGGCCATCCATCATGTCTGAAGGGGCGATAATATCAGCACCCGACTCTGCATGTGCCAGTGCCATCTTTCCTAATACCTCTAAGGTTTCATCATTTAAGATTTCACCATTCTCCACGATTCCGTCGTGCCCATCGGAGCTGTATGGATCCATCGCCACGTCAGTAACGACACAAGCCTCCGGAAAGCGCTGTTTTACAGCCTCAATAGCGCGTAAATATAATGTTCCCTTGCGGTAACTCTCCGTTGCGTATTTGTCTTTTAAAGACTCTTCAACGGCAGGGAATAGGTCGAATGCCTTCAACCCGATATTCATACAGCTTTCAACCTCACGCAGAAGGTTGTCGACAGAATAACGGTAAATACCAGGCATGGAGGATACTTCAACCTTTTGGTTTTCTCCATCTACAATAAACAAGGGGAAAATCAAGTTGGCAGCAAACAAATGATTCTCTTGGATCATATCTCTTACAACTGCTGATTTTCTGTTTCTTCTAGGACGGTGTATCATGATAATTATTTAAAATGAAAGGGGGCATGCCCCCTTATATATTGTTTTTAATAGTCTAATCCAAATATAGCTTCTGCTAATCCAATTTCATCTGGGGAATATGGTAGGGTATAAGGCAATCCCATTTCGCTGATTACTTTCGCGGTACTGTTTCCGATACAGATGATTTTCTGTCCCGGATCGACTAAGTTTTCACGGAAATAAGCCTCCACATTGCTAGGGCTTGTGAAGATCAATACATCGGCATTGCTCTTGTCTACCTCTTCTTCAATCACCGTTTCATAGATTGGCATATCGATAATCTTCGTATTTTCAGTCAATGCCTTGCGGATCGTCTGCAAAGAGCCTTCAGCACGTGGGAATAATACGGTCTGCCCGTCAACCAATTTCGCAAACTCCGAACCTATTCCTTCCGTATTGATACCCAGGTGATCACCGGTGAAATCAGCGGTTCTATTGAATTTACGTAAGGTCTCCTCAGATCCTCTTCCTAATACCGCAATTTTTGTCTTTTTCAAAATTAGCGGCTCTAATTTGAAGAAGTGCTCAATGGCATTTCTACTGTTGAAGAAAATCCAATCTGCGCGTTTCAGGATAAATGAATCCAGTTTATTGATGGTTGGGAAAATACGGATTAACGAACGATCGTCAACCTCAATACTATGTTTCTTTAATGAACGCGCTAAGTAGGAATTCTCATCCAAATCGCGTGTGATAAAGATTGATGAAGGTAGTTTTCTATCCTTACTGTATTTCGCAAAAATCTTCTCTGCCATACCTTCCGACGTCTCCGATTCAAAGAACACGCGATCCGGGAAGTCTTCGTTATCATCCGCAATGGAAGTCCATGATTGGAATTTTCCATCTACCTTACGGCAGTAGCTGCCCAGCGGCGCATGGCATCCGGCATCAAATAGGTTCAATACCTTACGTTCAACAGCGATTGTTTCGGCAACCTCCGCATCATTGATTCCTTGGAGGATATTGAAAAGCTCTTTGTCGTCTTCACGGATTTGAATAGCCAATACCCCTTGGGCTGGCGCTGGAACTAACATAATTGGAGATAACTCCTCAATATGAAAATCAGAAAGATCCATGTTGATACGGCTGACGCCGGCTTTAGCCAACATAATCGCATCATATTTCTCATCTCTTAATTTCTGAACGCGTGTTTGTAGATTACCACGTAAATCGTCGAACTCTAGGTCAGGACGAATAGAAAGCAACTGTGCTTTACGACGGTTAGAAGAGGTTCCGATGGTCGCCGCATGCTTTACCGAAAGACGTTTGCTGATATCAACACAGTCTTTATGGATAATCAATACTTCCGAAGGATCCTCACGGTCTGATACCGCTGCGATAATCAATCCTGGAGGATTTACAGTAGGAAGATCTTTATGTGAATGCACGGCTAAATCAATTTGTCCGGATAGCAATTCTTCTTCCAATTCTTTCGTAAAGAATCCCTTTCCTTCCAGCTTATCCAAACGTAAATGTTGGATGATATCGCCTTGCGTTTTAATAATTTTTAGTTCGGCTTCAACACCAATCTCTGCTAATCGATCCTTCACAAAGTTAGCTTGCCATAATGCCAATTCACTGCCTCGAGTACCGATGGTAAGTTTTCTATTCACGTTCAAAGATTTACAAATGAATGATTCGGTTGCAAAGTTAAGGAAATAGGGAATTAGTTCCGCCCTTTTAATGTCAGAATACCGAATAATTTATGAAAATTTTAAGACTAATTGCTCTCTGATTCTGCAGATTTCACTAGGATCTCTTTCGCCATTACCATAGGTACTTTGATGTATTTTTTCTCCATGTAATTAATGACTTTATTCAGAATTTCACGAGCTTGAGGGTCAAGTTGTTCTACCTCATTTGCAAACACTTCCGTCATCGCCATCGAACGAATTTCCTTAATCTTTTCAGGAACTTGTTTCATAGCTACTTCAACGCGACGTTGCTTCAAGATAGGTAAGAACTCCTTAATATTCTGTGCGATAATCTCCTCGGCATTCTCCAACTCATCATATCGCTCTTGGATATTCTTCTCCGCAATTTGTTGTAAACTGCTGACTTCGATATAGTGAATAGGATATTTAGCAATAACTGCCGCATCGATATCGTTAGGAACCGCTAAATCTACAATGACTTTTCTATCATCCTCGCCATTCAGCAAAGAAGCGTAAAGTTCTTCGTTAATAATTGCTTCAGGCGCACCTGTACAAGTAATCATAACGTCGAAACCTTTTTTATAATTCTTCAGCTCGCTTAATGGATAAGCCTGTCCCTGCAATTCCTTAGCTAAAGGCTCTGCGTTGGCAACGGTTCTATTGAAGATGGTAAAGTTACTGTATTTATGTTTTCTAAGGTATTTCGCTAAATTTTGATTGGTCTCACCAGAACCGATAACCAGAATTCTTGGGTTTTCTGATAATTTAACCTCACGAAGCTTGCGGTATGCTAGAGAAACAACCGAAATTGGATTACGTGAGATATTGGTGTAGGTATAAACTTCTTTCGCTGTCTTTACCAAGCGATCCATCATTAAACGAAGGAAATCGCCGGTGAAACCTGCAGCTCTGCAGCGATCGTAAGCACGACGGATCTGCGCTAAGATTTCTTTCTCTCCAACAACTAAGCTCTCTAAAGAACATGATGTGCGGAACAAGTGGTTCAATGCATCCAAGCCTTCATATTTATCAACTTGACCCAGATAGCATTGCATACGTTCAGCAGGAACGCAGAAGTTCATTTTGTCTAGAAACTGCACTACAAAATCATCGTTCAGCTCGTGCGCACCATAGAACACAAACTCTACGCGGTTACAAGTACCGATGTAGAAAATTTCCGAGATGTCTAAACTGTTTTTAAGGTTAATAAGGCGGCTATCCAACTCCTCATTGCATATAACCAAATTCCCCAAATCTTTTAGATCGACATGTTTATGGGTAAACGCTATAACTTTTAAATTCTTCAAAGCCTAATATTTCGCCAATAATTTTGTTATGCAAATGTAGATTAAAACAACATGCTAAATGTCAAAAATCTGTCAATACAGTGAATTTAGAACGATTATAAATAGTGTTAAGAAAATGTTAAAATGCTGAAATAAAGCCTATTCTGAATAGTTTTCCTGAAAAATGTGATTACAATCATAAACACGAAAGACAATAAATGACGAACAACACAGTTTTAAACTAAGGATTTGCAACAATTATAGCAGCTAAACCCCTAATAACGGTACTTATTCCCACAGATTTTTCTTATTAAATAAGCTTTAAATGCTCATATTTGTTTAAAATTAGCTTATGAAAGTTCTATTGAAACCACTTGCACTAGTAGGATTCGTCGTTGTTTTCCTATCCTCTATATTTTGTCCATTCTTAAACATTCCGTTGAAGAAAGATTGGAACCTATATCAGGTCGATACCGCTCTGTTTTTAATTACCATGGGTATCCTAGGATTAAATGTGTTACTATTCTTTATGCGCAAATTAAAAGCTTTCCAAATTTCCAGCATTGCTTTGCTTGCCTGGCTGGCATTAGCGCTCGCAGCAGTGTACTTCCAAATTAATAACTATTTCGGGATGAAACTCATCGACGGCTTAATCTCCAAAGCAGTTACGCTAAGCTGGGGATGGATAGTGATCTTTGTAGGGGCAGTCTTGATTTTGCTTAGTGTAAGAACGAAGGATTAGTTTAGACATAAGATATTAGACATCAGATATTAGAGCATGGCGCCGCATAGGCGCCTTTTTTATTGGCGATTATTTCTTTGAGTCAATCAAGGAAGGGTTAAAAGATAGACAGGATGTGGCGTCATAGGTCTTTATACTAAGTACTAACTACTAACTACTATTTCCGATTCATAACATGATAGCTTGGGGATAATAGCTCGATCTGTTCGCGATGGAAGACCTCCTGAATATTTTCTAATAGGTTGCTGTAGATGACAGCCTGCTTGCTTGGCTGTTTGGTGTATGCATTGATGGTATAAGAAATATTATTGTCATTTAGGTTTGTTTGCAAAACAAAGGGTTCCGGTTGCTGTTCAATGTGGACGGTCATAGATGCGGCTTCTATCAATAGGCTATATACTTTTTGCCAAGGTACATCATAACCTATCGTCACACTATAGTGGACAATCAATCCAGGGTTTTCTTTTTTCGCTTGATTTGAATAATTGACGGTTGTGCTGGAAAGTACCATGGAGTTAGGTACCGTAATTTCCTCATTCTTGATGGTCTTGATACGGGTTACGAGCATGGACTTCTCTAAAACATCCCCAACCGCTTCTCCGATCTTCACCCGATCGCCGATCTGAAAGGGACGCATATAAGTGATGACCAAGCCGGCAACAACATTGGCGATGGCGTTGGAGGAACCCAAAGATACCAGTATGCCGATGAATACGGTAACCCCTTGAAATGCTGGTGAGCTTGAACCCGGCAAATAAGGGAAGATCAGTACCAACATAAATGCATAAAGCACAAAACGCAGAATATTAAAGGTTGGTAAGGCCCAATCCGAATGGAAACCATTTAAATGTATGTTTCCTCGCTGCAATTCATGAAAAACATAGCGTGTAAATTTTACCAGATACTTAAAGATAAAGAATATCACTGCTACCCGGAACAGGTTTGGCAGATAATCAATGACAGAGAGCAGAACAATTTTAAGTGGGTTAAGAATCCAGCCTAGAAGCATATCTGTCCAAGACTCTGTTTCTGGAAATATGCTGAAGAGTAATGGTAGCGTGAGATAGATACTGAGCAATAAAATGATGATGTGCAGAATTGCATTTACGCGCAATAAAGCCTGTTCTATGTGCTCTGCTTTTATAATTTTTAGTTTGCGCATTCGGCGGGCAGAAAGCAAACGTTCTTTCCCCATGCTGATCTTGCTTGCCACAAATCTGAAAAAGCGATTGATGAGAAGGACCATGCCGATCATCAGCAGAAGAACAAGCGCCGCAAGGCCGATACGCTTAGCAAGATTAAGGAAGCTGTGTGCCTCGCGCTGCTTGACCACGCTTTCCTTTATTTTACTGATATAAGATTCTGCGAGCTCACTGCTGCTTTTGTTCACCCAAAGGGCATCCAATAGCCCAACACTTATAATGATGTTTTGGCCATTATAAACAATATCATAGCTCTCTTCGTTCTCCAAAACGGTTAATAATTCGGGGTCGAAATTGGGCGCGTCGAATAGCTGATAAATCTTCTGCGATATAGCGGCTGCACGATCTTTCGCGTCGAAAGAGCCTATTCTGGTATATATTGAAAATAAAGTGTCTTGATACAGCATGACCGGATAGCCAGGCGTGGTGCTCTTCAATTTATTAATTTTTGACAAGAGCGATGCTCGCTTTAAGGAGTCCGACTTTCTGGCTCGGCTGTCCATCGTCGGTTCCTCCTTAGCTAATGCTGCTTGCGCACGAATGTCTGCAATGGCTTTTAATAGCTCTGCCTGTGCTGTCGAGTCGCGATCCGATTGTATTTTCGCTTCCTTCAATAGCAGGTCTTCACTGCTCGTATTTAAAGCGATAGAATCCGCAGACTGCGCAAGCGTAGCAAACGAGAAGATGATTATTTGTAAGACACAAAAAGAGATAAAGGTTAATATTCGCATTGTTTTGGCAATAATGAACTGCTAAAATAATGAAAAATATTTCCTATAACGAGTTTTAAAGAAATAATAAGAAAATTATCGCTATTCTATGCTATTTTGGACGATGCGAAATAAAATGTGCTTTCAATTTATCCAAGCCGATATTCTCTTCAATCTTATCCAACTCCCATAACCAGGCTTTATCTGGCAGTACCTCGGATCGTTCTTTCGAGTTGATCAGATCTAAAGCCTTCACTTTGATTGTTTTTTCAATCGGTGGGACTTCGTTGTGCTGACGTCTAGACGTGCGCAAGATCTGAAATTCCAGATTTGGCCATTTATGAATATTAGCGAAATTCGCAGTATAGATCTGATGATATTCGCGGGCGGGAATAATATTGTTGTAGATACCTGTGCATTTATTGCCATTGACCTCCTTCACGGCAACTAAAAGTTCATAGCTTGTTTCATTGGCGATAAAAAACTTCACTAAGCCTTCTTTTTGTTCGCCCGTCAAGGCTAGGAAGATACCTTTGTCAATAAACTTTGTAGTCGTATTGACCTGCTGCGGTTCCTCATCTTCCTCCATACGCATATTGCCATGCACTAAAGTGATCTTATCTTGCATAACGGGTATCTCAAAGCCTGTATCGTCCGTTACCCCGACTAAGCCGTTCGCCATAAAAGCGGTAATATGTCCTTCAATTGGTTCGTCTACGAACCGTACTAAATCGCCTATTTTAAAATTCATCTCAATTTATCTATAGTAGCTATTAATCTGTGTATGTCTTCGAGCTTATTGTATAAATGTAGCCCAATTCGAATGCCTGTTCCACGTGGGAAGCATTTTATGCCTTCTGCCAATAGTTTTGGGTAGAGTGCTTGATCGAGTTGAATATTGATCAAAGCAGAGCGCAGTGGTCGGCGTGCAATTTCCGGTAATAGTAGGTCGCGCTCAGCAAGTAAACTATAGGCCTCATCGCAAAGTGTCGTTATATGTTCGCCGATTGCGTCAAACCCTAATTCTTCGAATAGCAGCAAGGATTCTTTCAGCGTACCTTGGCTCACGGTGTCCACATGTCCTGGCTCGAAAAAAGTGTCCAAAACGCTTTTATTGCTCCAGAAATCAGTGCTGGGTCTGGGAATACCTTTTAGTCCTAGCTCCAATGCCGCTTGTAGTTTTTGGTTCAACAACAAAAAACCGTTACCAAATCCCGAACATAACCATTTATAACCGCTGCAGGATAAGGCATCGATGCCTGAACGGTCGAATGCGAAATCCTCTGTGCCCAAATATTGCGAACCGTCAGCAATGATCCAGATATCAGGATATTCCTCTTTCAAGCGCCTAAAAAATCGTGGGTCTATCTTTAATCCGCTGATATATTGAACGATGCTGATCAATAATACATTGGGTTTATAATCCTCGATTGCTTTCAGGATATTTTCTTCGACCTGCTCATCCGCTTTAACGGTTTTATAGGCTAAGTTTCGTGAAATGATCGGGTAGAGGATTGATGGATACTCGCCCTCCAATGCCAAATAACGGTAATCTTTCGGCAATAAGTCGATGAGCGTAGAATAGCCGAACGAGAAATTTGGCGTCAAATAGACTTTATGTTCAGCGGTGTGAAAAACCCTTGCAATGGTATCCTTTACGGTGCTCAGAAAAGCAGTTTGCTGATCGCGTAGATCCGTATCCACCCGGAAGAATTGCTCTTCCCAAGTTCGTCGCCAGTGCAAGCTGCGTTTCGGAATTAAACCATTCCCCGAACTATTGACATAGCAAATATCTGCAGAAAGGTTAAAGTGTTCGCTGAAAGTCATAGGCATTGATTTCTTGATGTTGTATGATTGCTAAAAACTCTTCCTGCGGAATAAGGGTTGCGCCCATGCTTTCCAAATGTGCTGAATGAACCTGACAGTCGATCAGGGAGATTCCAAAATCTTCCGCTAGACTTATCAAGGCTACCTTCGACGCATTGGACACTTTGGAAAACATGCTTTCGCCGCCAAAAACATTCCCAACTTTAACGCCGTATAAGCCACCTACAAGCTGATCTTGTTCCCATACCTCGACACTATGCGCATAACCATGTTCGTGGAGCGAGATATAGGCGGCTTTCATCTCCGGTAAGATCCATGTTCCTTGCTGACCTTCGCGTACAATCCGAGCGCATTGATCGATCACCTGTTCAAATGCCTAATTATAGGTTACCTGAAATCTCTTGGATCGTAGTACTTGGCGCATACTTTTGGAAATTTTCAAATTTCCCTTCAGTATCACAAAGCGCTCATGTGGCGAATACCAAAGAATGGGTGTGTCTTCGTCATACCAAGGGAAAATACCGTTTTGATAGGCTAATAACAAGCGCTCTTCCGATAAGTCGCCTCCGATGGCTAATAAGCCGTCTTCGTCCGCCAAGCGCGGATGTGGAAAAGCCAATTGTGCTTCATCCAATAAATAAGGCATGCGTTAGGCTAAACTATTCTTCCGGTTGACGAGGCTCCTTGCTGATTTCCTCAAATATTTTGTCCATATGTTCCACGTACTCGTTAGTGTCGTCTAAGAAGAACTCCAAGTTCGGAACAATGCGCGCTTGATTTTTGATGCGTGCGCCAAGTTTATAACGTATCTCGCTAGTTTTTGAACGAATGCTATCAATATCAGCTTTCGCAGTATTTGTGTTCAAAAAACTGAGAAATACGCGAGCAATGGAGAGGTCAGGCGTTACACGCACTTTTGTTACGGTAATAAAGGCACCAGGAGCCCACGAATTCCCCTCTCTCTGAAACATCTCTGCTAAATCTTGCTGAATTACGCCGGCAAATCGTTGCTGTCTTTTACTTTCTGTTCCCATAATGATATTGAATCTGAAAACGTTTCATTACGTTTACAATTACACAAATATAGGGATTTAAAAAAAATGCTTTGTTATCTCCTTTCAATATTATGTAGAGTTTGCCGTAAAGAGACTGGAAGGACAAGGCTTGGTTAGGCTTAGGCAAGAGCTTGATTTGGTCTTGCTTTTAGTAGAGCTAATGTATAACCAAATCATAGCCCTTTCAGAGCGGCTTTGATTGGGTTATACATTGGGTTTACATTGGGTTTGAAAGGGGAGTGAGATGAAGAAGGTAGTATGGAGTGTCGTTGGATATAAGGCGTTAGATTTTTGAGTGTTGTCTGAACCAGGAAAGGAAGGGTTTTTAGGATTATCAGGATCGGATATGCTGTGTGATGAAGGACAGGATCAGCGGTCAGGTAATGTGACATATGATGCATTGTGTTTTTTCTAGGAGATGTTTAGTGAAACGTCTCTACACATTGGCGTCCATTTGGCGCCTATGCAGTTTTGAACTATATAGGCGGGAATCAGATTGGAAAGGAATCAATCCGATGAAATATTATCGTAAGATTATATCTGCACAGGGAGAGGTCACAAAAAAAGTTAATCTATCTATCTATCTATCCAAACAGCGGAAAGTGTTTGGGGTTATATCAATACCCGTAACAAGTCTACTATTGGTTGGGAATGTGAAAAAACAACTATTTGATGAATGTAGCAAGTTTCGGGTTTTCAGACATCTGCTATCTACCGTTTTAATTGGATATTTACTTTTCTTTACTCAACTGGATTTCCAATTGTTTAACCGTAGGCAATTGGCTTTTGAATTCTTTAGGTAATGCCTGTGTAAGTTTGTATTCGCTAATGCCGATCGGTTTTTGAATATCACGCAAAGAATATTCTGCATCCACCTTGTTTTTGTGCTTGCAAAGGATTAATCCGATACTTGGATTGTCCTGCTCGTTCTTAAGTTGGCTATCAATTGCCGAAAGATAGAAATTCAATTTACCTGCATATTCAGGTTTGAATTTGCCCGATTTGAGCTCTACCACGATATAGCTACGTAAATGTAAGTGATAAAAAAGCAAATCAATAAAGTATTCATTGTCGCTAACAATAATTGAATATTGTCTGCCAACAAATGCAAAGCCTTTACCTAATTCCAGTAAAAACTGCGTAATATGTTGCATCATTGCATTTTCGATTTCTCGCTCTAACGCATCATCTTCTAAACCTAAAAAATCGAAATTATAGGGGTTTTTCAGTGTTTCGACCGCCAACTCCGATTGTAGCAGGGGTAAAGTGTTCTGAAAGTTGGTAGTTGCTTTTCCCTTAGTCTGATAATACTTGTTTTTGATCGAAATCTCCAATTGTTCTCTACTCCATCCATTTTCGGCAGTTGCTTTACAATAAAATAATGCTTCTTTGGTGTTTTTGATTTTTGAGATAATAAGACGGTTATGCCCCCACGGAATTTGTGCCACAGGTTGTGGCACAAATTCGGAAACTGTATTATAAAACAAATGCCACTGTCTGATAGCATACAAATTTCGCCTTGAAAAACCGTTGATATCAGGGAAACTCAATTTAAGATCAGTTGATAATTGTTCCAAGACACCATCGCCCCAATTTGCTTCCTGTTGTTTGCTTACAATATCTTTTGCCAAATCCCAATACAACTCGATTAGCTGTGTATTTACACTTACAGCAGCTTTTAGCTGTGCCGATTTGATTTTCCGCTTAATAGCTTCAAGCCATTTGTTGTATTGGTTTGTCTTGATTGCTTGTGACCTAGGCATTTTGAAATAATATATTTTGCTTAAGTAAATTTAACAATAATAGGGATTGCAGGGATCATTGTATTCCCATTAACTTCCTCGTTTTCTGTTTTTCTTATTTTTCTTTATTCGGCCGGCAAATTCCTGTTTTCTGTAGTCTTCGCCATGTGGTTCCGGCAGTAACCCACCCATCGGTCTATCCATAAATCATCGGTTTTAAAAAGAGTATGGGACTCCTCAACTTGATCCTCCCTATTATTTACTAAAATAAAAAAGCAACTCCAAAAGGTTTGCATTTTTTGTGCTCCCGCTGGTACAAAACTCCTAAATAATCCCAGCCTCGTTTATCTAAAAATTAGCGCATAAAAAAAGACTTGTCGTGGGCATAGTGACAAGTCTTCAAATCAAAATTAGTTTATAATTGGATAGAATAATATTTTTCAAGTTTTAAGACTTTTTGGGTCTATCATGTTTAGTATTTCTAGGTGGTTATTAACGTGAGTAGTAACTCACTATTTGTTTTTTCATTCCCCTTTACATCACAAACATAGGGCTTTAATTCAGACCCTACAAGATGTTTTTTAAAAAAAAGTAAGTGGTTACTTAATTTGATTTAACATTTTTTAACTCTAGTTGATTAGTAGATTTTAGGCGAATTCTCTGTTTCATCTTATTAAGTTTTTGTTGTTTTTAGATTAAAAAACGGCGTTTTTGAATATCTCAATGCGATATGTTAAACCTGGGCAGTGTATGGGATTAATTGAAAAACAATGCGAAAAACTACCTGTTTTTGTCTGTTTAATTGGTATTTTTGTTTCTCAAATTATTGATGATGAAGATTTGGCAGAAAAATATTGACGTGGATTCTTTTGTAGAATCCTTTACAGTTGGGCGCGATCGTGAGATGGACTTGCAACTTGCGGGTGCTGATGTTTTGGGTTCTTTGGCGCATACAAAAATGCTAGCAAGCATTGGATTGATGAGCGCGGAGGATCTTGCTGCGGTTCAGCGAGAACTGAAAAATATTTATCAAGAGGTATTGGACGCGGAGTTTCAGATTGAGGATTCGGTAGAGGATGTTCACTCGCAAGTGGAGATGATGCTGACGCAGCGCATCGGTGAGGCGGGGAAGAAAATTCACTCCGGCAGATCGAGAAATGATCAGGTTTTAGTGGACCTTAAGCTGTATTTCCGTTCAGAGATTGAAAGCATCTTTAAGAACACAGAAATTTTGTTTGAGCAATTAATAAGCTTGAGCAATCAATATAAGTCGGTTTTAATGCCAGGATATACGCACTTGCAGATTGCCATGCCGTCCTCTTTTGGATTATGGTTTGGAGCATATGCAGAGAGCTTAGTAGACGATTTACAATTGTTGAAGGCTGCTTGGGCAGTCTGCAATAAAAATCCGCTAGGCTCGGCGGCGGGCTATGGTTCTTCGTTTCCGTTGAACCGCACCATGACCACCCAATTATTAGGGTTCGAGGATTTGAACTATAATGTGGTCTATGCACAAATGGGACGAGGCAAGACGGAAAGGATCTTAGCGCAGGCGATGAGTTCCATTGCAGCGACATTAGCGAAGTTTGCAATGGATGTAACCTTATTCATCAATCAAAACTTTGGCTTTATTTCCTTCCCGGCCCATCTAACAACGGGATCCAGCATTATGCCGCACAAGAAGAACCCGGATGTTTTTGAATTGATTCGCTCTCGCTGCAATAAGATTCAGGCATTGCCAAATGAAATTGCTATGATGACGACCAACCTTCCGGTTGGCTATCATCGCGACTTGCAGTTGTTGAAGGAAAATCTTTTCCCAGCATTCCAATCTTTGAACGATTGCTTGGCGATTGCGACTTACATGCTACAGAATATTACGATCAAGGATAATATATTGGATGACCCAAAATACGATTACCTGTTCAGTGTAGAAGTGGTAAACAATGAGGTATTAAAAGGAGTACCGTTTCGCGAGGCTTATAAGAATATTGGCTTAGCGATTGAAGAGGGTAATTTTAATCCTTCGAAAGAGGTGCAGCATACGCATGAAGGCAGTATCGGCAATCTATGCAATGATCAGATCGAAAGAATGTTTTCGGAAGTCAAGCAGTCCTTCGGTTTTGAGAAGGTTCATCAGGCTTTAGAGGATTTGCTGAAAGCTTAACGGCTTGATAATCTGATAGTGATAATTTATTCTTATTTTTGATTCTAATTGAAAATCGTAATGGGAATAGTTGAGACATCGAGCAAAAAGTTTAAAAAAAATCAGAAGGAATTTTTTGAACTAGCGGATCTTGGGCAACAGATAATTATTAAGCGTGGGAAAAAGCAAGCTTACCTTTTAACTCCTGTTTCTGAAGAAGAGTTATCTTTCGGCCGAGAAATGAGTGAAAGACTCCAATTGTCTGAACAGCAATTTAAAGATGGTGATTTCGTGAGAATAAAATCTCAAAATGAATTGAAAGCTTTTTTAGAAAACCTCTAGATGTACGATCTCATCTTCACCTCTTCGGCAATCTCTGATATTAAATTTTTAAAAAAGACAGATCAAGCGGCGTAAAGGAAGGTTGAGAATTAGAAGAATTGAGGATTCATCCAAGGAGTGGAACTGGTAAACCGAAAATTAAGAAGCATAACCTTGCTAGACTTTATTCAAGGCGAATTACTAAAAAACACAGATTAGTGTATTTAATCAATGATTTAGAAATTTTTGTCCATATAATATCCGCAAAAGGCCATTATGGCGATAAATAAAACTTTCATGTTTCCATTGAAACACCAACAGCGATGAAAGTTCTTGATGGCCTTTGAAAACAGACGCTTTCAAAAAAAAAGGAGGTTTTTAAACCTCCTTTTTTATGCTGAATTTATATCTAATGGTGCTTTGAAATTCCTCACCTGGCTGTAAAATAACAGAAGGGAAGTTGGCATGGTTCGGGCTATCCGGATAATGTTGCGCTTCGAAACAAAGTCCGCCATATCTTAAATACTTGTGCCCTGTTTTTCCTACATCGTCGGCTAAGAAATTCCCTGCATAAAGATGTATTCCCGGTTCTGTCGTAAATACTTCCAATAGTACACCACTTTCTTTCGAATAAGCCGATGCTACGGCAACCGTTGGTGGTTGATTGTTGACAAAGGTGTGGTCAAAGCCGCCTGCATAGCGCAACTGTGCTTCATTACTATCGATATAGTCAACAATTTTTTTGGCTTGTCTAAAATCTAACGCCGTTCCTTCTACCGGGAATATTTCGCCGGTTGGCACCTGGTTTTCATCAATAGGGACAAATTCTTCCGAATTGATGAATATTTCATGGTTCAGGACATCGCCATTCCCTTCTCCGTTGAGGTTGAAGTAGGCATGGTTAGTAAAGTTGATGATCGTCGGGGCGTCAGTTGAAGCTCTGAAATGGATAACTATCTCATTTTCGTTGGTCAGCTCATACGAAACCATGGTTTTTAATTCGCCTGGAAATCCTTCTTCACCATCAGGGGAGATATAATAGAAATCCACCACCTTTTTAAAGCTGACCTGTCTGTCCCACACGCGGTTATGGAAGCCTCCCGGTCCTCCATGTAAACTATTGCTGCCATTATTCTTCGCTAAAGTATATTCCTGCTCATTGAGCGTGAACTTTCCATTTGCAATTCTGTTACAAAAGCGGCCTACGGTAGCACCGTGATAAGGTTCTTGCGCGTTCAGATAGCCGTCCATACTCGAGAATCCGAGCACGACATCGATTAAGTTGCCGAACTTATCGGGCACCAAAGCACTTACCAGTCTGGCACCGTAGTCTGTGAGGGCTACCTGCATGCCTGCTCGGTTGGTAAGTGTGATCAGATGGGTATTCTTACCCTGGATACGGCTTTCAAAATCTTTTTTCTCGGGGAGTTTATAAACAGTCATTTTACGAAGGATTTCTATCCCTAAAGATAGCAATAAAGCGATGTTTAGCCAAAAGAAAAACTTGAGCATTCGCTGTGTATTTCGTAAATTAATGGAAAATAAGCGTAATGAAACCCATATATACTTATTTCATCACGATAGCCATTCTCTTAATGCTGATTGGCTTTTTTTCCGTCTCGCCGGATTCGGCATTTATCATCGAGCCGAAGGTTGGTTGGGTACTTACGGTTCCGTTGAAGGAGACCGTCTTTGCACTTGCATTCTTTGCGATATTATTCAGCGTGCTTTATCGCTATACGGAGCATTTGCTCTATTCACACCGCTGGTCGATTATGCATTTCATCTGTTTTGTATGCCTGTCGCTTAATTTCTATACCTGGAATGCGCTGTCTAATCGTTTTGTTATGCGCTTTGAAGAGCTAAAAGAGAATGCCCAACAGGTGAAGCAATTAGGCGAGATGTTTATGCGTGTCGAGGGTTTTTACAGCATTTCATTTTTCGTTCTTATTTTGATGCAAGGGCTGTATTTGTTGAATTTATCTGTGGGGATGATTTATCAAAAAAGGGGCGATCTGTCCTAAGCTCCCGTTTTTAAAATGTATATTTGCCTAGCAAAATCTGATATTTTTAATGAATTGGAATCAGTTAATATCGGCAAAGCGCTGGGGATATGAGCATCGGGAGCCAAGCGAACATTTTGACGCCCGCTCGGAATTTCAACGCGATTACGATCGCCTAATCTTTTCCTCACCTTTTCGTCGTTTACAAAATAAAACCCAGGTTTTTCCACTTCCTGGTGTGGTGTTCGTTCATAACCGATTGACCCATAGTTTGGAGGTTGCCTCGGTTGGGCGCTCGCTTGGTCGTTTGGTCTACAATCTTTTGAAGAAGAAGCATCCGAACATTGATCAGGAAGCACCATTCTTACAGGAGGTGGGCAATATCATTTCAGCAGCCTGTCTATCGCACGACTTGGGCAATCCTGCCTTCGGTCACTCCGGCGAAGCAGCGATTTCTACGTTCTTCACCGATGGGAAGGGCGTAAAATATCAGGAGATGGTTTCTAAGGAGCAGTGGGCAGACCTGACACATTTTGAAGGGAATGCGAATGCTTTGCGCATTTTGACGCATGCCTTCAACGGGAAGGACCCGAAAGGTTTTGCCTTGACTTATACCAGTCTTGCTTCCATCGTAAAATATCCTTGCGCGGCAATTGATGGCCATGTTAAAGGATCGCATCATCGTAAGAAGTATGGTTTTTTTGATTCAGAGAAAGCAGCTTTCGAGCAGATTGCGGCAGAACTTGGCATCGCCAAAGATCCGCAGAATCCGAAGGGCTATATGCGCCATCCCTTGGTTTATTTGGTAGAAGCGGCAGATGATATCTGTTATAATATCATTGATTTGGAGGATGCACACCATCTGAAGATTTTAGCTTATCAGGAGGTTGAAGATTTGTTGTTGCCTTTATGTGCAGGCGAGGATCTGCGTGCGCGTTTGGATAGCTTAGCCGACACGGCCAGTAAGGTTTCCCTATTGCGAGCAAAAGCAATCAATACATTAATCAATGGCTGTGCGCAAGTATTTGTCGACCGCGAGGAGGATTTTCTCGCCGGCACATTCGACAAAGCTTTGATGGACGCCTTGAATCCGGATATCGTTGCTCATATGCAGAAGATATCTGATATTTCGGTGAAGCGTATTTATAACGCGCCAACCGTCGTACAAATTGAAATAGCAGGTTTTAAAGTGATGAACGCTCTTTTGGAAGAGTTTGTTCCCGCTTACCTTAAAACAAATAAATCCATGTTCGATAAAAAGTTGGTCGCGATGATGCCCGAGCAGTTCCACTCCGAAAAAGAGGATACCTACTCGAAAATCAGAGCAGTGCTCGACTTTGTATCCGGCATGACGGATGTCTATGCCGTAGACTTATATAGGAAGATAAAGGGGATTTCTATAGCCTCGTTGGACTAGTATTTAGTAGTTAGTATTTAGTAGTTAGACCTATGCTGGCTACTATTTCGTTAGCATTTGGTGATTAGTAGTTCTGGGTCTTAATACTAAATACTAACTACTAAATACTACCAAAGTTTCTACAGTAAAATGAAAGTAGTAATAGCAGAGAAACCCTCCGTTGCGCGCGATTTGGCGAGAGTTATGGGCGCCAAGGAGGTTAAAGATGGATATATTGCCGGGAATGGGTATGCTTTTACCTATGCTTTTGGGCATTTGGTGCAGTTGTGTACTCCGCAGGCCTATGGATTTCACAATTGGTCGATGAAGAATCTGCCGATTATTCCGGCGCAGTTTGCGTTGGAGGTGAAGAAGGTCCGTAAGGATGGGAAGCAGATGGATGATGCGGGTGCTTTGAAGCAGCTGAACACCATCAAATGGTTATTGGAGCAGGCAGAAGAGATTATTGTGGCGACGGATGCCGGGCGCGAAGGGGAGTTGATCTTTCGCAATATCTATTATTATTTAAAATCGAATATACCGTTCAAGCGTTTGTGGATTTCTTCGCAAACGGATAAGGCCATTAAGGAAGGTTTTGCCAACCTGAAGGAGGGCACGGAGTACGACAGCTTATATATGTCGGCTCGCTCGCGCTCGGAATCGGATTGGTTGATTGGGATCAATGCTACACAAGCGTTGACCTTAGCTGCTGGCAATAAGGGATTGCTGTCTTTAGGTCGGGTGCAGACGCCTACATTGGCGATGATCTGCTCTCGGTATTTAGAGAACAAGGATTTTAAGCCGCAGGCTTTTTATAAGATACAGGCGGGCTTCGAGAAGGAGGGCATACAGTTTAAGGCGACTTCCAACAAAATCGATAAGAAGGATCTTGCTGAGGAGACGATTGCGAAGATTCAGGTGGGGAGCACTGCGAAGGTCGTAAATGTGGAAGCGAAGGAGACCAAGGAACAGCCACCTTTACTTTTCGATTTGACCTCCTTGCAACAGGACGCGAATAAGAAGTGGGGCTATTCTGCCGATCAGACCTTGAGCATCGCGCAGACCTTGTATGAGAAGAAAGTCATTACTTATCCGCGTACGGGTTCTCGCTATATCGGTGAAGACGTTTTCGAGAAGATCGACGAATTATTCCAGCATCTAGCAGATACCGCGCAGGAGAGCATTGCACTAATCTCTAAGAATTTGATTGGAGCTAGGCTAAACAAGCGTTCTGTGGATGATAAGAAGGTAACAGATCACCATGCGCTATTGGTTACGGATGAGAAACCCGGGCCGATGCCTATGGATCAGCAGAACATCTATAATATGATCGCCAAGCGGATGGTGGAGAGCTTTTCGGAGGTCTGCTTGAAAGATATTACAACGGTGACCATCGATGCTGCCGGCGTGGAATTGATTGCGAAGGGGACTGTTATCCGACAATATGGCTGGCGCTTATCTGCCGATCAGATCGAAGCGCCCGATGAGGATAAGAATACCGATGATCAGGATAATGAGAATGCGCAATTACCAAAGCTTACGGCGGAAGAATTGTTGGAAATATTGACCTTGGAGCTGGCCGAGCGTTTTACGAAAGCAAGGCCAATTCATACGGAGGCTTCCTTGCTGAAGGCGATGGAAACCTCAGGCAAGGAGATTGAAGACGATGAGATGCGTCAGGCGATGAAAGACTGCGGTTTGGGAACTCCTGCAACTCGCGCAGCGACGATCGAGACTTTATTTCAACGGGATTACATCAAGCGGGATAAAAAGAAGCTGATCCCGACGGAGAAAGGATTGGCGGTTTATTACTTAGTGAAAGATCGTTCGATTGCGAAAGTTACGCTGACCGGTAAGTGGGAGCAGAAGCTGGAAGAGATGCGCGCTAATAAGGTGAGCTACGATGTGTTTATGAAGCACATCAAAGATTATACAGTGAAGATTACTTCGGAGTTGATGCAGTTGCGGGTAGCGATAGCGCATGAGGAGTTGAAGCCACAGCAAAAGGGGAAGATTAAATGTCCGAAGTGTTCGGCGGGTCAGGTGCAATTGTATGATAAGGTGGCACAATGCGACCATTATGCTAGAGGCTGTGATTTTAAGATATGGAGAACATTGCACGGGGTATTCCTGGATGAGAAAGAGATGAAGAGTCTTTTGGAGAAGGGGAAGACTTCCGAACTGAAGGGCTTGAAGAATACGGATGGCTCCATGGTGAATGCTTCTTTATTGTTGGAAAATTTTAAAGCGGTTATTGGCTAAGGTCATTCGACCGTAATATGTTTTTTCCTATACTTTTCCAATAATCATTTCTATTAACTTTGCGGGCTATGGCAACAAAACTTTACAATCCTTTTTTAGATTTTAAGTTCGATAATAAAACCTGTTTCTTGACAGGGGAGACATTGCAATCTGAGGATGAGCAGATTCAGGTGTTCCCGATGTGGATGATGCGTGCTTTTGATCTGGAGGAGAAGCCTTTCAAGATGCTTGATGAGAGCTTTAGTACCTATAAAAAGCTGCAGCTTCCCTGTTCTACAAGGGCTGCCGCGGCTATCGCAGCGGTGGATCGTTTGGTTGAGCATGCTGTAGAGCAGGGCTATGAAGCTGTTCGCCAACTCGATCAGGAAGTTTTGTTTCAGTGGATTGGAAAGATACTCTATGGGGTAGTTTTTAATGAAATACAGGCGGGTATCCGTCAGGCAGTAATGACCGGTGAGGAGCTGAATTTCTCGCAAGCCTTAGTTCTGAAATTCAGGAACCTGCATGCCATGCTGCAGTCTATGGTAATCCCAATGGAGTTTGAGCATAAGAATCCATTTACTATTGAGGTTTTCCATGTTGATAATGCCGAAGATACCTTCCTATACCGTGATGAAATCAATACCCTGATTTTCTCCTTGCGGATGAAAGACTTTGGCTTGATTGCTACGCTTCAGGATAACGGAACAAATGCGATTTACCATGAAGAGGCCTTGGCTTTAACAAAGGGTAAGAAGTTGCATCCGGTTCAATTTGAAGAGATCGGTGCCAAGTATTTTTATACGGCCTACTTATTTAACCGATTGCCTGAATACACCTATATGGAGGTTGGCGACAAGGTATATGTAGAGCCGATGCCACTGAACGACTGGACGATGAAGCCGATATTTGATAACTGGCAAGCGAAGACCTATGGTCAGGTTTTGGAGAACTTCTGGAAACCTTGGGGCTATACCTTGTTTGAGATTATAAAGGATCCTGAAAATCCGATGAGTTTTATTAAGGACGGTGAGGGGAAGTTTAATACCGTTGATGATCTTCCTCGTTAATTTTTCGTAAATTTAAAAATGATACATATTATTCTCACTTCCATTGCCTTATTATTTGTTTCCTTGGCATTCGCTCAGGAGCGTGTGGAAAGTGTGGAGATCGACACAAGTATTGTCCGCAATGTGGACAAGGTTCCGGAGTTTGTTGGTGGCGTTTCGGCATGGTCGAGTTTCATAAGCCGAAGCTTTGATGCTTATGACGTTATATCGCAGCTAGACAGCACGGACTATGTTGATTTCGGGATTCGACAAACGGCGATTATGGAATTTACGGTTTGCGAGGATGGATCTATTTGTGATATCCGCGTAGCGAATGAAGATAAAATAAGTCCTGCTTTCGCAAAGGAAGTCTTAAGAGTCATGAAGCGCTCGCCGAAGTGGCATCCAGGATTAAAAAATGAAAAGGCCGTGAGGACAAGAATTCGGCAGAATATCGTTGGAGATTTTGAATTAAAATAAAAAATATACCCTTAGTGATTAGCTAAGGGTATATTTTTTTGTATAGTTGGGATGTTATCCTTTCATTTCCAATTTAAGGAATCTTCCGGTTTCAGAGTTCTTCTGCTTGATCAATCCTTCTGGCGTACCTTGGAACAATACTGTTCCACCGTTCTTTCCACCTTCCGGTCCCATATCGATTACCCAGTCTGCCGCTTTGATGACATCTAGGTTGTGCTCAATGATGAGAATGGAGTTTCCACGGTCTACCAGACGATTAATAACACCCAATAGAACATTGACATCTTCAAAATGCAGCCCCGTAGTAGGTTCGTCCAGGATGTAGAATGTCTTTCCGGTATCTTTCTTCGATAGTTCTGTCGCAAGCTTTACACGCTGCGCTTCACCACCCGATAGGGTTGTAGACGACTGTCCTAAGGTGATATATCCTAATCCGACATCCTGCAAGGTTTTGATCTTGCGGTAAATGGAAGGGATGTTCTCAAAGAAGGTCACGGCGTCGTCTATGCTCATGTCTAATACATCAGCAATCGATTTTCCGCGATAGCGAACTTCTAGGGTTTCCCGGTTATAGCGTTTGCCATGGCAGGTTTCACAAGGAACTTGAACGTCTGGTAGGAAGTTCATTTCAATAATCTTCATACCGGCTCCCTGACAGGTTTCGCAACGTCCGCCTTTCACATTGAAGGAGAAGCGCCCTGGCTTATATCCTCTAATCTTCGATTCAGGAAGCTGCACATATAGTGCTCTGATGTCTGAGAATACGCCGGTATAAGTCGAAGGGTTGGAACGTGGCGTACGTCCAATTGGCGATTGGTCGATTTCAATCACCTTATCGATATGTTCTAATCCTTCAATTTTCTTGTATGGCAGCGGCTTTGCCTTTGCTCTGAAGAAATGATGGTTTAAGATCGGGTAGAGTGTATTGGTGATAACCGATGACTTTCCGGAGCCTGATACGCCTGTTACAAGCACTAATTTGCCTAAAGGTATATCAATATCCACATTCTTTAAGTTGTGCCCTGTGGCGCCCTTTAAAGTCAGGCTATGTCCATTACCTTCGCGACGTTTCTCTGGAACTGTTACTTCTTTCTTGCCATTTAGGTAGGCTGCGGTCAAGGAGTCTGCTTTCAGGATATCTTCGGCAGTACCCTCTGCTACGACTTTACCTCCGTAAAGTCCTGCTGCAGGCCCCATATCGATTACATAATCCGCATTGAGGATCATGTCTTTGTCATGCTCCACAACCAATACCGAGTTTCCGATATCACGTAAGTTCTTTAAAGCATTAATGAGTCTTTCGTTGTCTCTTTGGTGTAAACCGATACTCGGCTCATCGAGGATATACAATACATTCACCAACTGCGAACCAATCTGTGTTGCCAGTCGAATACGCTGGGCTTCACCACCGGATAGACTTTTGGAACTGCGATTAAGTGTCAAGTAGTTCAAGCCTACATCTAACAAGAAGCCTAATCGGGTTCTGATTTCTTTGATGATCTCTGTCGCAATGACGACCTGACGCTCATTTAGTCTTTCTTCTAAGCCATCAAACCAGTCATTTAGGGCAACGATATCTAATGCTGAAAGCTCAGCGATGTTTTTGTTGTCAATCTTAAAATGCAATGATTCCACTTTCAACCGATCGCCATGGCAGGACGGACAAACCACCTGCGTACGGAAGTCTTCTAAAGCGGGACTCTCATCGGAGTATTTTCCGCTCATCTCTTCGAGAAGCTTGAAGATGCCGGCGAATTGAATCTTATACTCACGTGCTCCGTAAGAGCCATAAGACACCGTTAGGGAGATAGGTTCTTCCTCTCCAAAGAGCAACATATCGATGATTTCATCCGACAGCTTTTCTACCGGCGTGGTTAATGAGAAGTCGTATTTCTTAGCCACGGCCTTGAGTACCGCGAAGTTCCAGGACTCACGAAGTGGTCCCAGCGGCACAATAGCACCTTTTTGTATGCTTAATGACTTATCTGGAATGACGATGTTCTTGTCGATCTCGAAGATATAGCCGAGGCCATCGCACTTCGGACAAGCCCCATAGGGAGAGTTGAAGGAGAAGGTATTGGGCTGCGGTTCATCATAAGAGATACCGGATTCCGCATCCATTAAATATCGGCTGAAGAACTGTTCTTTGTTCTCTTTATTGGCAATCTTGATAATACCTTTGGCGGTCTTCAAGGCTTGACCAATCGAGGTGTATAGACGCTTTCTGGAATCTTTTTCAACCAGGATGCGGTCAACGACGATCTCAATATCGTGTATCTTGTAGCGGTCAACCTGCATCTTAGCAACTAAGTCTAAGATTTCTCCATCTACTCGAACCTTCGTATAGCCTTGTTTTCTGATCTGCTCAAAGAGTTCGCGATAATGTCCTTTACGTCCTTTTACCACAGGCGCAAGAATGTAGATTCCTTCGCCATCAAATTCCTTAAGAATACGGTCTGTGATTTCATCGTCAGACATCCGTTCCATCTTCTTCCCCGATACGTAGGAGAATGCCTCACTGACGCGCGCATAGAATAGACGTAGAAAGTCGTAGATCTCCGTAATAGTGCCTACAGTAGAGCGCGGGTTCTTGGAAGTTGTCTTTTGCTCGATCGAGATAACGGGGCTTAAACCAGATATCTTATCGACATCCGGGCGCTCCATTCCTCCTAAGAACTGTCGGCTATATGCAGAGAATGTCTCCATATAACGACGCTGCCCCTCCGCATAGATGGTATCAAAGGCTAGGGATGATTTACCACTGCCACTTAATCCCGTAATTACAACAAGTTGATTTCTCGGAAAGGATACATCTATGTTTTTTAGGTTGTGCTCGCGTGCTCCAAATACTTCAACTTCGCTCTGATCTCCTAGGTCTACTACTTTATGTTGGGCCATTAATATCTCCGTGTTTTGCAAGATGCAAAGTTACAGATTTTTATAGGAAGATTATTAGCAGCCTCCCTTAAATATGAGTTATAAGTGGTTCCCAAAAAAGTATTACCTTTATTTAACAAAACGAAAATACACTTTCAGAAAAATAGAGCCACTTGAAGAAACTAGATGTAAGCAAAAATGAACGCGAGATTATTGAAGATGCTTTGTCACATTGGCAATCGCAGTCGCTGTTGGATGATGATAAAGTTAATCAACTAAAAGATAATCTGGATGATAAGGGATTTGAATGGGGGGTATTGGCGCGTTATGCGTTTTGGGTGGCACTTGCTTCGCTCATATTCTCGGTAGTTTCGCTCTTCTCGGATGATTATCTGAATACCCTCATAGAGAAATTCTATGATACGCCGAATGTTGTTTTTTGCATCGTATTTGCTGGACTGGCGGTGCTTTTCTATATGCTTGGCTTCCGGAATAAGCAAAAGAATCCGGAAAAGACCTTTTCCAATGAAACGCTGATGTTGGCTGGTTCTTTTTCTACAGCAGCCTGTATTGGTTTCCTCGGCCAGATCTTAGACCGGACAGACCATTACTTTACGATTCTTTTCTTGCTCTCTATATTAATTTATGGCTTTCTTTCTGTTAAACTCGGCTCCAAGCTTATTTGGGTTTTCACCCTAGTGGCTCTCGGAATTTGGTTTGCAACAGAAACAGCGCTGCATAGCAATTGGGGATTCAAGTTCTGGGGAATGAACTATCCCCTGCGCTTCACGATCTTCGGGGCGCTACTTACCGCCTTCGCTGTCTTGGCGCAGGATAAGATAAAACCTCTAGCCATGTTTCGTTCTACATCTTATGTGATTGGACTTTTATACACGATGATCGCGCTTTGGCTGCTTTCCATCTTCGGGAATTATAGTGATCTGGAGAAATGGTCTTCCGTTCGACAGTATGAGATCTTCTACTGGGGATTGCTTGGGATAGGAGTGTCCCTAGGGCTCGCGCTATACGGGATGAAAGCAAAGGATAATACATCCAGAGATATTGGATTCGTGTTCTTTATCCTGAACCTTTACACGCGTTTCGTTGAGTATCTATGGGATAACATCAACCGAACAGTATTCTTCTTAATCCTAGCGGTGTCCTTTTGGTTCGTGGGAAGATGGGCGGAGAAAATCTGGAAGAAGAAAGATAGCCGATAAAAAATAAGACGCCATATAGGCGTCTTATTTTTAAAATCTTATGTCTATTGTCTAACGACTATAGGTGGATTACTTCGCCGTAAGCATCAGCTACAGCTTCCATAATCGCTTCACTCATTGTTGGGTGAGGGTGAACCGCCTTCAGTACTTCATGTCCAGTAGTCTCTAATTTACGAGCAACTACAACTTCAGCAATCATTTCAGTCACATTCGCACCGATTAAGTGTGCTCCTAAGAACTCTCCGTATTTCGCGTCGAAGATAACTTTCACAAAGCCATCTTTCGCACCTGCAGCAGATGCTTTACCCGATGCAGAGAATGGGAATTTACCAACTTTAACTTCGTATCCTGCGTCTTTAGCCGCTTTCTCAGTGAAACCAACTGAAGCAATCTCTGGTGAACAGTATGTACATCCAGGGATGTTATTGTAGTCGATTGGGTCTACATGTAGACCTTTGATCTTCTCAACGCAAGTAATACCTTCCGCAGAAGCAACGTGTGCAAGAGCCTGACCTTTTACGATATCACCAATAGCATAAACGCCATCAATGTTTGTTTTATAATAATCATCAACCAGAACACGACCTTTGTCAGTTTTCACACCAACTTCTTCAAGTCCTAGGTTTTCGATGTTAGGCGTAATACCAACAGCAGATAAAACAACCTCAGCTTCGATTACCTCTTCGCCTTTTGCAGTTTTAATATGCACCTTAGAAAGTTCTCCTTTGGTATCTACCGAAGTAACTTCTGATTTAGTTAAGATATTGATACCCGCTTTTTTCAAAGATTTCTCTAATTGTTTTGAGATTTCTTCGTCCTCTACCGGAACAATACGATCCATGAATTCAACAATAGTAACTTGTGTTCCGATTGCATTATAGAAATAAGCAAACTCGACACCAATAGCACCAGAACCAACAACTACGATTGATTTAGGTTGCTTCGGAAGATTCATTGCTTGACGGTAGCCAATGATCTTAGTTCCGTCTTGTGGTAAGTTAGGTAATTCTCTTGAACGAGCACCGGTAGCTAAGATGGTGTGTTTTGCTGTATATTCTTTGGTTGTACCATCCGCAGCTTTAACATCAATTTTACCACCTTTTTTAATTTTAGCAGTACCCATAATCACATCGATTTTGTTCTTTTTCATCAAGAACTGGATACCCTTGCTCATACCGTCAGCGACGCCACGACTTCTTTTAACGATAGCACCAAAATCAGCTTCTCCGCCATTTACTTTGATACCGTATTCTTCTGCATGATTTAAATATTCGAATACTTGCGCACTCTTTAGAAGTGCCTTTGTAGGAATACAACCCCAGTTAAGGCAAATTCCTCCTAATGCTTCACGTTCGATAATGGCCGTTTTGAACCCCAATTGAGAGGCTCTGATGGCAGCTACATATCCACCAGGTCCACTACCAATAACAATAATGTCGTAATTCATAAATATTAAGTGTCGTTATGTTATGCTTATACAATTATCCAAAAATACATATTTTTTATTTAGTCTTTCGTTTTCTTTAGCTTAAATGGTTGGAAAAAGGCATAGAAGTGTCATAAACCAGAAAGATAGGACAGCGCGCTTCGAAAACTCCGCTAAATCAATTAATTTGCGCCAAATTAAGAATTACACTATGTTACGTATCTTTCAACAAGTTGCTCTCTGGGAAGCTATTTCTACTATTTTACTTTTCTTCGTTGCCATGCCTCTAAAATATTTCGCAGGAATTCCTGAAGCTGTACGCGTGGCAGGGTCGATACATGGATTCTTAGTAGTCATCTTTGTTGTTCTTCTAGTAGCTTGTTGGCAGACCTATAACTGGTCATTTGGACGCGTTGTAAAGTACTTCTTCTTAAGCTTAATCCCTATTGTTTCTTTCTGGGTAGAGAAAGATCTTAAGCGTGAAATTCAAGCGCAGAAAGCCGCTTAATCACGTCGATTCACGTCTCTATCAACCCCCATATAAGCATAAGTAATCTCCGTTCTACCATGTGGAACAGGATTTCCCTGTGGGTCAAGATTTACAAAGACCAACTTATCGATTGATAAGATTGTCTTTCTGCTAATCTTATTTCTAACCTCGCAACGCATGGTCAAAGAAGTATTCCCGAAGTTAATTGCTTCGATTCCCAATTCGATGATATCTCCTTGTTTCGCGGAGGATACGAAGTTGATTTCTGAGATAAACTTAGTCACCACATGTGGATTGCCCAACTGTACGATGGCATAAATAACAGCCTCTTCGTCTATCCAACGGAGCAGAGTCCCTCCGAATAGCGATCCGTTAGGGTTTAGGTCTTCAGGTTTAACCCATTTTCTAGTATAAAAGTTCATAGGGCAAATTTAAAACAAAACTTTCATGTCTTCATTGAATAGCGTCAGAAATGAAAGCTCTTGATGGCCATTGAAAACAGACGCTTTCACAAAAAAAGGCAAACCGAAGTTTGCCTTTTCTAAATATTTATTTTCTGCTTAAGCGTGGATCGCTCTATTTGCAGTTGCTGCTAATGCAGCTTCTTTTAATGCCTCTGTAAATGTTGGGTGAGCATGACAGATTCTACCGATATCTTCTGCAGAAGCACGGTATTCCATAGCTACTACCGCTTCAGCGATCATGTCTGCTGCGCGAGGGCCAATCATATGTACACCTAAGATTTCATCTGTATCGGCATCTGCTAATACCTTGATAAATCCATCTGTGTCACCAGATGCTTTCGCACGTCCTGATGCTTTGAATGAGAAGCTTCCTGATTTATATTTCTTACCCGCTTCTTTTAATTGCTCTTCAGTCTGACCAACAGATGCAACTTCTGGCCATGTATAAACGACACCAGGAATTAAGTTGTAATCGATATGAGGTTTTTGACCAACGATGCGCTCTGCAACATAGATACCTTCGTCTTCCGCTTTGTGAGCTAACATCGCACCGCGAACAACATCACCAATTGCATAAACACCTTCTACTGAAGTTTCCATATGCTCATTAACAGTGATTTTATTTCCGCGCTCTTCCGTTTTGATACCGATATTTTCTAAGCCTAAGCCTTCAGTGTAAGCAGTTCTACCAACAGCTACGATGCAGTAATCGCCTTCCAAAACAACCTCTTGGCCTTTGGAATCTTCAGCAGTCACCGTTACTTTCTTGCCTTTTGCAACAGCACCAGTAACTTTGTGGCTCATGAAGAACTCCATACCTAAGTTTTTCTTCAATACGCGTTGTAATTCTTTACCTAATCCGCCATCCATCGTTGCGATGATTGATTTAGCATATTCTACAACGGAAACCTTAGCACCTAGACGCGCATAAACTGATCCTAACTCCAAACCGATTACACCACCACCGATAACGATAAGGTGCTTAGGTACTTCTGTTAAATTCAATGCTTCTGTTGAAGTGATGATACGACTTTTGTCAACTGGCAAGAAAGGTAATGCTGTAGGTTTAGAACCTGTAGCGATAATGATGTTTTTACCTTTGATTTCCTCCGTAGAACCGTCATTCTTTGTAATTTTGATCGTGTTCTTATCCACAAATGAACCAACGCCTTCGAAGCTGTCGATTTTGTTTTTCTTGAATAAGAAAGTAATACCAGCAGTATTTTGAGCAATGACGTCGTTTTTACGAGCAATCATTTTCTTCATATCAATTTTTAGGTTGCTCAAAGAGATACCATGTTGGTCAAAGTTATGAGCCGCATTATGATAGTGCTCCGAAGAGTCTAACAAGGCTTTTGAAGGAATACAACCTACATTTAAACAGGTACCACCAAATGTGCTATATTTTTCGATAACAGCAGTTTTCAAACCAAGTTGAGCACAACGGATAGCGGCAACATATCCACCTGGACCACTACCGATTACAATTACGTCGTATTGCATAGAGTTTTTATTTGTTTAACGGCCTCAAATTTACTATTTATCTATGGAACAAACGAACGTAAATCAATATTTACTATAGCAATCGTATGCATAAACTACGTAGAAATGACAGGCCTACCGAATCCTTAGCTATGGAAATAAAAAAGCCCCGAATAATTCGAGGCTAATTTTATGAATTGCGCTAAATAAGATTATTCAGCTACGATTTTTCCTTGCATGATACCGAAGTGACCAGGGAAACTACATAGGAAAGGATAAACTCCCTTTTCCAACGTGAAAGTGATTTTGTCAGATTCACCTGGACCTAATAATTTCGTGTGTGCTACGATAGAAGTAAGTGATGATTTAGGGATGTACTCACTGTCAGCAGCTGCTGCAGCTTCTCCACCAAACGTAGGGATATCAACACCTGGTTTCAATACGACAAAGTTGTGTCCCATAGACTCTTTAGGCATCGATCCAACGTTTTTCAACGTCAATTCAACAGGCTCACCCGCTTTTACGCGAATTAAGTTAATGTTGTACTGCATTTGATCATTTCCCTCAACTGTCCAAGTTTGTGAAGAGGTTACATTTTCAATTCCTGGTACTGTTTCTTCTGTTGTTGAAGCTGGAGCCTCAGTAGTCGGAGTAGATTCCGTAGAAGTAGCCTCCTCTTTCTTCTCTGCATTATTTCCGCAAGAAGAAACCGCGATAGCTAGAGCTAGTGCAGGAGCTAAAATTAATTTTTTCATAACTAAACATTAAATTTAATATCCCCGAATTTACTATAAATAATTCATACTAACGAGTATAACGTTAGGAAATGAAAGATAATTTAAGAATTAATCTTTGCTGTGACAGAAACAATCTTTTGATACAGTTCAATCGGGTCAAAAGGTTTTCCAATCACTCCATCAGCACCGGCTTGGAAAGCGGCAGCCTGCTCATGCTCCAATACCGAAGCCGAGATCGTGATAATAGGAATACCATGCTTTTCCGGTATGATGTGATTCTTGATTTCTTTAATTGCTTCAAAACCGCTCATAATAGGCATATGGGTATCCATAAGAATCAAGTCATAATGATTTGCCTCTACGTTTTCCAACGCCAAACGGCCATTACGAACGATATCCACCTCACAGTTCCAACTACGTAGCATATGCGCAAGCATAAAGGAGTTCAAATCGTTGTCCTCCGCTACTAGAACGCGCATGTTGCTAAACTTCGGAAAGGTGTTGTAAGAAGGTGCATTGGTCTCACTTTTCTGCTCGTCGTGATCCGATGCCTCAAACCAGCCTTCAAAATAAAACTCCGAACCCTGCCCATACTCGCTCTTCGCGCCAACCTGACCATTTAACAGCTTCGCCAAACGTTTCACAATCGCAAGACCTAGCCCAGTACCGCCGAATTTCTTCGTGATACCATCATCAGCCTGTTCAAACGCCATAAAGATCTTTTCCACAGAATCGGCCTTGATACCAATCCCCGTATCCTTGACGATAAAGCGCAACAAAAAGTTATCTGCATGCTGCTCTAACAGGTTTACCGTGAGTGTAATAGAACCCGTTTCAGTGAATTTTAAACTGTTTGAAATAAAATTGCTGATGATTTGCTGCAAGCGCAGGGAATCGTAGCGAATATATTGAGGAACCCCTTCGTCCACTTCAATCTCGAAATTTAGATTCTTATGGGTCGCTTTTATTTTGAATATTCGATCGATATCCTCAATCATCTTCAGTAAGCTAAAGTCCTCAAATTCGATCTTCAACATTCCCGAGTCAATCTTTGAAAGATCCAGGATATCATTGATAATCAGTAGCAGCGATTGCGAAGCATTATCCAAACGCTTTAGCCAATCACGTTGCTCTGCCGTAAGCTCCGAACTTTTGAACATATGCATGATTCCCATAATGCCGTTGATAGGCGTGCGGATCTCATGACTCATGTTTGCTAGAAAAATCTCTTTCGATTTCCTCGCTTGTACGGCTTCTTCTTTTGTTTTTAATAGCTCTTGCCGAGATAGTTCCAATTCACGGTTCTTCTCCTTCAGCTCTTGTTGTACCAAAATCTGCTGTACAAAAGAACGAACCTTCGCCACGGTAATTTCCGGGTTCAACGGTTTGTAGAGGTAATCAACAGCGCCACTTTCTAGGCCCTGCAATAGGTATTTATCTTCCTTGGAAATCGCAGTAACCATAATAGCCATGATATGGCTCGTCTTGGGGTTGGACTTCAGAATAGAAACAAATTCAAATCCATTGATCTTTGGCATTTGGACATCTACTAGTGCAATAGAGATATCCTCTTTCCAGCAGATTTTCAATGCATCATTGGGGTCGGTTGAGGAGATAAGATTAACATGGTCAACATCTTCCAGTAATGCACTCAAACTGATGATATTTTCTTCCTTATCATCAAGGAGCAAAATGTTGATAGTCTTCATTTTAGCAATCAAGTTAATTTACTAAAATAGTCAATTATTTTAGCATTAGTAAGTGTTATAACATTTTTTGAAACTTTTTGACCGCTGGTCGGCATCGTATCGATTTTTGCCTCTTCTGGCGACTGAACATAACAGGTCGCGCCCAGCTCAGCCAGTCGTTTCAAACCTGCGGCACCGTCGGTATTTGCTCCAGACAACAAGAACGCGGTGCTATTTGTTTTATAGATATCAGCGACCGATTCAAAAAATACATCAATAGAGGGTCTGGAGAATTGAACAGGATCCGAAATATCTAATGAAAACCGAAAATCCGGCTCTACCATTAAATGATAACCCGGGGGCGCGAAATAGATATTGTCGGCCAGGATCGGGAGTTTATCTTTTACGGATGTGACACTCCTGTTCAAGCGGCGCGATAAGCTAGATTCTACTTTCGTTTCGTATTTTGAATTACGATGTAAAACCACCACGATTGCCGACGAAAAGTATGTTGGAAGGTGGTCTAGAATATCCACGATGACTTCGTAAGCCCCCGCAGACCCACCAATCACAATAATATTTTTTGCCAATTCATCCATTCTATTTAATCTTCTGGTAGATGTTAAACTCTTTATCTACCACTTTGAAATTCTTCATAACCTCATGCCGCAACAATGTTTCTTTGGTGCCCAAGCATAGAAAGCCAAACAAGGCGAGCGATTCGTAAAACAAATTCATAACGCGCTCTTGAAGCTTTAAGTCAAAGTAGATCAGTACATTACGGCAGGTAATTAGGTGAAACTCGTTGAATACCTGATCCGTAGCTAGGTTATGTGTCGAAAACAAAATATTTTGTCTAAGATCATGATTGATAATTGCCGCATCATAGCGAGCTGTATAATAAGAAGCAAAATGCTCTTTCGAATCAAACGCATTGAAGTTCTCCGTGTATTCTTTGAATTTCTTCAATGGATAGATTCCTTTTTTCGCAACGTCAAGGACCTTGCTATTGATGTCGGTCCCGTAGATAAACGAGCGATCGCTAAGCCCATGCTCGCGCAACAAGATTGCCAGGGAATAGACCTCCTCACCCGTCGAGCATCCAGCACTCCAAATCTTAATTCTGGGAAAGGTAGATAAATAGGGGATGATGTCGCTGCTCAGTTTATTGTAGAAGCCCGGGTCGCGAAACATCTCCGTCACATTCACCGTCACTTCTTCAATAAAATAGGTTTGAAAGCCCGGCACATTCACCAACGCATTCTTTAAATCGACAATATCCATGTTCTCCAAACCCATAATCCGCTGGATTCTACGCTTCAAGGAGGAACGCGTATAGCCCGATAGATCAAAATCTGAGATGTTTTTCAGTAAGAATATCAGATCTTCAATCTCTGAAAAGCTTATTTCGTGAGAATCCTCTAGCTTAGCCATACTTGCATTAATGATACCAATTTGTCGATATCGATTGGTTTGCTCACGTAATCACTAGCCCCCAAATCAATAGACTTCTCTCTGTCCCCCTTCATTGCCTTCGCAGTAACAGCTATAATCGGTAGATTACTATTCTTTTTCTCTTTTCGTATCAACTGGATCGCCTCATAACCATCCATCTCCGGCATCATGACGTCCATGAGTACAATATCAATATGATTCGCCGGATCGTTCACCATCTCCACAGCTTCGCGACCGTTATTGGCAATCTCAATTTGCATATTGTATTCCTGAAGCGAAGAAGTCAGCGCAAATACATTCCGCATATCGTCGTCCGCAATCAACACACATTTACCCTCCAAATTACTAGCACCATAGTGTTCCGTGTTGGCGATCTTATCCAGATTCCTAACCGGATTGTAAGTCGGTTCTGTCAGTTTGTTTAAGAATAAATTAACTTCATCTGTTAATCGGGTATTCGACTTGCTGGATTTTAAAACCATCGATTGCGTATGGCGCATGATACGCTCCGTCTGTTCCGTCGAAAGATCGTATGCCGTATTGATAATTACCGGAAGTTTCTCGTATTTTTTGTCTGCTTTAATCTTATCAAGCATCTCTAAACCACTTCCGTCCGGCAGCTTGATATCCAGGATAATACAATCGAAGTTCGATTCCTGCTCTAATTTTTTCAGACCCGACTCGATGGTAAACGCTTGGATCACATTGATCTGCTGTTCCGCAAAGGCTTTCTTGATCAGATCGCTTTGGAACTCCTGATCCTCGATCAACAAGATTTTTTTAACCCCTTTGTTCAGGTTTAAATTAATGTTCTCAAAGGCAGATTCTATGCTCGCTTCGCTCACTGGTTTAGACATAAAGCCGATAGCGCCATCTTCTAAAAACTCTTTTTTATCAAAGCTCGCTGCAGACATCATGTGTATAGGGATGTGCTTGGTTTCCTCAGCATTCTTTAACGTGCGCAACACTTCCCAACCATCGGCAATAGGAAGCATGACGTCGAGGATAATAGCATCCGGAAGTTTCGACTTCGCCAGTTGAATACCTGTTTCACCATCATACGCTTGAAGGGTGGTGAAACCATATCCCTCTGCAAAGCTTTTTAATATCTCGGAGAAATTGATGTCGTCTTCAATAATCAAAATAGCCTTTTCGCCGCTAGGCTCCGCATTGCTCGCAGTTTTTTCTTCCGCTGGTTCTGGGATAATCGCTGCCTTTGGCATCTCCACCTCACGAACAGGAACTTCTTCATCTTGAGCTTTAACGGGCTCCTCCGAAGATAGGGAAGAAGGGGCGACATAAGGAATAATCAATGTGAATTTACTTCCTTTATTTGGTTCGCTTTCTAGGACGATACGGCCACCTAAAAGCGAGGCAATTTCTTTAGAAATTGATAATCCTAAGCCGGTGCCACCATACTTGCGACTCGTCGATCCATCCTCCTGACGGAAAGCTTCAAAAATCAAGGTTTGTTTCTCCGCCGAAATACCAATACCAGAGTCGGTAACTGCGAAATATAAGTTATTCTGATTCAAACTGATCTTCAAACTAACCTGTCCATCCCTTTCGGTAAACTTGAAAGCATTGGAAAGGAAATTCTTCGTCACCTGTTCTAAGCGGTATTCATCAGTCACAAATTCAGCAGGTGCTTCCGATATATCCACTACAAAGTCAATCTTCTTATTCTCCGCAATCTCTTTGAACAAGGACTCGATATTATGGGCAAATCCGGAAACCGGTATGATTTCATTGTTCAAATCAACTTTACCCGACTCGATTTTAGCTAAATCGAGCAACTCATTGATTAGTTGGAGCAGGTCAGACCCTGCATTGTAAATAACGGATGAATATTTTATCTGATCTTCCGACAGGTTCTTTTGCTTGTTATCCTGAAGCAACTTTGCCAATATCAGTATACTGTTCAACGGCGTTCTTAATTCATGGCTCATGTTGGCCATAAACTCCGATTTATATTTGCTGGCTTGTTCTACTTCAGAAATTTTCTGCTCCACAACCTGTTGGGCATGCTTCAAATCGACATTACGCTTTTCTAGTTCTGCGGCTTTATCGTTCAGCTCTTTATTTGCTTGCGAAAGCTCTTCCTGCTGTACGCGAAGTTCCTCTTCCGAAGCCTCTAATAAGTTGGTCTTATAAACTAATTCCTCATTTGTTATACGTAGTTCCTCTTGCTGCGCCTCCAGCTCTTCCGTCTGGTGCTGCGTCTCGGCAAGTAAGTCTTCTACGAGACTTTGATCTTGTCTAGATTTGATTGCCGAACCAATCGCACGCCCCGCACGGGTTAGGAAGTTTAGAATATTTTCTTGACGCTCATTGCTGAAGGAACCGAAAACTTCAAGTACACCGATGCAGTACTCTTCAAAGACGATGGGGAAAATGATTACTTTCGCAGGAAGTGCCGAAACGATCCCCGTACCTAATCTAACCTGATTGAGGTCATTAATATCTAATACCTTTGGGTTTTTTGTTTCCGCCACGCTACCCACGATTCCTTCGCCAATCAAGATGTTGTTCAGGAGTTGCTTAGAGTCTAAGCCATATGAATCCTTTAAACTGAGCTCGTAAGAATCAATTTTTCGAATATATATCGCTGCAGCATGTCCTCCCAATACGTCTCTCACGATGGATAAAGCATTGTTGGCAATCTGATGTTCGGAGAGATTTCCATTGACTATATTGTATACTTTTGCCGAATTCTGTAGAACCCAGTTCAGCTCTTCCAATTTGTCTGTCGTCCGTTGAAATTCATCGTTGAGCTTACGCTCTGCCGCCGATGTTTTGCTGAGGTAAGCAGATAGTTTCATGATCTGATAGATCACAAATAGGATAACAATCAGGGAAATAATCCCAAGCACCAAGGTAATGGTACGTGTCGTTTCCAGGTATTGTAATTTCTGCTCTGTCTTTTTGGAGCGTATCGCGATGATTTCATTGGTCAGCATATTGCTTGCCGCCGTAATCATTTCTTGTTCATCTGCCAGATTAATAGAAATCGTGTTTAAGCTATTGCTTGATTTCATCGCACTGCGGCTCAGAATGCTATCGCTCACGGTTTGAATTTTCGCAATACTGTGCGGAACAGTATCAATTAATATGTTTCTGGCAGCCAGCTTGGCGATGGTTGCATTAATGTTCGAGCGCGCACGTTCTCTGGAATAAGCATCGACATGGTGCTCGAGGGAGTTGAATTTTGAAATCTGCTGTATCTCAACTTCCCATTGCTGAAGCAAATAGAATTTCTCCTGCGCCAAGTCCATATATTCTTTCATCGCACCGGTATATTCCTTCTGCTTCGCAGTAAAATACCAATAAGAAAAAATAATGACTAAAGTTGCCACGATGATGCTGATCATAGCTTGTAGTCGGGCAGACCTAAGTTTCAACATGTCTAAAGACATAATATTGTTGTTAAAATGTTAATCGATAAGTACAATGTGTTTTATAGCGTTCTGCTCCAAGGGATTCGACAACTGCAATCATTTTCGTATTGAAGCTTCCAATCCAATTCATTTGTATCTCCTGATATGCATGGGGACCTAATTTAGAAACAGAATTTGCAAAATTCACTATTAAGGCGCTTTCAACACCTCTCCCTTGGTAGTCCGGATGTATTCCAAAAACCATCCCTACCATTGTTGTACACTTTCTTGTTGTTTTTCGGTACAAAAATCGAATTTTTTGGCATATGTTTAAACTTCCCTGGCGTAAAAATTTCACTAACAGTTGGTTTAGGTCGGGTAAATTGATGAAAAAACCTATTGGTTGATCTTTAAAGTAAGAAAACCAAATAATTTTCTTGTCTATAGCCGGACGCATATGCGTAATCAATTGGGCGACTTCAGCTCTGCTCAACGCATTGACGCCGTCAAAGTCCCTCCAAGCGGCATTATAAACTTCCATAAAGTAAGTAACGAGTTCATTCTCCGAAAGTCCGCTGATATCTTCAAAGCGGTAGTTCGGATCTTGTTGAATTCTGCCTGCACGCCGCAGAACTGCAGGGCTAAATGCTGCCGATATTTTCCGGCGATAGGTATATTGCTCGAATAAAACTTCGAAAGAATACTGTTTGAAAAGTAGCTGATAATAAGGAGGATGGTAGAACATGCCATAGACTGGAGGGTAGAACCCCTCAATCAGTAATCCCCACCACTGATCTCTGGTGCCAAAATTAATCGGTCCTTCCATGTGGTTCAAACCATTTGCCTGAAGCCAGGTCTTCGCCTGATCAAAGAGTAAATTGGCAGCTTCCTGCTCATCAATACATTCGAAAAATCCAAAGCCCCCACGGTTCTCTCCTCGTTTCTCATCGAAATGGTAAAATGCAGCAATGCGGCCAATTATATCCCCTTTCGCGTCATATAAATTCCAACGATTGCCGTCGCCCTTCTTAAAAAAGGCATTTTTCGATCGGTCAAAAACCGACTCTATATCGCTATTCAGCGGATGAATATAGTTTTGGTTACCTCGGTTGATAAAGGCCGGTAATTCAAGGAATTGTTTCGAATCAGCGGAATTTATCACCTCCTTTAAATGCATCATCTAAAATCATGATATAACAACTAAATATAGGGAATAAACTGGCATTAAAGCGCGAAAAGCAGAAATAAGAGCCTATTCTTCTAAATAAAATTTATATCTTTAGTAAATTGAAACTTTTATTAATCGACAATTAAATGGATCCAGCAATTCAACTTGTACTCATCATTATCGGAGCGGTAATCGCCATATTCTTCCTTCTTTATTTGCTTCCTGTCAACCTATGGTTTACAGCGCAATTATCCAATGTAAAGATCAGCTTACTGAATCTTGTATTGATGCGCTTAAGGAAAGTGTCACCAGCATTGGTTACCAATGCCATGATTACTTCGACAAAAGCAGGTTTAAAGATTAGCTCCAATGAAATTGAAACCCACTACTTAGCCGGTGGAAATGTAAATAAAGTTATCAAAGCACTCATCTCCGCAGACAAAGCGAATATCCCGCTAGACTTTAAATTAGCGACGGCGATTGACTTAGCTGGTCGTGATGTGTTCGATGCGGTTCAGCTTTCTGTAAACCCGCAGGTTATCAATACGCCTCCAGTAGCCGCAGTAGCCAAGGATGGTATTCAGTTGATCGCAAAAGCGCGTGTTACGGTTCGTGCAAACATCAATCAATTAGTAGGTGGTGCAGGTGAAGAAACAATTCTTGCTCGTGTGGGTGAAGGTATCGTAACGACTATTGGTTCTTCAAGCAATCACAAAGAAGTATTAGAGAACCCAGATAGAATCTCGAAAACAGTACTTTCTAAAGGGCTGGACTCGGGAACAGCGTTCGAAATCCTTTCTATTGATATCGCAGATATCGATATCGGTGAAAACGTAGGAGCAAAACTACAAACCGACCAAGCGGAGGCTGACTTGAAAGTCGCCAATGCAAGGGCAGAAGAGCGCCGTGCGATGGCAGTAGCAACAGAACAAGAGATGCGCGCCAAAGCCCAAGAGGCGAAAGCAAAGGTAATCGAAGCAGAATCGCAAGTACCGATGGCCTTAGCAGAAGCATTTAGAAATGGTAATCTAGGGATCATGGATTATTATAAAATGCAAAACATCCAGGCGGATACCGATATGAGAACCTCAATCGCTAAACCAAACGGTCCAGAGAAAAAATAAGAAATCAAGGAATTCGTTTAAATAATAGCAAGGGCTGTACATTGTAATATGATACAGCCCTCGTTGTTTCTAAAAATATCTACTTTCAAATACCAGCAGGAAATACCTCACTTTGGCTTTTTTTTACCGCTGTTTAGCGTAGTTTGAGTGGGTTTATACAAAAAAATAAACCCTGACGATGGGCGCCAGGGTTTGATACTAACCAATTATAAACCTAAATTATGAAAAGACAATTTTAACTAACAATTCTACTATTCCTTCGAATTGTGATACACAAGGTAAAGCAAGAATTTAATTCCGCAAAGACTTTCCTAAAAAAAGTTTCCCCTGCAACTACTTTCTGACAATTCTCTGATTTATGTGTTTTAACAAATAAAGTTTTGGCATTATTTGATTAATCTTACTTATTAATAACTCTTAAAGTTTGTCTAATTTTGGGGATAAATTAAAAATATGATCTTTCAGAAGTTTACACAGATAAAGGCCGTTGTTTTAGATGTTGATGGTGTATTGACCGATGGCACCTTGCAAGTTACCGAGTCGGGCGAACAGTTACGGACCTTCTATGTGAAGGATGGATATGCCATGCAATTAGCGGAAAAAATGGGACTGATGCTATGGGTGATTTCCGGTGGAAGATCGGAGGGCGTACGATTGCGCCTTCAGGGACTCGGGGTGAAGGAAATACATTTAGGCGTCAGCCAAAAGATGGACGTCTTGAACGAGCTCCTTAGCAAATATGAATTAACAGCCGATCAGCTAATGTACGTTGGAGATGATATGCCAGACTACGAGGTGATGCAAGTTGTCGGAATTGCCGCATGCCCGGTTGATGCTATAGAGGATATTAAAACCATCTCGCATTATATGTCGCCATTTAAGGGTGGGCGAGGAGTGGTACGAGATATCTTAGAGAAGATATTGAAGCTGCAAGGAAAATGGGGCGTTCAAACACATATAAAGAGCGTCTAATGGTACAAGATAAATTAAAAGATATTTCGATCATCTTAGGGTCGAAATCGCCCAGAAGAAAAGAGTTGCTAGCTTCGATGGATATTGCTTTTGAGGTCGAGATCAAGGAAACGGACGAATCCTACGACCCAACACTTTCAGCTGTAGAAATCGTTAAGTATATCGCAGAAACTAAGCTAAGCGCATTTGATCGCGAGCTCTATTTTGATAAGCTTTTAATCTGCGCCGATACCATTGTCGTAGACGAGCAGGGCGATGTCCTCGGAAAACCTGCCGATTTGGAAGAAGCAAAAGCTGTAATTAAACGGCTAGCTGGTAAATCACACCTTGTTTATACGGCAGTAGCCTTAGCCTACCAAGATCAAAAAGTAAGCTTTGTCGAAGAAACAACCGTTTGGTTGAATCAACTCTCCAATGAAGAGGTCGACTATTACGTCGAGCGTTATAAACCGCTAGATAAGGCCGGTTCTTACGGCATCCAAGAATGGATTGGCAGAGTCGGGATCAATAAAATCATTGGCTCCTATGAAAATGTAATCGGACTCCCAACCGCACGGTTACAGCAAGAATTAGCGATAGTATTAGCTTAGACATTAGATATAAGACATTAGATTTTAGACGTTTGAATTGTCTTTGAACCAAGAAAGGAAGGATATAAGGATAAGCAGGATCCTGTTAATCCTAAAATCCTTCCTTTCTTGGTTTAAAGGCAAGATATCCTGCCCATCATCAAGCGCTATAACCCATCCGGCCCACCTTTTTATTGCAAAACGCTAGCAAATCATACATCTAAAGTCTAAAATCTAATACCTAAAAGTCTAATACCTAACGACTACGGCTCACTTCCCTTTCAAACCCAATGTAAACCCAATACAAACCCGTATCAAAGCCGCTCTGGAAGGGCTTTGATACGGGTTAAAATGGGGTGATGAAAGTTTTTAATTGCTTTCAGGTCAGTCGCATTCCTATTTGATATGGTAACGGATACCGGTGTAGAACATACGACCGGTAATTGGTCCCCATACGAGATTGGTATCGAAGTTTTGACCAAAAGGATTGTCGAATGCTAAGATTGGATCTTTCTGGTAGAAGTTTGTTAAGTTCTCTCCTCCGATATAGATATCAAAGTTTTTGTTCTTACCGAATGTGCGGCTAACTTGAGCATTCATCGTTACATAAGCATCTGAGCGTGTGCCGAGTTGGTATTCAACCGGATTGCTTGCGGTACTTGGAAGACGTTTTTTTCCTACCACGTTTAAGGTATAGTCAAATGCCCATCCCGAGTGCAGGTTATAAGCTAAGTTCAAGAACCCACGGTGCTTCGCGTTCATTGGTTTCTCCAGTCTTCCAGACTGATAATCTGTTTGTACGTCTAGTAAACGGTAAGCCATGCGTGCTTCAAAATGTTGAAGTGGCATAAAACGGAACTCCGCTTGAATACTATTGGAGAATGACTTGCCATCTAGGTTATAGAAACTAACCTGACGTGGATCTTCATAGTCGATGACTACTTGGTTTTGGAAACGGTTGTGGAATAACTCTACCGAAATACCCGACTCTCTGCCAAATAATTGAAAATTCTGGTCGAACGTGAATCCGGTATTCCAGGATACCTCAGGCTTTAAGCCATACGCATTGGCGCCGTTGATCAGCCCTGCCATATTGTTGATGCTACGGCTGGAAGCGAAAATACCTAAGTTTTCCGCAAAGATATTCGCTGTGCGCTGTCCTCTTCCCGAGCTTAAGCGAAGGGTTGTGTTAAGAGTCGGCTGATAGCGTAATACGGCGCGTGGCGTAGTAAACCAACCATATAGGTTGTTGTAATCTTGGCGAAGGCCTAAAACAGCGTCGAAATTTTCAGACGGGCTAAAGGTATATTCTGCAAATGCCCCTGCCGTGGTTTCTTTGCGGCCGAAATCGTATTGATAAGCAGTTTGTCCTGCCTGATAGCGCGCCAAATCCTCGTCATAGTTATCATGCTGTACCGACGCTCCGACTTTGTATTTATGGGCAACAGAGCCTAAGATGTCTTGGAACAAAAGGTTAGCATATAGGGATTTCTGCTCATTATCGTATGCGTTTAATCCAAAGAAGCTTTCTTGTTTGAAGCGGCTTGCGGACAACTGAAGCCCGATACTACGGTGTTTGTTTGTCGGGAAAACATAACCCAGTTTACCGAAACCTTCAATACGCTGGTTCTTGAAACCTAGTCCGTATAGGTCCGTACCGTATTTATCGGTCTTCTCGTTGAAATCGATCTGTCCACCGATGCGATCATCATGAAGGAATTTAACGCCGAATTGAGCGATTATACCTTTTCCATTCTCATAATGCCATCTGTTGATTCCGGAGAATAAATTACCAACAGGCATATCACGGAAACCATTATCACTGAAGTTCATGGATTTGTTGTACATGAAGTTGTCATGTAATAATAGGCCAACCGACCATTTCTCATTGATATGATGCGATACATTTAAGTTTACATCCGTACGGCCCATGTTATTCGCATAAGCATTGAAAAATAACTTGTCGGAGTTATGTGGCTTCTTAAGTTCCACATTGATTTGTCCGGCCATATTTTCGAAACCGTTCGCTACAGAACCGATTCCTTTACTGATATTGATGGCTTCGATCCAGGTTCCGGCAATAGAGTTCAAGCCTAGAGGCGCGGAAAATCCGCGAGGTCCTGGTAGACCTTCTACCGTAATTTGCGTATAGATACCGCTAAGACCCAACATCTGGATTTGCTTACTCCCTGTCACC